>JAZNYM010000022.1:0-76699 GCA_045594385.1 Bacteroidaceae bacterium
GGATGTTAAGGAGTGGGGGCTAAACATTAGACACAGTCTTTACGACGAATGACCGAACGGCCTTATTCCACTTCTTGATGTCGTTAACAAATGCAAAAGTATAAAGGATATTGGAATATACAATGACCGATTGGGGTTTAATGTACTAATAAGGACACGGCGTCTTGCATCCATATCCAAAGTGTATACCACGACACCCCCCTGGAGAAGGAAAGACTTGTCAATCTATCCCATTAGACGATAACATATACCACCAGTGGCGGTAATTTTTATCGTCGGTAGTGATAAAGCTTATCATCAGTAGTGATAAAGTTCACCGTCGGTAGTGATAAAGTTCACCGCCAGTGGCGGCTCATTTTACCGCCACCGAGGACGGTAGTGGGGCTATCGCAAGATTTCCAAAGCCTTGTCCTTGTTGGAGGAGAAAGTGAATTGTTTCACTACCTCTGCCGCGTCTCTATCTATCATCCGGGGTGCAATAACTTTCAATGCCTTTAATTTCCCCTCGTCAAAGGAAATCATCGAGAGGAGTTTTGCGCACTGCTTGCTATTAAAATAACTGCTTATACAAGCCACTTTGATGACTCCAATTTTCTTGTCAGTGAAAGAGGCATCATCCACTACTTCGCACATCATCGTAAAGTCTTTATGATGCATTGCCTTAGGGCGAAACTTCCCCCTTATTTCCTTCCTGTGGTGATGCTCCACCTCCTGTCTCTGCTCTGACGCCATCATTGGCATGGCAAAAGTAAATAGTGCGAATAGTGTAATTACAGATATCTTCTTCATAATCTTCTAATGTTTGAAAGTTCACTTAATCCTCTAATAATATGTCCATGTCGTCCAAACTGTTCAGGAATACTTGCAAAAGGAAATTCGCAGGTTTTTCCTCATTATTCTCGTCTATATATATGCAGTTGGGACTTCCTGGCTGTATCCACGAAATGCATAAGACGTCCAGTTTGGGTAGCGCATTGATGTACCAGGAAAAAGACCTTGTAAGATCAATACCATCGGGAGTGGTTATCAGTACATAGTAGCCGGGAATGTCGTTTAGTATATGGAACATTTCGTTTTTCCCTTCCTCTGTAGCCATGCCGAGGAATGTTGTTACACGTTTGTTTATTGACTTTACAGCGGCACGCTTAGATGTGTCATCCGTTGATGTGTCTAAAAGTTTACCAAGAACTCGTACCTCCGAGAGCATGTGTTTTGCCGAAAATTCTCCTATAAGTATCCCCCCCTCCAATCTCTCGTTTTTTATTTTTAGGAAAGGACCATCGTCTCCGATATAGTCCGCGTACAAATCATCCGTTTCCACATCATCTCCGATATAGTCCCCGTACAAATCATCCGTTTCCACATCAGCCTTTGATATATTGCTTTGCTTCAGAGCATACTCATAATGCTCCTTGCTGAAGGGACCGAATATGCGGAAGGTCTGGAACTTGACAACCTGACGTTTGTTGTTCATCCTTTCCAACCACCATTCTATGCCTATGACATGTCTGTAGTATGGATTCTGTTTGCTGTTGAAGCGCACTACGGCATAGTTGCGCCCCCTGCCGCCTACCACAAACGGGGCGATGTTTTCTCCAAAATACATCTGCAATCTTTTGCTCTCGATGGGATTGTCTGTGCGCAACAGGTTGGATGCGCTGAATCCGCCAGTGTAGTGCGGCATATCCAGGTCGTGTGCCTGAAGTATTGCTGCTATGAGGTTTTTTACATCCTGTTGCTCTTTCTTGCTTTCATACGGGAATTCATATATTCTGGTATCCAGATAATACGTAGAGTCCAGGCGGTCGCGCCCCTGCTCGCTGGCCTTGCCCACCATCTTGTCAGCAGACATGAACTTGATGAGATGGCTTATCTTGTCAGACTTGCCGGTAAGTTTGTAATCAGATTGTGCAAAACAACCAATGGTTATTGTTGCAAGGATGATAGATGATAGAATGTGTTTCATAATGATAGTTCCGGTGTGTTATGTTCGTTAGATGCGTTTGTGCAGATTTCCTCCATCAGGGTGTAATACAGATGTTCCTCGTATTTCTTCTCAGCAATTGTCTGTTGTGTAATCTCGTCAAGCAGATTGCACATCATTTCCATTTCGTCAACTTCCGTGCACTCTTGATTTGTTTTTGCATCAGCCTCTACCGGTGTTGCCGTAGGTGGCGGCATCTTTTCCGTTTGTGACAAACGTAAATTTGTGGCTTCGCTGGCTGGAGGGGGAGGTGGTACGGGTATTGCAACGTCGCTCTCTACCCCTGATGGCTGGGCAACAGGTCCGCCCTCTGTTTGTATCTTTGCCTCAGCGATGGTATTTCTGTTGCCATTGTCCGTGCGCACCAGCATTGGCAGAGATATGCCCACCGCAACCACCAGGCATGCGGCCGCTGCCCATGGCCATAGGCGTAGCGGCTTGCGCGGACGTGCTATGCGGTCATATTCCTGGCTGAGGTCTGTCTCGAAGATGTCAATGTCTTCTGCTGCCTGTCGTATAAGTTCCTTGTCAATCATGTGTCTTTAATCAGTTTTAGTAGATGTTTCTTTGCCGAACTGATGATGGTGCTGGCCGAACGGCGGCTCATCCCCGTCTTTTTTGCTATCTCCTCCAGAGGCATGTCGTCCTGATGTTTCATCCTTATCAGCCTCTGCTCGGACGGAGGAAGTTTTCGTATGGCATTTTCTATCTCGGCATGCCGTTCTCCGTTTAGCAGCGGAGTGTCGGCGGAATCATGTCCGGCAGACTCCGGAACGCTTTCCAATGGTTCGGATTCCCGCAATCGTTGCCGCCTCCACACGCTGACGCACAGGTTCTTTGTCGCCCTTATGCCCAAGGCCTCCACGTTGTCGCCCTGGCGCCACCCGCGTTTCAGCATCCTCACATAAACCTCCTGGACAACATCCTCGGCATCCTCCTCGTTGTGGAAGAAATCCATGGCCACCCTCAGCATCTGAGGGCGCATCCCTATCAGTTTATGTTCGAACTCCGTTTGTGTCATCTATCAATATAACGCACAAGGCAGACAAATGTCAAGTGCAAATATACGAAAAAAGGATGTAATATTTCCCGCCACTTCCACACCGCCTTAGTAATGCTCCCTCCAATCCGGGATAAAAAATAGGCACAGAACCCGCTTTTCACATAGGTTCTGTGCCCTTTCATTCGCTCATCCTCTCACCTCTCACCTTTCACCGCTCCCCCGCTTGCGCTCGTTGTCGATAATCTTGGCCATACGCTCGGTTACTTCCGGGCGTTCCTTGGCGAGGTTCTCCTGTTCACCCTCCTTGCTCATGTCGTAGAGTTGGGGCAGAGGACTGTTGCCTGTCTCTATGTCGGTGAGTTTCATGTAGGGCGCGCCGTTGCTTGGCTCAATGTATTTCCAGTCGGACGTCCTTACGGACAGGACGTTCCACAGGTTCTGCTCTATCACGTACTCGCATCCCTGCGTGTCCTTGCCGGTGATGGCATCCCAGTGTCTGCGGCTGTCGGGGCAGGAACCTTCGGGCAGTCGTGCATCCAGCATTTGGGCAAACGAGGCGAAAAGGTCTATTTGGGACACCAGGGCCCTGGAGTCGTTGCCCTTTTCCATACCATTGGGCCACGATACGATGAAGGGCACTCTGGTTCCGCCTTCGAAGGAACTGTACTTGTTGCCGCGCAGGGGACCGGCCGGTTTGTGGTTGCCAAGGCGTGCCACCGCTTCATCGGCATATCCGTCGTCCACAACTGGGCCGTTGTCGCTGGTCAGGATTATGATGGTGTTCTTGTCTATTTTCAGGTCCTTGAGGGTTTTCATTACCTCGCCCACGGTCCAGTCGAACTGAACTATGGCATCGCCACGGTGCCCCATGTCTGTCTTGCCTCGGAAGCGCGGGTGAGGGAAGCGCGGAACGTGTATGTCGTTGGTGCAAAGGTACATGAAGAAGGGTTCGCGGTGGTTCTTCCTGATGAAATCCACGGCATGCGAGGTGATGCTGTCGGCTATGTTCTCGTCTTTCCACAGAGCCTTGCCGCCCCCCTTCATGAAACCTATGCGCGAGATGCCGTTTACGATGGACTGGTCATGCCCGTGGTTGGGACTCGGTTTCAGGTTGTAGAGCATTTCGGGATTGCTTTTGCCGGTGGGTTCGCCAGCAAAGTTCTGGCGGTAACTTACCTCTATGGGAGCCGTGGGGTCGTAGTCGGCTATGAAACCGTTTTCTATGAACACGCAGGGCACGCGGTCGCCGGTGGCTGCCATGATGTAGTGATAGTCAAAACCGATGTCCTGAAGTCCGCATGGCAGGGGAGCATTCCAGTCCTGTCCGGCGGTCTTGTCGCCCAATCCGAGATGCCATTTACCTATGGCTGCCGTAGTGTAGCCGGCCTGGCGGAACATGTCAGCCATGGTGTACTGCTCCGGTCGGATAATCATCCTGGCATTGCCCTCTGCTATCCTTGTGTCGGGCCTTCTCCATGCATAATGCCCGGTAAGCAGGGCATAGCGCGACGGGGTGCTTGTGGCGGCCGCCGCATGGGAGTTGAGGAAACGTATGCCGTTCTTTGCCAGGCGGTCCACATTGGGAGTCTTGACGTCCTGGGCGCCATAGCAGCCAAGGTCGCCATATCCCAAATCGTCGGCAACTATGAGAATTACATTGGGGCGAGTGTCGTTGCCGGCAGGCTTTTCTCCGGCAAAGGAGGATGCAGCGGGTGTCAGCAATGCTGAAGCATACAGGATATTACGGAGATGGTTCATGTTATGGTTAGTGTTTGTGTAATGAGTGTTTCTGTCGGGCAAAGTTAGTAAAAATTTTCGTTAATACACATTGTCGCTTGAGTTTTCCGAAATAAATTGTACCTTTGCATACGCAAATAACAAAAGGAAAAGTGGCAAAGAAAAACAAGATAACGGAGAACTGGAAACTTATCCCTGGCATTGCTCCCACGCCTATGGACTTGCGGATACTGGAGTTCCAGAGCCGAGGCAAGTTGTGCCCTACGCGAGAACTGATAAAGACTCCCGTGCAGATTGAAGGCATACGGCGTGCCGGGGCATTGAATACCGCCGTGTTGGACGAGGTGGCCAACCGTATCCGCGAAGGCATGTCCACCGAGGAGATAAACCGTATAGTGCATGACTTCACCGTGAAGCATGGCGGAATTCCAGCACCCCTTAACTATGAGGGCTTCCCCAAGTCGTGCTGTACCAGCATAAACGAAGTGGTGTGCCATGGCATCCCCTCCGAGGATGTCATTCTGGAAGAGGGAGACATCATAAACGTAGATTGCACCACCATACTGGACGGGTACTATGCCGATGCAAGCCGTATGTTTGTCATAGGCAAGACCACGGAGCAGAAGCAGCGCCTGGTGGATGTGGCATGGGAATGCCTGAAGGTGGGCGAAAAGGTGTGCTCCGAACCCTATGTCTTCGTGGGCGACCTGGGCAATGCCATACAGAAGCATGCGCATGCCAACGGTTTCAGTGTGGTGCGCGACCTTTGCGGCCATGGCGTGGGATGCCGTTTCCACGAAGAACCCGAGGTGGAGCACTTTGGCCACAAGGGTACGGGCATGCTCCTGGTTCCAGGCATGACATTCACCATAGAGCCTATGATAAACACCGGCACATGGCGCGTGTTCATAGACGACGAAGACCCCTACGGATGGGAGGTGATAACAGACGACGAACTGCCCAGCGCCCAGTGGGAGCACACCTACCTGATGACGGAAAACGGTGTGGAGATACTTACGCATTGATTTACGACACACACACATTAATATTATAGAATAAGGTTTAAGGTTATGATAATTCTTGGAATAGAATCCTCCTGCGATGATACCAGCGCGGCGGTGATCAGGGACGGAGTGCTCTTGTCCAACGTAACGGCATCGCAGGCCGTACACGAGGCCTACGGAGGAGTGGTGCCCGAACTTGCCAGCCGTGCCCACCAGCAGAATATCGTTCCCGTCGTTGACCAGGCCCTCAAGAAGGCAGGTGTGGAGCGCGAAGAACTCTCGGCCATAGCCTTTACGCGAGGTCCGGGATTGATGGGGTCGCTGCTCGTGGGAGTAAGTTTTGCCAAGGGCCTGGCGGCAAGCCTGGACATTCCCATGATAGAGGTGAACCACCTGCAGGGACACGTCCTGGCACACTTCGTACGTGAAGAAGGCGATGGCCACACCCCGCCGCCCTTCCCCTTCCTGTGCCTGCTGGTAAGCGGAGGCAACAGCCAGATAATACTGGTGCGTGCCTACAACGACATGGAAATCATAGGCAAGACCATAGACGATGCGGCTGGCGAGGCCATAGACAAGTGCTCCAAGGTGATGGGCATGGGCTATCCCGGAGGCCCCATTATCGACCGCCTTGCAAGGCAGGGCAACTCCAAGGCATTCCAGTTTGCCCGTCCCCAGATACCCGATTACGACTATTCCTTCTCGGGACTGAAGACATCCTTCCTCTACAACCTCAGGGAATGGGTGGCCGGAGACCCGGATTTCATAGAGAAGAACAAGGCCGACTTGGCCGCATCCCTGGAATACACCATCGTGGACATCCTGATGAAGAAACTGCGCAAGGCCGCCAAGGACCTCCGCATAAAGCACGTTGCCGTGGCAGGCGGAGTCAGCGCCAACACCGGTCTTCGCGAGGCTTTCCACGACCATGCACGCCGTTTCGGATGGACCGTCTACATCCCCAAGTTCGGATACACCACCGACAACGCGGCCATGATAGCCATGACAGGATGCTTCAAATACAAGGACAGGGACTTTTGCTCCATGGACAAACCCGCATATTCCAGAGTGGATATATAGCCGGGCATGCCACCACCGGAGCAAAACAAGCGAAAATACCTGATATAAGGAGTTTTTCTACGGAAATATTTGCATTATTCGCAAAAAGGCGCTACCTTTGTGCCCTGTTTGGAAGATGTTATTGGAAAAGTAACAAAAGAAAGGAAGATTAGAAATGTCTAAGATTTGTCAAATTACCGGAAAGAGAGCCATGGTTGGTAACAACGTGTCTCACTCAAAGCGTCGCACAAAGCGCACTTTCGACGTGAACCTGTTCCACAAGAAGTTCTACTATGTTGAGGAAGATTGCTGGATCAGCCTGCGCATCAGCGCCAGCGGTCTGCGCTACATCAACAAGGTGGGTCTTGATGCAGCACTGAAGAATGCAGTGGCTCAAGGTTTTTGTGATTGGAAAACAATTCGTGTAATCGGTTAATTTCAGGAGGAACTAAAACATGGCAAAGAAGGCTAAAGGCAATCGCGTCCAGGTTATCCTGGAGTGCACCGAGATGAAGGAGAGTGGTCTGCCCGGAACATCACGCTACGTGACAACCAAGAACCGCAAGAACACTCCCGAGCGCATGGAGCTCAAGAAGTACAACCCCATTCTTAAGAGAATGACTGTGCACAAGGAGATCAAGTAATTAACACACACAATCACTCAGATTAAGTTATGGCAAAGAAAACAGTGGCTACTCTGCAGACAGGTAAGACAGATGGCCGTTCCTACACAAAGGTTATCAAGATGGTCAAGAATGCATCTGGTACCTATTCTTTCGACGAGCGCATGGTCCCCAACGAGGCCGTAAAGGATTTCTTCAAGAACTAATCCCTTGCTCCTTGTACTTTTACCAATAAAGATTTATCCCCAGCCTGCGACAGGTTGGGGATTTTTATTTGTCATTCAAAAAAATATTCATACCTTTGCCATGGTGCTATGCCTATAGAGGCGCATACATTATATATAATATATAAATATAAGGAATATGAAGAAAATCATCAGATCATTGCTTCTTCCTGCCTCAGTCATGCTGGCTTCATGCGTAGGCAGCACGCAACAGCAGGAAGAGGGTTTCAATTACATTGACGAGCGTTTTGCCGACATACAGATGCTGCGCTACAATGTGGAGGGGTTTGACGCCCTGAGCCTGCAACAGAAGACCTTTGTCTACTATCTTCAGGAAGCGGCCCTGTGGGGACGTGACATCCTGTTCGACCAGAACGGACGCTACAACCTGGAGATACGGCGTATGATGGAGAAACTCTATCAGGAATACGACGGAGACAGGGAATGTGCCGATTTCAAGGCTTTTGAAGTTTATCTGAAGCGCCTGTGGTTCAGCAACGGCATACATCATCACTACGGCAGCGAGAAGTTCTCTCCTGAATTCAGCAGAGAATGGTTCGTGGCCCAAACCTCATGTTCCGATGAAATAGCCGAGGTGATATTCAATCCGGATGTTATGCCCAAACGGGTAAACCAGGCACAGGGTGAAGATCTGGTACTCACCAGCGCCAGCAACTACTACCAGGGAGTTACACAGGCCGAGGCCGAGGCTTTCTATGCAAGGGTAAAGGCCGAGGGAGACCAGCAGCGCCCTGTAATGCACGGCATGAATTCCACTCTTGTCAAGGCAGAGGACGGCACCATATACGAGGAGCGTTGGACCACCAATGGCAAGTACGGAAAGTCCCTCACCAAGGTTGTGGAGAACCTGAAACTTGCACGTCCCTATGCTGAAGATTCCAAGCAGCAGGAGGTTATAGACAAACTGGTGGAATACTACGAGACGGGCGATTTGCACACTTTCGACCAATACGCAATAGCATGGTTGCAGAACACAGAGCCCCTGGTTGATTTCGTCAACGGCTTTACCGAATCCTATGGCGACCCTCTGGGCATGAAAGCATCATGGGAAAGTATCGTCAACTTCAAGGACCTGGATGCCACAAAGCGCACAGAGCAACTCAGTACCAATGCCCAGTGGTTCGAGGACAACTCTCCCGTCGCTCCCGAGTTCAAGAAAGAACAGGTAAAGGGCGTTTCTGCCAAGGTTATCCGTGCCGCCATTCTTGGTGGCGACCTTTATCCCTCCACGGCCATAGGCATTAACCTGCCCAACAGCAATTGGGTGCGTGCAGAGCATGGCAGCAAGTCCGTGACCATCGCCAACCTGACAAATGCCTATGCCCAGTCATCCAAGGGAAATGGCATGCTGGACGAATTTGTGTATGGAGAGGAAGAAGCCGAACTCATCCGCAAGTACGGTGAAGTGACCGACGCCCTGCACACAGACCTGCATGAATGCCTTGGCCACGGCAGCGGCAAACTCCTCCCCGGAGTAGATTCCGAGGCATTGAAGGCATATGGCAGCACCATAGAGGAGGCACGCGCCGACCTCTTCGCCCTCTATTACCTTGCGGACCCCAAGTTGGTGGAACTTGGCCTTATGCCGGATGCTGAGGCATACAAGTCAAATTACATCAGCCAGATGCAGAACGGCCTGCTCACACAGATTGTGCGCATAAAGTTGGGCGACCAGATAGAGGAGGCCCACATGCGCAACCGTGCCCTCATAGCATACTGGACATACGAGCACGGCAAGGGCAAGGCTGAGAACGGACAGGATGTGATGGAAATGGTAAAGCGCGACGGCAAGACCTATATCCGCATCAACGACTACACGGCCCTGCGCACCCTTTTCGGCCAACTGCTTGCTGAAATCCAGCGCATCAAGTCAACGGGAGACTTCGAGGCTGCCCGTGATTTGGTTGAAACCTACGGCGTGAAGATCAACTACGACCTGCACCAGGAAATACTCGCCCGCTATGAGGCACTGGACATTGCACCCTACAAGGGCTTCATCAACCCTGTATATACAGCTGTCAAGGATGCCGAGGGCAACATCACCGATGTTATCATAGACTATACAGAAGGCTATCCCGAGCAGATGCTGCGTTATTCCAGGGACTATAGCGTGGAATAGTTTGCCCTGACTTGCAATATATTAAAACAATAGCAGCAATTACCTCGCTTGAAGTAGTTGCTGCTATTAATTATTATACGGATATTAGTATTGAAGTCTATTATATAACTTATACTATCTAACAGAGAGTTATACCCAATCTTGAAAGATCATATTTCAATAGATAGGAATTCGCATGTATAACCCCGTTGAAAATACGAATAATTTCAAGATTAGATAACTCTAATTAAATTCCAGTTTATTGGGTTATTATCATTTACAGATCTTTTTTCCATTAGCAGATACATAAACACCGTTTCTGGGACTTTCTACTCTTCTTCCAGAAAGATCATAATATACATTATTGTCTCCACCAGAAATCCTGATATCATCTATTCCTGTTTCGTATTCCTCTTCAGTTATTAGTTTTATTTCTTTTGCGGAACCGGCGGGAACAGTTAAATAGGCCTTATTTGCAGGAAGATAATCAATATCTGCTGTTATAAATCCAAGCGAACCATCACTAGTCTTACCTAAAATGCGCATAGTATTGGAATCATAAGCGACCCGGTTCATATGCTTACCATTGCCGTTATTAAAATAAACTCCATTTAAACAGTTGTTGACAATAGTTGAACCTCCAGTTTCCAATACGTCTAATCTATTGTTAGCATAGTCAGCAGAAGCACACTGAATAATAACAGGAGAAGCTGCCGGCACAAAATTATCCTCAACTTCTTTCAGAACGGCAATATTGTTAGTTAATAATGAAACGTAGTACATCTTAATGCCATCACTACTTGCTTTGTACGGAAATGAAGAGTACATCGTTGAATAATAATACCCATTCAATTCAAACTCAGGTACTGCCGCAAAATAATTATCAGAAGAAGAATTTAGCGGAATTATATTCCACTTTTTATTCGTTTCTTCTCCTTTTGTGTCAAGCCAACCATCATCTCTTCCTGAATTCTCATCAAAAAGATACTTAGTTAATCCTCTAGCTGTTGCCCAAGCATAATAGGTTCCATCATCCAATTTCCTTAAATTAAGATAAATTCCCATTATATCATAAGAATCAACGTTCTGTGCACGCAGAGAATAATTATTGCCACCAGCATGATATATATATATAACAGAAGCCGGATTACCTACAATACGCTCGAACTTTCGGATAGGAAGAATCGCCGCCAAATCAGGCTCGGTAGTAGCTACATTTACACTGGCTCTATTATCAACAACCGTCAAATAGCGCAATGTTCCAGAATTCTGCACACGATAAAAACCATTTCCGCTGAACTGAGCATTAGTTAACAGAGAAAAGATAAAAGTAAAAATAAATAATACTGTCTTCTTCATAATTTTAACATAAACTCTGTCTCTTATATGGAGACCATATTTGAGACAGAGTAATTAATAATTGCCTATAAATTTTACTTAATACTTATTTAGCAATACAGATACATACGCGATTCATAGAATTGATTTCGAAGGGCTGCTCAACATCGCCAAAAGAATCAGACGTAATTCGATCTTGTGAAATACCAAACTTATTAACCAATATGTCAGTTACAACTTTGGCTCGTTTTTCTGAAATTCGTTTATTAATAGAAGCATTACCTGTGCCCTTATCTGCATAACCAGCAACAGATACTTTTGCTTTAGGATTAGCCTTCAGAAAATCTGCTACTTCATTGATCTTGTACATTTCTGCATTAGAAACCTTAGTGCTATTCAAACTAAAGAATACATCACGACGAAGAGTTTCTACAAGCACTTCCTTTACAACTTCTACGGGAACTTCCTTTATAATGGGTTTCTCAACATAGCGAATCTCCGGCTCACAGCAAGGAGCAATTTCACGTGTAGTATTGGTCTTGCCAAAAGCATACTTAACACCTACCAATGCATTAAAATGCCAATCTGCATTACCTGCCTTCTTAGAATTATATGCATCAGAAAGAACATTTGCATTTACTTCCAAACCAACACTCCAATTGTCTGTAATATGGAAGTCACCCATCAAGCCTGCACGAGCATTAAAAAAGGACTTGGTACCATACCACAAATTTGCAAGAGCAGCAGAACTGTGATAGGAAGGATAATTGTAATCTGCATAGATGGAATTTTTAACAGATGCAGCCTCCTCATTTCCCCACGCAACATTAACACCCACGCCTACATAACCGCTAACATTGAATAAGCGATTGGGATTATATCCTGCTATTAAATTAGATAAATTCAGAATAGCATCGACATTGGGATTAACATAGTTCCAACTCCAAGAGTAGTCACGACTATAATTACCTCCTGCTTTGCTTTGCCATGCATTTACGGAAAGACGAAGACCAAACAATTTCGTAAAATTATAACCGCCAGAAATCTGCACATTTGGAGAAATGAGATCACCAAAATCCATTTCTCCCAAAGTATACTGAGCACCACCCTGAACCTGAACATACCAATGAGGATTGAATACATTCTCGGTTTTAGGCTGATGTTCCTGTGCTGATGCTGCCATGATTCCCATGGCAAGCATCAAAGAAACTATCATTTTTTTCATATTACAATCTTTTAGGTGATTAATAAATAAGTCCGTGTATTACTTAACAGTTACATAGAACTTCTTGGCATCAACCTTACCATAGAAATCGACTGCTGTATAAACGATCTCATAAACAAATCCGGTTTCAAGAGTTGCACTAACCTGATATGTATTACCTGCAAGAATCTCAGCAATACCATTCTGGGCATTGACCTTATTAAGTGCTGCCATACATGCAGGATTACCAGTCTGTGCAGACGCGCCATCCTTGTAGACATTGGTAACACCAACCAGTTTCTTATATGCAGGGGCAATGTATTCCATTGTATAGGAAGTGGGAATCAATTCAAGTTCTGTGCCGGTAATTACAGTAGGATTATTTTCTGCCTGGCTGATTTTATGGAATCCCTTGTTGGTATTAACAAGCAATACTGGACGTAATGCCTTATTTGTAGAGTTGATTATATTACAGAACTTGTTATTAAACTTATTGAGATAGTCTGTAAGCTTAGTCTGGAATCTGTCTGCATAACTATTAGCCTCTGCCTGTAGATCCTTACCTGCCTTCAGTATATCATTAATCTGTTTCATCATACCTCTAAGATCATCCAACATAGCATTAACGTCTGAGAATGAAGAAGCCAAATCTCCATAAACATCATCAACAACCTCCTGGATGGGAACATAGATAGATGTAGTTTTAGCATCTACCCAAATTTGTTTTCCATAGCCATTGTCTATCCACTGACCAGGTATTGTTACAGATACCTGAACATCTTCAACTTCAGGTGTTTCTGGTATAATAATTTCCTTAATTTCAATAAGATCAATATTAAGGAGTTTATCGGTCTTAGCAATTGCCGCTTTTACCTTGTCTGTTATTTTTCCGATAAAACCTTCTAGACGTTCATATCCAGGAACTGTTTGATAGTTGAAATCCTTTCCAAAGGTGAAAGACAAAGGCTTGACAGCAACAACAGCAACACCATATTGTGAATAGGTGCTATGTTCACCATCAGAATCAGTCCAAGAAGCCTTAACGCCATTTGCTTCCATATTAAATGAAGACATTGTGTTTGCAACTGTATTAGCTAACTGAGTAACGTTAACGCCTTCGCCATCAAATATGTCTGTTGCAACATCCTTTATCTCATTAAAGTTCAAGTTTAACTTAACTTTTTCAAGATTTTCATCCTTAATGGTAGCCTTTGTTTCATAAAAACCATTATTCTTGGCACGAGTTATACCGAAACTCAAAACCTCATCTGACAGCTCAATAGAACCAAGTTCTGCACCTGCCAATTCGTCCTGGCTGTTAACCAATGTAAATGTTGTTCCTGTGAAATCTACAGTGTTGGGGTTAACTGTCAAATACAAAGTACCAGCATTACCTTCAGAACCAAGCAGTGTTGAACCAGCTTCTGCTGTAATACTAGAAACGCCAAGCATTTCAATATCCTTTGTTGTCAAAACCACGTTGTCAACATAGAATCTAGGCAATTCCGTTGGGAATTCCAAACCCTGTGACTCTACGCTACCGTAATATGCAGCCAAGATGTTTGAACGTGTATTGAAAGGAGTTGCAATTGATCCCATTACAGGATTTTCAGTACCTTGAATAATCACACTGGTAATCAGCTTCTTCATTGCACCGGTCAAATTGTCTATTGCAACAGTATTCTTAGCAACTTGATCCTTAATCTCGTTTACTGCATTTTCAACAGCATCAAGTCTTTCTGCCAATAGAGAATCTGCCTTAAGCATTTCTGTTTCCAAGTCTTTAATTGTGCCTGTGTATCCCCCTGTCAAAGCAGCAACCTGAGAATCAGCATACTCTTTTGCAGCGGCAAGATTATTTTCAGCAAGCGTCTTAACCTCTGCCAATTCCTCCTTTGTAGCATAATCCTTCAATACTTCAACTATGCTATCAAGTCTTACTCCATGAGCAGCTGCCAACTTTTCTATGATTTCAATTCTATCAGCATTAGCTTTAGCATCTGCAAGTGCCTTAGCAGCATCTGTCTCAACCTTTGTAAGACGATCACTCCAGGCAACTATCAGATCCTTAACTTCCTTCTGCCAATTCTCCAATGCAGTTATTCGCTCCTCAAAATCTTTTGTTGTTGCATTTACTGTCTTGAGTTGTTCCAAAGCAGATTGAGCATTAGCTGCGGCTTCAGCAGCAATTTTGTTTACATCAGCAATCTGTTCAGCAATGGTCTTATTGGGATCTACTGCGCCTAACAACGCATTAATTTTGTTAATCTGATCCTGAAGACTGGCATCCACATTCTGTAACTTGGCAATTTCTGCCGCCAAATTTGTGTTCCACTTTGCATCCAGCTCTTTCATCTTGTTAGCACACTCCGATTTGCAAGCCTCCTGAGCAGCCTCCAATTCGGCGATTTTCTGCATGAACTCCTCCTTTTGTGCAGCTAAAGCTTCCTGCAAAGTTGTGTTTTGGTTTTCCAGTTTGGCCAATAGGTCAGAATTCACTTCGTCGGAATAATCCTTACAAGAATTGAATCCACTCAAGACAGCAACCACAGACGCCATCATGAGGATTTTAGAAAAAACATTTTTTTTCATAAACTAATTTTTTATTAAAAACACTTGTTTGTCAATTTTTGCTACTTCGTATTTGCTTTATACCTCAAGCGCGATAATTCATCAAATCACACTATCAACAATCAACAAAGTAATACTTTTCCACGCGAAGTTACATCTTTTTTCCTAATTATATACATATTTCCTGTTTTTTTTTATAAAAATGAAAAAAAATGGCAACATAAGTACATTATTCACTATCATAAGCTACAATATTAAAAAAATCTTTTTGCATTTCACTTGCAAATTAATTTGCATACCTTTGTGGCCAACAATAATAGATATATACATTATTATATATGAATAGGAACAGAATAGCATGTCTGCTGACTATGGGGTTGATGACTATCGGCGCCATGGCACAGGCAGAAGGCAAGGTGATCGACGAGCACGGAGAACCGCTTGTGGGAGCAACCGTGCGATGGGAAGGCACAAACGTGGGTACCATTACGGACATCAACGGCAAGTTCCACCTGAAAAAGAACGGACATCTGCATGAGATAGTTACCAGCATGATGGGGTACAGGAACGATACCACCTGCACGCATAGCGCAAAGTTCCTGGTAATTCGCCTGCAGGAGATTGCCACCGAAATGCACGAGACAGAAGTGCTGGGACGCAAGCAGACGAGCCTGAAGATGTGGCATACGGCAGAGAACAGCGAACTGATTACCGCCGCAGGCCTGAGACATGCGGCATGTTGTAACCTGGGCGAAAGTTTCGTAAGCACGGCAGCCGTGGATGTGAACTACACCGATGCTTCCACAGGTGCAAAGCAAATCAAGTTGCTGGGACTCAGCGGAACTTACGTGCAGATGCTCACGGAGAACATCCCGAACTTCCGCACCGTGGCCGCTCCATTCGGTCTTGGCTATGTGCCAGGCCCCTGGATGCAATCCATACAGGTGAGCAAGGGCATTACCAGCGTGAAACAAGGCTACGAGGCCATGACGGGACAGATAAACATAGAATACCGCAAACCACAGATGCCCGAGGCCGACTGGATAAACCTGAACCTGTACGGCAACAGCAAGGGGCGCATTGAGGGCAATGCCGATGCTACGTTCAAGATGAAGGACCCTCGCTGGGGTACTACCCTGCTGGTACATTACGACAAGGACCTTACCTCTCACGACGAGAACAACGACGGTTTCCAGGACATGCCCAAGGCGGAGCAGGTGAACGTGATGAACCGCTGGACCTTCCTTTCAGACACCTATGAGTTCCAGATAGGTGCCCGCTACCTGAACGAGAACCGTCATAGCGGCCAGTTGGAGGCAAAGGTGCAGAACCCTTACCTCATCCACTTGGAGACAAACCGCGTGGAGGGTTTCATGAAGAACGGATACATGTGGAACAACGAGCACGAGAGCAGCCTGGCGCTCATCCTCTCCGGTTCTTACCATTGCCAGGACAACCTTTTCGGACAGAAGCACTACGACGTTGACCAAAGTACGGCATACGCCTCGCTTATCTTTGAAAACCAGTGGACACACAGCCATAAGTTGTCAGTAGGCCTTTCCATGAACTACGACGGATACAAGCGCCAGCCCAACGACTACCTCAACCAGACATTCGACCTGTCCATGCTCCATCCCTCGTGCCATGAGATAACCGGTGGCGGATACGCGCAATACACATTCACCATCTTTGACGACCACGGACACGACGGCAAGTTCCTCATCCAGCCGGGCATACGTGTTGACTACAGCAACCTGTGGGGCACATTTGCCACTCCCCGACTACACATGAAATGGACACCCACGGAATGGGTGAACGTGCGTGCCTCTGCAGGCAAGGGATACAGGACTTCCTTCACACTGGACGAGAACAACTACCTCTTGTCAAGTTCGCGACATGTTGTGATGGATAGCGAGACACAGCGCGAGGAGGACTGGAACGTGGGAGCATCCGTAATGTTCAAGCCCACCCTGTTCGGCCAGGAACTGAACTTCACGGCCGAGTACTACTACACTGACTTCCAGAAGCAGGCCGTCATAGACATGGACAGAGACCCTCATGCCGTGTACATCTACCAACTGGACGGAAAGAGCCGTTCGCACGTGTTCCAGTTGGAGGCTTCCTATCCTTTCTTCAAAGGATTCAACGCCACACTGGCATACCGCTATACCGACTCAAAGACAACCTTCATCGATGCACAGGGCAACAAGGCCCTCAGGGAACGCCCTCTGACATCGCGCTACAAGGCCCTTTGCTCCCTGCAATACAAGACACCGAAGGACATGTTCCAGTTCGATGCCACCATAGCACTGAACGGTCCCGGGCGCATGCCAGACCCCTACCAGAAGGCAGACGGAACCATGTCCTGGGACAAGGAGTATAAGGCCTTCCCCCAACTTAATGCGCAGGTGACATACAATATTCGCAAGAATTTCTCGTTATATATAGGTGGAGAGAACCTTACCGACTTCACGCAGAAGAATCCCATCATTGCGGCTGACCAGCCTTGGGGCAAAGAATTTGATCCCACAATGACATGGGGCCCCATAGACGGATGGATGCTCTATGCCGGCCTGAGGTTCAACCTGCCGAGATAACGGAACCTACACCTTATATATTATATACAATAGACAAACCACCACTTGCCCATGACCAAGAAGAAAGCACACTTCAGGCAGACGATACTATACGGCATACTCACCTTGTGCCTCCTGATATGCGGAAGTGCCGATGGATGGAGCCAGCAACTTCATGCCTACAAAAACATGGCTGCCGGAGGATACCATTTCTGGTTCTATTCCCCCGAACCTCCCTCTCCCACCCTGATACCCATGCGCCACGACGACATGGAAATGCAGAGGCGCATAGACTTGGAGCAACTCTTCCATGCCAAGCCTGCCGAGTGGAAACACTGGAAGGAGAGAGAGGAGGCCAAGCGGATAGAGAAACTGAAACCGCTGGTCATCTTCCTGCATGGGGCAAGCCTGTGCGGACACGACCTCAGGCAAGTGCTGCGTTACGGTACACTGGATGCCATGGACAGAGGTCTGGAGGTTGGTGCCTATGTACTCGCACCACAGAATCCGGGCGGGGCATGGGATCCCGACAAACTGATAAATCTGGCCGAATGGGCGTCGCGCACACATCCCGGCATAGACACCACGCGCATTTACGTCCTGGGCATGAGTCTTGGCGGATACGGCGCCCTGGACCTGCCTGCCGCATACCCCGACCGCATAGCCGCGTCCATGTCTATATGCGGAGGCGCCACAAGCAAGACCATAGGCAACCTGAACAAGGTACCCCTGTGGATCCTGCACGGCACGGCCGATGTGGCAGTTCCGGTGAATTGCAGTGACCGTGTGGTGGCGGCCATGAGACGCGACTCCATACCCCAGCGCCTCATATACTCACGTCTGAAGGGCTACAACCATAGCCAGCCATGCCGTCTGTTCTACATGTATGAGACATACGACTGGCTCTTCTCGCACAGGCTTACCGATGCCGACCGCCCACTGAACAAGGAAATATACATCGGTCCCCGAAACATACCGGAGGCATACCGCCGAATGGGGCGCAGAGGACAGTTGAAACCTTCCGGCAACAGAGAGGTCTATGGACACAGCCATCTTGAAGCCATAGAGTTTGCACACATCCAGGACAGCATCGCCAGGGCAGACAGCATCGCCGAGGCCCGCAAAGCCGTACCGAAGTCCACTCCTCTGCTAACAAAATAAGCAAAGGTCATATAGTTTTAGCACAAAGTTCCTGCCGGGCAAGGCTTTTTGATGCCCTACAGGAACTTTTTTCATGCCTTCCCTTGGCAGATTGGCAAAAATAGAATAAATTTGCTCTGTTTGCCGTAATATATAACAAGGTATAGGAGAACGATGATAAAGGATTTCAAGAAGACAGCCATAGTCACGTCGCAAGGCGAAATAAGTTACAGGTCCATGCTTCAGCATATTGACCACTTCGCCACACACACTCCCAAGGGAGCAGACAAGAAGACCATCATTTTCTCGGAGAACAGGGAAGGATGGATATACGCCTTCTTCTCCATCTGGAAGAACGGGGGCATAGCCATTCCCGTGGATGCATCGTCCACGGCACAGGATTTGGCATACATACTGAAGGACAGCGGAAGCCAGTGCATCTGGACATCCGACGAGCATATCCAGGTAGTGCAGGAGGCCATTTCCCTGTCGGGGGCACAGGTGCGCATGCTGAATATCGACAATTACGAGAACGCCGGCATACCAGAGAGCGGAGAAGGTGCTCCCGAACCCTCCACCTGGAGCAGAAGGGAGGAGGATACGGCAGTAATCATCTACACCTCCGGCACAACGGGTTCGCCAAAGGGTGTAATGCTCACCCTGGGAAATCTGATGGCCAACATCCGGGGCGTATCGGACGAGGTGTGCATCTTCAACAGCGAACGGCGTGCCCTCATTCTCCTGCCACTGCATCATGTCCTGCCCCTGCAGGGATGCATGATAGCACCCATCCTGCTTGGTGGCGGTGTGGCCATAAGTCCGGGTATGACAGGTCCCGAAATCATGGACACCCTGTGCCGTGGCAAGGTAGCGATTTTCGTGGGAGTGCCACGCCTGTGGCAGACGCTCTACACGGGCATCATGAAGCAGATAGAGGCCAAGGCCGTAACACGTGCCCTGTTCCGTTTCTGCGCATGGGCAAAGAGTCCTGCCCTGTCGCGCTTCATTTTCCAGAAGGTGCACAAGAAGATGGGCGGCAACATACAGTTCTGTGTCAGCGGTGGTGCCGCACTGGACGCCGAGATAGGACGGGGACTGGAAACATTGGGTCTGAACCTGCTGGAAGGCTATGGCATGACGGAGACGGCTCCCATCATAGCATTCACACGTCCCGGAGACTACATACCCGGTTGCGTGGGACTGCCCCTGCCCTCAGTGGAGTGCAAGATAATCCCCAGCGAGATGGGGACCATGGAGGAAGGCCGTGTGGTGGTGGGCGAACTGTGCGCCAAGGGTCCGAATGTGATGAAGGGATACTACAACCGTCCCGAAGAAACGGCAGCCACCATAGACGGGGACGGTTTCATCCACACGGGCGACCTGGCACGTTTCGACGAGGCAGGACGTGTCTACATCACCGGACGGTGCAAAGAAATCATCGTCCTGTCCAACGGCAAGAACGTACAACCTGCCGAGATAGAGGCAAAGATAGAGAAGTACTCCACCTACGTGCACGAGGCAGCCATCACGCAGAAGGGCGACATGCTTTGCGCCATCATCGTGCCGCAGACGGAGTGGGCAAAGGACCTTACCGACCAGCAGGCAGAGGAAATCATCAAGAAGGAGGTGCTGGAACCATACAACCACACCGTGCCCCAGTACAAGAAGGTGATGACCCTGTGCATATTCCGTGGCGACCTGCCACGCACCAAACTGGAGAAACTCCAGCGCTTCCGCCTGAAGGACATCCTGGAAGGGCAATATGCAGGAGAACCCGTCGACGAAACTCCCATCGAAGAACCCAATAGCGAGGAATACCGCATACTAAAGCAGTACATAGAGGGAGAGAAGAAACTGACACTGCGCCCCACCGACCGCATAGAGACGGACCTTGGCATGGATTCGCTCGACCGCATAAGCCTGCAGACATTCATAGAGAACACCTTCGGAGTGCAGGTAAGCGCAGAGAGCCTCCTGGGGTTCCGCGACGTCAGTGCCCTGGCTCTTCACATACAGGAGAACAAGACACGCATGGAAGTGGAGGAAATCGACTGGAACAGATTGCTCTCATTCCCGGAGAACCCCGAGGACAGCAATACAGAGTGCGAACAGTGCACACGACGCACCTCGCCACTCATGTCCGTGTGGGCAAAGATGATGAAGGGTTTCATAAGCCTCTACAACGGTCTTACCATCATAGGGCAGGAGAACATCCCCGCCTCGGGCCCCTTCATCCTGGCGCCCAACCACCAGAGTTTCATGGACGGACCTGTGGCCATGGCAGGACTTACCTCCGAACAGATAAGGAACAGTTTCTTCTATGCCACCGAGGAGCACGTACGCGGAAGCCTGCGCCGCACCCTGGCACGCCGCAACAATGTCATCATCATGGAGCGTGCACGCCTGAAGGAATCCATCATGGAAATGGCATCTGTGCTGAAGAGGGGACAGAACCTGATAATCTTCCCCGAAGGCACGCGCACACGCACCGGCTTTGTGGGCGAATTCAAGAAGACCTTTGCCATCCTGGCCACGGAACTGAACATCCCCATAGTGCCCGTCCGCATCAGCGGTGCATACGAGGCCTGGCCAAGAAGCAAGAAACTGCCCTCGCCCAAACCCGTAAAGGTGGAATACCTGAAACCCATCATGCCAAAGGCCGAACAGGAGGACTACGACACCCTGGCCAACCGCGTGCGGAAGGCAATAGTAGGGGAATAAAACGGAAAGGTGAAAACGGAAAACGGAAAACTCCCTAAAGACCCTAAGGACCCTAAGGACCCTAAGGACTCTAAAGACCCTAAACACCCTCCCCCAAAACAACAAGATCAAAACCAAACACAACACAATATGACAAACGAAATTTCCAAGAACATACGCTACATCGGTGTGGACGATCTGGACATAGACCTCTTCGAGAGCCAGTACATCGTGCCCGAGGGTATGAGTTACAACAGTTGGGTCATCCTGGACGATAAGGTGGCCGTAATGGATACCGCCGACGGACGCAAGGAAAAGGAATGGACTGCCAACCTCGTTGCTGCCCTGAACGGACGTACCCCTGACTACCTTATATGCCAGCACATGGAACCCGACCACTCTGCCATCATAGGCAAGACCATGCAGGAGTACCCCGCCCTCACCCTCGTATGTTCACAACAGACGGTGAAGATGCTGGGATTCTACTTTGATTTGGCCTCATTTGCTGAACGCATCATGGTAGTCAAAGAGGGCGACACCTTGCCATTGGGCACACACACCTTGAACTTCATTGCCGCCCCCATGGTGCACTGGCCCGAGGTAATAATGACATACGAGTCTACCGAAAAGATTCTCTTTGCTGCCGACGGTTTCGGCAAATTCGGCGCACTCTGCAACGAAACGGACGACTGGGCATGCGAGGCACGCCGCTACTACTTCAACATCGTGGGCAAGTACGGCATGCAGGTGCAGAACGTGCTAAAGAAGGCTTCCACCCTGGAAATCAGCGCCATCATGCCTCTGCACGGCCCTGTGCTCCAAGGCGAGGCCATGGCAGAAGCCATACGCCTGTACGACCTCTGGAGCCGCTACGAACCCGAGAGCGACGGCATTCTCCTGGCCTATGCCAGCATACACGGCAACACGGCACATGTGGCACGCCATCTGGCCGAGGTGCTGAAGCAGAAGGGTGCCGCAAAAGTGGTGGTCAGCGACCTGAGCCGCGACGACATGGCAGAGGTCATCGAGGACGCCTTCCGCTATCCCCGTGTCGTATGCCTTGCCTCCTCCTACGATGCCGGAGTGTTCCCCCCGATGCACGATTTCCTGCACCACCTGCAGATAAAGGCATACCAGCGCCGCCGCTTCGGCCTTGTGGAAAACGGCACCTGGGCTCCCACGGCGGCCAAGGTGATGCGCCACATGATAGAGAGCATGAAGCAGTGCGAGATAGTGGAACCCACCGTAACCATCTGGGGCAAACTGAAGGAAACCGACAAGCCCGCCCTGGAAGCCCTGGCGGATGCCATGCTTGCAGAATAAGGAGAATAAAGGGTAACGGTCATCACAAGACCTGCCAAAAAGCCAGAAGGGACACTTCAGTCGTGCCCCTTCTTTTTTTGTCCGTGCAGTCATCCTGCATGCTATCCTATCTATATGAATGTCGGGTGAAAAGGAAAATGCATACCGGCACATGATAGCATGGAGAAACTGGATATCGAATCGTACCGTAGGGTAAACGCCTCATTCCGCAAAAGGATGGTATATCGCATAGGCGTGGATTGCGGGTTCTTTGTGGAGATGAACTATATGGTGAATGCCATGCTCTATTGCCTGACACACCGCATCAGGTTCCAACTATATTCGGAGGACGCCAATTTCGGCACCGGCATCGGGTGGACAGAGTACTTCCTGCCCTTCTGCGAAGAGGTGCATGAGAAGTTCCACAAAAAGTACAATTTCCACAGGCTGCCGTCCTGGTGCAATATCCTGAGGCTATGTCGCAGGCAGAAGTCCCTGGGGGCGATTGCATGGAAAGCGAAGTCGGGCATGAAAACCTTGACAGGCAGGCTGGCGGCCCTATGTACTTACGGAGAAGCGGTATTCCTTTCGCAGGACGTTTCTTTGGAAGGGGTGCAGAGGTTCTGCGTCCCCGAACTTGGCATAGATGCCGACTATATGAGTGCATACAGCATGGTAGCACGCATGGTTTGGAGGTTTACGCCGGAGATGATACGACTGGAAAACAGTTACAAGGCCAAACTACGTCTGCCGCCCGTCTACTCCGGTGTGCAGATAAGGGGTGGCGACAAGATTACGGAGACGAGCCTGATAGACGGAAAGACCATTATAAGCAGATTGGAGTTTGGGAGTGAGGAGGCTTGCCTGTTCATCCTTACTGATGACTACCGCCAGTACCGGAAGGCTCTGGAGGATTTCCCCAACCTGAGGATTCTGACGCTATGCCAACAGGATGAGAAGGGCTATTGTCACCAGCGGTTCTGCAAAGAAGACCCCTCCAGCAAGAAGGATGCCATCCGCCGCCTTCTCGTCTCCGCAGACCTGCTGCTATCAAGCCATTCCTTTGTGGGGAGCATAACCACAGGGCCGAGTGTCTTCGTCATGAAGGTGAGGCATCGCGACCTGCTCGCCCAGGCCGTGGATTGCCCAAGGGAGGAACTGACAACGGCATTGCGCCTCCCCATCAACGAACGCTCAGCAATATCCACTGAATACCTCAGCAGACATGCTACCAGGTAATCCTGATACCGAATGGACATGTGAACATCATGGGGTGTTCCGTCCATACGGTACGTGTTTCAGCGCCAGAGGGTATGAACCAATTGAATGTGGGTTCGGCGAATATGCTGGTGTGCGGAGCAAACCTGTACTGGACTCCAACACTCACACCCACCTGCCATTGCAGAGAGGGCGTGAAGGTGCAGTTCTCCGTCAGAACCGTCTGCCAGTCAACAATATAGTCGCTCTTGGCCTTTCCGTATACGGGTATGTGCATCGTTACACCCATGGAAGTGTATGCCGACAGACCTCTGTAGGACACCCAATCATAGGACACGCGAAGCGGTATGCCGAGATAATGCACGCTCTGCTTATCCACTACGGAGTATCCGCCCTCGCCCATGGAGAATGTGGATTTGAGCAGAGAATACTGTATGCCGGTTTCCACTCCCCATCTCTTTCCGAGCGGCCTTGCCAACGACACGCCGAATGTAATTGGGCTTGAGTGCTGTTCCTTTTGCTCAATCTTGCCCGTGTTGTGCGCGGAAATCTCACTGAGAACACGGATACGCTCTGTTACATTATATGGAGGCACAAGGCTGACGTAATTGGAATACTCCTCCCATGTGGTAATTTGCTCTGGCAACACCGGTATTGGCCCATCCTGTTCTGGAAGAAGGGACATGTCTGTGGCAATAAACGGATAGCCATTCTGAGCCAAGGCTGAACCGAGGGAACCCGTTAGGCATAAGTGCCACTTCGTGTCCTCCGCCATGAACTGTTCCAACTTTTTGTTCCGAGGCATGGAGACAGTTCCTGCTACTGAGTCCCTGGCATGGACATCCTGCGCCTCCCTCTCTTCTGTCTCTGCAACCAAAGGTTCATTGACTGAAGCAGACGGGAGAACGACCGCAACGGTATCTGTATCGTGCGGCAACACCATATCATCCCTATCCTCGGCCAGTGCATTTTGCACCTTTATCCCAATGGGGCATACCCTCGGCAAGGTGTCCTGTGCATGATGCGGTTCCTCCACAATACTATCGTTCAATGCCCGGTTGGGACGTTCATTCCCTTGTCCCACATCAGCCACCCTCTTGCCTTGCTCCTCTCCATATCTGGAAACGAAATACCATGCCAGAGGAGCGAACAATACAATTACCACCCAGATTGCACCGCTCTCTATCATACGCCTGAGCATACGCTTGGCACGAGACAATTGCGACGAGGAACTATGCGGTTCTATGCCCAGCATGTCTGCAATCTCCTTGTGTGAGAAGCCCTCTACTACCGACAGATGGAATATCTTTCTGTATCCCTCGGGCAAGAGGTTCACCAGTTCGAGCAGTTCCTTGTAGTTAAGGTCGGCATCTGGCGAGGAAACGGAATCCTTCATCAACGTATCCTCCTCACTGACAGATGATATGGGCAACAGGAGCATCCTGTCCCTCTGTTCCACATGTTTCAGAGACACATTCCTTACTATAGTGGTCAGCCACTCGCAGAACTTACCATTGTCCCTCAGATTCCCTATCGACACGAATGCCAGAATAAATGCATCGTGCACGAGGTCGTCAACCACGGTCCTGTCCTCCTTGACGATGTTCATGCATATCCCCGCCATCTTCTGACGGTACGTTCTGTATAATATTTCAAAAGCCTTAACATCATTTTCCTTTGCTCTTTCTACTACTGTGAGTATTTCCATTGTCAACTGGCGATGTTTTTGTGTACAATCCATACAAATATAGATATTATTTACATTAAAAGACTGCATGACAATCAACTTTTATATGAACTACTTTTGCAAAAAAAGTTAATAATTCATGTGGTACGCTTTGGTATTTGATTAAAAAGCATACCTTTGCAAAATGTACCTTTACTAGTAAACAATCACGTTAATACAAATTACAATGAAGAAAACCATTATCGCCGCCACTATGGCTCTGGGCATGGGACTCAGTGCCATGGCACAAAGCACGAATCCATTGCTGGAGCGCCGCTACAACACTCCCTATGAGATTCCACCTTTCGAGAAGATTACCACCGACAACTACCGCGAGGCCTTCCTGCGTGGCATGGAGGAGCAGAAGAAGGAGATTGACGCCATCGTGGACAATGCCGAGGCTCCTACTTTTCAGAACACCATTGCCGCCCTCGACCGCTCGGGACAATTGCTGAACCGCACCGCCGGAGTGTTCTACGGCCTCAGCCGTTCATGCTCAACACCGGAATTGCAGAACCTGGAGAGCGAACTCTCTCCCCTGCTCTCTGCACATAGCGACTACATGAACATGAACGAGGGTCTTTTCCTCCGTGTGAAGGCCGTATATGGCGGACAGGACAAACTGAACCTTAACACCGAGGAGAAGCGCCTGCTGGAGAAGACCTACAAGGGTTTCGTGCGTGGCGGTGCCATGCTGGACGATGCCAAGAAGCAGCGCCGTTCTGAGATTAACCAGCAGTTGGCCAAGTTGCAACTTCAGTTCAACCAGAACCTTATGCACGACACGAACAACAGTTACGTTACCGTATCCGACGCAAAGGAACTGGATGGACTTCCCGAAGCGGACATACAGAAGGCCGCCGCTCTGGCCGAGCGCACAGGTGCCAAGGGCAAGTACCGTTTCAACATGCAGCGCCCAAGTTGCAATCCCGTGCTCCAGTATGCCAAGAACCGCGACCTGCGCCGCCGTGTATACGAGATGTACAACAACCGTTGCAACCATGCCGACCAGTACGACAACAAGGCCATCTCTGCACAGATCGTGGCCCTGCGACTGGAAATGGCCAACCTGATGGGCTACAAGACCTTTGCCGACATGCAACTGGAGACTCGTATGGCCAAGAAGCCAGAGAACGTCTACAACCTGCTCGACCAGATTTGGAAACCTGCCGTGGAGGCCGCCGAGCGAGAACTGGACGACATCCGCATGATGATGCGCAAGGACGGCATCAAGGGCGAGCCCAAGCCTTGGGATTACATGTACTATCTGGACAAGGCCAAGCAGGAGAAGTTCAACATCAGCGAGGCCGAGGTTAGCCAGTATCTGGAAATCAACAACGTCATTCAGGGCATATTCTGGACGGCCAACAAACTCTACGGCCTTTCCTTCCGCGAGCGCACCGAGGACTATCCCCAGTACCACAAGCAGCAACAGAGTTGGGACGTGATAGACAAGAAAGGCAACCTCATTGCCATCTTCTATAGCGACTACTATCCCCGCGACGGCAAGGGTGCCGGTGCATGGTGCGGTCGCTTCCGTCCTCAGTCCTACGATGGTGCCATGCGCGTGCAGCCCATCGTCACCAACGTGTGCAACATGACCCTGCCTGCAGAGGAGGGAGGACCTGCCCTGCAGACTGTGGACAACGTGCTGACCATGTTCCACGAGTTCGGCCACGCCCTGCATTCATTCTTCCGCGACGTGCAGTATGAGGGTACCGGCGGTGTGGAACGCGACTTCGTGGAACTGCCCTCGCAGATAAACGAGCACTGGGCCTTCGAACCTGAGGTGCTCCGCCAATATGCCCGCCATTACCGCACTGGCGAGGTAATCCCCCAGGAACTGGTGGAGAAGATAGATGCCAGCAGCAAGTACGGACAGGGCTTTGCCACCGTGGAGTATCTTGCCGCTTCCTACGTGGACCTGGATCTGCACTACCTCACCGAGATGCCCAAGAAACTGGACGTGATGAAGTTCCAGGCGGAGAAGATGCGCAAGCGCGGCATGCCCTCGCAGATACTGCCCCGATACAGCGTTACCAACTTCTCACACACCATGGGTGGAGGCTATAGCGCCGGCTACTACAGTTACATCTGGGCAGAGGTGCTGGATGCCGATGCTTTCGAGGCCTTCAAGGAGACTGGCGACATCTTCAACCAGCAGGTGGCAGAACGCTTCCTCACCGAGGTGCTCACCCCCGGCGGTATCCTGCCCGGCGACGAGATGTACCGCCGCTTCCGCGGTCGCGACCCCAAGATTGACGGTCTTCTGCGCAACCGCGGCTTCCTGCAGGCACAACCCGGCCAGAAGGTTTCCACCGAGAACAAGGCAGGAAACTAATAGAACAGAAAGGTGAAATCTGCGAGTAAGCGAGAGCAATCAAACTTGTTTGAATTGCCGAGCGGAAGCAGATTCAAGACGACGAAGTCGGATTAAAACGGAAAACATCTACTTGTAGGGACACGGCATGCCGTGTCCCTACAACACCGAGCGGAAGCAGGTTCAAGACGACGAAGTCGGATTAAATCGGAAAGGTTTTATCTATATAGTCGTTTTCAGTTTACAGTTTACAGTTTACAGTTTACATCATACCCCCTCCCCCTACGGGTTGTCCGCACGTCGCACTGGAGAGTGCGACCCTCAGAGGGCACAGAATGACATCAAGTCATTCTTCTAAAGACCCTCTTCGCCCCCTGTCTCAGGGGGAGATAGTGGCAACAGCGTTCCTTGCCGCTTTGTCCACCTAAGATAGGGGGCGAAGAGGGTCTTTAGAAGAAGCACTGAATGTGCTTCTGTACCCTCTGAGGGGCGAAAAGGGCCTTTAGAGAAAGTATTAAATATACTTTCGTGCCCTTTAAGGGGAGCACTCTCCAGTGCGACGCGAGGAAAACTCCCCAGTGCGACGCTGGACAGAGGAGCAAAGCGACGGAGGGGGTATGACAGTTTTCCGCTTTCCGTTTTCCGTTTTCACCTTTGACTTTAGCCCCTCCGGGCGTCGACCTTCGGTTCCGGTTTCCTTTCTAAGTCCCCCATGCGCACATACATCGCCATAGACCTGAAGTCCTTCTATGCCTCTGTGGAGTGCATAGAGCGTGGCCTTGATCCGCTCACCGCCCTACTGGTGGTGGCGGACGAGAGCCGCACGGACAAGACCATCTGCCTGGCTGTCACCCCGGCACTGAAGGCCTATGGCATCTCCGGACGTGCCCGCCTGTGGGAAGTGCGCCAGCGTGCCGGACACCTCAACTACATCGTCACTCCGCCTCGTATGGGGCTTTATCTGGAGTACAGCAAGAGGGTGACGGACGTGTACCTGAAATACGTTGCCCCCGAGGACCTGCACCGCTACTCCGTAGACGAGGTGTTCATGGACGTCACCGACTACATGTTCCTCTACAAGGTGTCTGCCCACGAACTTGCCATCCGCATCATCCGCGACGTGCTCCGCACAACTGGCATCACCGCCACGGCCGGCATAGGCGAGAACATGTATCTGGCAAAGGTGGCCATGGACATCGTGGCAAAGCGCATCCCTGCCGACAAGGACGGGGTGCGCATAGCCGAACTGACAGAGAGCGAGTACCGCCGCCAACTATGGCACCACCGCCCCCTTACCGACTTCTGGCGCGTGGGACGGCGGACGGCAGAGAAACTGGCCAAATACGGAGTCAGCACCATGGGACAACTGGCACGCATGTCGCTCTCCAGCGAAGCGCTCCTGTACAAACTCTTCGGTGTCAATGCCGAACTGCTCATCGACCATGCCTGGGGATGGGAGCCGTGCCGCATCAGCGACATCAAGGCATACCGTCCGAAGTCGTCCTCCGTGTCCAGCGGACAGGTACTGAACCATCCCTACTCTGCCGACAAGGCACGTGTGGTGGTACGCGAGATGGCAGAGGCCCTGGCTCTCGACCTCCTGTCCAAGCACCTGCTCACTCCGCAGATTATCCTCACCATAGGCTATGACATGGAGAGCCTTGTCCGAGAGGACATCCGTTGCCTCTACCACGGTCCTGTCACCACCGACCACTACGGTCGCCAGGTTCCGGCACATGCACACGGAAGCCAGAACCTGCCCCTAACCACCTGCTCCGCACACCACATCACCGAGGCGGCCATGCAACTCTACGAGCGCATCATCAACCCCATCCTGCTTGTCCGCCGCATAAACATCACCGCGGCCAATGTGGTATCGGAGGACGAAGGCATGCACCATGCAAAAGGAGGTGCCGTACAACTGGACCTTTTCAATGACATGCCCGAACATGACAACGCACCCGCTCCCCAGGACGCCCCGGACAGCAAGGAGAGACGGCTGATGGAGGCTTCCCTTGCCATACGCAAACGCTATGGCAAGAACGCCCTGCTGAAGGGCGTGAACTTCGACGAAGGCGCCACAGGGCGCGAACGCAACAGCCAGATAGGAGGACACCGCAAATGAACGACTACGAAGACATCATCAACCGTCCCCACTGGAACCCCACGGGGCGCCGGCGCATGAGCATGGAGGCACGTGCGGCGCAATTCGCTCCCTTTGCTGCGCTGAAGGAAGGAGAAAGCAACGATAAGACCGACGCACCCGATTGCCAGCCTTTTGTTGATACGACAACAGAGGAGTGTTGATACGACAACAGAGGAGTGTTGATACAGCAACAAAATAATACCGTCACCGATACCACATACGCATGATACTCACATCCCTGCTCATCATCTGCCTGCTTTCGCTTGCATCCGACGTGTACCTTTGGTACAGAGTGGCACGCCACTGGCCCGCGCCATGGCGCTATATGCATTGGATTCCCCTGTGCATCGTGTCTGTTCTCATAGTCATGATGCTTACCGGCATCATGTTCACGTGGATATTCAGTCTTGGCATATATCTTTTTCTCCTTGCATGCCTGCCGCGTTGGTTCCATGCCCTCATGGCCCTTTTGCGCATGCCACGGGTAGGAATGGCGGTGCGCATAATGCTCGTCGCCGTGGGGCTCTATGGCATAACATTCGGTTGGAAACGGCTTGTCGTCAGGGAAACTGAGGTTGCAAGCCACGCACTCCCACCCTCCTTCCATGGTTTCCGCATAGCACATATCTCCGACCTGCACCTTGGCACATACTCTTCTGAACCGGAGATGGTGGAAAGAATCGTAAGAATGATAAACGAAGCCTCGCCCGACCTCATAGTATTCACAGGCGACATCGTCAACACCTCTCCCCAGGAACTACGCCCCTTCACAGAAACCCTCTCCCGTCTCAAAGCCCCCTACGGCGTTATCTCCATCATGGGAAACCACGACTACTGCACCTATGGTCCCAAGAAGTCGGCATCCGAACCTCTGGCCATGCAGGAGGAAATCATAGCAATGCAGAGGCAGATGGGTTGGAACCTGCTAATGAACGGACATGCCGTCCTGCACAACGCCACCGACTCCATTGCCGTCATCGGTGTGGAAAACGACGGGCATCCGCCCTTCCCTGCCCGTGCCGACCTCGAGAAAGCGACATCCGGCCTAACGGCAGAGTGCTACAAGATTCTGCTCACCCACGACCCCTCGCACTGGCGCCGTGCCGTGCTGAACCACACAGACATCGCCATCACCCTCTCCGGCCACACCCATGCCATGCATCTGCGCATAGCCGGCTGGTCACCCTCTGCCCTGCTCTTCTCCGAATGGGGAGGCCTCTACAAAGAAAACGGCCAGTACCTGCATGTCAACACGGGTACCGGCTCCAACATTCCTTTCCGTTTGGGCGCATGGCCCGAGATAACAATCATCACACTCACATCGGCAGACGCACGGTGAAGCGTGCACCTTTGGTGCCGTCGGCATAGGTCTTGTTTTCCACACCTATCAGGCCTCCGTGGTTGCTCACTATCTGACGGCATACGGCCAAGCCTATGCCCTGACCTCCGTCCTTGGTGGTGAAGAACGGAGTGAAGATATTGTCCACAACTTCCTGCGATATGCCGCCTCCGTTGTCCTCTATGGACATCACCACATGACGGCCGTTTTCGGACAGAGCCACCTTCATCCTTATTTCCGTTGCCTCCGTTTCCGAAGCGTTCTTCATCAGGTTTATCAACACCTGTTGTATCTGCGAAGAATCCAGGCGAATAAAGATTTCGGCACATTGCACATCGTACTCCACATGGCAGTCTTCCCTGAGTACGGAGGCACACATGCGCTGAAAGTCTTCCATCAACCTTCCAATGCTAACATTCTCTAAATCAGGATGTGGTATATTGGATACCATGCGGTACCTCTGTACAAAATCCATCAACCCGTTGGCACGCCTGCTTATGGTGGACAGCACCATCTGCACCTCCTCGTCGCGGTATCTCTCCCCCGCCCCTTCGTTTGAAAGATTCTCTGCCAGGGTGTTGGAGAGCGATACTATCGGAGCCAGCGAGTTCATTATCTCGTGCGTCAGCACACGGATAAGTTTCTGCTGGACCTCGATCTCTCCTTGCTCCAGTATGCTTGCCACACTCTGCAGGCTATATAATATATAAGGTATACCGCTTACGAACACCTGCGTGCGTGAAGCGGCATATTGCTTTTCCTCGCCCTCCTTGCTGACATACGATACCAGTTGCGATGGTCCACGTTTCAACCCTCTCAGTTGCAGGGGCAGGGAGTGATGAAGCACAGCCAGTTGGTCGAGGTTGTCAAAGCGGAATCCGCACAGTCCGTCTATGGCTGCCTTGTTCATCCATCGCACGCGTCCGTTCTCGTCCGTGGCAATAAGTATGGCATCCACCTTGGAAAGCATGGCATCGTAGAGATGCGAATCGCTCACATGCTGGTGTTCCGACTCACGGAACTCACGTATCACGGCATTTATCTCCTCTGCCATACGACGTTCCTCGCCGTGCAGATGCTCCAGCGAGTATTGCAAACTGAAATCCCGCATCCGCACGGACTCCAGCATCTGCCTGAGCCTGCGTGTGCTCTTGTTGTAGAAGATATTCTGCAGAAATCCCATTTCCGTTTACTTATTTTCCTGCTTGTAGGGACACGGCACGCCGTGTCCGTTTTGCTTGCTTCTGTGACTCGGTTTCGGACACGGCATGCCGTGTCCCTACTTGTGGTCGGTGGTTCTATTTTCACCTTTCCGTTTCTGTTCGTCTCTGCGTTCTCTGTCGCGCGTAGCAAGCGACTAATCCAGCGACAGCGTGGTTTGCTTTGGAACTCTGCGTTCTCTGCGCTCTCTGCGTGAGGTTTGTTTGAGAGCGGTTATGAGTTTTTTGCACGCAGAGAGCGCAGAGAGCGCAGAGTTTTTTATTTTCTTTAGTGTATTACGCTGGCGCTGGAGGGGTCGTAAACTTCGTTACGACGAGAGTGCGCAGAGGGTAGATGTAAGCGAGGCAGTTTAATTACCTCCTACATTGCTTTTGTGACTCGGTTTCGGACACGGCATGCCGTGTCCCTACAAATAGATGTTTCATTGACGGTTGTAACTACTCCCCTCCATAGAGGGAGGGGTTGGGGGAGGGTCTTCCTCTCTCTCCTCTATATCCCGTGCTTGTCTATCTTCCTATACAACGCATAGCGTGTGATGCCCAAGAGTTCGGCGGCCTGTTTCATATTGCCATTGGCCTGTTCCAAGGCCTTGCGTATTGCCAGGCGTTCTATGTCTTCCAGATTCAGGGTATTGTAGATGTTCTCTGGCTTTGCCTGCTTCATGCTCTCGGACACGAGGGGCGACTGAGGGTCTATAATCCACCTTTCCACACTATGCTGTAGCTCACGCACGTTGCCATACCACGAATGTGCCATCAGTTTGGCCTGCTCGCGTGCGGAGAAATCCCTCACCTCTCCCCCATGCTTCTCGGCATAACATGCGAGGAAGTGCCTGGCCAAAAGCATGATGTCCTCGCCTCTTTCCCTCAATGGCGGGATGTACATCTCTATGGTGTTCAGACGATAGAGCAAGTCCTCGCGGAAAGTTCCCTCCGCCACACGTTCCTTCAGATTGGCATTTGTTGCCGCCAGAATGCGTATGTCCACCCTCTGCACCTGGTTTGAACCTACGGGAGACACCTCGCGCCTCTCTATCACGGTGAGCAACTTCTGCTGCATTGGCAAGGAGAGGTTGCCTATCTCGTCCAGGAACAACGTACCGCCGTTTGCCTGCTGAACCCTGCCCTGCTTGGCGGTATGTGCACCGGTGAAGGCTCCCTTCACATGACCGAACAGTTCGCTGTCAAACAGTTGTTCGTGCACACACCCGAGGTCGATGGACACAAAGGGTTGGTCGGCCCTGGGGGAAAGCCTGTGCAGTTCCCTTGCCAGCACATCCTTGCCGGTACCGTTTTCTCCCGTTATCAGCACATTGGCATCAGTCCTGGCCACCCTGCCCATGCGCGACTTGAGTTCCAGAATCTGCGGCGACTCGCCTATGAAGTTGCTAACCTCGGGCAACGCTTCCTCTGCCTTCTGGTCTTCAGACTCCCTGGCCTGGATCTGTGCCATCCTGCTTCGCTTCATGTCCACGGCAGAGTGCACAACCTCCAGCATCTTCCTGTTGTCCCAGGGCTTGGCTATGAAATCCAAGGCTCCGGCCCTGATGGCCCTTACCGTCTTTTCCGTACTTATGTATGCCGTCATGAAGACCACCACACTCGTGGGGTCGTGTTCCAATATACGTGCCAACCATTCGTATCCCTCCTCTCCGCTCACCATGTCCTTGCGGAAGTTCATGTCCAGCAGGATCACGTCGGGCTGGAAACTGTCCATGAACTCTATGATGCGCTCCGGGTTGGTTATCACCCGTATGGCGTCCACCCATGGTTTCAGCAGCATGTTCAACGACAGGAGAATATCCTGATTGTCATCTACAATCAATATCTTGCCTCTACATTCCATGAAGTTATGTATTGATAAGTTTGCGCCCGGAGGTTCTTCCGTGCGCTTGCGGACAAAGTTAAGTAAAACACTTGAATCTTCCAAGGCAGAGCAAGGTTATTTTACCTCTTCTCCCTCTGTTTCCTGCACTTTTCCCAAAGTCGTTTTGTGCGGATGTGCGATTTCGCACACCAGTGTTCGTTTCCGCACACCTTTTAAGAGTCGAAAACAAGGCGTAACACACTACTACTCAACACTTTGCCGTTGTGGCACGATATTTGCAGGTATATATATAGGCGCACTTCCCGCCGAAACACGTCTTGTGCAATAAAACATCATATATTATGAACATAAACGTCATGTCCAACATCAAATCGTACATCAGGCATACCGTCCTGTGTACCCTGCTCCCGTTCCTCGCCCCTCCTATGGCAGAAGCACAGGCGCCCGACACGATGTATCTGGATCTGAAACAGGCCATACATCTGGCCTTGGAGCAATCGCCCACGGCACGCAGCGCACGCCATACCTTCCTGGCACAGCATTGGAACTATCGCTACTTCCGTGCCAACTACCTGCCCAGCGTCACCCTCACGTCATCTCCTTATATAAATAATGAGATAAACAAGATCACCCAGGGCGACGGTACATCCCGCTTCCTGCGACAGAGCCAGTTCTCCGCCGACCTGGCACTGAGCATCAACCAGAACGTCAGTTGGACGGGCGGCACGTTCTTCATAAAGAGCGGTGTCAACTACCTCCGCGAACTGGAGAGCAAGACCAACATGTTCAGTTCCGTTCCCGTGAGCATCGGTTACCAGCAGAGCCTCTTCGGCCACAACTCGCTGAAATGGGACCGCCGCATAGAGCCTCTGCGCTACACCGAGGCAAAGAAGAACTATGCCGAGGCCATAGAACTGGTGGCGGCCAGCACATGCAACTACTTCTTCAACCTGGCCTCGGCACAGAGCGATGTGGTAACGGCAAACAACAACTATGCCAATGCCGACACGCTCTACCGCATGGCCCAGGGCAGATACAAGATAGGTACCATCACGGAGAACGAGATGCTGCAACTGGAAATCCGACGTCTCAGCGAAGAGACCAACGCCATGGACGCACAGATTTCCGAGGAGGAGCAACTGAAGAGTTTCCGTTCCTTCCTCGGTCTTGCCCAGGACATCCCCATACGCCTTGTCCTGCCCGACACGGTGCCCCAGTTCGAGGTTCCCCTGGCTCAGGCGCTCGACCTTGCCCTTCAGAACAGCCCCGACCCTGTCTATTACGAGCGCATACGGCGCGAGGCCCGCAGCAACCTCTCATACGCCAAAGCCAATGCGGGCCTCAAGGCCGACATATACCTGCAGTTCGGTCTCTCGCAGACGGGCAACACCATGGGCGAGGCATATTCGCATCCCCTCACCCAGGAGTACGCAAGCATCTCCGTCTCCCTGCCCATCCTCGACTGGGGACGCGGCAAGGGCAAGGTGCGTGTGGCACGCTCGCAACAGGAACTTACCGACATACAGGCAGAGCAGGGCATGGAGGACTTCCGCCAGAACGTGCAGAAACTCGTGTCGCAATTCAACATGCAGGCACGCAAGGTGCGCATTGCCGCCCTCACGGGCAAGCGTGCCGAACACCGCCACACCGTGGCCATGCGCCTCTACATCATGGGGCAGAACTCCCTGCTCGACCTGAACGATGCCATTGCCGAGCGCAACTCCGCCCGCCGTTCCTACCTCTATGCCATGAGCACCTACTGGAGCCTGTACTACACCCTGCGCAGCATGACTGGGTATGATTTCCAGCATAACACCCCAATAACCGATCAACTCAAGACCCTCCCCCAACCCCTCCTCAAGGGAGGGGAGTAGTTACAACAGAAAATGAACACCCACTTGTAGGGACGCTGCGTGCAGCGTCCGATATATAGAAACAAACAACTTAACCCGGACGCTGCACGCAGCGTCCCTACAACCAAACACATAAACCAACCCAATTAACCCTAACCTCTAACAAAATCCCAACCCTCCTTATTCTATATACTCCCCTCCATAGAGGGCGAACAAGGTCTTTAGATGATTGACTGAATGTCAATCAGTACCTTGTGAGGGGAGAACTTTCCAGTTCGACGCGCGGACAGGTAAGGGGGTGGGTCCTTACATCTTATGGACATTCAAATTCCTCCCAAGCCCTGGTACGTGAAGTACCGTCTGCACATTGCAGGCATCACGGCACTTGTTGCCATTGTCATTTACACCATTGTCATTGCCCTGTCACCACGGAGGCAGAGTATCTCTTCCGACCGCATCAAGGTGGCAGAAGTACAGGATGCACCTTTCATGGAGTTCGTGGAGGTGGAGGGCATAGTGCAACCCATCAACACCATCCAACTCAATGCCATGGAGAGCGGCTTCGTGGACCGTATCGTCAGCGAAGAGGGTGCCATGCTCCGCAAGGGCGACACCATCCTTGTGCTCAACAACCCCGACCTCCTACGCACCATACAGCAGGAGCGCGAAATGTGGGAGAAGTCGCAACGCAACCTCCGCCAGCAGGAGATAGAGATGGAGCAGAAGAGCATCAACCTGAAACTCCAGGCCTTGGAGCAGGCACACCAGATAGGCAGCCTCGAGCGTAAACTGGAGCAGAGCCGCGAGGAGTTCTCCATGGGTATCAAGTCGCGTGCCGAACTTACCATCGACGAGGAGGACTACAAATACCAGCACCAGAAACTGCTCCTGCAGATGCAGAGCCTGAAGCACGACTCCGTCACTACCCTACTGCGCCGCGAGATGATTGCCGCCGACCGCAGGGCTGAGGATACCAAACTCCACCTTACCCAGAGCCGCACTGACGGTCTTGTGGTAAGGGCACCGGTGGACGGACAACTGGGACACCTGAACCTTACCCTCGGTCAGCAGGTGGGTGCCGGTTCCAAAATAGGCGAACTGAAGATAATGAACCAGTACAAGGTGCACACCCAACTGAGCGAATACTACGTGGAGCGTATCAGTGCCGGCCTCCCTGCCACCGTCATCCAGAAGCAGGACACCTTCCCCTTGCGCATCAGCCGCGTGGTACCTGAGGTGAAGGACCGCAAGTTCGATACCGACCTGCTCTTTACCGCTTCCATCCCCGAGAACATCCGTCTGGGCAAGAGTTACCGTGTGAAGATAGAACTGGGCCAACCCGAACCTGCCGTCATCATCCCTCGTGGCGACTTCTACCAAAAGACCGGTGGCCGATGGATATACCGCATGGAGGAAGGCAGCAACGTGGCACGCCGCGTGGACATAAAGATAGGACGCCAGAACCCCGAGCAATATGAAGTTATCGAAGGCCTCAACCCCGGTGACCAGGTAATAGTAAGCGGCTACGACAGATTGGGAGACGTGGAGGAGGTGGTGGTGGATTAGAAGACCAAACCAAGCATACCAAGCAGACCCACCCCCAACCCCTCCCTGTATGGAGGGGAGTGGTTACTACTGACCGATGGATGCCTCCTGTCAATGTATGAACAATAATTTACATACCCCCTCCGCTTCGCTTTGCCCAGCGTCGCACTGGGAAGTGCTCCCCTCAGAGGGCACAGAATGACATCAAGTCATTCTTCTAAAGATCCTCTTCGCCCCCTGACTCAGAGGGACAATCAGTTACAATCAACTGTCACACACCTAACCCAAACACCGCGTTAGCCAACTGTCCCTCTAAGATAGGGGGACGAGGAGCGGAGCTCCGGAGGGGGTATGTTAAAAGAATTCCCCTTTCAGTATTCAAAACCTGCCCGTAGGGGGTATGACAACTTGACTCCACACAAACAACAACCCAAACCAATAATTACAAGATGTTGAATATAGATTATAATTAGGTTAGAAGACACCCTTCCCCTCCAACGCAGATGGAGGGGAAGGAAAAGGACACAGCAATGTAACAAAAACATCATCGTTCCCGTTATCATTATATACTGTACTAACACAATTTATCACAAATATGAACAATCAATCTCAATCCCCAGTACATCATACTCCCTCCCCTTGTGGGAGGGTATGGGGAGGGGTCTTCTTCCTCCACCATCTAAAGACCTCATGGCGCAACCTGCTCAAGTACAAGGTGCAGAACATCATCTCCATTGCCTGTCTGGCCGTGGGTGTGGTATGCTTTGCCATTACCGTGCATATTATATTCAACTTTGCACGCAACTTATATTACAGTTCTATTGACCAAGGCAGGCCGGAGTTCACTATCTACGAGATGAGCGAAGAGGAATTCAAGAACACCGCCAAACATGATGCCAACGGAGCAGACAGACAATTGCCCATGGTGAACATCACCAAGGCATTTATCGACAGGCTGTATAGCATGAAACTGCCTGCCATGAAGGAGATTCATGGTATTGTCAGTGTGATGGCCACCGACTTCGAATTCGAGGACAACACAGCACAACCCAAGACATACTTTGCCAGATATGCCCAGTGCTCGCCACGAAGATACCATTACCTCGGATACCGTTCGGCCATCACGGGCGAAAGGATACCCGAACTGAACGAAGGCGACGTGCTTATAACGGACGATCTCCGCGATAAGGTCTTTGGCAAAGGTGTGGACCCTCGTGGTTTCAGGATACTTAGCGAAATATACGGTAGCCAGCGCACCATACGCGATGTGGTGAACATATCCGAACGCATGGAGGATCATTACAACGATGCTATTATCTATTGCCGGAAGAACTGCATCGCTGAAACGCAATACAACCGCCTCAATAGCCTGCAGATAGAACTGGCCGAGGGCTACACGGCACAGCAGTTGCGCGAACAACTGGCAGGTGCCTTGCCCGAATACTATGTGGCTCTGCAATGGAACGCATGGGATTGGACAGACGATGGTCTGTTCTATCTGACGATAATAGGTGTTGGGCTTTTGCTTGGAAGCAGTGTGCTGCTCATAGGTGCCGTGGGGTTTCTGAAGATGCAGTTGCAACTCTTCTCGCTCCGTGCCCGTGAGATGGCTCTGCGCCGAACAATGGGAGCAAAACCCCGACACCTGTTCATGCTCCTCGTAACGGAAATGGCAATCATGTTCGCCTTTACGGCCATAGCCACGTTGTTGATCACCGTACAACTGTCGCGTTATGCCATGTCCATTATACAAAGGCTGAATGATGAAATCCTCTTCGACGTTGGAGTGATTGTGGAGACCGGCATGTGGATTTGCCTTGCCACATTACTTTGCTCCTTAGTGGTGGCTTTCATTTCCCTGTACCGCCAGTTGCACAGTCCCGTGGGCATGCGAGTAGGCCGTAGCGGACATCCTCGCACCAAAGGACAAAGCGTGATGTTGGGCACTCAGTTTGCCATAAGCATGATGCTCACCTTTGCGGTATTGGGTGCCTTCTATGTCATTAACGTAATTGCCGAACAGGAATACGGAAACTATACAGAGAACAAGGCGCCATACCGCAAGACTCTTATGGCAAGCATGAGGACAATGGACATTGGAGTACCCGACTTTGTCAACAAAATAGCACAGAACAAGGATGTAGAGCACATATCCAAGTGCATCTACTTCTGTTGCGAATCCGAAGGTCCCGAGGTGGACGAAGGACTGATAACACATACGCTCAAGTACAAGAACACCGACGGAAGCATCCGAGAACATGCTTATAGTTTCCTCGCCACCGATGAAGAAATCTTCTACATGCTCGACATAGAAATCAGCGCAGACAAGCCCAAGGACGAGAATCAGCAGAAGCATGTCAGTGCCATATACGTTCGTACCGAGGAAGTGGAGCGTCTGCGCGAGAAATGGGACTTGCCCATAAGTCGCGATGTGCAGACACGCCGGCTTTACAAGGACCGCTCCTACACTCTCATTGGCTATGCCCCTGCTCTCATCGGCTATCGTCCAGGTTCGCATAGCACACCGTCGTTCTGGATAGTGGATGATGACGTAACATGGCAGGACAGGGACAACCTGAAAGAACTTCGTGTCTATACCCCCGATGCCAACTACCTCATCTTCCCCAAAGACGGCAAGTATGGCAAGGTAGAAGATGCGTTTACCGACCTGTGGCGCGAGGCTCAGCCAGGCAACATGAACGACGTACCTGTGGACAACCTGTACGAAGAGTGGTTCAAGGTCATACGCATGCTGGAACTGATGCGCGAATTGTGCTTCCTCCTTGTCATCGTCTCCATCCTTTGCATCGTAGCAAGTGTCTATTCCGCTATCGCTCTCGAGAGCCGCGGCCGACAGAAGGAGGTGGCCCTGCGCAAGATTCATGGCGCCCACTCGTGGGACATCATGCGTCTGTTCGGCAGGTATTACCTGCGCCTGCTTCTCATCAGCGGCATCATTGTCGGCATCCTCTCCATCGCCTTCATCACCATATTCAGTACCTTCGTCCTGGATGGCATAGAGAGCAAGGACTGGATGATGATACTCTTCTACCTCATCCTCGCCATCCTCATCGTCGTAGCCATTACCCTTCTCACCATCAGCCACAAGATATGGAAGGTGAGCAAAATCCATCCGGCGGAGGTGGTGAAGAAGGAGTGAGGACCAAACCAAACAGACCAAGCAGACCCCTCCCCAACCCTCCCACAAGGGGAGGGAGTGGTTACTACTTACTAATGACATAATTATCAGCTAACACATTCATTAACTCACCTTATCCCCTATACATTCTTCTCCCCTCCATACAGGGAGGGGTAAGGGGGAGGGTCCTCAATTTATCACAAATATGCAAAATCACAATACAGTACATCATACTCCCCTCCATACAGGGAGGGGTTGGGGGTGGGTCCGTTGGATTAGTCGCTCCCCCTCTGCGCTCTCTCGTCGTAACGAAGTTTGCGACCCCTCCAGCGCCAGCGTAATACGCCAAGGAAAATGAAAAACTCTGCGCTCTCGGCGTAATCTGCGTGCAAAAAACTCATAACCGCTCTCAATCAAACCTCACGCAGAGAGCGCAGAGGACACAGAGTAGCAAAGCAAACTACGCTGTCGCTGGATTAGTCGCTCGCTTCGCGCGACAGAGAACGCAGAGACGAACAGAAACGGAAAGGTGAAAACACAAACCTTACATACGGACACGCCGTGTCCGAAACAAACACGAAACGGACAATAAAACTTCTCATGCAAACACCATCCATACCGTCATTAGGCCACACACAGTTTCCCAACGGGGAAACTCCTGTTCTCTCACGGGGAAACTCCAGTTCTCTCACGGGGAAACTCCAATACTCTCACGGGAGCACTGGCTCAGTACCACCGTGTCGGTACTCCGGTACTTACACGTCGGTACTCCAGTACCTACACGTCGGTACTCCAGTACCGATTATGCGGTACAGAAATCGGTACTGGAAAGCATTGGCTGGATGAACGGAGCGCGGGAAACGAAGTAAGAGAATATTCAAGATGAGCATATCGGATTTAAACACAGTTCACACAGAATACACGGAATACACGGAATGATTCATTGGTGACAATACAACGAACAAAAGAAAACACAGAATTTGTCGCAAGCTTCGCTACGACGGCTGGCGCGATGAAGACAAAATAACGGAGAGAAAGAGTATTGAGCAATAAGAGTGAAGCAGATGAATGGACATCCCGCCAGGCAGGCACAGTGAAACATGTGCCATTCTGTGGAATCCAGCGCCAGCGTGATGTACTCTCAGATGAAAGGAAATCTGTGGATTCTGTGGATTCCGTGTGAGATTAGAAACAAATTGATTTGAAACAAATAAACCCTATTATAAATAACTAAACATTATTCAAGAGGAGCATATCGGATTTAAACATAGTTCACACAGAATACACGGAATACACGGAATGATTCATTGATGACAATACAACGAATAAAAGAAAACACAGAATTTGTCGCAAGCTTCGCTACGACGGCTGGCGCGATGAAGACAGAATAACGGAGAGAAAGAGTATTGAGCAATAAGAGTGAAGCAGATGAATGGACATCCCGCCAGGCAGGCACAGTGAAACATGTGCCATTCTGTGGAATCCAGCGCCAGCGTGATGTACTCTCAGATGAAAGGTAAATCTGTGGATTCCGTGGATTCCGTGTGAGATTAGACACAAATAGACTTGAACCAAAATAAAAGTAATTATAAACAACTAAACATTATTCATTAACTCATTAAAAAATCCCCATTCCCCTAATTGTATATACTCCCTCCCCTTGTGGGAGGGTACGGGGAGGGGTCCTTTACAACTATGCTAACATTAACAAACATCAAGAAGGTCTTCAAGACCGACGAAGTGGAAACCTGGGCTTTGCAGAACGTGAACCTGGAAGTGAAGAAAGGCGAATTCGTGGCCATCATGGGTCCTTCGGGTTGTGGCAAGTCCACACTGCTGAACATCCTTGGCCTGCTGGACACACCCACAGAGGGTGCGTACATACTGGACGGCAAGGACGTGAGCCAGATGAGCGAGGACGACCGTACAGACCTGCGCAAGGGCAAACTGGGCTTCGTGTTCCAGAGCTTCAACCTCATCGACGAACTGAACGTGTCGGAGAACGTGGAACTGCCCCTGCTCTATATGGGTGTGCCCAAGAAGGAGCGCCGTCAGAAGGTGAAGGAGGTTATAGAGCGTGTGGCCATGACACACCGTGCACAGCACTTCCCCTCGCAACTCTCCGGCGGTCAGCAGCAACGTGTGGCCATAGCACGTGCCGTTATCTCACGTCCCCACATCATCCTGGCCGACGAGCCTACGGGTAACCTCGACTCCAAGCACGGCAAGGAGGTGATGGACCTGCTCTGCGAACTGCACAAGGAGGGCACCACCATCATCATGGTAACGCACTCCCAGCACGATGCCAACTATGCCGACCGCATAGTAAACCTCTTCGACGGCGAGGTGGTGAGCGAGGTGGAAATGTAGGGAGAAAAATACCAAACAAACCCAGCGGACCAAACAGACCCCTCCCCAACCCTCCCACAAGGGGAGGGAGTGGTTACAACTAACTAATGAAGTATATCATCAACTAACAACATTATTAACCAAATTCACTCCCCAGTACATTCTACTCTTGTCCGCGCGTCGCACAGGGATGTACTCCCCTCACAAGGCACAGATGGACATTCAGTCCATCTTCTAAAGACCTTGTTCGCCCCTTGTGGGAGGGCATGGGGAGGGGTCCTCAATTTATCACAAATACGCAAAATCCTAATCACCCTCCAGTACACTATACTCCCGCCCCTTGTGGGAGGGTATGGGGAGGGGTCCTTAATTTATCACAAATATGCAAAACCACAATCACACAGTACATCCTACTCCCCTCCCTTGTGGAGGGGTAAGGGGGAGGGTCCGCTGGGTCCGTTGGCTCCAGGTCCGTATCAACTTCCTCCAAGCCCTGCGCCACATAAGGCGCAATATGGGGCAAAGCATTCTTATCGTGGGCATCATCTCGTTTGCCCTCACTGCCTTCGTGTTTTCGGCTTCCAGCATCTGGAGGCAGACACACGAGGCAAGTCACATCCCCGACGTGGAGGACGTCTATCGCGTGCAGGGCAGTGAACCACAGGGGTTCAGAGCCTTCACCTACCATCTCAGCGACAGTCTGGGGCATGACATCCTGGAGCATGCGCCTGAAGATGCCAAAGTGGGATTCATCATGTATCCTGGTGCTGAGATTATAAGCACAAATGATACGACACCAGCGCAGCCGATACTGAGGGTGAACCCGGAATATTACGAGGTCATGCGCCTTGAGTTCATCTCCGGCAGGCCTGCCAGTGAGGATGGCGAAGTGGTACTCACCGACAAGACTGCCCTTGCCCTCTTCGGCACCACGGACTTGGTGGGCACCACGGTGACGGCAAAGTTCCTGCGCGAAGGCGGTGCCGAGAAGACATTGCGTGTGGTGGGTGTGACAAAAGCACAGAAGCCTGTCGGAGCGGATGGTGAGATTACCGCTTATCATTACCAGAAACTGGAGCCCACCCCTGCAAATAGATATTCTTACTCACCAGAGAGCATGGAACTCTTCGTGCGCACGAAGCACCCCGAACAGATGCAACGCGCGCTGGACGAGACGTTGGAACGATTTGCCGGTTCACAATACAACGACGATTATGAAAGTTTCCGGCTCGTACCGCTCCGCATGGGCGAGTTGTTGCGCAACGAAGGAAGTTTCTGGAAAGCGGCCTTCTACCCCGGCGTGTTCTTCATCCTCTCCACATTGCTGCTCCTTTCGGCTCTGTTCTCCTACCTGGCATTGCTCAACACTGCTGCCGATGCCCGATGGAGCGACCATCGCCTGCGCATCTGCCTGGGTGGTGGCAGCCGCGACACCCTGCTCCGCCTGCAGGCCGAGGCCCTGCTGATGTTCTGCGCCATCGGTGTGCTCACCTTTGTGCTGATGACACTGACGTTCGACACCTATTTCGAGGGAATGGAGATTACCCGCGGCGAAGTGTACCTTTGGTTCGCAGGCAGCCTGCTCACGCTCCTCCTTGTGCAACTGGCACTCTGCCTGCTGCCCGTATATGTGCAGAACCGCAGGCACCGCCTCGCCCTGAAGGGTGCTCCGCAGGGACGTCCCTCGGCATTGAACTACCCCCTTGCCGTGATGCAGGTGGCGGTGAGCGTGCTGTTGCTGTTCCTGGTGTGGAACGGTGGCAGACAAATCCGCTTCGTCACCAAAGATGCCCTGGGCGTGAACCCCGAAAGGGTATATACCTTCCGTTTCAATTGGTATGAGGAAAAGAGGGTGGTAAACACCAACGAGTTTGCACAAGAACTGTGTACCCTTTCGGCAGTGGACACCTGCGTATTGAACCATCCCATCTTCGAACGCGGATGGGCGATAGGCTTCAATGTGGATGGTTTTGAACAGAACCTTACCATGATGATACTTTCCGAGGCGACGATACGCCTGTTCGATATCAAGCCCGACCTATGGAAACCCATGCAGGGCGAATTCAAGTGGCAGGACGGACAGGTGTTGCTGAGCAGCAATGCTGCGGCATATTACGGGGTAACGCCCGAGAATCCATATATCAATACCCGTGGCCAACAAGAAGTTATCGGCACGCTCGACCTCTGCACCCGCGACCTGCACCAAGAACCCGAACTGATAGGATATGCCCAGGATTTAGGCGGCTCTGGCGGAGATTCCCAACTCTACTTCCGCATACTCCCCGGCAGGGAGAAGGAAGGCATTGCCGCCGTGGAAGAGGTTCTGCGCCGTCACGACATCAACCCCGATGCAGGAACAGTGCGTGTAGTAAACTATGGCGACCTCATTGCCGAGAAGTACCGCAAGGAGCAGAACTTCCTGTGGCTCTACTCCGTGCTCTCAGCAGTGGGTTTGGGCATTGCCCTCTTCGGAATGATAACCCTGTTGAGTGCCGACCTCCAGCGCCAGCGCCGTGCCATAGCCATACGCCGTGTCTTCGGCGCCCACTATAGGGATTGCCTGCGCCGCACCCTCCGCACATACGGCATCATCTCTGCCCTCGGCACCACCTTAGGCCTCTGCGTGGGTTACTACCTGATGACCCTCTGGTTGCAAACCTACGCCCTGCAGATCTCCCTTGGCATCCTGCCGGCCCTCGGCATCGTCGCACTCATCGCCCTCATCGTCACCGCCCTCGTTGCCCATAAGGTAAAAGTGTGCTTCAAGGAGAATCCCGCCGAGGTGATTGCGAAGGAGTGAGAAAGCAGACCCACCCCCAACCTGTCCGCGCGTCGCAATGGGGATTGCTCCCCTCATGGAGCACAGATTGACATTCAGTCAATCCTCCAAAGACTCCATTCGCCACAAGGGAGGGGAGTGGTTACAACTGACTAATGAAATATATAATCAACCAACAAATTCATTAACTCATCTTATCCACAGTACATTCTACTCCTGTCCGCGCGTCGCACAGGAATGTACTCCCCTCACAAGGCACAGATGGACATTGACTTCAGCCCCTTCGGGCGTCGAACGCTGTTTCAGTCCATCTTCTAAAGACCTTGTTCGCCCCTTGTGGGAGGGCATGGGGAGGGGTCCTCAATTTATCACAAATATGCAACATAACAATCATCCTCCAGTACATACTACTCCCCTCCCTTGTGGAGGGGTAAGGGGGAGGGTCCGCTGGGTCTTCCTCTCCCACAACCTCAAGATTGCCTACCGCAATCTCATGAAATACAAGTTCCAGACCCTTGTCAGCGTGATGGCGCTGGCGGTGGGTATGGTCACTCTGGCGGCAACGCACTTTGTGCTGAGCCATTATGCTCCACCTGCCATTTGTGACGAACCTTATTACGACCGCCTGTATGAAATGATGCTTATCGACATCAATCATGAAGACATTGCTCCAAATCCTAATGACGGGAGCTTTGCTTTTAATACGGAGTCTGTAAGGATTAAAGAGGAGATTCTCACTGCGCTGACCTCGGGCGGCGGTATGGTGGGCGTAGAGAAACTACTCTATGCTGATGATCACCATGGGGTGAGTCACTCCGTGATAGTTTTGCCTGACTCTACGGAACGAACGTTGGACTTAGAGTATTGTCGCGTGCTCCCCGAGTATCTTAACTTTCGTGGCGTACGTTCGGCGCTGACGGGCGAAAAGATTCCTGTGCTCAGAAGTGGAGATGCGCTTCTGAGCGAAACGCAGGCGAAGTTCATCTTCGGAGACAAGAATCCCGTGGGCATTAAAATTTGTCTTGAGAATTATCTTATTGAGGAGCAGCGCATAGTTGTAGACACTTACACGGTGCGTGACGTTGTGAAAACAATGTCTTCGATTGATGTGACAGACAATAGGGCGTTCCTGTGTATGGAAGCTACGGAGGAGAAATTGAATGGACAGTTTTACGCCACGAGATTTGAGGTACTCTTACAAGAAGGTTACACCGCTAAAGACTTGGAGCAGTCGGCAAACCTCCGCCTCCACCCTCTGGGGCTGAAGGCTAAGGTGGAGCCTATGAGTGAGGCGATTGACCGTCAGAATGGTTCGGTGCTGTTAGTGCGCACCGTTGTTTACCTAATCAGTTCCATGGTGCTGCTGGCAGCCCTTGTGGGTTTCCTCAAGATGCAGTTGCAACTATTCCAGATGCGCCGACGCGAGATAGCACTCCGCACGGTGCATGGCGCCTCAAAATGGAGTCTGTATGGGCTATTTCTGACGGAGGTTTTTATGACCCTGATGCTTTCATTGGCATTGGCTTTTGTAATAGCTACTTGGCTTGCCGACTATGCTGAGGTGCATTTCCAGACAATGTTTTCCTGGTTGGGCTGGGTGGTATATGGTTACGCCCAAACGATACTTGTAATCTTCTGCATCGTGGCAGTGCTCAGCGCCCTTATCGTGTGGGTGGCACTCCGTCGCATCCGCAAGTCAAACACCAACTTGGCGGCAGGATTACACCGCAATGCGGGACATGCCTTGCGCAATACGATGCTGGGCATTCAGCTGGTGGTGAGCCTTGTCTTCCTTTCGGGTGCACTGGCCTTCTCGCAATTCATTGGCTTAGTAAAAGAGCAGATGAACATTCCCGAAAATGATGACCACTACAAGGAATGCCTGCACATACGTCCCTATAACGGCAACGACTTTGTAGCCCTAAAGGAATACCTGCAGACATCACCTCAGGGGATTAAGCGTTCGATTGCGCAATCTAATTTATACATACCATTCTTAGAAATTCAGGAAACGCCTGGTGCAAGTGAAGCGCTCAGAGGTACTCATTTCCGGACGTTTTTCCTGACCGACACGGCCTTCTTCGACTTTTGGCAGCGCCCCATCAAATGGTTCGTGCCCGAGGAACAGAGACAAGACTGCATTCTACTCCACGAGTGGCTCTACGCAGCCTTTGACTCGTTGGGAGTAATCAAAAACGGAATGCTCACTCCCCAAAATCACTTCGAGGCGCTACCTGTTGGCGGCACATTTGCCACACTGCCCTACATGCACCTCAACCAGCACCATTCAACACGCGACATTGCCATCTTCCTACCGAATCCCTATGGGGAGATTGGAGATTTTATCATCGAACCCGATGAGGGCAAATACCACGAAGTGATGCAACAGTTGAAGGACGAGATGCGCCGCATCAATCCGCTTCCCTTGCGAGAAACGGTCACCAACCTGCGCGACCAGCATACCGAGGAACTCCAGGCCTTTTTCAACCTGCAGCGCGGCGCATGGATACTCTCCGCCATCTGTGCCTTAATCTGCTTTATGGGAATCTGGAGTACTATTGCCCTTGATACCCGTTCGCGACAAAAGGAAGTAGCTCTGCGCAAGATACATGGCGCCAAGCGAAAGGACATAGCCCTACTCTTCGGACGCCTCTACCTGTGGCTTATCGGAGTAGCCAGCGCGATTGCAATCCCCGTAGGCATCCTCTTCAATCAATTCTTACAAGACTGGGCTAGACAGGAATTCATCTCCCCACACCTCCTGTCCCCCGTCATGCCCCTCGCCCTAAGCATAAGCATCACCTCTATAGTCATCCTCCTCGTCGTCTCCCTCCACATCCGCAGGGTGATGAAGCAAAATCCTGCAGAGATTATAGCGAAGGAATGAGAGTGAGAGGATAGGTGCTATAGAGACCATAAAAACTATAGAATCTATAGAAATTATAGAGGCTATAGGATCTATTGCTTCTATAGCATCTATTTCTCAAAAAATAGCGCTATCTTTGCATCCATCTAAACCATTAAATCACACTATACCATGCAACAAGTTCTAAAGAGGCAGGCGCCCTGGCGCAATACGTACTTCTACCAGAAGAGTGAGGTGCTCTACCATCTGACTTATGTATTCTGCAAGCGTTTCCTTCCTGCGCATGGAGACCGTACGGTGGACCAGATGATACAGGCTGCCCGTAGTGGAAAGCAAAATATTGTTGAGGGTATAGAGGATGGAGTGGCTTCCACAGAAATGCAACTAAAACTCCTAAATGTGGCACGAAGTTCTATCCAAGAGTTGCGCGAGGACTATCGGGACTATCTCATCTCGCGTAACCTCATTATTTGGACAGAGTCGCATAATCGCTACAACAAGATGCTGGAGTTTTGCAAAATCCATAACCGCGTGGAAGACTATCAACCACACTTTGACAAATGGAACAACGAGGAGATGGCCAATACAGCCCTCACCCTCTGCTATATGGTGGATACTATGCTCAACCGTCACCTAATCACATTGGAGCAGGAATTTGTCACCCAAGGCGGTATAAAGGAGCGCATGCATGCCGCACGCACGGGATACCGCCAGCAGGAACAAGATGAACTGCACGCCCTGCGCAAGCAAGTGAAGCAGCAAGCCGAAGAGATAAAGCGCCTGCAGAGCCTCATCAAGGCGCATGGGATAACCTTCTAAACAACTACACAAATGAAAAAGATTACAGGAATTAACATAGACATGTTTTTGAACAGGCTATTGTATTCGTTGTACAATCTGATATATTTCTTTGGATTCCTATATATGCGGCAGTTGAATTATTGATGCAACGCCCCTTGTATTGCTTGCCTTTCTGGAAGTGTGGGTATGTGATGCATGCTATTCCACCCCAAGTTCCATGCGTTTTGCTCTCTCGAAATTGGACCAAAGATATGCCATTATCTCTTCTGGTGACATTGGATGCTTTTGAGATTCGGCGATTTTCTTCAACTTCCGTTCCGAAGATTCTTTGTGAAATTGATTCAAGTATTTCATGCAATTAAAATATCACTTCTTAATGAACTTCACAATACAATCAATACATACTGGTACATCGGAGATAGCATCTATAAAAACATTAGCAGGATGCATATCCTCAAGATGGAGACGTTCTCCGATATAGTTGACCCCTTGTCCGTCTTGATTGTTTTGGAAACCCTTTAAAGCGACCATATGATCTATTTCATATTTTGTAGCCAAGCGCTTACATCTAATATAAGGCTGGGTACTTATTGAACGTAAAAGTCCATCAGAATCGCGTGTAAATCCTATTAACTTCATTGCTGTTTCTGGAAATAAAGCATTGTGAAGAACTATTGATTCTAATGCTCTGTCCAAAGTTGCATAAATAGAAGTCCGCATTTTTACGACAGATGTATCTCCCTCCTTATAAAAAACTTTAGCTTCTGCTCCTTGAGCAATCATCGGACCATACTCCAATTCAATATCAGCCTCAGCATTTGCAAACCACAAATGCTTAGACTCTGCCCATTGTTGTAGGAGAGTTTCCTGTGCCTCGTCTATTTCCCAATTAAATGGGCTTGCTTGGCCTGTTCCAGCATCTGAACTTGCTCTAAGGCTTGCTTGCGCGTAGTTGCACACGATGGTCGCCCCAATGAGCACCTCACCTGCACAGCAGAGTCCTGCATGCTCTTGTTGATTAAATTGATTAAAGTTTGTTTTTCCATTTAATATATGCTTTGTATAGATATCAATCAAATCGATAGTTTCCTTAGAAAAACCATTATAGGCAATTGCATCATATATGGTACCAAGATCTATCAAAGAATCACAATCTAAATACTGTTCAGACATAAGTACTTGTTGTTAATATCCGACACAAAGATACGATTAAGCGAGCGAAAAACAAAACGAAGCGTGCTTTATTTTGTTTTTCCGAGCGTGAGTATCTTAGAAACGCAGTTTCAGAGATACGATTAAGCGTACGAAATATCTTTTTCTCTTCTTTTACACTTGACATTTGATAGCTGTAAGCGTTATATAGATAGCTAACACAAACAGAGTTTAAACATAAACTGATAGAAATGCGCCATCAGCCATCAGAGTTCGGACAATACCCGTAAACGATGAAATAGTTGGGAGTTGCGAAGAATAATATTATATTTGCACAAAAGAAACAGCGAAGTGACAATGTTGAATAATGATTTTGGCAATCTATAAAGGAATTCATTGATAATGGTTTTGATGTAGAAGGCCTGTCTTAATTAGAGTTTTATGCAGAACATGAAAAGACTTGTATTCCTTGCCGGCAGCATATCCTTGCTGATGTGTGCCTGCACACAGATGCCACGGGCAGTGGACTTCCCGCTGGCCGGGGCGGCAAACACGACGAGCATCGTCATTGAGAGAGTGGAGAGGACAGACTCTGCCACGGTGCTGACGGTACGCGGATTCAACATGCCGGGAAACTGGATAAACGTGAAAGAGACAACGAAACTGGTGGCCGACGGCGTAGAGTACAAACTGAGGGAAGGCAGCAGCATAGAGATAGGCAAGGCAATGACCTTGCCCGAGGACGGCGACACCTGCTTCACCCTATGCTTCGCCCCCCTGGCCAAGGAGTGCAGAGCCTTTGACTACATTGAGGGCGATGCCGAGGGCGACTGGAGGATATACGACCTGGACCTGACCGGAAAGAGGGACCCCAACGCCCCAGAAGGACTGCCGGAAGAACTGAAAGGCATGCCCAAGACGGACGTGGAACCACGATATGCCTATGAGTTCGGCGACGTCACCGTGAACGTGCATCTGCTGGGTTACCGCGAAGGTGTGGCAAAGGACATAATCCTGCCCATCAACTCCCTGCTGGAAGAGCAGAAGAGCGTGGATGTAAAAATCGACCCCAAGACAGGCAAAGGCACCGCCACCTTCCGCCAGTACGGCACGGGATGTGCCTTCCCCGTTGTGAACGGGAGGGGGTATGGCAGTTTCTATGTTGCCCCTGGAGACAGCATTGACCTATATGTCAATCTTGGCAACATAAACCTCAATAACAGGTTCAATTACTACGGTAGAGTTCCTATGGAAATGCCAACGATAAAACAGTGTTGGACAAAGGGCGGCAGATATGATGCCATGAACAACCTGCCTGCCATGACATGGGACAGCCCCGACTCTACCGATATATCACACGGCTTGAGCTATAACATCACTGCCGAGGAATACACCAACCACGTGATAAACAACTATAAGATAAGATGTAACCACGTGGACAAAGTGTCTTGGCACGCATGGCAGAAAGAACAGAGGAAAGCCGACTACGCCGTTGGCCTTATCATGCACATGAAGCAGGACATACGCCCGTGGATGGAGAGGGTACCTGAGGATACCTTCAATCTGGAGGCACACCCTATTCTGCCCCAGCACTACGAAAAGGTGATGGCTCATGTGGATACCGACAACCCATGGTTGCTACTTTCCGAATGCAGCAACGAACTGATAAAGAAAGTGCCAATGGAACTAAAAAGCGTGCAGGACAACAGGATGTGGCAAGACATGATTCTTGCATACGATGCTGTGAAGGAGGCATACAAGGGCCAACTTGCCGACAGCACGTTGCAACGCCTGCGCAAGATGGACAACCCGTTCTATGCCGACATGTGCGAGGACATAATGACAAGAACCCTGAAGGCGATAGCACAGAGCAGCAAGAATCTGCAGAACGTGGAGGAGATTGCTCCCGAAGCCCTCTTCCAGGCCATCATAGAACCACACAAAGGCAAGGTGGTGGTGGTGGACTTCTGGAACACATGGTGCGGCCCGTGCCGCCATGCCCTGAGGCAGATAAAGCCTCTGAAGGAATCCGGTCCGCTCGCCACGGACGACATCGTGTGGGTGTACATTGCCAACGAGACATCTCCCATAGCACAATACAACGAAATGATCTCGGACATAAAAGGTCTGCACTATCGTCTGAACAATGCACAATGGCGCTACCTCACCGACAAGTTGTTCAACATAGACGGCATCCCCTCCTACGTGCTGGTGCAGAAAGACGGCACATACGCCCTACGCAACGACCTTCGCGACCATGCCCTGTTGCTCCCCACCCTGAAGGATGCACTGGCCAGATAAACCGAGGACAAGGAGCACCGCGCCATCGAGGTCAAGTGACCTGAAACACATAGCAATGACAAGATGAAGAATCCCACGCGGTGCAATATACAGCCACTTTGGCAAGGAAACGGACAGCACGTCAGTGCCTGTGTTAAACATGTTAACACAACTGACAGAATGTTGTCCGTTTTTCAAACTCCTTAACACTCAGTGCCTTGGCACGGGAATTGCGGATATAATGGTGCAGGCCTACAGCGCATGGCGACGGACCTGCAAGAGAAAAACACACATTATATAATTAATTAAAGGTAAAAGGAGATTAAGTTATGTTACCAATGATGATTAACAACCGCAATTGGATGCCCACTATGTTTGACGAGTTCTTCGGAAAGAACTGGATGCACAGAGTTAACGACACCACACCAGCCATCAACGTGAAGGAGGATGCAAAAGGCTACACCATGGAACTGGCCGCACCGGGCATAAGAAAGGAGTTCTGCCGAGTGCACGTCACCAACGACGGCAACCTGCAGATAGCCATCGAAAACAAGATGGAACACAAGCAGGATGAAAAGGAGGAAGGACACAAGGAGCGTTATCTGCGCCGCGAGTTCTACTACAGCAACTACCAGCAGATCTACCATCTGCCCGAGGATGTGGATGCCGACAACATTTCTGCACAGGTGGCCGACGGCATACTGAGCATCGCACTGCCCAAGCGCGACAAGGAAGCAGAGAACAAGGCGCACCGCGCCATCGAGGTCAAGTGACCTGAAACATATAGCAAATAACAAGATGAAGAATCCCACGCGGTGCAAGCCTCGTGGGATTCTCCTTATAGCAGACAGCAGTGCCCTACCACCACATCGCTATTGCCACCATGCATACCACGGCAATGCAATAGAAGAACTTCAGGCCTGTGGTGAGGATGAAGGCAAGGAATGAGTATAAGGCAACCTTAAAAGCCTGGTGAGGGGGTGTCTTGACAAGCAGTTCGCCAAGCAATGCACCAACAAAGGGGCCGACTATCATTCCCACCGGCCCACAGAACAATCCCACCAGCAGACCTGCCGTGGCACCGCGCATGGCCTGCTTGGAACCACCGCCTATCCTGGTGAGCCATACCGGGGCAACATAGTCTATGACGGTAAGCACCAGCATCAATCCCCCCATTACCCACAGACTTGTGGACGAAACACTGTCCTTATCATACAAATACAGCATCCACAACGCAACATAACTGACCGGAGGACCGGGCAGCATGGGCAGGATGGCTCCTGCCACTCCAACCAAGGCACTGATGATTGCCAATGCCAACCATACATATTCCATAACGTGTATATTTGAATAATATCAAGTATAAGTATATCTTCTGCAACGACGAGGCAAAGGTACGGAAATTAGTACTCAGAGGCAAGAGGCCAAGTGTTAAATATATGTTAATTATAGTACCTTGTATTGCATAGTACTAATATTATGCATACCTTTGCAGCGAGAACTTAAAAAATGAGTCGTGTAATACTAAAACACCTATCGTATGAACGTAGAGAACACAAAGGCACAAATGCGCAAGGGCATGCTGGAATATTGCATCATGCTACTGCTTAGGCACAGGCCGTGCTATGCCAACGACATCATCTCGCAACTGAAGGAGGCGGACATGATAGTGGTTGAAGGCACGTTGTACCCCTTGCTGAACCGCCTGCTGAAGGACAAGATCCTGAAGTACGAGTGGCAGGAGAGCACACAGGGACCGCCCAGGAAGTACTATTCCCTGACGATGGACGGGGAGGAGGCTCTGACGCAACTGAACCAGAGTTGGAACGAACTGGCCGGCACCGTAAATAAACTGAAAACGGAAATCTGAAAACGGAATACTGCGAGTTAGCGAGAGCAGAGAAATTTATTTGCTCTGCCGAGCGGAAGCAGATTCAAAGTTGAGAGTAAGCGAGAACATGGTAGGGACACGGTATGCCGTGTCCGAAAACAAGAGCAAATCGTAAAACGGAACTAAAGGTCGACGTTAAGTCAATACTGCAAAGAAAAACTATAAAACTTACTACAATGAAAAAGAACATTACCATAAACCTGTTCGGCACCTTATATAATATAGACGAGGATGCATACCAGTTGCTGGACAACTATCTGCAGAGCATGAAGCGCTACTTCGGCACCAAGGACGGTGGCGAAGAGATTGCCGACGACATAGAACACCGCGTGGCAGAACTCCTGTGGGAGAAGAAGGAACAGGGTACAGATGCCATCAGCATAGAGATAATAAAGGAGATTATTGGCAAGATAGGCAACGCCGAGGAGATTGCCGGAGAGCAGCAAACGGAAAACGAAGAACGGAAAACGGAAAACGGTGGGCAGAGCGTAGAAAGCGGTAGCACATACACCGAAGAGGACAACTTCGACCCCAGCACTGCATCCCTGTGGGAGCGCATACGCCATCACTTCAAGAACCGCCGGCTCTTCCGCGACCCCGACAACATGCTGCTGGGCGGTGTGTGCTCGGGCGTGGCCAACTACATAGGTTTCGGCGACCCCATCCTGTGGCGCCTGCTCCTGCTGGCACTCTTCTTTGTGGAGGGAGTGGGACTGCTCGCCTACCTGATTCTGTGGCTCATCATACCCCTGGCACGCACTCCGGAGGACAAGTTGCTGATGAAGGGCAAGAAACTGACTCCTAACAATATTAACGAACAAATCATCCAGGATCATAGCACACAGACGAATCAGGGGGCATCGTGCAACAGGAACAACGGTTCGGGTTGTCTGAAGGTACTGTTCGCCCTGCTTATCCTCGGTCCTCTGGGCGTATTCATACTGGCAGTAATTGCACTGATTACCGGATGGTTCGGTATAATCGGAGGTATGGGCAGCATGATCCTGTCACAGACAGAAGCACGTATCATGAGCGCTATTACAGAATCCACCGGCACCTTGTTCACCTCGGGCGTAGTGTGCATACTGATTATCCTGGCCGTATTGTTCGTCCTGTTGTTGAGGTGGATTTTCGGTTCCGGCAAACCCATGGCAGGTTGGCTGAAGACCCTCATTGCCCTGCTGATGCTGGGCTGTCTGATTTGGGGTGTGTTCTCCATCTCGCGTTCGATAACCAAATGCTTTGAGGTGGCCAAACAGATTAACAATGACGAGTGGAGAAACAGAAGGATGCGCACCCCCATCCCCACCTTCAAGCCCCAGCCGCATCTGGACATACCGTATCTGGACGAAACTGGTTTCACCATCATCACCAACACCTGCAACCGTTGCACATGGACAGGCGACTACCCCACCGGCGATGCGGAAAAGCGATATCTGGATGCATGCGACTACGACGAACTGATATTCACAGCCGAGAAGACGGACACCGTTGCTCCTGGCACATACACTCTGTCGGCACTGGTAAGGGCAGAGGACAACGGTGCATACCTCTTTGCCAACGTGGGAGACACGGAAAACAGGCAGTACATCCCTGCATTTGGCAACAAGGGAGGCAACCTGTGGAAATGGGCATGCGGCAACGGAACCCTGCCCGAAGTGAAGAACATCTATCCGCACTTTGCCAACGACAGCATACGCAATCTCCTGGCCATGGCCAACGATGGAGAAGGTTTCGGATGGGCAGTACTGAGCATAGAGGGCATTAAGGTGAAAAAGGGTGAAACCATCACCTACGGCATAACCACCGACCCTGCCACTACGAATGACACACCCGAATGCGACTGGGTTTCCGCCACCGACTTCGTGCTGACCAGAACGGACAAGAAATAATTAGGTTTCAACATACGCGCAAGCAAAAAGCGTCAGGCACCTGCCCCCACTTCCGGGGATGCAGGTGCCTGATGTTTTATGGCCTTGAATTTGTCGTCCCGAGGACACGCCCTTGTCACCCGGGACAACAAGGGCGAGTCACCGAGGGTGACAAGGACGAGTCACCGAGGGTGACAAGGGCGAGTCACCCGGGACAACAAAAACGGTTCCCGGAAAGACAGGAAACAGCATTCAAGCATACCTACGGGTATTCCGGTCAGGATACTGATGCCATTGCCTCAAAATGTGCCAATGCCTCCTGACATTCTTGTAGCGAGAGCGATGTCACTTCTTCAAGGGAAAGTGCAAGCACATAGGCAGCCGTATCAGGGCACAAGCCGTAATCGCAACATATCTTCTGCCTTGCCTCCTCTTCACTGGCAGATGTCCTTATGACTGTTATCAGCCGGGCTATGAATATGCCTTCCGAGTCTGATTTGAGAACACGTACAAGTTCTCCGAAGACAAGCCTGCCACGTACATATTCCTGAGCCAGGAAATCCCGGTTCTTATAGAGATGGGCAAAGTCTGCCTTTTCAAAAGACATGCCGCTGGCATGCGCTGTCATCACCATCAATTCTTCTGTGTGTTTCAAATCTGTATCTTGTTTTCTGCACAAAATTCCATTATCGTCGATGCGATTGCCTTCATATACTCTTCTGACATACGATTTGCAAAATGGGTGCAACAAACCAACAGTTTAGGGGAGTCTCCCTGCCTTGTATAGATATCAAGATGCCAGTTTCTGCCACCTTTGCGGGTGGGCACCGACATCACCCTTTTACTGTCTGCTGGAAATCCGAACAATTCCCCTACAGAAAATACATCCCTGTATCTGTGGACATAGTTCCTGGATGCCACTATCACTATGGGGAAACCCTGAAAGAAATCAGAAGAGAAAAACCTGTTTGACTTCCCTGCACGTTTGGCTATAGAGGATCTACGTCCCTCCTCGTCAACCTCACTGCTCTTCTTGGAACAACAGGTATTCAATTCAGAAGTGAAGCACCAGTCGTGAAAGTCCAGCAACTCCGCCTTGCTCCTGTTGACTCCGCGCACCAAGTCCAACAACTTCTGATAATTATACCATGTCCTGCTTGTTCCTGCCATTGAACGGATGTGGGTCACTTTGTCCTTCTTGACTTCTGACCTGACAGAATATTTCTGTCCCTTGTATGGAAACCTTGGAGAGAACCTGGAAATATCATCTATCACGCCATCATGGACGATGGTTTCGGCCACGCCTTCCTCCAACCACTTAAGCCACCTCTCGTTGTTTTCAATTATCTCCCATTCATAACGTTCTTCCTCCCGTTTTTCACGTTCAGTTTTAGGTTCTTTTTTTAAGTCAATTGCCGGTTCGCTTGCAATTATAAGAATACTCGCATTGGGATTACCACATCCTACATACTCGTTGCTCACCTGAGCGGCCTTCAACAACTGTTCAAAAGAGACTGGACAACTCGCCTTGTTAATCTTCTCCATAAATCAACACGTATTTATGATTATGATTTGATTATGGCGTCAATTCACCAACTCCAGCGATAGTGATTCTATCAAATCATCTATTGAAGAATTATTTTTGCGCATGCGCTTAAGAACGTCCATCCTGTAGGCATCCGTAACCTGTGGCTCCGTGTTCTTGTACAACTCTGTCGTCTTGTATTTGCTGTCCAGTTCCTGATAGAGGTAGTATCTGCCGATAGACCTGAGTCTGTACAAGTAGTCATCATAGGACAGAGGTTCTGACCTTAATTCCTGGTATTCGGGAGATTCAAGAATCTTCGTCACCACCCTATCATTCCAGTGCTCAAACTCGTCTACGACATCTGTATGTTCAGCCTTCCTGAGGTAATAGAGAGCCTTTGAAACCTGCGGAATATGCATGGCATGGAATACGTCAGCATTATCCTTCAGCTTCCAATAACTTGCGTGTAAAAAGTCAGTATTGCACTCTTCGTTTACCAGCGTATAAAGCATGTCCAATGCAGAAGAACCAGAAAAAGAACGCCCGGCATGAACCAACACCGCCAGGTGGTCTACCGGAGACAAACGCTCCCTATCTATACAGAAATCACTCCTGTGGGCCAGTCTTCTGCACACAAAATAATAGTCTCTGTCGTTGGAGAAACTGTCAAGTTGCGATATGATATAGTCTTCCGGCAGATGGCGGATAACAACCCAAGCACACCTCTCCTCGTGGTGCTGTTCCCACAGTTCTGCAATCCTTGGTGCGAAACAGTCGTCCCACAAATCCAGAAGTCTGACGTACATCCATTCTCTGTCGGACCGGCATGAATCAAGAAAAGCAGATACAATCCTCTTTTGGTCTTTCCAGTCCAAATGCTCAAAACGTCTCTTTATTTCCACCTTGCTTTCAGAAACCCTTCCGCTCTCCTTATTGGTGTAGTCCCGTATCAATCTGCTTATCGGGGTATTCCTTTTTTGTAATTCACGCTTCATATCCATCCTCCTTATATATCACCATAACTAAACCCAAATCGGTCATTGGACTGTTATGCGCTAATGACCGATTTGGGATAAAGATTGATTACCTAAAATCAACTTCTAGACAATTGCATTCCTGTGCGTGAGATACTCATGTCCACGAAGCGGGCACGCTCGTTGGGACGCTCCTTTGTAAGTATCTCGCGGATGCGCAAGGCTGCAGCGGGGTCCTTTGCCATCATATAAAGGAAACCGCCTCCGCCGGCTCCGGGTAACTTCAAACCGAGACAGAGATCCTGAACCTTCTCGATGATGGCCTGCACCTCAGGAGGATTGGTACCGCTGTCCAACAGTTGATTCTGTTGCCATGTCTTGCCTACAAGTGTGCCGAGTTGGGTGTAATTACCTCGCATAATGGCCTGGGCAACATCCTGGGCGTGTTCCTTCATCTCGCCAAGCAGTTGCAGGCGTTCCGTATCGTAGAGGAACATGCCACGTACTATCTCGGCAAGAATCTTCTTGGCGGTACGTGTTATGCCTGTGTAGTACAGCAGATGACATGCCTGATACTGGGAGTCGGTGAAGAGATTGTCGCTGAGCCAACTGATTTCGGGTGTCTGCTCGAAACCATCCTGAGTGGCAAGCAACTTCACGCCATGGAGCACACCTCCATACTGGTCCTGCCAACCGCCTCCTGTAGTGAGGAGTTGCTCCAGCACAAGCGTGCGGTTGCATATCTCGTTCTTACTCCATGCCAATCCGCAGAAGTCGCTCACTGCCCCCAATACCGTTGCTGCCAGGATGGAACTTGTACCCAAACCGCTGCCGGCAGGTATTGCACTGAGCAGAGTCACCTCTATGCCACAACCGAAGTCCTTCAACTGCTCCTGAAGAGACTTGTACTTCTTCTGGCAGAACTGGGGCAGGAAACCTGCCAGTGCCAGGGCAGCCTTGGGGATGGAGAAGGGAGAGCCTACCTTGGCAAAATCTACCAGTTCCTCCCATGTGGTGAGAATTTCTATAGCGCCCAAGTCGATGCTTCGGAGCACGACATGGTAGTCTGCCGAGGGCTTTACGTATGCCTGCAGGGGAGGCTGGCCGTTCAACTCGATAGCCAGGTTCACAACACTACCGCCCGAAGTGAGGCAGTAAGGCGGTGTATCCGTCCATCCGCCGGCCAAGTCTATCCTGACGGGACTTCTTCCCCATACAATCTGGTCGCTGTACACGTCCAACTGGGGCATCTGCTTGCGGGCAAGCACGTCTTCCGTCAGTCCTTCGCCAAGCAAGGAGAATGCCTTTGCTCCAGCCTCGGAACCGTCCAGTCCGTTCAGTTCCAGCAGACGTGAACGGAACATGTGGTCGTTGATGCGCTTCAGCAGAGGCTCGGTCTCGGGCAGAGGCTCGGGAACCGGCACCTGAAGATTATGGAATTCATGAGCCAAATCATCGAGGTTAGTCTGATAGAAGATGCTGCATCTGTGGTTGTTTGCCAGGGCGGTAAGGTTGGCCTTGCGGAATTCCAGGCGTTGCTTCTGAAGGCGACGCAGATTGGCCTTGTCGCTTATTTCATTGGCGGAGAGGCGTTCGCATGCTCTCCACACATCCGTCATATCGGCAGGAGACTCGGCTATCATCCACTGGAGCAAGCGGCCCATCTCCTCAATGTTGTCACACACGGGGAAGATACGGCTGTTCTGCAGGTCGGTGTTGCCCTCCACCTCATCGGCAGAGATGCCTCGCTTTGAGAGCCATTCTCCCACGGGGTGTCCGAGGTACTCGGTTGAGGCATCGCGCAGGTCTCCACGCATGGCATCGTTGAAACCGTAGGGGCGCAGAACCCACTGGCTTTCGCCCAATGGCACTACATCAACACAGATACCGGGAACAAGGCTGATTGTCCAATCGTTTTGAGGCACGCCGGTGATGATGTTCTCGTGGGTCAAGGTCCAAGTGGAAGGTATCCACGAGTTCTCTATCCATGTGTTCTGGTTCGTAGGAGTGAACTTTATGTCGTGATGACAGTTCTGGGTGAAGATGCTCGGGTGTGCCTTCACTCCCAAATGCATGATGGCACGCTGGTCGTACACAAGGTTCTGTATGGCCATGGTGGAACTAATCATCTCGCGCGAGGTGCCGTAGTGATAGAACTCGCCGTCCTGCAAAGGCAGCACCGCCACCTTCAACTGACTGATTTCAGCATCCGTGGTGGTGGGATTCTCACCAAGCGCCTGGCCGAAGTCGCTATACAAGTCGTAGTTCAGTATTTCACCATCCGCACCGGTACTCTTGCGCATTAGCAGATTGACAGCCTTATCGGAAAGCAACCAAATGCCTATGTCCATAAGGAACAGGTGGCTATGCATCAACTCTCCCAACTTCTCCACCGAGGGTTTCTGAAGCACGAAGTCAAGCACCTCGGGCGTCTCCCTCTTGGAAAGGAACACACCGTGGTTCTTGGCCAGGGAAGGATCTACCCAAAGTCCGTAGCACACCACATCGGCATCGGGAATCTGTTGCAACTTGCCTGCACGGATATAGACATCGCCTGATGCTATCAGGGTGCGGAGCCCGGCAGGCGCGGCATTCATGATGCGCTGGTACAAAGGCAACTGCAACTGCAAGAGGTTCTGACCTATGCGCTGACCGCGCTCCCAACGGAAGACGGGTATGGGGGTGAGAACCTTGCCACTGGGCGCATAGCCCGGCAGACGACGGCTTTGGCCTCCGGCATGCAACAGGATGCGCTTCTCGCGTGAAAGCCACTCTTCAAAAGTCTGTTCGGGAGCCTCATCCTGATGGCAGGCTTCCATCAGCCAGTTCGTTCCGCCTCCGCTGCCAAGTCGTGCTCCTACAGGGTCGGAGGTGCAGAAATATTCCTCACGGCTGACACCGGCCACGTCATGGAAGCACTCCACCAGATTTGGGGGAAGGGACAATAGTTTCTTCATAATAGTATCTAAGGATAACCAATGTTTGTTCTTTACAAGGCATGGCACGCAAATGCCATGTCTATCTCTCTGCTCTCATGGGATTGCTCAGGAAATCCTGATAACTGAGGCGGATGCCATCCTCCAACTCCGTGCGGTATGTCCATCCGAGTGCCTTGGCCTTGCTTACGTCAAGGAGTTTGCGCGGTGTGCCGTTCGGTTTGGATGTATCCCAAAGGATGCGGCCTTCGTAGCCTACCACCTTGGCGACGAGTTCCGTCAGCGCCTTGATGCTCAGTTCCTTGCCCGTGCCTGCATTGACGGTTTCGTTTCCGCTATAATTGTTCATCAGGAAGACACAGAGGTTAGCAAGGTCGTCCACATAAAGGAACTCGCGCAGAGGCGAACCGTCGCCCCAGCAAGTCACCTCGTCAAGCCCCTGTTCCTTCGCTTCGTGGAAGCGGCGGATAAGGGCCGGCAGCACGTGGGAGTGTGTGGGATGGTAGTTGTCGTTGGGACCATAGAGGTTGGTAGGCATAACGGAGATGTAGTCGGTACCGTACTGACGGTTCAGGTACTCGCAATACTTCAATCCGCTGATCTTTGCCAGGGCATAGGCCTCGTTTGTCTGCTCCAACTCGCTTGTGAGCAAGCATGATTCGGGCATGGGCTGCGGAGCCATACGGGGATAGATGCAGGAAGACCCGAGGAACTCCAGTTTCTTGCACCCGTTCTGCCATGCGGCATGTATTACATTCATCTCCAGCATCATGTTCTCGTACATGAAGTCGGCCAGGGCTGTCTGGTTGGCAATAATGCCTCCCACCTTGGCGGCAGCCAGAAAGACATACTCGGGCTTCTCCTGTTCGAAGAAGCGGTTTACGGCCTCCTGGTTTGTCAGGTCCAGTTCTGCATGGGTGCGGGTGATGATGTTGTTGTAGCCCTGTCTCTGCAACTCGCGGACAATGGCGCTACCCACCATACCGCGGTGTCCGGCAACATATATCTTGGCATTCTGTTCCATCATATAACTTTCTCGTTCGGTTAGAATGTCGGACAGGTTACTTCACCAGGCCCTTCTCCAGATACTCTGCCAGGTTTGTACGCATCACGCTGGCCACGTGGTCGGCGGCCACCTTCTCCATGTCGTGCTTGACCATGATGGATACAAGTTGCTCGAAGGTAGTCTTGGCAGGGTTCCAACCCAGTTTTGTCTTGGCCTTGGTGGGGTCGCCCCAGAGGTTGACCACATCGGTGGGACGGTAGAAGTCGGGGCTTACCTCCACAAGTGTCTTGCCCACGAGTTCGGCAGGACCGCTCACGCAGATGCCCTTCTCGTCCATCTCTTCGCCTTCGAACTTCAGTTCAATGCCTGCAGCCTTGAAGGCGGCATAGGTGAACTCGCGCACGGAGTGCTGCACACCGGTGGCGATAACGAAGTCCTCGGGTTCGGGCTGCTGGAGGATGAGCCACATGCACTCCACATAGTCCTTGGCATAACCCCAGTCGCGAAGAGAGGAGAGGTTGCCCAGGAGTAGTTTGTCCTGCTTGCCCTGTGCTATACGTGCGGCGGCCAGAGTGATCTTGCGTGTCACGAAGGTTTCGCCACGGCGCTCGCTCTCGTGGTTGAACAGGATGCCCGAGCAGCAATACATGTTGTATGCCTCGCGGTACTCCTTGATAATCCAGAAACCATAGAGTTTTGCCACGGCATAGGGGCTGTAGGGATGGAAGGGCGTGTTCTCGTTCTGCGGAACCTCCTCCACCTTGCCATAGAGTTCGGAAGTGGATGCCTGATAGATGCGGCATTCGTTCTCCAAGTGGTTGGCACGCACTGCCTCCAGAACACGGAGTACGCCAACGGCATCCACGTCGGCCGTAAACTCGGGGGCATCGAAACTTACCTGCACATGACTCTGTGCTGCCAGGTTATATATCTCGGTGGGACGTACGTCGGCTATTACCTTTACAAGTGACATGGAGTCGCCCATGTCGCCATAGTGAAGGTGGAACTGGGGATGGCCTTCCAAGTGAGCGATGCGCTCGCGGTAATCCACACTGCTGCGGCGGATGATACCGTGAACCTCATAACCTTTCTCTATAAGGAACTCGCTCAGATAACTGCCGTCCTGTCCTGTCACGCCCGTTATAAGGGCAACATTTCTCTTTTCCATAAAATATTTTGTCTATCCGTTAGTTATTCTGAAAACTGCTTTATCCTCTGCTCCTCCGAGAGTTTGCATATCAGCAGGGTATTGTCCTTCTCTGCCACGATGTAGCCGTCCAGACCCTGCACCACAACACGGCGCTCTTCGCTGCAATGTATCACACAATCGCGTGTCTCGTAAGTCTGCACGTTGTCGCCAATCACGGCATTTCCGTTGTTGTCGCGGCTTACGTTCTCGCGCAACGACCCCCATGTGCCCAGGTCGCTCCAACCGAAACTGGCGGGGAAACAGTATATCTCCTCAGACTTCTCGAGGATGGCATAGTCAACGGAGATACTCTCGCACTTGGGGAAGTTCTCGTTGATGGCATCCTGCTCCTTGTCCGTGCCGTAGAGGGGCAAGAGGTTCTCGAACACCTCGTTAATCTCAGGCGCATACACTCTGAGGGCATTCACTATGGTGCTGACGTTCCAAATGAAGATGCCGGCATTCCATAGCATATTGGGCTTGCGGATGTACTTCTCGGCCGTGGCAAGGTCGGGCTTCTCGCGGAAGGCGTCCACACGATAGATTTCCTTGTTGCGGGCAGATGGGCAACTCATGTCCGTCTGTATGTAGCCGTAGCCTGTCTCGGGGCGTGTGGGCTTCATGCCCAGGGTGACGATTGCATCCGAGGTGGAGGCAAAGTCCATGGCGCTCTTCACCACGCGCTGGAATTCTGGAGTGTCCAGGACAAGGTGGTCGGAAGGGCTTACCACGATGGTCGCCTTCGGGTCAATGCTCTTTATCCTCCATGCGGCATAGGCTATGCAGGGAGCAGTGTTGCGGCGGCAAGGCTCCAGAAGGATGTTGCCCTGAGGCACCTCGGGAAGTTGCTCGGCAACGATGTCCTTGTATGCCTGGCTGGTAACCACCCACACGTTCTCCGGAGGCAGGATTCCCTTGAAGCGGTCAACTGTCATCTGAATGAATGTGCGTCCTGTACCCAGGACATCCACAAACTGCTTGGGGCGTTCGGGAGTGCTCATGGGCCAGAAACGGCTTCCTATGCCACCTGCCATGATGACAAGGTGCGAATGGCTGATTGTATTTGCGCTGTTCATTATCTGTGTTCTTTTTATGTTATACGTTGTAGATGGCTACGCTATACTTTGCGATGTGTATCGCCTCACGAAGCAAAGGGCATCGCCTCACGAAGCGAGGGGCATCGTCTCACGAGGCGTTTTCCCTACAACTTTATCTTCTTTACGATGCCGTCCCAGGCCTTCACCTTGATAGACACGGTAATGTCGTGTGCAAGATTGTTCTTCACCTTCTCCGATTCGGGAGTTAGCGAGCGGATGGCATCGGCTGGAATACGGATGTCTGTGGTGACGTTCTCGTCGGAGAAGTTGGCCACCACCAGGTAGGTCTTGTTCTTGTCGCTACGCAGGAAGGCATACTGTCTATCCAAATGTCCGTTCACATACATCAGGTCCCAGAAGAGTCCTTCGCTGAAGGCAGGTTCCTCCTCGGCCAGACGCAGGGTCTGTGTATAGAAGTCCTTCAGTTTCTTCTCCTCGTCCGTGAGCAGGGCACCGTCGAACTTTCCGCCGTTTCGCCAACGGCGTATGGTGTCCACCGTCCAGTAGTCGAAGATGGTTGTACGTCCGTCCTCGCCAGAGAAACCCTCGCTGTCCATACCCTTCTCGCCCAGTTCCTGACCGAAGTATATCATCATGGGGTTGGTGTTCATCAGTGTGCTCACCAGCATCATGGGACGGCCCTTTCTGGCGTCGCCTGCAAAGAAATCGCTGGCTATGCGCTGCTCGTCGTGGTTCTCCAGGAAGTTGAGCATGTGGCCCTGTATGTCCTCCACGCTCTGCCAGCATGATGTCAGTTCCTTGGCCGAGCACCATCCTGCGGATACGGCCTTGAGTTTGTCGTAAAGTCCCACCTTGTCATAAAGGTAGTCAAAGTGTCCGCGGAAGATGTAGTCGCGGTACAACTGAGGGTTGTACACCTCTGCTATGAAGATGATGTCGGGGTATTGCTCCTTTACCTGAGGTATCACCCATTCCCAGAACTCCACGGGCACCATCTCGGCCATGTCGCAACGGAAGCCGTCCACGCCCTTCTCTGCCCAGTAGAGCAGTATCTGAAGCATCTTGGCATATGTATTGGGACCATAGTTCAGTTTCACCGTCTCGTACCAGTCGTTCCTGCCCGGCCATGCAGAGAACACATCGTTGCCGGTAGCCTTGGCGGGGTTCTCCTCGTAGAGGTTGGCCTTGGCACGCTCCTCCTCGCTCAGGATATTGTCCAGATGGAGAGGTTCGCCCATGTAGTAGAAGTTGTTCTCGGGAGAGTAGTTGAGCGAAGTATCGTCGCCCTCGCCCAGGTCCTTGCATCCCTCGGGACAGGCATCCGAATGGTACTCGCGTGCCACATGGTTGGGCACGAAGTCCTGAATGACCTTCATTCCGGCCTTGTGGGTGCGATCTATGAGTGCCTCCCATTCCTTGATGCGCTCGGGCACCTTGGTTGCCAGGTCGGGATCCACGTCGTAGTAGTCCTTTATGGCATAGGGACTGCCGGCACGGCCCTTCACCACCTCGGGGTGGTCCTTGCGTATGCCGTAACGGCTATAGTCGGTTTGCGTGGCATGCTCTATGATGCCTGTGTACCAGATGTGGGTCACGCCCATGGCCTTGATGTCGGCCAAGGCCTTGGCTGTAAAGGCCGACATGGTGCCGCATCCGTTCTGACTCTTGCTGCCATGTGGAACGGGATGCTCCACATTGGCACCGAACAAGCGGGTAAATACTTGGTATATGTTCATGGCAAAACGGTTCTGGCGTTATGCGTGCAGGACGGTAGCGCCCTTGGCAATCTTAGTTATCATACCTGTCAGAGCCTGACCGGGACCGCACTCCACGAACTCCGTTGCTCCGGCCTCTACCATTGCCTCCACCTCCTGAGTCCAACGCACGCTGGCGGTCAACTGGGCAATCAGGTTCTGCTTGATTTCCTCGGGGTTGGTGTGTGCCTTGCCGTCAACGTTCTGATAGATGGGGCATGTGGGAGTGTGGAACTCTGTGGATGCTATGGCTGCCTCCAACTCGTCCTTGGCAGGCTGCATCAGGGGGCTGTGGAAGGCACCGCCTACGGGCAGCACCAAGGCACGGCGTGCACCGGCTTCGAGGAGTTTCTCGCATGCCACCTCAACGGCTTCCTTGTTACCGCTGATTACCAACTGGCCGGGGCAGTTGTAGTTTGCTGCTACCACCACGCCCTTGCCTGCCTGGGCAGTAACGTCGGCACAAATCTGCTCGATCTGCTCGTCGGACAGACGCAATACGGCTGCCATACCGCCGGGAGCGGCCTCGCATGCCTTCTGCATGGCCAGGGCACGGGCATACACCAGTTTCAGTCCGTCCTCAAAATCCAAGGCACCGGCTGCCACCAGCGCGCTGAACTCGCCCAGGGAATGACCGCCCACCATATCAGGCTGGAAGGCATCTCCCATACACTTTGCCATTACCACACTGTGCAGGAACACGGCAGGCTGGGTAACCTTTGTCTGCTTCAATGCCTCGGCATCGCCCTCGAACATGATGTCGGTCAGACGGAAGCCAAGTATCTCGTTGGCCTTCTCCATCATCTCCTTTGCCACTTCATTGCTCTCGTACAGGTCCTTGCCCATACCGGTGAACTGTGCTCCCTGACCGGGAAATACAAATGCTTTCATAATCGTATGTTTTTATTTAATTTTAGTGACTTACAAATGGTGGTCTTCGGGAGGACCACACCTTATAATATAAATATCTCGGACAAAGATACAGAAAAAAGGGCATTGACGCAAAAATAAACGGTGTTTATTCTTCCTTTGTCATAATTTTGGTTAACTTTGCCAAATAAAACATAAATTAGTAGCCACTTAACCCATATACCACTACGACTATGGATTACGAACAGATTGTCAGCGATCTGGCTCAACAGGTGTTTGATGCCATTGCCCCGCGCATAACTCCGGAGGACATGGAGCGCGTACGCCAGGCCTACCTTCTGGCCAAGGAAGCACATGCGCCGCAAAAGCGCAAGTCGGGCGAACCGTACATACTGCACCCCATTTCCGTGGCACTCATTGCCGCCAAGGAGCTGCAACTGGATGCCAACACCGTCATCACCGCCTTCCTGCACGACGTGGTGGAGGACACGCCATATACCGTGGAGGACATAAGGGAGCGCTTTGGCAACGATGTGGCCGGGCTCGTCAACGTGGTTACGAAGCAGAAGAAGGAAACCTACCAGACCACCAAGCAAGTGGATAACTATCAGCAGATTCTGGCGTCGCTTCACTATGACATCAGAGCCGTGATGGTGAAGATCAGCGACCGCCTGCACAACATGCGCACCCTGCAATCCATGCGCCCCGACAAGCAGATGAAGATAGCAGGAGAGACGGATTGCTTCTATGCTCCGTTGGCAAACCGTCTGGGACTCTTCGAGGTGAAGTCCGACCTGGAAAACCTGTCATTCAAATACCGTTGCGAACTGGAATACGGCGACATAGAGCGCTGGCTCCAGCAGGACGAGGCCGACAACCGCGAACGCCTGCAACGTTTCTGCAAGGATGTGAAAGGAACGCTGAAGGACCATGGCATCCAGTGCAACGTGGAGACTTTCTGGCGACGCCCCTACTCCATCTGGCGACGCATGAAGCAGCAGGACGTGGACTTCTGGCATCTGCCCAACCGCTACTATGTGCGCATAACCTTTTGGGAGGACACCATGGACGACCCTCTGACCGAGAAGGAAACCTGCCTGAAGATATACAACCTGCTCACGCGCGATTTCCGCGAACGTCCGGGCAGTTTCATCAACCAGATAGAGCAACCGAAGGAGAACTCCTACCAGTGCCTGCGCCTCATGCTCCTGTCCGACGAGGGGGTGTGGGAGGACGTTCAGATATGTTCCGAATCGATGGTAAAGGCCAGCCAGGTGGGCTGCATCAACGAAATAGGCAGCAACATCGGCAACTGGGTGAAGCGTTTCCGCAAGGTCCTGGAGGATATCGTAACACAAGGCAACGAGGCATACTTCCTCGAGCACATTTCTTCCAGCCTCTATTATGACGACATAACGGTATTCTCACCCAGCGGAGAGAGGTTCATCCTGCCCAAGGACAGCACCGTCATCGACTATGCCTTCAAGCAGGGCGACGAGGTTGGCGCACATGCACACTATGCCTATGTGAACGGAATCCTGTGTAGCGTGAAGACCGTCCTGCACGGAGGAGATTGCGTGAAACTGATCACTTCGCCCGATGCCAAGCCACGTAAGGACTGGATAGACCACTGCCAGACGTATCTGGCCAAGCGTTATCTGAGACTCTTCCTCATAGAGCGCCGCCTTATCCGTGGCGGAGTGTGCCGTTGCCCGATATGCAAACCTCTGCCCGGTGGCGAGGTCATAGGTATCCGCATGCAGGGAATACATCCGCACACCTCCGAGTACGAAAACATAACCCTGCACCGCCGTTCATGCCCCGAGGCCATACGCATGGCCAGCAAGTTCGGCGACAACGTGGTGAACGTGGATTATGCCGACAAGGCCGATGCACCACCCATAGAGGTACACTCCCCCACCTCCATCACCATAAACCGCATAGGTTTCACCTATCCCATCACACTGGCCATAACAGGTGTGGACAGACATCGCCTGCTAATGGACCTCACGTCGGAAATCGCCGACAGGCTCCACCTCAACATGGATTCCCTCTGCATCAGTACAAAGGACTGCATAGTGGATTGCAAGGTGACGATAATGGTGCATGGCGTGAAGGAAATGGTCAGCGCCATAGCCCACATAAGCCAAATCCCAGGCATCGAGTCAGTACAGCAAATATTCCCATCGAAATAATTATTAACCCCAAACCGGTCGTTAGGCTGTTACGTCGCTAATGACCGGTTTGGGGTTCGCATACATAATCTTCAAAAAGACATAGATATGAATGTGATATAGACATGTCTATTCACAAAAGCATATAGGAGCACCCCCAAAACGGAAGATTATAACTGCATTATTGCGTCAGCGCATCTTCTATTTCCAATACATATATATCGTGGAAACTGCCACCTGGCTGGTTGTTGTACCATTGGGACAACACTGACTTGTCAATGAATGCCTCTTCTGCCATGGAAGTCTTGAACAACTTCCTGCATACCAAAGTCAACCGCGCTTCTTCAAAACCGACAACACCTTCTGATACACAAACAGGTGTCAATCCGGCCTTCTCTACCTTTTGGCAATCTCTACCGCTGACAGTTCCACAAATCTGGAGTGCTTTCCTATACTTTTCGCTAAAGAAACTCAAGGTAAGACAATCACTTTCTTCCACAAACTGATACGTATAACGCTCTGGACGGATAAATACAAATGCCACCGGTTTATTCCACAACCAACCGATACCACCCCAAGAAGCAGTCATTGTGTTGAACTTCTCTGATGTTCCTGCCGTAATCAGCATCCATTGTCTGCCTATCAAATTCCAGACATCCTCCTGCATCAATATGTTTATATCTTCCTTTCGCATAATTATATTGGGATATAAAAAGTACCTATATATAAATCAGATAAAATTAACCTCCGGACTTATCCTTATTCCAAAGTTCTCAAAAACATCATTTATTATCCGGTCAGACAAAAATTTGATTTCCGTTCCCGTAGCACCGCCTAAATTAACGAGTACCAAAGGCTGATTAACATGTACGCCTGCCTTACCCAGAGACCTTCCTTTCCATCCGCTTTGCTCTATCAACCATGCTGCAGGTATTTTCACATGACCGGCATCTACGTCATACCTTGGCATATCAGGGTATTGTAACAACAACCTTTCAGAGACAGATCTGTCAACGACGGGGTTCATAAAGAAACTTCCGGCATTCCCCAACACATGAGGGTCCGGCAGTTTCTCTTCGCGAATATTTATTATAATATCCCGCAGTTCCAATGCCGTAAGATTATCCGGTTCCTTGCCAATAACAACAAGTTTTTGGCGAATCCCCCCATAGTTCAACTGAGGTTTGAATGCAAGGTCCAGCCTGTACTCCACACTGCACACGGCATATTTCCCTCTATATTCTTCCTCTTTGAATATACTATGCCTGTAGGCAAAGTTGCATTCATCATGCGAGAACCTCCTTACGGTCCCATCCTCCAGCGACACACAATTCACAGCAGAAATATAGTCTCCTGCCTCTACTCCATACGCACCAATATTCTGTACGGCACTTGCTCCTACCTGGCCGGGAATTTTGCTTAAGTTCTCTATTCCATACCATCCATGCTCCAATGAATAGGCAATGAACCTATCCATATTCCATCCGGCACCAACCTTGACAATGACATGTCCATTACCTTGTTCAAGCACAGACAACTCCCTGATTCTGCTTAAAAGCACTGTACCGGGGAAATCATGCATAAAAAGAAGATTGCTACCTTCACCTATATGCAACAATGGAAGAGGCAGTTCCTTTTTGCCGTTGCGCACCAACTCCGACAGTTCCTCTGCATTATCATAGGAAACTATCGTATCTGCCAAAACATCCATGCCAAAAGTGTTATGTGGCAGAAGCGAGATATTGTGTTCGATTTGCATCTGTTAATACATTAAGTTTAAGGATACGGTTTGTGGTGACGCTCAGTTTTCGTAACCTACCATTTCCCATTTCCTTCCGTTCTTACTGAAAAAGAAAGTTTCCGACATACCATTGCCCATGCCGATCTTCTCCATCAAGATGTTTCTGGCACGCTTATATCTCTGTCCATAACGGATATTGGTTATTATACCCTCCGGTATGCCCCCATCCACAGTAATCCACTGATCCCGAGTTATAAATCCTTCTATCATCTGTGTATCATCTTCAGGATCCAACATTGAAATGCGGATGGAGCGAGCCAGGGATTTGCTTCTAAATGCCGTATCCTGGGCAAATCTGGAATAAAAACTCAGGAAATCCGACAGGTCACTTTCCTTAAAATTCAGATTCCTTACTGATGACAGAATCCATTTCCCGTCTTCCTTGACAAAATCATAAGACGTGACCACATGCTTCACGAGGTCAATCCTTTCCAGCGAAGCCTGCGTCAAGGACGTATCCTCCGTTATACTTTTCTCTTGCTCATTATTGTAAATGGTTGTAGTGTATTCCTTGTCCATGAAATCGAACACCTCATGCCACATGTCCTCGCTGACCGTCCTCATGCTACCGTCAGAAAGGTGCTCCTTTAAAGGGAATTTGGTACGATTATGCCGCATTTCCTTGTCATGGATATAGTTGTACAGGAAATCGTCAAACAACTCGTCTACCCTATCATTATATACTGACTCACCAGCAAGTTCTTCGTCTGTCAGAAGCAATGACGCCTCAATGTTTTTCACAGGCACAGCAACAGAATCACTATCCGATCTTTCCTGCACATGTTTCAGACCGTTTGAGCAAGAAACAATCAGCGCACAAAGCATGCAGATTCCTATGGGATAAATAATGTATTTTGGATACATAGCCAACTAATTGCCATTATGAGCTTTTATATGCAAAAGTACACTTTTCTTTCGATATAGAGTTCAATTATAATCTAAATTTATTAACTTTGCACAAAATTTCAAACAATCATGATTACAAAGATAGAACAACTGACAGCAGAGATTGGCAGTTTGCACGCCAACACTGCAGAAGAAGCGGAACAACTAAGAATAAAATATCTGGGAAGAAAAGGCATAATGAATGACCTCATGGAGGAATTCCGCAATGTTTCCCCAGAACAGAAAAGAGAACTGGGCCAGCGCATCAACGCGCTTAAGCAAGCAATCACCGCCAAGATCAACGAACTGAAGGAAAATGCTGCCGTAGAATCAAATTGCAGTTCTTCCATCGACCTGACACGCACACCATATCCCATCCATCTGGGCACACGCCATCCTCTGACAATTGTAAAAAATGAGATAGTAGATATTTTCTCCCGTCTTGGTTTCACTCTGGCAGAAGGTCCCGAGGTGGAAGACGACTGGCATGTGTATTCCAGCATGAATTTTGCCGACGACCATCCCGCACGCGACATGCAGGACACTTTCTTCGTAGAAGCGCGTCCCGACATTATCCTGCGTTCACACACAAGTTCCGTACAGGCACGTGTTATGGAAAGCCAGCAGCCTCCTATCCGTGTCATCTGTCCCGGACGAGTATATCGCAATGAGGCAATTTCAGCCCGTGCGCACTGCTTCTTCCATCAGGTAGAAGGCCTGTACATTGACAAGAACGTGTCTTTCACCGACCTCAAGCAGGTACTGCTGCTCTTTGCCCAGGAAATGTTCGGCGAGGAAACACAGATACGCCTGCGTCCTTCCTACTTCCCCTTCACTGAACCCAGTGCGGAAATGGACATCTCCTGTCATCTGTGCGGAGGCAAGGGATGCTCTTTCTGCAAGCACACCGGATGGGTAGAGATTCTCGGTTGCGGCATGGTAGACCCCGCCGTATTGGAAGCCAACGGAATAGACAGCAAGATGTATACAGGCTATGCTTTTGGCATGGGCATAGAGCGCATAACAAACCTGAAGTATCAGGTCAAGGATTTGCGCATGTTCTCCGAAAACGACGTCCGCTTCCTGGATGAATTCAAGTCCGCCAACTAATACAAACCTTTATTATAATTTTTAGCAGGTGGCTGCAGTATTATGAAGTAACGCCGAAAAATTGGACTATAAATAGAATTTAAATTATGACTGTAGTGAGCTCGGTATCGTACCGGGCTCATTCTTTTTAAACACATTTAGGGCACGTTTGCACATAATAGAAGAAGCAATGGTCACAACTATACAAGACACATAAAAACAGTATGTCGAGGGACAGGAAAATCTTGATGACAATTTTTATAGATTCACGAGTTCCTGGTTGTTGACTAGCAAGAGAGAGAGAGGTGTGCTAATAACAATGGTACACTTCTTTTTTTGTTCCTATAAACAGGGAAATTTGTTAATTAATGACTGGTTACATAAGATTCCGAATGTTTTTTAATTCAAATTTGCAAAAAATCAAGTAACTTTGCATTGCTTCTTTGTGTGCTGTCTGTAAGGCACTTTAGGGGTGTATATATGATTTGGCGTTTACTACGCTTGATTTGACTGTCAAAACTCGCAACTTTGAATCCTCGTCAATGATAGCAATAGTGAATGCCACACTGAGTATGGTAATGCTCGGCTTCATTGTTATATATAAAGTAACAGTGTTGCCTTGGCATCATATTCGGCGTGGGTATTCGCATTGCTTGTCCAGACGAGGAGGTAATGCGAGACCTTGACAGCAGGACAGGCTAACGTGATTAAGCCCACGCTTTTTCTATATACCATAGTTAACCGAGAATAAAACATATCCAGCTTTGGGCTTTGACTGGTAGTAAAAAAAGAAAGGACGAACTGTGTCAAAGCGTATGAAGAAAACGCATTTTCTTGCAACTCTATTTTGTCTTTTGTTGTTTCCATCTATAAACATGGAGGCAAAGAAATATCCTTTTTCTATTGATTCACCGCGAGAAGTATATGTAACTCGTAGCACAACCGCCGGAAGTAAGATGTTGAGGGTTGTAGCCTATGGCAAATCTGTGGATGCTGCAATAGAACAGGCCATGCTGGATGCCGTAGTTGCTCTGAGTTTTGATGGGGCTATAGGTGAGGGAGAAATGGAAGATTGCCCTGCTGTTTTGATGAATGGCAGAAATGTTTATAAAGAGAACAAATCATTTTTTGACAGGTTTTTCAAGAAAGGGGATTTCTTGAAGTTTGTAGAAAAAGTAAATAGTACATACCCTTCTGGTGCTAATAACGTAAAAACAAGTAAAGGACGAAGAATACAGATTCTTTTAATTGTGGACTGGAAAGGGCTTGCTGACTATTTTAGAGTGGAAGGGTATAAGACCATTGTTAGTGAATTGACCAACTATTAAAAAATAATATGCAAAGAATCATTTTGTCTGCTATGTTTGCTTTGGCCTCATTCATGGCAATAGCACAGACATCTGGCCAGAAACCTAAAGTGATGGTTGTCCCAGAGGAAGCGTTCTGTATAAACTCTGGAATGTACAAAACAAACCAGTCGGGTGATAAAGTTGCAGACTATAAATCTGCTATGCGTAATGACAATGTTCTTGATGTTATAAATACTTTTGAGAACCTTATGGCTGGCTATGGGTTTCGTTTGACTAACCTTCAGCAAACTTTAGACGAATTAAAGGAGGAAGCCGCATTAGACAATGTGTTGGTAGCTAGGGACAATGGGATGATTGTTGAAGATGAGCTTGATAAGTTGTCACGAATAGCTGGGGCTGACATCATCGTGAAAGTATCTCCAAAAATCTCAAATTATGGACCAGATTTACGGCTTGAACTTCGAGTATCGTCTATTGATTGCGCTTCAAAGAAAGCCCTTCGAGCTTTTGGACCCGTCACCAAAACATCGGCTGGGTCTGTTAGTATGCTGATAAAAGCCGCAGTGACAGACAACATAGAGACTTTTGCTCTTGGATTGACCAACTACTATGATGATATGCAACTAAAAGGCCGTGAAGGTACGATTATTATAAAAGTTTCAGACACATGCCCGCTTAACATGGAGTCGATTGTCAGATACAAAGATGAGGAAGGCGAACTCGCAGACTTGATTGGATTATGGCTGTCTGAAAATGCAGTAAATGGAGCATATACTGGTTCAAAAACATCAAAAGTAAGTATGAAACTTGACCAAGTTCGATTTCCCCTATATGGAAAAGCGGCATTTGGACAGACGAAAGCACTATCTATGGAAGATTTTGTTAAGACAGGCTTGGTGCAACTATTAAGCAACTATGGCATTTCTGTTTCAACTCATGCTGTTGGAATTGGAAAGGTATATCTAACTTTAGGAGGAATGTAATATGAGAAAATTTATATTTACGAGTTTACTTATAGTAATGGGTTCTATTTCTTGGGGACAGGAGTTGTCTTTTGGAAAGATAACGATTTCGCCATACATACCAGAAGACACTGAACTCGACGCAACATCAACAAGACTGTTAAAGTCAAAACTTCTTCAAATAGTAACAAAAAATGAGGCTGTTGGAGGATTTGACCGAAGATTTGTCATCGTACCTTCTGTGAATGTTCTGTCT
>JAZNYM010000023.1:0-21743 GCA_045594385.1 Bacteroidaceae bacterium
GTCCCAAGGGTTGGGCTGTTCGCCCATTAAAGTGGCACGCGAGCTGGGTTCAGAACGTCGTGAGACAGTTCGGTCTCTATCTATCGTGGGCGCAGGAAATTTGCGTGGATCTGACACTAGTACGAGAGGACCGTGTTGGACAGACCTCTGGTTTGCCGGTTGTGCCGCCAGGTGCATTGCCGGGTATCTACGTCTGGATCGGATAAGTGCTGAAAGCATCTAAGCACGAAGCCGGCCACAAGATTAGATTTCCCTTGAGGGTCGTCACAGACGATGACGTTGATAGGAGGCAGGTGTAAAGACGGTGACGTCAAAGCCGAGCCTTACTAATTGCCCGAACGGCTTTCGTTTGGCATAAGGTTGTTTATACTGTCAGCATTGCTCTGCTTGAAAACGGAAATGTGAAAACGGAAAACTAAGAGCATACCGCTCATCCGCTCACCGTTCACCGCTCACCGTTAACCGTTCAATGTAACTAAGTGTCCGAATATGTCACCATTATTCAGGTGGTTATAGTGTCGGGGTTCCACCTCTTCCCATTCCGAACAGAGAAGTTAAGCCCGTCCGCGCCGATGGTACTGCACACCCGTGGGAGAGTAGGTAGCCGCCGTTTTTAGAGAAGAGGAGTCCTTTGGAGAATGTTCCGAAGGACTCCTTTGCGTTTGTGGGGGAAGTTTGGGAGAACTTCCTCTTGCTTTCTCTGTTTCGGATGCTTATACACTTTGGTGTAGCTTTTTAGTCTAAACGATTGCTTTGTCATCTTTTTATTGTACCTTTGTACCTTGTAAGGGAGAATTATTTGATGTTTAATCTTAGAGAATAGATGTTATGAAGTTGATAAGTAGTTATATCTTTCGCTCATTGTGCTCATTGTTGGTAGGCTTGCTTTTGCTGTTCAATGCAGAGCAGATGCCTGCTTTGATAGTCAAATTGATAGGTTTGCTGTTCCTGTTGCCTGGAGTGTTCGGCGTAATTGCGTATCTGTATGGTCAACTTAGCAGGAATGCGATAGTTCGTCCGTCCTTTCCCTTGATGTCGATAGGCAGTATTATGTTGGGTGTATACCTGATAATGTATCCCGATAACTTCGTAACTTACCTTGTGTTCCTGATAGGTTTCCTGCTGTTGCTGGCCGGCATCAACCAGTTCCTTTCCATGTTTGTAAACCGCAAGGTATCACCGTTTTCATGGTTGCTTATGTTCATGCCTCTTGTTCTGATAGGTGTGGGCGCATATTGTGTTACGCATACCAGTGAGGCTGCCGCCACATTGTTCAAGATACTGGGAGCAACGTGTATTTACTATGGTTTAAGCGACATGTTCCTTGCTCTTCGCACGAAGCACTATTCCAAAGTATATGAGCGTGAGCAGAAAAAAGCAGAGGAAGCGGCTCGAAGAGCACGTGAAGCCGAGTATGTTGATTTTGAAGTTGTCAACGCCAACGAAAAGGACGAATAGCGATGATAAAGAGAAGATATGCAGTTTTCCTGTTGCTGTTGTGCGCTTTCGTACAATTGGTTTCGGCAACGTCGTTCCCGGAAGGTTATTATGATAAGGCAAACGGTAAGAACAAGGCAGCTCTAAAGGCTGCCCTTCACGAGATTATCCGCCCTGCAACCGTCTTAGGTTATGGTGGTGGCGAGGGTCGCACATGGAGTGGCTTTTACGTGACTGACCGCACGCAGGATAATTACTGCATAGACAGGTACAGTACCAATAAACGTCAGTTCACTACGGTAGACAGGGCACCGTCGGGTATGAACATCGAACACTCTTTTGCCAAGAGTTGGTGGGGAGGCAGTGAGGTTCAGGCTTACTTTGACCTGTTCAATCTGATGCCCAGCGACAGTGAGGCGAACAGCAAGAAGAGCAACTATGCCATGGGCGAGGTGACACGTAACATTTCCTACGACAATGGCAGCATCAAGATAGGCAACTGCAATGAGGTGAGCAACAAGGTATGGGAACCCGAAGACAAGTGGAAGGGTGACTTTGCCCGTACCTACATGTACATGGTTACATGCTACAGCGACCTGACATGGCGAAGCAATGGCCTTGACCAGTTGGAGAACAACCAGTGGCCAACGTTCAACGATTGGACAATGGAAATGGTGCTTAGATGGTCTCGCCAGGATCCTGTAGACGAGATAGAGATTGCACGTAACGAGGCTGTATATGGCATACAGGGCAACCGCAATCCGTTTGTCGACTTCCCCAACCTTTGTGAGTATGTCTGGGGCGACAGTGTGGACTATGCCTTCACGATAGAAGGAGCATCAACAGTTGTTCCCGAGGAGACAGTTGGCATTGTCGACGAGGCGATGACCGGAAGCCTGGGCATATTCCGTGATGTCAAGCCCGATGGCACTGAGGGAACACTGTGGCGTAGCGACAGCAAGTATGGAGCAGTGGCAAACGCATACAGCATGGGTAAGGTTGCAGACAACTATCTCCTTGCCGATGTGGACCTGACGGATTACAAGTCTGCCAAGTTGGAGTTCGTACACCAGACTGGTTTCAATGTCGGAGTTGATGTCAAGGACGTATATTTCAGTGTGCTCGTAACCGATGACTATTGCGATGCTCCCCAGGAAACGGCATGGGAAACTCTGGATGTTGACTTCCCCGTTGCACCGGCTTCCGGTTGGACGCCAGAGTCAAGTTCGGGCACAATCAGCCTTGATGTCTTTGCCGGTAGGCAGATAGTACTGGCGTTCCACTATACCAGCAATGCAGATGCATGCTATGGCTGGGAAATCAGGGACGTTAAGGTTGTGGGTGTTCCTGCCGTGACAGGCATAGACGATATTTCCGGAACTTCACACGAGGTTGTGGTGCATAAGGTGTTCGACCTGACCGGACGTAGGGTAAATCCCGCCAAGACCAAAGGTGTCTTTATACAGAATGGCAGGCTATACATAAAATAACCAATACTTGCCGATGCGCTACTTCATTACCTTTTCATACGACGGTACTGCGTACCATGGATGGCAGATACAGCCACACAGCGTTACTGTGCAGGAGGAATTGCAGAAGGCCCTTTCCACTCTGATGCGCAAACCCATGGAGGTGGTGGGGGCTGGCCGTACCGACACTGGAGTGCATGCACGCAAGATGATAGCCCACTTCGATTACGACGAGGTGATGGATTGCTCTCAGTTGGTATACAAACTGAACAAACTCCTGCCCCGAGACATTGCGGTGCAGCATGTGGAGCCTGTAGCTGACGACATGCACGCACGTTTCTCTGCCAAATCCAGGACATACCATTACTATGTGCATTTGGACAAGAACCCGTTTCTGCGTTCATACAGTTGGCAGGTGTACGGCAATCCCGACTTTGAACTCATGAACCGCGCGGCCCGTGTGCTGATGGAGTACAAGGACTTCACGTCCTTTTCCAAGGTCAATACAGACACCAAGACCAACGACTGCACCATTACAGAGGCCCGTTGGGACAGGGTGGGAGAGGACCAGTGGCGTTTCACCGTCACTGCCAACCGCTTCCTGCGCAATATGGTGCGTGCCATAGTGGGAACGCTGATGGAGGTGGGCCGCGGACGAATGACTATAGAACAGCTCCGTAGTGTCATCGAAGCAAAAGACCGTTGCCGTGCCGGCGACAGTGTGCCTGGAAATGCCCTCTTTCTGGTGGAGGTGCTGTATTGACATGAGATATAATAAATGTAGGATAGGATATGTGGATATTGTTTGCCTTTGTCAGCGCCACTTTGCTGGGTTTCTATGATGTGTTCAAGAAGCAGTCCTTGAGGGACAATGCCGTGCTTACGGTGTTGTTGCTAAACTGCCTGTTCTCGTCCATCATATTCCTGCCCATGATCTGGTATGCTCCCTTCGGAGGATGGGAGGTGCAGAAGTATATCGTACTGAAAGCCTTCATCGTACTCAGTTCCTGGATATGCGGATATTATGCCATGAAGCATCTGCCTCTGACCATAGTAGGCCCAGTCAATGCTTCCCGTCCCATGCTGGTTCTGGTGGGTGCGATGTTCCTTTTCGGCGAACGCCTAAACCTCTTCCAGTGGACTGGTGTTCTCCTGGCCCTCAGTTCCTTCCTGCTGCTTAAGTTGGGCGGAAAGAAGGAAGGCATAGACTTCATGCGCAACCGCTGGGCACTATGTCTTGTTGCCGCTGCCCTGTTGGGAGCATGTAGCGGTCTGTACGACAAATACCTGATGTCTTCGCCCGAGGACGGAGGTCTGGGACTGAACAGACTGACGGTGCAAAGCTATTTCAACTTCTACCAGTTGGCCATAATGCTCGTTGTGATAATGCTGGAGAGGTGGAAGGGACGGCCCGAAACCAAGTTCCAATGGCGTTGGACCATACCCTTCATAAGCCTGTTCATCTGTGCGGCAGACCTGGCCTACTTCTATTCCCTGTCATTGGACGATGCCATGATAAGCGTAGTCAGCATGGTGCGCCGTGGCAGCGTGATAGTAAGTTTCATGATGGGAGCCTTCCTGTTCCACGAGCGTAACCTGAAGAGCAAGGCCGTGGACCTCGTTCTTGTCCTGCTGGGCCTGTTGTTCCTGTATTTGGGTACTATGTGTAACGATTAAATTAGATATGAGAAAGATACTTCTGTTGTCCGTCCTTTTCTTAGTGGCCGCGTCTTCCAGTGCTCAGTTGAAGATGAGGGACGTGTTTGCCCAATTGCCGGACTCTGTCCTGCCTTTGATGACTCTAAACAATCGCTTGGACTGCATAGACTTCATTGAGAACAACATGGAGGCCAGGGTAAAGAACAAGTTCAATGACCAGGTAGTCCTTGAGGCGCTTACCGGTGACTATCTCTCTATCCGTACCAGCGAGAGTTCTTTCGTGGAGATGAAACTCATGCCTCAGGGCAATGATACGCTGATATGTGTGAACCGTACATACTTGGGACCCGTGGAGGACAGCGATGTCAGGCTCTACAGCCTGGACTGGCATTTCGTCCGTGTCGTGCAACGACCAGAAGTGAAGGAGTTCCTGAAGAGCAAGGATTCCATTCTGCCTTGGACTCCTGAGATGGCAGATACAATTGCGATGATACATGCGGAAGCAGACTTCCTTCCATTGATGAAGGCATCGTTGTCAAAGGAGGGTACTCAGATAGTTTGGACCCTTCAGACCCAAGAGTTTTGTAAGGAAATAAAGAAGGTTGCAGAGAAGTATGTGCAGAGCATAAGGAAGGAATTGTAATTACTTTCTGTGACCTGCATTGTCTCCTTGTTTATTTGCCGGAATGCATAGCCAGTACCATAGTGTCGGTACTGCAATACCTCGCTGACGGTATTCCAGTACCGACACTGAGGTACTCCGGTACCGAAATGGCGGTACAAAAAACGGTACTGGCTATTGCCACCCCCATGCCGCAAGGTTGAAGTTGGCCTCTACCGTCTTCTCGAGGTTGTCGGGGAGATTACAGAAGAAGTCTATGCTTGTCTTCTCTTCTAATTCGTCTATGCTGATGGCATACTTTCTGGCAATGTCCTTTCCATCTGTGGTATTGCCTTCTGCGTGCGGAATCCACAGGGCTATGGCTTTGTATCCGCCTTGTGTCTGTGACTTGCCGGTCTTGTAAAGCATGGCCATGTAGAAGTACTTGGGCACAATGATTCCGCTGGTGCTGTTGTTGCTCGTATATCCCATTATCAGTGTGCTCTTGTCTATGGTGCCGCCTTTCACCACGTATATGGTGTCTGTGGCATTGTTGGCACGTGTCCAGCCCAGGTAGAGTTTTCTGACAAATCCTTCGGCATTGACCCATACATAGCTGCCGTTGTCGTCGTAGCCGTTGAAGCGCCCCAGTTGTGGATGTATGTTTGTCATCAGGAATGTCTGCGAGTTGGCCGAGGCCGAACATTGGCGGTCTTCGCTGGCCAGCATGTGACCACGCTGGTATCCTCTGAACGTGCCGCTTCCCACACGGTACTGGCTGGGTACGTCGGTGTCGGTAGTGAAACTGCCTGTTCGTCCGCAGTTGCTGTCGTAGGTGTTGTCTATGTCCCAACGGAATGCTGTCCATCGGGTGGACTTCTTCAGTTGGTCGTACTCCATGCAAAAGTTTACGAACATCTCGTTGCCATTGTCTCTCAGCCTTGCCCTTTTCACTATGAACTGGTCGTATGTCCCTTCCTTCAACCGTGGTATTTCCATGCGTGCAGCCTCGGCTATGCCGGGGTGGTTGGCATTCGCGTTTACGGTTGGAACCGGTTTGTCAGGCTCTGGAATGTCATTGTCGCACGAAGCAAGATAAAGGCAGGCGCAGCATATCAGTGCCAGACGAAGCATACGGCAATGCAGTCTTCTTCTTTCAGTCATTTGTTGGGAATGATGTGTGGATACAAAGAAGATGTGCCATGATTATGACACATCTTCCTGTGAATTTCTTTGCTAAGCCTAAGGCAAATCCGATTACTTGCGGGTCTTTGCGTAGCGGCTCATGAACTTGTCCACGCGACCAGCGGTGTCCACCAACTTGTTCTTACCTGTGTAGAAGGGGTGAGAGGTGTTAGAGATTTCCAGCTTTACTACGGGGTATTCCTGACCTTCGAACATAACGGTGTCGTTTGTCTTGCAGGTAGAACGGCTCAGGAACATGTCGCCATTGCTCATGTCCTTGAACACAACGGGACGATAATTCTCGGGATGAAGTCCTTTTTTCATATCTTTTATTATTTATTATTGTCAGGTTTTATATAGTTGGTAACTATACAGGTGTAATGGAGTGCTATTTCGGAGTGCAAAGATACGGCATTTTATCTTCACGACCAAACTTTTACGTGACAAAGTTATAAAAAAGCCGCCAAGCGAGCGGCTTGGCGGCGGGAAAGTGGGGTATGGTTCTTCTTTTAGTTGACCTTTACCAATGAAGCATCGTCCACAAGGATGTTCTGTGAGGTGTGGTAACTTGTTCCCTTGGGCGACATGATTACAAGGCAGAGGGTGGTTTCCTCTGTCAGGGTGAACTCGTGTTCTACCAGTGTCCACTCAGTTGCGCTGAGGGTAGCATAATCACCATACTTGTAGTTCTGGCTGTCCGCACTGCCATCGGCTTTCATGGGAACGTAGCCGGGGCGTGTCTGGCACTTGCTGCCTGCAGTAGTGTCCGTACCCTTGGCATAGAAAGTGAACTTGTATGTGCCGGCAGGCAGGGTTGTCTCCTTGTATGCCATACGCTTGTTGGAAGATGCAGCATAGCCCATGCTTGCGGCGTATGTTCCGCCGTGTGCCTCGGTGCTCTGTGTTATGCTCACGTTACCTGCTGTGGATGCGCTCTTCCAGTTGGTGGGTACATTGCCGTCCCAGAGTTCGAAGTCGCCGTTCTCCAGTATGTTGCCTTCTGTGGGAGTGTCGGGGGTGTCTTCGCCGTCATCTGGAGTCTCACCACCGCCTTCGCCCAAGTCCTGGCCGTTGCGCTTCTGTGAATAGATGATACCACCCTGTGCTGTTTCGGGAGTGTTGCCCATGTAGTTCACCAGTGAAGCATATACTACCACTTCATCACCAACCTGAACGTCGTCCTCGGATGTAATGTCGGCTCCGTTCAGGCCCTTGGTGCGGAAGATGAGGAACTGTGTGCCGTTTGCGCTTCCGTCCTCAGAGATGTGGAAAGTAGCATTCTTGTACTGCACGCTGATGTCCATCTTGCTGCTCTGGCAAACAATACCCTTTACGTAGAACTCCTCCGGTGTTGGCTGGCCTGCGGGCAGGGCAGCGGTGTAGTTATAGGCAGCGGCTGCGTTGAAGGGGTTCTCCAGAGAACCGTCGCCCTTGGCGCCTTCGGCAGGTGTGTCACCGGCATTATTGTCGTCGTCGGCAGTGGGCTTGGTAAGGGTGTACTTGCTGATTTCCTTAAGGCCGGGAGCACCGCAGTACTTGGTGGCTTTGCCCTTCAGCCAAACCTCAACGCCCAACATGGTGGGATTCTCCTTCAGGTTCAGGTTTGCACGGGCATCAGAGCCGGAAGGCAACTGCACGGGAGCGCAGTTAGCATAGTTGGTCTCGTTGGGAATGTCCGCTATGCAGAGGTTGGTGTAGTGTGCGCCATCGGCGGTGAAGGTCATGTTCTCAAGAACGGTAGAACCTGCATTCTCGGGGATCGAACCTACGATATAACCATGCACCCAAACCTCTTTGCCGGTCTGGTTGGCAATAGCCTCGGCAACGGTGTAGGGCTTGTCCCATGTTCCGCCATCTGTGGGAGTGTCGGGAGTGTCGGGTGTCACCTCGCCACCGGGTTCGGTAGAAACCTTCAGGTTGGTCAGTTCCCATGTGGAAGCGCTGTTGCTGTTACACTTGTACAGGAATGCAACGCGGATGGTCTGGCCCAGGAACTCGGCAGGGATGCTCATTGTGTTGGCAGGATACATGTCCCATGAATTGCGGTCCTCACGTTCCTTGGGAGCGAAGGGCAGTTTCACCCAATTTGACTTTGCAGGGTCGGCACTGTCGTATTCTGTGCAAATGAGAACCTGATGTCCCTCTTCCAGTCCCAGAGAGTTGGTGTAGGCTATGACGTAGTTGAAATCCACGTACACCTGCTCGGCGTCGCCAAGGGGAATGGCAGGGGTGATGAGGTATGTCTCGGAAGCGGTTGTAGAACCACTGTTGTATCCCGTAGCCTTTGCGTATGTGTTGCCCAGGCTCCACGCCATACCGGTGGGGGTATATACTTCAAAGCCATCCTTGAGGTTGGCGCTTGTGTAAGGCAGTGTAATCTCTTCTCCTCCGCCATCACCCGGCAGTTCAGGTTCAACGAAAGGAGCGGGAACGTCCTCACAACTTGCCAGACCGAAAGCGGTGACGGCGGCAAGCATCATGGTTTTAAAAATCTTATTCATATATGAATGTGTTTTGTGTTGTTACTTGTATGTATTAGGTTTTATTTGCTCTCGTGCTCCACCAGGTCGCTGTTGGTGCGCATCAGTATCTGCCATGTGCCGTTGTATATGGTACATACGCCGTAGATGTCCACCTTGCCTGTGGGGATGGGGCGTGAAGCGAAGTCGCTGTATGTGCTTGTGCGCAGGACTATGCTGCTGCCGGCACCCTTGATGTCTCGGTTGGCACAGTTGCTTGTCAGTCGCACACTGCCGTCTTCCGGAGCCAGGGTCTGTGTGCCTTCGCCGGAGATTTCCACGTTGCTCAGTTTTACTATGCGGCCAATCATGGAGTTGTAGTCTTGCGGAGCGCTGAAAGCGATGGTGTCGGCCTTTGCGGTCATTTCCACAGTAGTGGTGTCGTACTTCACCACATCGTTTTCAGTTGTTTGGGTAATGACCTTCACCTCGTCGCCCACCAGGCGCACGCTCTCCTTCCATACATTCAGGTCCATGCGTCCCATGCCGCCGTTGTATTCCGAACCGAGTTGTGCCATCTTGCCATAGGCGCCGATGTACAGGCCTTTCAGGTTTATCACTATCTTCTGTCCCACGGGCATGAAAGCGTACAGGTCTGTGCCGTTAATGCCCACGATGATGCCGCCGGTCTCGTCCTGGATGGAAATCTGCTTGTAGAGGTTGCCTCCCTGGTCGTTACCGTTCACTACGGCATGCAACTGCAGGTCCTCCTCAATGAGTTTGTACCCGTTGGAGGAGAAAACGTTGGCATACTTTGCCTTCAGGTCGGCAATGGTTATCTTGTTGCTTGTGCTGGGGATAATCTCATTGTTGCCGTAGGGAGGGTTGTCGCCGAAGTCGGGAGCCTGCCAATCCTCGTTCATGCAAGAGCCAAGACCGAGTGCAGCGATTAGCAGTGCCGTGTATATATTAAGTTTTTTCATGTCTTATGATACCTTATAATATATTAAATTAGAAACGGTAGTTTATGTTCAGCATGAAGTTGAAGCCCTGAGCGTAGTACTTCTTGGGGTTCTTCAGGAAGTTGTATGTACGGCTGGACATCTCACCGTCGTTCACGCTGTAGTTGGCACGGCTCTGTTCGTAACCGCCGGTGCACAGGCTTGTGTTGTTGGTGATGTTGCTCAGATTGAGGTTGACGCTCAAGGGGTTCTTGCCCAGATAGAACTGCTTGCCTATAGAGGCATCCAGTACGAAACCGCCGTTGCCCTGTGCCTGTTCGGGGATGGAATATACGGGAGTTCCGTCAACATCTATGAATGCTCCGCCGTAGTTGTTGGCAGCCCAAAGTTCCTGTACGCTCTGCAAACGTGTAACGGGTGTATAGCTCAGGTAGATGCGGTCGTAGTAGTTGCCTGTCAGTCCCAGATACCAGCCGTTTACGCGGTAGTTCAGTGCCAGGCTTGCCGCTGCCAGGGGAGTGCCGCTTTCGCGCATGCCGTCGGCAAAGCAGGTAGTACGTTTCAGTTTGCCGTTGTCGGAGAGCATATAGTCCACATCGGTGTTGCCCACGATTTCGGCCTCAGAGTATGTGCCCAGCAGGGTGATGTCGAAGTTGCTTGTAACCTTGAACTTGGCACCAAGTTCCACACCATAGTTGCGCTTGGCTATGTTCTGCGAACTTACGTACACGAAACTGCTTTCGTTGTCGTCGTAGAAGCAAGACCATTCTGTGCCGTCGTACTTGTAACTGTAGTATCCGGTCAGGTTCAGGCGGAGCCAACTGTTGTTCACTCCGTAACTGAGTTCGGCACTGGCTATCTTCTCGTTCTTCAGGTTATGCACGAAATCATTCATCTTCTCGGGGCAGATGAATGCGTCGCGTGCATTGGGAGTCTTGGCCTCGAAACCGCCTCCCAGGGTGAGGCTGTGGCCATTGCCCAGGTTCATGGTGCTGGACAGTTTTACACCGCCGTCCAGGAATCCGGCCACACCGCTCTTGCCGTAACTGTTTTCTGCAAAGAGACCGTTCTGCATCTTGCCGTCGCGGTACATGCGGGTGCCACCCATGCGTGCGGCAATGTAGTTGTAACTTATGCCGATAGTCTTGGTGTATGCGGCATAGGCATTGAACTTCTGCACCATTATGTCGTAGTCGTAGGCATAGCGGTCGCCCTCCTTCACTGTACGTCCGGGGTTCTTCAGGTCATAGTCGGCCTTTGGGTCAGTTTCCTGATATGTGCCCACAAGATGACGGTCAATATTGTGGAAGTTCTCGCCGCCGAGCATGTCTTCCAGAGTCTGGTAGTGCATACCCTGGGTGCTGCTGAGCTGGATGCCGGCATTGAACTTGCTGGTCTTGTCTATGGTCCAGTTGAAGTTGCTTCCCAACGATGCGGTCAGATGGTCGTTGTGACGGGCCTGGATCCAATAGATGGCATCGTTGCCGGTCTTGTTCAGCTGCTGGTTGGCAAAGTAAAGTTCGTCAAAGTTTATCTGGCGTGCCTGCGGACCGCTCTGCCAGTATTCCTTGGCGGAATTGTAGGCATCCCAGTTATTGTTGCTGCCGTCGGTCTCTCCCCACACGTCGTAGTTGTAGGAAGGGAAGTTCTTCCAGTAGTCAGGAGCAGGGTTAGTTCCGCTGTAATCCAGTTTGGTGCTGCTGTACAACTGGTAGCGCACCATGGCACTGGTTGTCAGCTTCATGTTGTCTTTAATCTGGTAGTCCCATGTCAGCAATGCTGTGGGAGCATAGTCATTTACTATTCGGCTGGCTCTCTTCTTGCCGTTCTGGTAGCCCCAGTAGGGATTGTACTGGCGGTCGTTGGCGAGCCAATATGCCTCGTCGGTACTTGCACCCTGTTGTGCGCGCTCTGTGGGGTTGCCCCATGTGGCCAGATTCAGAGAGTGGCCGTTTTCCCACTTCTTCTGTACGGAAAGCAGGTATGACAGGCTGTTGTAGAATGTTCCGTCCACGGCAGCAGTTTCCATGTTGCCCCAGCGGTATGCCAGCGAGCCATAGAATGCCCAACCGTTCTTGTTGAGGCCGGTGCCGTGCGAGAACATGCCTCGCAGGGTGTAGTTGCGGTTCAGGCCGCTAAGAGTAATCTTGCTGCCGGTGCTCATGCTTGAGGCGCGGAAGTCGTAGTTGGTGGCACCTCCCAGACCGGGCATGGCAAAGGCGTTGCTCTCAAATGGATTTGCCGCGTCCTTGTTTCGCGCAGCATCGTTCATGCCACCGATGTTGGAATACTGGAAACGTCCGTTCTCCACCTGGTTTGCCTGCACACCGTTGATGTAGACATCGTTGTACTTGTTGTCCAAGGCACGGAACTTGAATCGTGCTGCACTCCATGTCCAACCGATATTGCTGGTGTAAAGGTTGTTGGATGAACCCACCTGGATGACGTCGGAAGTCATGTCGTCGTCTTCACCGAGTTGCGACTCTGAAATGGTGAAATCACCGGCATCGATAGTCATGATGGTAGAATCCGCCTCCGACTCTGTGCTGCTTTGGGCCCAGACACACGTAGTTGCCAGCAGGGCAAGAGCCGTTAGTTGAAACTTTCTTTTCATAATGCTTGGTTAAAGTTTAAATGGTATTTTATCACGCACAAAGTTCGTAAATTTATCTGTAAATACGTTTGCTCTCCTCTTTTTTTTAGGTAAAAGCATACGACTTATGTAAAAAAACATTAACTTTGCACTGCGTGATTATTATGGATTATAGTATCCCGATGTGTATAAAGATATAGAGTAAAATCTAAATATATATAATGAAGAAGGTGTTTTCTTGCCTGTTATGCATGTTTGTGCTGGCGGTTTCTGTTCAGGTGCTTGCCCAAGAGCGCAAATTGCAGATGCATGCGGTGGCATTCTATAATTTGGAGAATCTTTTCGATACATGTCACGATGAGGGAAAGAACGACTGGGAGTTCTTGCCCGACGGTTCGTATCATTGGACCAAAGTCAAGTATGAGCATAAGTTGGCCAATATGGCCCGTGTCATATGTGAACTCGGAACGGACAAACTTCCCTACGGCGCTAGCATCATCGGTGTCAGTGAGGTGGAGAACTCCAAGGCATTGGACGACCTCATGGCCCAGCCAAAAATGAAGAAGCGCGGTTATCGCTATGTCCATATCGAGGGACCGGACAAGCGAGGTGTGGATTGTGCCTTGATATACAATCCGCGTGCTTTTCAAGTCACTAAGGCATTCAACAAGGATTATGTCTACGAAAACGGCGATACAGTACGCCGTACACGTCCGTTCTTCTGCGTGCAGGGTAAGTTGGCCGGTGAGAACGTCACGGTGGTGGTGTGCCATTGGCCCAGCCGTTCTGCAGAAGGAATCTTCCGCGAATATGGCGGGCGTCAGGTGCGTGCACTTACCGACAGCATTGGCGAGGCAGACCCCAGTCAGCATATAATTGTAATGGGAGATATGAACGACGACCCCGACAATGCCTCTATGGCCGAGTGCCTTGGAGCAAGGCGTAAGGTAAGTGAGGTGGAAAAAGGCGATTTCTATAACCCATGGTGGGACATCCTGCGCAAGAAGGGACAGGGAACCCTGAGTTATCAGGGAGCATGGAACCTCTTTGACCAGATAGTCATGGGCCGTAGTCTGATAGAGGAATACAAGGCCAATACATACAATACTCTCACTCTGCATTCATACCAGATATTCAAGCGTGACTATCTGTTGCAGAGCGAAGGAGCATACAAGGGAACCCCCAAGCGCACACACTCCCGTGGCGTATGGCTTGATGGATACAGCGACCATCTGCCTGTAGTGGTGTATCTCGTGAAAGCAAATTGAGTATAATTACAATATTACCAAAACCCTTTAATAACAATTACAAAAATGACAAGTTACAAGGAATTGGGTCTGGTGAACACCCGTGAAATGTTTGCCAAGGCTGTAGCAGGTGGCTACGCTATCCCCGCTTTCAACTTCAACACAATGGAGCAGATGCAGGCTATCGTACAGGCTGCTGTAGAGTGCAAGTCTCCCGTTATCATGCAGGTGTCTAAGGGCGCTCGTGCTTATGCTAACGGTACTATCCTGCGCTACATGGCTCAGGGTGCTGTAGAGTACGCTAAGGAGCTGGGTTGCGAGAATCCTCAGATTGTTCTGCACCTCGACCACGGTGACAGCTTCGAGATCTGTAAGGAGTGTATCGACAACGGTTTCTCTTCTGTTATGATCGACGGTTCTCACCTCCCCTATGAGGAGAACATTGCTCTGACAAAGAAGGTTGTTGACTATGCACACGCTCACGACGTAACCGTTGAGGCTGAGCTCGGTGTATTGGCTGGTGTTGAGGACGAGGTTTCTTCTGCAGTTTCTCACTACACAAAGCCCGAGGAGGTTGTTGACTTCTCTACACGTTCAGGTTGCGACTCTCTGGCTATCTCTATCGGTACCAGCCACGGTGCTTACAAGTTCACTCGTGAACAGTGCACTCTGGATCCTCAGACTGGCAAGCTCGTTCCTCCTCCATTGGCATTCGACATACTGGCTGAGATCGAGAAGCAGCTGCCCGGCTTCCCCATCGTTCTCCACGGTTCTTCTTCAGTTCCTCAGGACGAGGTTGACACCATCAACAAGTTCGGTGGCCAGTTGCCCGACGCAGTAGGTATCCCCGAGGAGCAGCTCCGCAAGGCTTCTGAGAGCGCAGTTTGCAAGATCAATATCGACTCTGACTCTCGTCTGGCTATGACTGCTGCTATCCGCAAGCACTTTGCAGAGAACCCCGGTCACTTCGATCCCCGTCAGTATCTGAAGCCCGCTCGCGAGAACATGAAGAAGATGTACATTCACAAGATCATGAATGTGCTCGGTTCTAACGACAAGCTGTAAACTCAGATTATCATACAATAAAGGTGGGTGTGCTCAGGCACATCCACCTTTTTTCTGGTTTTAAGGAGTTTAAGGAGCTATGGGGCTTTAGGGGAGTTTAGTCCCACTCCTCTTCCTCGTAGTCCTCAATCTCGTATTCGTCTTCGTCTAGGAACTCTATATCTTCGTCCTCGCCCTCAACCTGCATTTCGCGTTGCAGCAGACTGATGTCCTTGTTGCGGTGCACGATGCTCTCCTCGTGTGTTATGGCGGCTATTTTGTTGCTCTCGGCATTCAGAGCCTTCCAAAGAAGGTCCTTCAGTTCCATTATTCCTTTTTGTGTTACGGCAGAAATGAATACAACCGGCAGGTCGGTAGGCAGGTCTTCCGAAAGCATCTGTTGCAACTCGTCATCCAGCAGGTCTGTCTTTGTTACTGCCAGTATGCGTTGCTTGTCCATCAGTTCGGGATTGAAGGTAGACACCTCGTTAAGCAGTATTTCGTACTCCTTCTTGATGTCATCGGTGTCACCGGGTACCATGAACAGGAGCAGGGAGTTGCGCTCTATGTGCCTTAGAAATCTCAGACCCAGTCCGCGGCCCTCGCTTGCACCTTCGATGATACCGGGTATGTCTGCCATCACGAAAGATTGCCCGTTGCGGTACGAAACTATGCCCAGGGACGGTTCCATGGTGGTGAAAGGGTAGTCTGCAATCTTTGGCTTGGCACTGGAAAGGCTTGACAGCAGTGTGCTCTTGCCGGCATTGGGGAAACCTACAAGTCCTACATCGGCAAGCAGTTTCAATTCCATGATGACGGTCATCTCCTGCATAGGTTCGCCGGGTTGTGCATATCTTGGAGCCTGATTTGTGGAGGTGGCGAAATTCCAGTTGCCCAGACCGCCTCGTCCGCCTTTAAGCAATATCACCTCCTGTCCGTCTTCCTTGACGTCGCAGATGTATTCTCCTGTCTCTGCGTTATAGACTACGGTTCCGCAAGGTACGTCAATGTAGCGGTCTTCACCGTTTGCTCCTGTGGACTTGTTCTTGCCTCCGTTCTCTCCGTGGGTGGCAAATATGTGACGGTCGTACCTCAGGTGCAGCAATGTCCAGTAGTTGTGATTGCCACGCAATATCACGTGTCCGCCACGTCCTCCGTTGCCACCGTCGGGTCCACCGTTAGGTGCATATTTGGCCCTGTGCATGTGCATGGAACCACGTCCGCCCTTTCCTGAGCGGCACACTATTTTCACGTAGTCTACAAAGTTGCTTTCCATTGTTTGTGTTTTCGGACTTGTCGTGCCGAGTGATTGGATAGGATAATGAGGACGCAGCACGCTGCGTCCCCTGTTGGTATCGTATGTTTCCGGAGTAATCCGAGTTTTCGGAATATCCGTTTTCAGTTTCCCTTATGCTTGCTCGTCGATGGTTTTGAAGATGGCTTCCAGCATGCCCTCCTTGCTGCCCAACTCGGCCCATGAGAAGGTGTTGCGGATACCCTCCTTTGCGAACCATTCGGACAGGGGGGCTGTCTGTGAGTGGTACACGGCAAAGCGCTTCTTGATAGTCTCCTCGTTGTCGTCGGCACGGCCCTGTACTTTGGCGCGGTTCAGCAGACGGGCCATCAGTACCTCCTCTTCTACTACAAGTTCAATCATCATGCCCATGTCGTGTCCGCGTTCGGCCAGCATCTTCTTCAATGCCTCAGCCTGTGGGATAGTGCGGGGGAAACCGTCAAAGATAACACCTTTGCCGGCAGGAAACTTGTCGTAAGCGTCGGCCAGGATGTCAATCATCAGTTCGTCAGGCAGCAGTTGGCCATTGTCAATGTAACCCTGTGCGGTCTTGCCTAATTCTGTACCAGCCTTTATCTGCTCACGGAGTACATCACCGGTACTGATGTGTCCCATGTTGTACTTTGCCACTATTTCATCGCTATATGTGCCCTTGCCAGAACCGGGAGCACCGAAGATGATAATGTTCTTCATAAGATAAAGTTTTGTTTGTTGTAGTTATTGCTATTGTATATGTTGTCTGTGCTTTGTGTCGCTTGTCTGTTGTGTGCTGGTTAAAGGGTTTGGCGGAATGTCCTTATCCTTTCAGCGTATATATGTCCTTTAGCCCTCGTCCCAATCCGTTGTAGTCAAGGCCATAGCCAAGAATGAAGTCGTTGGGTATTTCCATCGCAACATAACGGATATCAAGTTTTACCTCCAGTTTTTGAGGTTTCAGTAATAATGTGCATATATCAATGCTCTTTGGATTCTGCCTTTTCAGGGTGTCAATCATGTGTGTCATGGTAATGCCGCTTTCAACGATGTCCTCTACGATGATGAGTGGGCGTCCGGTAATGTCTGTATTCAGGCCTATTATTTCTCGCACCGTACCGGAGGAAGCAGTTCCTTGGTATGAAGCCAATTTAACGAAAGAAACTTCTGCGGGCAGAGAGATTTCTCGCATCAAATCTGCGGCGAAGATGAATGCACCGTTCAAGACAACAAGGAAGAGAGGTGACTCACCGTCATAGTCACGGTTTATCTCAGACGCTACACGGCGAACCTGTGTTAGTATTTCCTCTGCCGCTATGCTTGGTACAAATTCTTTGTCAAGGACCTGAATAGTACTCATACTTGTTATTTGATATAATAATCTTGTTAGCAAAGGTACTAAAAAAAATCAAAGTTATGTCGTTTGTCTGTTGTTGTTTTGATATTTTTTGTATCTTTGTACAGAAAATAAACAAAAACGAAACCCAAACCGTTTATGAAACAGAGAATTTGCAAGACAGTCAAGTGTATGTTGTTGCTGTTGTTCGTTATTTTCGTTACTTCAGTTAGTGCTCAGACACAGATAGGCAAGTTTATTCCAGGGGCGACATTGGATGGAGTCAGCTATTTCCTTCCTCGCACAGCTTTGCGTATGGTTGTCACTGTAGAAAAGACAGTGGTCACTCCAGGAGATTACCATATGTATGCGTTCAAATACATGCGTATACAGGATGTGCCGGTTCAGCCTACAACAACATGGACAGTGAAGGATGTACAGTTGATCCCCTATGGTGTTCCTGATATGAACAAGGCTTATAGTCTTAAACTGAACAAGCGTACGGTTGCTCCTTTGGTAAGTCTCAGTAGCGACGGTATTTTGTTGGGCGTTAATACAAAGGTATCTGAGACAACATTGCCTTCTATTCCACAACCACGTGTCATAGAGGCTGGTATCAAACCCCATGAGGCTCGTAAATACATGAATCGCGACATGCTTCAGGCAAGTTCTAATGCCAAGATAGCAGAGTTGGTGGCTCAGGAAATCTATGACATTCGCGAGAGTTATGATGCATTGGTTCGTGGCGATGCAGACAATACTCCAAAGGACGGAATGCAGCTTAAGCTCATGCTTGAGAGTCTTGACCGTCAACAGCGTGCCCTTAGTAGTATGTTTGTTGGCAGCAAGGAGGTAAGCGAGATGTACTATGTTCTGGATATAGTACCAGCAGAGGAGACAGACAAGTTGCTTCTATTCCGTTTCTCTAAGTGGAATGGTCTGGTAGCATCAGATGACATGTCTGGCGTGCCTTATTATATTAGCATAAAGCGTACGGCCGACCTTCCTGAGTCCACATACGATCCCGGTATCCTTAAGCAGAAGGGTAAGCTTTTGCGTGGCGTATGCTATAACATTCCTTTGCGTACTATGGTAAGGGTATTCAATGCAGAGAATACATTCACGGAACTTGAAGTGCCTATTGCCCAGTTCGGTTGTGAGGAGATTCTTTCCAATGTCCTTTTCGACAAGATGGCGGATACTGAGGTAACCTTCTTCCAGCACACAGGAGGAATCAAGGAGATAAAGGCAGACATTTCCAAGTAAGTCTTTTCTTGTACATAAAGTCAAAGAACGCGCATACGCTGGACGTATATTTATAACCGTATCTATGCTTAAGTATGCTACTCCGCTTTGGCTAAGTGCCGGCACTACAGGCAAGGGTGAGGAATTGGAGGATGCCCGTGCCTATGGTGCCGGTGCTCCTTTGGCTCTTCCCCGCCAGACACATTCTGATCATGTCAGATATGTATGCTCTGCTTGTCGTCCTGAGGATACTGATGCAGTATTTACTGATGTACCAGGACTCTGTCTGGCAGTAAAGACTGCAGATTGCATACCGGTTCTTCTATATGATCGCCGCCAGTTCAAGGTCGCGGCCATACATGCCGGTTGGAAGGGTTCGGTGCAGTGTATTGTAGAGAAGACTCTTCGTGCCATGGCATCACGTGGTGCAGACATATCTGCCATTATCGGTCCAGGAATATCTTTGGAATCCTTTGAGGTTGGTGATGAAGTGTATGAACGTTTCCAGTCAGAAGGGTTTCCTATGGAGCGTATTTCACGTCGCTGGCCAGACAGTGTAACTCCCGGAAAGTGGCACATAGACCTTTGGGAGGCCAACCGTTGGTTGTTGGAGCAGTGTGGTGTGTGCGACATTCATGTGGCAGGTGTTGACACAATGACATCCCCTTTATACTATTCTGCACGTCGCGAGACAATCAATACCGGCAGGAACTATAACTGGATAGAGATATTGGAAGGTTTTGGGCGTTCAGGAAGTTATAGATGATCAGGGTATACTGGACAATCAGTATATCCAGAATCTTTTAGGCAATCAAGGTCATCGCTTTTATTGCCCCTGATTTATAATCCCAAACCGGTCATTAGACTGTTGTGCGCTAATGAAACCTTCTTTTTGTCATCTGTTTCGTCACTTCTCGGTTACAATGGAACCCCATTGCGCCCTCATAGTGGCAAAACATCTGTTGAATTATATCCGACCTTTTCTCGCCAAGGCTGACTTCAAACGAGTTTTGAGTCAGCTCCATTGGCTTAACGAAAAGGTTCAAAAACAAACGCTATTATCATCATAACGCTAATGACCGATTTGGGATAAAGGCAGCTAAGAGCCCTTTCTGTACCAACAGCAGGTCGCATGAGATTATCTGTTGCAGGTCCTTGGGGAATTCTGTGGTGTCACCGCCGGTAAAGAATACGTGAAGGTCGGGATACAGTGTTCGTATGTGACGGATGTATCCCTCTATTTCCCACCGCATTCCGTTTATTGCACCGCTTCGCATGGACGTTGGGGTATCATAGCCCAATACCGGGTGTTCTCCGCAAGCATCTAACAGAGGCAATGCGGCAGTGTGTTCGTGCATGGCCTTCAGTCTCAGATGTATGCCAGGAGATATTGCTCCTCCCAGTACAGAACCGTCTTTCCCTATCACGTCAAATGTCAGACACGTGCCAGCATCTATTATTAATAAGGTGTTGCTGGGTTTCATGCTTCGTGCACCGATGTCGGCAGCCACGCGGTCTGCTCCCAGACCGGCAGGAACATTCTTCAACCATAGGCCGACTTCAGGAGATTGCCATGTCAGTATACGGCACTGTGGATGCTTCACCACAGCATCAGGCATAGCATCCTTTCCTGCAACGTTACTTACCAGTACGCTTTCGGCTTCGGGCAACAATGCTTGCCATTGCTCGGTGGGATGTATGCCGTTTTTGTCTGCCGTAGAGGCTTTCATGCGTGTGTTGCCGATGTCAAGTAGGATGTGCATATGGTATGCTTGTTTATGGGTTTAGGCAAGGTCGTGCGGCTTTACCAGTGCGCTCACAACCACGGTTATCAGACAGCATGCCATTACCCACCAGAAGAAAGCGCTGAACCCCCACAGGTCTGCCAGGTATCCGGCTATCATTCCAGGAAGCATCATGCCCAATGCTTGTAATGCAGTGCAGATGCTGAACACGCTTGTGCTTCTCTCTCCTTTTGAAAAATATACCAGGAACAGCATGTATGCGGTGAATCCGAATCCATATCCGAACTGTTCTATTGCCACACAAGAGTTTATTGTCAACAAAGAAGAGGGTTGTGCCATGGCAAGGTATATGTACACTGCATCTGGCAGGGAGATGGCGGCAATCATTGGCCACCACCAGTGTTTCAGTCCATTTCGGCTCACAAGCCAGCCTCCCAATATGCCTCCCAGCAGCAAGCCTATTACTCCGATTGTGCCGTATACTACACCGACAGTCTCAGTTGCCAGCGCCAATCCCCCTTCTTCCGTGCTACGCAGCATGAAGGGTTGTGCCATCTTTGCCAGTTGTGCTTCGGGGAATCGGAACAGCAACATGAACAGAACTGCAGATACAATGCCTTTCTTGGAGAAGAACGCCACCAGTGTATCCTTAAAGTAAAAGTAGAGTGTAGCCATTGCGTTCCTCGCAATGTGTGGGTTGCCGGCCGGTGTTCTGGAGTCATTATGTTCGTCGGGGTGGGGTAGCGCAAAGTTGTGCCATGCGGCCAGGGCAATCATTATTATTGCCGTCGCGGCCATGGTCATGCACCAAGCCAGCGCCGTATCGTGCTCTTTCTGCAGCATTCCTGCAAGGACAACCAAACCACCCTGACAAAATATAGTGCCTATCCGGTAGAACGTGGAGCGCCATCCCACATAGAATGCCTGTTCTTTGTCTGTAAGGCCAAGGATATAGAAACCGTCTGCGGCTATGTCGTGTGTGGCGCTGCTGAAAGCCATCAGCCAGAAGAATGCCAGCGACAGCTTCAGCCATAGTTCGGTCTGCAGTGTCAGGGCAACTCCTGCCAGTGATGCTCCTATAAGCACTTGCATTATCAGTATCCACCAGCGTTTTGTCTTCAGACTGTCCACCAGAGGGCTCCATATGGGTTTTATCACCCAGGGTAGATACAGCCATGAGGTGTACAGTGCCAATTCTGTATTTGTAAGTCCCAGATTCGTGTACATTATTGTTGACAGGGTCATCACAGCCATATACGGCAGTGCCTCTGCAAAGTATAGTGAGGGAACCCATGAGACAGGGTGTGTGGTATTTCGTTTTTCCTTCATGTGGATTCTGTTGAAAGTGAATCTGCTGGATCTGGTTATTCTGGTATTTATGTGATTTCTGGCACGTCTGGCACTTATTGAAGGCTTGGAAAACACAGGACGCTTGGAGTGGTCAGGTAAAGTTATAGTTGGCTTTTTATGGGTCTATTGTGTTTGTATGTCAGG
>JAZNYM010000024.1:0-18776 GCA_045594385.1 Bacteroidaceae bacterium
CACAACCTTGCCAAGGTTGGGGTCGCGAGTTCGAGCCTCGTTTTCCGCTCATAAGTTGCCCAAGTGGCGGAATTGGTAGACGCGCACGTTTCAGGTGCGTGTGTCGAGAGGCGTGCAGGTTCGACTCCTGTCTTGGGCACAGAATTAAGAAGTTCGGTTTTCAATTACCGGACTTCTTTTTTTGTTCATCCTGCCACAGTTTAGGACAAACAAAAAAAGAGTTCATTGCTGAACTCTCTTTTTGTCATTTCTGAGCCTCTTGTCGGATTCGAACCAACGACCCCGAGATTACAAATCACGTGCTCTGGCCAACTGAGCTAAAGAGGCGGGTGGGTAAGCGATCTATATCGCGCCGCTACAACCAAGTACCCTTGCTGCGGTCAAACCCTGGGGGAGTTCCTAGGGAGCATGCCGTACAGGACTTACCCGTGTTTGCGAGTGCAAAGGTATGACTTTATTTTGAATGTGCAAAGATTTTAGACATTTTTTTTCAAAAAAAGATGCGATTTTATGGTACACATTATATATTATTATGGCTTTTTTGTAACTTTGTCACTTGTGAATAAAAATGAAGCGAGAGATATGGAAAAGCATAAAGACATTTCAGTGATAGTGCCCCTGTGGAACGAGGACGAGAGTCTACGCCCCTTGCACGAGTGGATACAGAGGGTGATGAAGGAGAATGGCTTTGACTATGAGATAATTTTTGTAAACGATGGCAGCACCGATGCATCGTGGAGAGTGATTGAGGAACTGCATGAGGAGAACCCTGACACGGTGCATGGCATCTGCTTCCGCCGCAACTATGGCAAGAGCCCTGCCCTGTTCTGTGGTTTTGAGGCGGCCAAGGGCAAAGTGGTGATAACCATGGATGCCGACTTGCAGGATTCTCCCGACGAGATACCGGAATTGTATCGCATGATTGTAGAGGACGGGTATGACCTGGTTTCAGGGTTCAAGATGAACCGCAGAAAGGGCGACCCTCTGTCCAAGACCATTCCCACGAAGTTGTTCAATGCTACAGCCCGTGCGGTGAGCGGAATACACAACCTGCACGATTTCAACTGCGGTTTGAAGGCCTACCGCCAGGAAGTGGTGAAGAACATTGAGGTATACGGTGAGATGCACCGCTATATCCCCTATCTGGCGAAGAATGCCGGTTTTGCCAACATAGGGGAGAAGCCTGTACACCATCAGGCACGCCAGTTCGGCAAGTCTAAGTTTATGGGTTGGAACCGCTTTGTGAACGGTTATCTGGATTTGCTTAGCCTTTGGTTCCTGAACAGTTTCGGATTGAAGCCCATGCACATCTTCGGTTTCATAGGTTCGCTGATGTTCTTCCTTGGTTTCATTGCGATACTGATAGTGGGCGGTACGAAATTGTATTGCCTGAGCATGAATATACCCCATGCCCGCATCACGGACATGCCATACTTCTACATTGCGCTGACAACGATGGTGCTTGGTACCCAGTTGTTCGTGGCCGGTTTCCTGGGCGAACTGATAAGCCGCAACTCCAGCGAGCGCAACAAGTACCAAATACGCACCACAATATGATGAATAAGAGTATCCTAACTTTCCTGGCATCTGTGTTGGTGCTCTTCTCCTCGTGTGACCTGCTGAACTGCACCCAGGCGGATGTAAGTCTGCTGAGAATTGAGATATACGATGCAGGAGGCAACAAGGTAATGCTGCCCGACACCCTCACAATCCGTGCGAGTGGAACGGAAACCATATTAGTGAACCGTGACGTGAACACACAGGAGATTCTCCTGCCCATGAGTTACCATGCTCCAGTGGACACATTCATCGTGAGATATTACGGCAAGTACTATTCTTTTGAGGACACGTTGTTCGTGGAGAAGACGAACGACGTGTTTTTCGAGTCGCCCGACTGCCCCACCGTGATGATGCACACCATACAAAGTGCATCCTGCACGGACGAATTCATGAGTTCGGTAGAGGTACTCAACGAGAAAGTAAACTTTGAAGAGGTCACCCACCTGAAACTCTTCGTCCTGGGAGAACAATCCGCAAGTAGAATTTCGCATGAAGAGTAATATTATTATCATCATATCCCTCGTCTTTTCCCTCTTTCCTCTGATGAACACTTATGGGCAGACGGAACAGGGTTCCGAGAAGATACTGACAGATACCATAGCCACCCCCACTGACACCACGGCCGTGACGGAAAGCAAGCCTACCGGCCGTCCTGGTGCCAAGAAATGGGAAGGACCTGAGGAGGAGAAGATATACTTCATCTCGGGTTTCAGTGTCAGTGCAGACATGGTAGGCCTTGTGATGAAGGCAGCAGGCAGCACCTTCTCCCAACTGGAGATTGCCGGACGTCTGAACATACGCGAGAAGATATTCCCCATCTTCGAACTGGGTTTGGCTGAGGGCAACCGTGTGGGCAATTCCAAGGACAACGTGTTCCACACATCGGCACCCTACTTCCGCGTGGGATTTGATGTGAATGCCAACAAGAAGCGCAAGTCCAACCGTCTGATGGTAGGATTCCGCTTCGGTTACAGTTCTTTCGATTACGATTTCTCCGGTCCCTCCATAAAGGACCCTGTGTGGGGAGAGACTATACCAGTGGACATGAAGGACATACCAGCCAGTGCCATGTGGGGCGAAGCATGTCTGGGTTTTGAGGCCAAGATATGGAGTTTCCTGCGCCTGGGATGGAATGCCAGGTACAAGTTCCGCTTCTCGCAGAAGCACTACGAATTCGGCCAGCCTTGGTACATCCCCGGTTTCGGTCCCAACGGCGCCAACTGTTGGGGTGGCACGGTGAACGTGATATTCGACTTCGGCCGCACGATGAAGAAAGGAAAGTGAGAAGATTCAAAACGGAAAACGGAAAACTTTTTATGCCATCGGACTTCTTAGACTTCTCCGATAACTCATAAACAAACTACACAGAAGCAAGCACAACATGAAACTGAAGAAAAAACAAATAGCATTCCTCATATTCCTGATTGTAGGCACAGTATACGTGGCCATGCACCAGGAGCACACGACAAGTGCCACAACGAGGAAGTTCTCCGAACGTATCTTTGGCACGGTGATGAACGTCACCTACACCAGCACCGAGGACCTGCACGACACCATCATGACATGCCTCAAAGGGGTGGATGCCTCCCTGTCCATGTTCAATCCCAAGAGTACCATATCGCGCATCAACCGTGGAGAGACTGACACTCTGGACACACATCTGGCAGAGATTCTGCCCATGGCACAAAGCATTTCCGATGCCACGGGTGGGGCCTTCGACATCACCGTGGCTCCGCTGGTCAATGCCTGGGGCTTCGGTTTCAAAAGCGGACAGTTGCCCACAGACGTACAGGTGGACAGTCTCCGTGCCCTGGTGGACTACAAAAGCATCAGCATAGAAGAAGGCCTTATCCGCAAACATAATCCCGGCACCGTCATTGACCTGAGCGCCATAGCCAAGGGTTACGGCAGCGACCAGGTGGCCAACCTGCTCATGGAACGTGGCGTGAAGGACTTCATGGTGGAGATAGGCGGAGAGATTGTTACCCGTGGCAACAACCCCAAGGGCGAGGCCTGGCACATAGGCATAAACCGACCCGTGGAGGACAGCACCGGCATGAACAACGAAATCCAGGAAGTGATAGAGGTTCATAACCGTGCCATGGCAACAAGCGGAAACTATCGCAACTACTACACCACCGAGGACGGCAGGAAGGTGTCGCACACCATAGACCCCTCCACGGGCCGTCCCGTCAGACATAGTCTCCTGTCCAGCACAGTATTGGCACCCACATGTGCCATGGCCGATGCCTTTGCCACCAGTTTCATGGTAATGGGCATAGAGAAAGCCATGGATATAGTCAATGCGCATCCCGAACTGCAAGTGTATTTCATCTACACGGACAGTACCGGCAACTACCGGACATGGCAGAACATAAAGACAGAAGAATAAGTACAAACACACCAATAACACACCCTCTACCCACATGACATCCTCCGACTTCTACCTACAAGCCACTGCTCTACCCCTCCTGCAGGGTATCAGTGCCGAAAGCATCCTGCAGATGCAGGAACGCAAGGCCATGCGTATCGTCAGCATGGAACCGGAGGAGGGCGACATAATCCAGGAGGGGCAGCATTGCCGCACTCTGACCATGCTCATGGAGGGCACTCTGGTATGCACCACTCAGGGCGAGGGCTGGACACTGGTAGAGGAGATACATGCTCCGGCCATCATCGAGGAGGAGGCCCTGTGGAGCCTGTCGCAGAGGTACAACCACACCTATCGCCCCATTAGCGAAGGCAGGTTGCTGGTAATCGACCGGCACCACGTGATGCAGACGATGCTTCACAACGAGGTCTTCCGCATCAACATGCTCACACGCATGTCCACACGTCTTGAAAGGACATACCAAAACGGACAGTTGCATCCCACAACAAGCATCCCGCAGAAGATTGAACGTTTCCTCCTGTCCATTGCCTCCACGCAGACATGGCCCAAGCGCCTGCACATAAAGATGACCACACTGGCGGAAGTCGTCGGCGAGACACGCCTGCAAGTGTCAAGGGCATTGAGGCAGATGGAAGACGAGGGGCACATCTCCCTGACGCGCGAAAAAATAACGTTTTTAGAACGCTGACTGCTTTAGCTTGATGAGCGCAGGCGAATAACGATTAACGTTCAACGATTTAAGTACAGATAAAAGACAACATACAACAGATGGAAAATCCATTCTTCAACAAACGATACGACACACCACACGAGGTGCCTCCCTTCGACAAGATACAGTTCGAGCACTACGAACCTGCCATGATGGAAGGCATGCGACTGGAAACGGAGGCCATAGAGGCCCTGTGCAACAATCCCGAGGAACCTACCTTCGAGAACACCATCATGCCCAAGACTGGCGAGATGCTGGAAAATGTTACCAGCGTGTTCTTCAACCTGCTCTCGGCTTGCAACAGCCCCGAGATGGAGGAACTCTCGCAAAAGATGGCTCCTTTGCTCAGCGAGCACTCCAACCGCATCACCATGAACGAGCGCCTCTTCCAGCGCATAAAACACGTGTGGGAGAAGCGACACGAACTGGACACCGAACAACAGATACTGATGGAGAAAATCTACGACGGCTTCCTGCGCACAGGTGCCAACCTGCCTAAGGATAAAAAGGAGGAACTGGCAGAGTTGCGCAAAAAACTCTCCCAACTCTCCCTGCAATTCTCCCAGAACGAACTTCACGACACCAACGCATGGACAATGCACCTTACCGCCGAGGAGGATTTGGAAGGCTTGCCCGAAAGTGCCGTTGCCGCTGCTCGCCAGGAGGCGGAGACACGTGGTTTGGAGGGTTGGGTAATCACCCTGCAGGCTCCCTCCTACGGTCCTTTCATGCAATATAGCCAACGACGCGACCTGAGGGAAAAGGTGTACCGTGCCATGAACTCCATCTGCACGCACGAGAACGAGAACAACAACTTCGAGAACGTGCGCCAACTTGTGAACCTGCGCCAGCAACTGGCCCAAATCATGGGGCACAAGACCTATGCCGACTTCGTCCTGGAACGCCGCATGGCAAAGGATGTGGAGCACGTCACCGACCTCATGGACAAACTGCTGGAGGCATACCGTCCCGTGGCGGAAAAAGAGGTGGCAGAGATAGAGCAACTGGCACGTGATAAGGAAGGAGAAGATTTCGTACTCCAACCCTGGGACTTCTCGCACTATGGCTATCTGCTGAAGATGCAGCGCTACAACATAGATAGCGAAATGCTCCGTCCATACCTCCAGTTGGAGAAGGTGCAGGATGGTGTCTTCGGTCTGGCAACACGTCTCTACGGCATCACCTTCGAGCGTGCCACGGACATCCCCGTGTATCACCCCGATGTGGTGGCATACCGTGTGAAGGATGCCGACGGTTCGTTCCTGGCAGTGCTTCTGGCCGACTTCCATCCCCGTGCCAACAAGCAGTCGGGGGCATGGATGACCACATACCGCGAACAGTGGGTGGAGGACAAGACCGGTGAGAACGTGCGTCCCATTGTGTCCATAGTGATGAACTTTACCAAACCCACCAAGGAACGCCCTGCCCTGCTCACTCTGGGAGAGGTGGAGACCTTCCTGCACGAGTTCGGTCATGCCCTGCATGCCATCTTCTCGCAGGTAAGGTACGAGGCCTTGTCGTGCACCAACGTATATTGGGACTTTGTGGAACTGCCCTCCCAATTCATGGAGAACTATGCCACCGAGGCCGAGTTCCTTAACACCTTTGCACGCCACTACCAGACAGGAGAACCCATGCCCGAGGAACTTATCCGTCGCATACGCGAGAGCCGCAACTTCCAGTGCGGATATGCCTGTTGCCGACAGGTTAGTTTCTGTCTGCTGGACATGGCATACTACACCCTCAGCACTCCCCTCACCCAGGACATCCGCACCTTCGAGAGCCAGGCATGGGAAAAGGCCATGGTGCTGAAGACCTTGGACGACAGTTGCATGAGCGTGCGTTTCGGCCACATCATGTCTGGCGGATACTCTGCCGGCTACTACAGTTACAAGTGGGCAGAGGTGCTGGATGCCGATGCTTTCAGCGTGTTCCAACAGGAAGGCATCTTCAACCCCGACACGGCCGCGCGCTTCCGCAGGGAGATTCTATCCCGTGGCTGCTCTGAGCATCCTATGACCCTCTACAAGAACTTCCGTGGCGAGGAACCAGGCATAGAGGCCCTACTCCGCCGCAACGGAATAGGTAAATGAAAACAAACTCGGAGTTTTCAGAATACTCGGATTACTCGGAATACTCAGAATACTCAGATTACTCAGAAACCACTCATACCCCCAAAATATGACACAGACAAAGAACACAATCCTTGACCGCCGCTATCTGCGCATGGCCACCATCTGGAGTGAGAACAGTTACTGCCAGCGCCGGCAGGTGGGCGCACTCATAGTGAAGGACAAGATGATAATATCCGACGGCTACAACGGTACGCCAAGCGGTTTCCCCAACGTGTGCGAGGACGACAACAACGTCACCCACCCCTACGTGCTTCATGCCGAGGCCAATGCCATCACCAAGATTGCACGCTCGGGCAACAATTCGGATGGTGCCACCCTCTACGTCACCGACTCGCCCTGCATAGAGTGTGCCAAACTCATCATACAGGCAGGCATCAAGCGCGTTGTCTACGGCAGGGAGTACCGCCTGACGGACGGTGCCGACCTCTTGCGCCGTGCGGGTATCACCGTGGAATTCCTTCCCGAGGAATAAGGCCATAGGCACACACAGGCACTATACAACAAGAGTACAACACTTACGACCCCATTACTCATTATATATGAAAAAGAACTCTCGCACGCCATTGCTCCTGGCCATAAGCATGGTCATAGGCATAGCCTTGGGCACCTTCACTGCCACACGCTTTGGCGAAAGCAAACTGAACATCATCAGCACAGGCAGCAACAAGATTAACTACCTGCTCCAACTGATAGACTACAACTACGTGGACACCGTAGACGTGGACTCGCTGGTGGAAGCGGCACTGCCAAAAATCATATCCGAACTCGATCCCCATTCCGTCTACATCCCTGTGAAGGACGTGGAGGCTTCCAACGAGGACCTGAAGGGTTCGTTCTCCGGCATAGGCATCAGTTTCCGCATGGAGCAAGACTCCGTCACCGTGATGAGCGTAATACACGGCGGTCCTGCCGAGAAGGTGGGCCTGCTGGCAGGCGACCGCATAATCAGCGCCAACGGCAAGAACCTGTGCAAAATGCAGTCCACCGAGGTGATGAAGCACCTGAAGGGCGAAAAGGGAACAGAGGTGAAACTGGAGGTGATACGCCGCAAGGACAAGGACCCACTGACCTTCACCGTGGTGCGCGGCGACATCCCCGTGGAAAGTGTGGATGCCAGTTTCCTTGTGGACGACGAGATTGGCTACGTGCGTATAAAGAACTTCGGCGAGAACACCTTCCCCGAGATGCTTTCCACCCTGGCACACTTGCATTTCAACGGCATGAAGTCGCTCATCATAGACCTGCGTGGCAACCGTGGCGGATACATGCACCCATCCATACAGATGGCCAACGAGTTCCTGGACGAAGACCAACTTATCGTCTACACCGAAGGCAGCAAGGTGAAGCGCGAGGACTACAGGTCCAACGGTCTCGGTTCGTTCAAGCATCTGCCACTGGTGGTGCTTGTGGACGAGATGAGTGCCTCATCCAGTGAAATCTTTGCCGGTGCCATACAGGACAACGACCGCGGCACCATCATCGGCCGCCGCTCCTTCGGCAAGGGACTGGTTCAGCAACCCATGCAGTTCAACGACGGAAGCGAGGTGCGGCTGACCATAGCACGCTACCACACACCCTCTGGCCGTTGCATACAGAAGGCCTACGAGAAGGGACATGGCGAGGACTATGAGAACGAACTCCTATTGCGCTACGAGAGGGGCGAGTTCTACGTGGAGGACTCCATCCGCCAGGACGGTCCCAAATACCTTACCTCCATAGGCCGTACTGTTTTCGGAGGCGGAGGCATACGCCCTGACATCTTCATACCGGACGACAGCACCGGAGTGACTTCCTACTATAAGGAGGCTGCCTTCAGCGGACTGATAGCACAGTTCTGTTTCGAGGTGGTGGACCAGAACCGCGAAACGCTCAACGAACTGGAGACCATGGAGGACAAGGTGAAGTGGATGGACAGGCAGAACATGCTGGAGAGTTTCGCACGCTACGGACAGAAACACAGATTGCCGCGCCGCAACCTCATGCTGCAGAAAAGCCGCAGACTCTTCATTCGCGCCATCTACTCGGGCATCATCTACAACAGCAGCGACATGAACGACTACCTGCGCTACCTCAATCAGGACGACCCCACCGTGCTGCGTGCCCTGGAGGTAATACGCGAGGGCAAGACCGTTCCTGCCAAACCCATAGAAACTGAAACAGAAGCAAAGGACAGCACATGCGTACAGTAATTCAACGTGTCACATCGGCCTCCGTAAGCATCGAAGGAGAGGTGGTGGGCCAGATTGGCAAGGGCATGATGCTCCTGCTGGGCATCTGTCCCGAGGACACCACGGCGGATGCCGACTGGCTGGTGGGCAAGATCAGCAAACTGCGCATCTTCGACGATGCCAACGGAGTGATGAACCTCAGTCTTATGGACATCGGCGGCGAGGCACTGGTTGTCAGCCAGTTCACGCTGATGGCATCCTACCGCAAGGGCAACCGCCCGTCCTACATACGTGCCGCATCGCCCGACGTGGCCATACCGCTCTACGAATACTTTGTCCGCCAACTGGGCATCGCCCTCGGACGCGACATACCCACCGGCCGCTTCGGTGCCGACATGCAGGTGGCCCTGACCAACGACGGACCTGTAACCATAACCATGGATTCAAAGAACCCCGAATGAAGAAAAGGATTGTCATAATGGGAGCCACCTCCGGCATAGGTCTGGAAGTGGCTCGCCTGTTTCACAGAGATGGACACCCCGTGGCCATAGCAGGCCGGCGCCAAGAGAACCTGCAACGTATCTCCGCAGAACTTGGCAACTGCCCGTATGCTCAGATTGACGTTACCGACCCCAATGCGCCTGCCCTCCTGCAGGAACTCATCGGGCAACTTGGCGGAATGGACATCTATCTGCACGTAAGCGGTATAGGCAAGCAGAACCGCCAGTTGGACACCACCATAGAACTCTCCACCGTGGAAACAAACGCCATGGGGTTCACACGCATGATAAACCATGCATGGCACTACTTCCGCACACAGGGGGGCGGACACATTGCCGCCGTCACCTCCATTGCCGGAACAAAGGGAATGGGTGCCGCACCCTCATACTCCGCCACCAAGCGCTATTGCAACACCTACCTGCAGGCCTTGGCACAACTGGCAGGCATGCAGGGACTTAAAATATGCTTCACCGACATACGCCCAGGCTTCGTGGCCACCGAACTACTGTCCAAGGATTTCCACTATCCGATGCTCATGCAGACGGAAAAGGTGGCACATGCCATCGTCAGGGGCATCCTGGCACAAAATCGGGTCATCACCATCGACTGGCGTTTCCGCATACTGGTCTTCCTTTGGCGCATGATACCGTCCTGCATCTGGGAAAGGCTGAAGGTCGGGTAGCACACATATACCTTATTATATATAGGCACATTATTATTCATCAACCCAACAAATAAATCTACAATCATGAAAAAGACCTTATTGTTTCTCATGTCCATGTGGGCAATGCTGGCCCAGGCACAAGTGTGGGGCGACATCCAGGTGATGTACGACTACGGTCACAACTTCGGAACCCTTACCACAGAAATCGGTCACAATCACAAGAGCGGCAATGGTTATGGCTTCGTGGATTTTGACTTCGGAGACAAGGCCAACAACGGCATGTACTGGGAGTATGGCTATAATTTCAACATAAAAAAGGACTTTTATGCCCATGTGGAATACAACGGAGGAGTTCTCTTTGATTCAGGCATCACCTACGCCCACGGTATTTTGTTGGGTGGCGCATACCAGAAGAAGATAAAGAAAACATTCCTTCAGGCACAACTCATGTACCGCATGGATGTGGACTACATAAACGGCACCACCGGCCACGGTCTTCAGGGCACCGGCGTATGGAACACCTCCTTCTTCAAGGACAAGGTCTACTTCGGCGGTTATGTAGACCTCAACTACAAAGGCACTATCGACAAGTTCGAGTTCAGCACGGAGGTGCAACTGCTTTACTGCTTCGACCGCTTTGCCGCCGGTACGGAGGTGGAAGTGGAGAACTACTCTGGAGACGTGAAGGTATCCCCAAAGATGATGCTGAAGGTGAATCTGTGATAACCGGGAAAAGCATTGTTTTATTCTCCCCTACAACAAGGGCTTGTTCTCATTAAGAACGGGCCCTTGTTGTCATTGAGGATACCCCACGTTGTCAGGGATGACAAATATCGGTCATCGGGGAGGTGTTTTGAATACCTGCGGGAGAATACATAAAAAACTCCCCTATCATTGTCACCTTTTGCATGGATAAATCGTTATATTTGTGAGCATGTTCAAGAAAACGATTCATTAACAAACAATAAAATCAAACATTATGGAAGACGTATTGAGAGAAGTTCTGCTGCCGATAAGCATTACGGTCGTTCTGCCCATCGTGATGGTATGGCTGAACATCAAGAGCAAGAAACACGAATCCGACAACAGGACAGGAGTGCTGCTGGCGGCAATAGAGAAAAATTCCGACGTGGACATAGAGGAACTTATGCGGAAAATGAACATGCAGGACAAGTCGCATACCACACTGAAGGAGAGACTGCTGAAGAAACTTCTGTGGGGAAGTATAGTCACAGCCGTTGGTACAGGTCTGCTGGGTTACGCCCTGTATATGGATTTCCTGGGAGGTGTGGCCACCTATGCGATGAGGATATGGTACATGTCGGGCGGCGTGACACTGCTCATCGGACTAGCCATCCTGCTTGTCTTCTTCATCAGCAAGAGGATGCTGGCAAAGGAACTGGAGATGGAAAGCGAGAAGCAGCGTGACTGACGGTGAAACATGAACAGAGAGGAGTTCATAGCACACATCAGAGGCGAGCAGGAACAACTGAGGCGATTCCTGCTTGCCCTCTGCCTTGGCAACCGCGACGAGGCCGATGACATAGCGCAGGAAAGCCTTGTCAAGGCCTACCTTTCCTCCAGCGGCTATCAGGACAAGGGGAAGTTCACCTCGTGGCTCTACAGGATTGCCCACCACACATTCCTTGACCACATGAAGAACCGCAAAAGCCTGCAACCGCTGGACACGGCATACGACATGGCGGACTCTTCCATGCCTGCCGACCGTTCGTTCCGATACCAGGAACTATATGCCGCACTGGACACCTTGCCGCCCAAGGAACGCTCCTCCATACTGCTCTTCTACATAAAGGGCTACTCGGTGAAGGAAATCTGCCAGATAACGGACAGTAGCGAGGATGCCGTAAAGAAGCAACTTTCACGTGGACGCGAACATCTAAAAACGAAACTGAAACGATGACAGACAAGGACAAGACTTTAGAACAGATATTCGGCGACTTCACACCCGACCTGGGGAATGGAGATGCCTTCATGGCACGCCTGGACAGGAAACTGGATGCCGTGGAGTTCATCAAGGCAAGGCAGGAGAAGCAACTCCGCCAGTACCGCTATGCCGTGATGGCCGCCTTTGTGCTTGGAGTGGCGGTGAGCGGAGTGATGTTTGCCATCATCCTTAGCGAACCGGCCGACCTGCCTACATTCTCATTCGGCATAGAGTCCCTGCCCTTCCTGCTTCTGGAGGAGAACAGCTGCATGCTCTCCCTGACGGGCCTTGCCATGCTGATGAGTGCCGGCATCATCGTCATAGTGAACATGTGGCAGGAACTGGCAAGCATGAAGGATATGCATGTAGGAGAAGCAGAAGCTTCAACTTAACCCCAAATCGGTCAATAGGCAGTTATGTGCTAACAGAGTCTATCATTATCGTAACGCTAATGACCGATTTGGGTTAATTGGTAGTGCATCAATGTACCACCTTCAGGCCTACCACCGAGGCAATGAGGGTGAAGATGAAAATCATGCGCCATAGGGTGACCGGTTCCTTGAATACCAGTATGCCTATGAGCACTGTGCCTACTGCCCCGATGCCTGTCCAGATGGGGTAGGCCGTGCCTATGGGAATGGCCTTGATGGCTTTGGCCAGAAATACCATGCTGAGAATGTAGAACAACACAAAGGCAGCATACCATAGCATCTGCGCTTTGCCTGCGGCAATGTTCGCCTTGCCCAGGCAGAAGGTGAAACTACATTCGAAAATGCCTGCCAGAATCAGGATAATCCAGTGCATTGGGGGGCGCGGTACTAAAATACTATGGTATTGGGGTTTACCTCCACAACTTCTCCGTGTGGACAAGCAATCAGCGTGAAACCTTCCTTCTTGGCTCTGCTGACAAGACGTTGCTGGGCCAGGATGATGCCGCTTTCTATTGTCATGCGCAGGCGTCGGATTTCATCCTCGTTGGGATATCCTTCAAATGCCATGCGTGCCTTTTCGCGTTCCGTGGGGGACACGAGTTCGCGAATTTCCTGTATAATATTCTTATTCATTTGTCTTCTCCTTTTTCTCCTCTGCGTCTGCGGGCGCTCCATACATTTTCTTCAATTCCTCAAATCGTAGGGCTTCGGTAACTTCCAGACGTTCGCCCTTGCGCCATCCGCTGGCTATGCGCTGGGTGGGGCATGTGTTGTTGTCGTAGAGCGACCAGAAGTCCACCACGGGCATATAGAGTTGGAAGAAGTTCTTCAGACCGGCTTCGTATCTGCGGTAGATGACGTCCAGAGGTATGTTGTGTCCTCCCTGGCTCACGCGTCGTGCCACACGCTTTACGGCCTGGTCGGGTGTGGGCAGGGAGAAGAAGAGCAGGGTAACGAAGTATCCTACGCTTTGTGCTTTCTTGATGAGTTTGATGTAGGAGCGTGTGGCCAAAGTGGTCTCGAAGGCGAAGTCCTGTCCGTCCTTCATCAGTTGCAGCACGCGCTCGATCATGAGTCGTCCGGCCTGTATGGCGGCGCCTTCGGGGTTGAAGGGTGAAAGGCCGCGTGCTATTTCGTCGGCATTGACAAATTCGCGGCATCCCAGCATTTCAGGCAGGACGGTGTAACTGGCCGTGGTTTTGCCGGCTCCGTTGCAACCGGCGATGATGTAGAGGTTTTTCATAGGTGGTGTGATTTAGAACGGGGGGAGTGACGTGTAGGGTTTGACGTTTAAAGTTTAAAGTTTAAAGTTTGACGTTTAACGGTGAGCGGTTAGCGTGTAGCGGTTAGATTTCCGTTTTTCGTTTTTATAGGACTTGACTTAACGTCGACCTTTGGCTCGCCGTCTTTGATCAGCTTCCGCTTGTTCTCTGTTTTTCAGACACGGCTGCCGTGTCCCTACCATGCTCTCGCTTCCTGCGTCGGTTCCGTTTTCCCGTTCGTTATGTATTTGATTTTGGTTGTTTGGTTTGTTGCTTTTGTTTGGTATTTGCCTTCCCGGTTATTCCCAACAGGTCGGGGCGGCGTTCTTTGGTTCGCTTGAGGGATTGTTCCAGTTCCCATTCCTTTATCTTGGCTTCGTGGCCGGAAAGCAGGATGTCGGGCACAGCCCCCCAGTCCTTGTACTCGCGCGGTCGCGTGTAGACGGGAGCTTCCAGCAGGTTGTCCTGGAACGAGTCGGACAGGGCCGACTGCTCGTCGCCTATGACTCCGGGGATTATGCGTACTATGGCATCGGTCATTACGGCTGCCGCCAGTTCTCCGCCCGTCAGCACATAGTCGCCGATGGACACCTCGCGGGTGATGAGCCGCTCGCGTATGCGGTAGTCGATGCCCTTGTAGTGTCCGCACAGGATGATGATGTTCTCCTTCAGGGAGAGTTCGTTGGCCATGGGTTGGTCAAACTGTTCTCCGTCGGGTGCCGTGAAGATTATTTCGTCGTAGTGGCGCTCGCTTATCAGTTTGGAGATGCACAGGTCCACGGGTTCGCACTGGATGACCATACCGGCCGAACCGCCGAAAGGGTAGTCGTCCACACGGCGCCAGCGGTTGGTGGAGTAGTCGCGCAGATTGTGGACATGGATTTCCACCAGTCCTTTCTTCTGGCCACGCCCAACGATGCTTTCCTCGGTGAAGGGAAGCACCAGTTCGGGGCATACGGTAATGATGTCTATTCTCATAGTTGAGGGCAAAGTTACGAATAAGCGAGCGAAGTACAAAATAAAGTTAGTTTTATTTTGGATTTCCGAGCGAAAGTCACTTAGAAACGCAGTTTCAAAGTGACGCATTTATAAGGATAAAAGCAAGAAAAAGCCCTTTCTAATGACGGAAAACGGGACTTTTGTCTTGTGTCGTGCTTTTTTTTTGCTACCTTTGCATTATGCAGAAGAGTAGGATTGCCATAGTTGGAGCCGGTGCGGCGGGATGTTTTGCCGCGCAAAGGATACAGGAATTGTGCCCCGATGTGGCGGTGGTGCTTTTTGAGGCCCAGGACCGCCCGCTGAGGAAGGTTGCCATAACTGGCGGTGGCCGTTGCAACCTTACCAACTCGTTCCAGCAGGTAACAGACTTGCGCGAGGTGTACCCCAGAGGCCATCAGTTGATGAAGCGCCTCATGCACTCGTGGAACCAGTGGGACACCATGTCGTGGTTTGAGGAACGGGGCGTGCGCCTCGTCACCCAGGAGGACGAGTGTGTCTTCCCCCAAAGCCAAAGGGCCATGGAGATTGTTGGAGTGCTGCGCCATGGGCTCGACATCCGTTGCAGTCACAGGGTAGGGCTGGACGACCTGCAGGGCTATGATGCCATAGTGGTCACCACGGGAGGTTCACGCAATTTCTCGTGGCTGGAGTCCGCTGGTGTTGAGATTGTGCCCCCTGTACCCTCGCTCTTCCCCCTGCGTCTGGAACCCAGCGGACTGGAGCAGTTGAGCGGAGCCTTGGTGGAGGACAGCGTGGCCGCTATTGCCGGTACAAAGTTGCGTGCCCAGGGCATAACCCTCATCACGCACAACGGCGTTTCGGGCCCGTGCATCCTTCGTCTTTCCTCTTATGCCGCGCGTCATCTGTCGGAACAATCCTATCAGGCACCCCTGGTGATGAACTGGTTGGGCGATACCGCCGAGGACGAGGCTCAGGACCTTCTGCACACCATGGCCAGGGAGAACGTGCAGAAACTTGTATGCAACACGCATCCCGGGCAACTTACATCCCGCCATTGGGAGTTTCTTGTATCCCGTGCAGGGATAGGCCGTGAGGTCAGATGGAGTGGGGTGGGGCGCAAGCAGATGAACCGTCTGGCCAGTGTGCTCACTTCCGACAGGTATCAGATTACAGGCCGTGTGCCCCACAAGGAGGAGTTCGTTACGGCCGGAGGGGTAAGTCTGCGCAGTGTCGACTCCAACACCCTGGAATGCAAGAGCCGGCCGGGACTGTACTTTGCCGGCGAGGTGCTGGATGTGGACGGCGTTACAGGCGGTTTCAACCTTCAGGCGGCATGGACAATGGCAGACGCCGTGGCGCGTGCCGTGGCAGATCGTTTCAACGGATAAAACAACTTGCTATGATAACAAGGATAACAGATATGGATGACCCAAGGGTGCAGGTGTTCAGCCGCCTCACGGAGGCACAGTTGCGCAACCGCCTCGACCCTTCGCGCGGAGTGTTCATTGCCGAAAGTCCCAAGGTGATACGTGTGGCACTGGATGCAGGCTACCTGCCTTTGTCGTTGCTATGCGAAGAAAAGCACATCCATGGCGATGCCAGTGACATTGTGGTACGCTTGCAGGAACAGGGGGCGGAGATATATACCGGCAGCCGTGAACTTCTGGCAAGCCTGACCGGCTACACCCTTACCCGAGGTGTCCTGTGTGCCATGCGCCGCCCTGCGGAATATCCTCTGGAACAGGTGCTCGACAAGGCGCATCGTGTGGTGGTTATAGACGGTGTGGTGGATGCCACCAACATAGGTGCCATCTTCCGTAGCGCTGCTGCCCTGGGCATGGATGCCGTGCTGGTGACGCGTTCCAGTTGCGATCCCTGGAACCGGCGTGCCATACGTGTGTCCATGGGCAGTGTGTTCCTTGTCCCCTGGACATGGCTGGAGGACTACTCGCAACTGCGCGAACTGGGTTTTGCCACCTGTGCCATGGCCCTGGAAGACAGGAGCATAGGCATAGACGACCCCATCCTGCATGCCCAGGACCGGCTGGCCATTATCATGGGTACGGAGGGCGAAGGTCTGCCCGACGAGACCATAAAGGCCGCCGACTATGTGGTAAAGATTCCCATGGCCCACGGGGTGGATTCGCTGAATGTGGCGGCCGCCGCAAGCGTGGCGTTCTGGGAGCTGAGAAAGAGGGGTGAGCGTTGAGTACTCTGAGAACTCTGATTACTCTGATTACTCCGAATACTCTGAATAACTCCGATTACTCCGAAAACCTTTAATTATGAAGAACAGTTTTCTGTTTTCACCTTTCACTTTTCCGTTTCTGCTGGCCCTTGATGTGGATGGCACCCTTGCCAGGCCTGACGGAACAATATCCCGGCGCACGGTGAATGTCGTTAAAGCACTCCAACGCTCGGGGGCAGTACTGTGCATAGCCTCGGGGCGCCCTCCCTTGGGCATACGTCCTGTGGCAGAACTCTTGGGCATGGACGAGTTCGGGGGATATATAATAGGTTATAATGGCGGTGTGCTGATGGATTACTCTACCGGCAAGGTGCTGTATACTGCCAGTTTGCCAGACGAAGCACTGCCTGTGGTGGTGGAGTGCGGTCGTCGTCCCGGTCATACCATGCTTACCTATGTTGGCGACGAAATATGTACCGAGAACGCTTCCGACCCTTTCGTGCAGGTGTCGCACCGGCGCAATGGCATGCCGGTTCGCGAGGTTACGGACTTCATGGATCTGCCACGTCCGTTGCCCAAGTGCATCATCACAGGCGACCCATGCGAAATGCCATCTTTGCAACGCGAGGTTTCTGTCCGTCTCTATGGCATTGCTGATGCCTATCTCAGCGAGGCCTATTTTCTGGAAGTCGTGCGCCGTGGCATAGACAAGGCAGATGCTCTTTCGCGCCTGCTTGACCATCTCGGATTTACTCACCACAATCTCATTGCTGCCGGCGACGGTCACAACGATATGGGCATGATACGCCTTGCCTCCCTTGGCATAGCAATGGCCAATGCCCATCCCGATGTCCGTCAGGTGGCCGATGTTGTCGCTCCACCAGCAGCAGAGGATGGTCTTGCACAGGTGTTGGAGGGAAAGACCCACCCCCAATGACAGCCCCCCTGAATGACGGACCCCAACGAAAGACCCACCCCAACCCTCCCTGTGAGGGAGGGAGAGCGGATGAGCGAGAAGCGGTTATTATCCACCCCCTCCCCCCTATGGGGTACTCACCCTGTCTCAGGGGGAGAAAGCGGATGATAGCAATAGTAACTAACTGTCCCCCTCAGGGGGACGAGCGAAGCGGAGGGGGTGGATTTTAACGAACGGAAAGGTGAAAAGTGAAAACTATCCACTCCCTACTGGCTTCACCTCTGCGCTCTCTTCGCGCGAAGCTGCGACACTCCAGCGCCAGCGTAACAGGACAGGAATCTTTGCGCTCTCTGCGTTCTTTGCGTGAGGAAATGATGTCCGTGTGATGATTTATATATTTCACGCAAAGACCGCAAAGAACGCAGAGTTTTTCATTTTATACCACGCTGGCGCTGGAGAGGTCGCAAGCTACGCTACGACAGGAGAACGCAGAGGCTGGACGATTCATCCACCCCCTCCGCTTCGCTCGTCCCACTTGTCTCAGGGGGACAGTCAGTTACAACAGCTAATGCTATCATCTGCTCTCCCCCCTCACAGGGTTGGGTTGGTCTTCCATTCTGAGGGGACTGATGGGGGGGGGAGAGTTTTTTTGTAGTTAAGGCCTTTTATTTGTGCTAAATACTTGTGTATATGATAAAAAGTATATACCTTTGCCTCGCAAAAAGCCTAATCTGACAACAATTCATGCTAACAAATCGTCACACCACCACAAAAATAGCCACCAAATTCCTTGGTGGTTCCGATATTTTTGTTAGCAAGCAAGCAAGCAAGCAAGCAAGCAAGCAAGCAAGCAAGCAAGCAAGCAAGCAAGCAAGCAAGCAAGCAAGCAAGCAAGCAAGCAAGCAAGCAAGCAAGCAAGCAAGCAAGCAAGCAAGCAAGCAAGCA
>JAZNYM010000025.1:0-4223 GCA_045594385.1 Bacteroidaceae bacterium
AATCAAAAAACTTGCAAAATTCATCTGCAATAAAAAATAATTCTGTAACTTTGTCTTCGGTGAGCATAGCGATTATTGTTTGTAACACTTTGTATTTTAGCACTATAAAGTTACAACAATTTTCGCTAATCACCAAATTTATAAGCAGTTATAATTCGTCGAACTCACGTTAATATATAAGAAGACCCACCCCGGCCCTCCCTGGGAGGGAGGGAGAGGGGGAAACGGGAAACGGAACCGACGCAGGAAGCGAGAGCAGAAGCAAAATTTATTTTGATTATGCCGAGCAACAAGGAGGAAAAGACCGCGAAGCGGGATTAAAAGGGAGAACTATCATACCCCCCTCCCCGCCCGCCTCTGCGCTCTCTCGTCGTAACGAAGTTTGCGACCCCTCCAGCGCCAGCGTAATACGCTAAAGAAAATAAAAAACTCGGCGCTCTCGGCGTAATCTGCGTGCAAAAAACTCATAACCGCTCTCAAACAAACCTCACGCAGAGAGCGCAGAGGACGCAGAGTGCCAATGCAAACTACGCTGTCGCTGGATTAGTCGCTCGCTACGCGCGACAGAGAACGCAGAGATGTAACAAAGCGGAAATCTGCGAGTAAGCGAGAGCAGAAGCAAAGTTTACTTTGATTATGCCGAGCGTGAGCAGGTTCAAGACGACGGAGTCGGATTAAATCTGCGTGTAAGCGAGAGCATGGTAGGGACACGGCATGCCGTGTCCGATAACAATAGCAAAAGCGGACTCGGCATGCCGAGTCCCTACATCCCCGAACGTGAGCAAATAAGACGAAAACGGAAAAACTGTGCCACTCTGCAAAATAAATTCTTGCAAGGAGTGCAGAGGTATAAGGAACGGGATGATGCGCGACCTGACTATGTGCGTATGCAGAGATATACGCCGAGGGCGAGTTGGAGGATGAGGAGCAGGGGCACTCCATATTGGAACTTCTTGTGCATGGTCTTGTGGTGCCATACCTTCATGCCGAGCCATGCCCCAAGGCTTCCGCCAATGGCAGCAAGCAGGAGCAGGGTGGATTCGGGTATGCGCCACTTTCCCCTTTTGGCTTTTAGTTTGTCAATGCCGTACACGAGGAAGGTGGCGGCATTGACAAGCACAAGATACGCGGAAAAAAGGGAAGTCATCATTTCAGTTTCTTGCCGTCGGCAAAGGCATTGCCTATGCGTCCGCCCAGTGCGAGATAGCCATGATGCACGGGGGCGTAGGTGATGAGTTGCATTTTCTCCACATCGGGTTTGCCATCGGCACCAACGTACTTCTCGTCCACGAGGATATTGACTATCTCCGCCACTATGTTGTAGCCGTCCGGAGTTTCGTCTATCTTGCGGAGGATGCGACATTCCAGCGTCATGGGGAAGTCCGTGAACACCGGGGCGTCCACGTTCTCCGCCTTCACGGCTGTCCAGCCAGTCTTCTGCATCTTCTCGGGGTCGTTCTTGGCACTGACGATACCCACGAAGTCCGATGCCACCATAGTGTCCCGGGTGGCAAAAGCCACGGTAAACTCATTGCAACGTGCCAGGTTCTCCGTTGTGGCATGCGTGCCCATGCAGATCATGATCTCCTTGGCGTCCCATTGTCCTCCCCAAGCCGCATTCATGGCGTTTGGGGTTCCGTCGGCATTGTATGTGCCGATGATAAGCACCGGTTGTGGGAGCACCCACGGTTTTTGTCCAAAACTTTTCATATTCTGTAATCTATAGGTAGGTTCTATAAAGTATATCTTGCCCAAATGGTTTCGCCCATCTTCTCCACTCTTGCCAACCGGAGTTTGGCTGGAGGGACGTCCATGTCCAAACCGTCAAAAGCGGCGGCCATGCCCTTGCGCCCGTCAATGCCGGGGCACCACATCATGCTCACCTCGTCCAGCAAGCCTGCCTGGAGGAATGCCCCGTTGATGTGTCCTCCGCCGGTCACGCTCAGGCGCTCCACGCCAAACTCTCCACAGAGCAATTCCATGGCCCTGGGCAGGTCTATGCTCCCCTGCCCCGCCGCTATCCATGAAATATGCTGGCGGGTAAGGGTATCGAGATATTCCTTCGGGCAATCCCGGGAAGTGATGACCAGCAGAGGCATCCCGTCGTACTGGTTATGTCCCCATCGCAATTTTCCCATCGTGTCTATGGCCACGAGGTAGCCTTTGGTCTTTATCGCCACATGGCACTGCTCCTGCCCTATGGGTTCCGTGCTTTCCGCCACGAAGGGTTCCGGCAAGGCATAGTGCATCTGCATCGTCACCCTGCCCATCAGCATGGAGGGGCAGTTCAACTGCTCCAGAGCCTCGTAGTATTCATTTCCTCCCTCTATCTGTTCCGTCACATCGCAATCTATGCGTCCGTCCAGTAACGACATCATGTGACATATTATATATGGTTTCATTGTTTTCTTTCCTTATTAATGCAAAGGTACGGAAAAAATACACAATATCGCGGTAAATTGCCACCGAATTGGTATCTTGCAGAGAATACACAGGACCACATTGCACGCCGCGCTGGCTCTTCACGCGGTAGTCTACGGAGATGATGACAGATTATTATCTTGCTATTGTCGTCCATGCTATTTCGTCACTTCAGTATGTTTTTGGTTGCGGAAGACTCTACACACCATCATTTCATACTATCAGCAAGTGTCATCAAATCCGCAGAAATCTTTTTCAAGGCCGCCACTATCTTTTCACGCTGAGTCTCTCGAGGGCAGACATCACAATTGGCATATCGTTTGAGAACCGAACGCTTCAATCCGCTTGCACGACTTATTGCCTCCAAGGTGGTGTACTCCAAAGCCCGATGCAACAATGCCGATGTGTCCATCTTGTATTCTATTTCATAATCCCTATCCACCGCCCACTGTGGCAACGGATCACCATATTCCTCCATACCTTCGAGGTGGAAGTCCAGCGCCTCGGCAAACTCCCGTTTGAACACCTCCCAGGTATTGCCCCTAGCAACGCATACACCAAAGTCTTCTTCGGCATACGAACCCCAATAATTGCGTTCGCACCATTCTACGTTTACATCTATCTTCTGCATAACAATCATGTTTTAACCACACAAAAATACTGCTTTTGCCTACATATAGCAAGTACTTTTCGTGCATTTTTTAGGGTGTCCCCTGATTTTGGGGACTACCATCCCTTGTTTACTAATAACATAATCGCTAACTTTGGCATGAAAAACATAACTTTCAGCACCAAAGCAATCTATGAACAAGCGCCAATACCTGATGCTCGAATCCATAATGACCGCACCCGAAGGCATTACCCGAGAAGAAATAAACAGTTCCCTCTTAACCTTTGGGTATCCGCCACTCAACCGCAAACGTTTCTTTGCAGAACTGAAACAAATCAGAGAGAGCACCACCCTGAAGATTGTATCCCAAGACTGCGGCAAGAATATCTGGCGCTATACCATAGATATAAAGGATGAAGCAGACAGAAACCATGCCGAGCACATGTACCTGCTCATTGCCAACCTGCACGAAAGCCAGTTCCTTAACGAGTTCCGCCAACTGGGCACTCGCATACAACCCACCATTATCCCATCAGGCAACCGCTACCTTGGCATCATTGGCACCGCCATGACGGAGAGCAAGGCACTCCGAATCACCTACCAGAAGTTCTCCGACACAGAACCATACACCACACTGGTTCACCCCGATGTTGGCCTTGCGGATATTCTTCGCAGCCCATTCCAACGCATTGTTCCAAATGGGCTCACGGTCTATGTGCCAAGCTATGCCCTGTCGATGATATAGAAGGACTGCCACCACGCTGGAAGCATGATGGCAGTTGCACGAATTGTCTGGCCTGTTACCACCACTGCCCGCAACACGCCATCCACTGGGGTAAGATGAAACGCGGACAGTATGTGTTCAATCCCTCACCACTTTCTTTCCACCGATAATATATACCCCTTTGCCAGCTGTCGGCAGGTTTACTTGCTGTCCTTTCAGGTTGTAGGCCTTGCCTGTGCTGGCAGCATCGGACGTAATGGTGCTGATGCCAGAGGCGTCGGATATGGTCAGCTGATACTGAGCCTGTTGGGCCTCGTAGCAGTTGTTGGTCTCTGCACCTGTGGCTGTGATAGTGACTTCACCAATGGCCAGTGCCGTTACCACGCCATCTTGACTGACGGTGGCAATCTGCTCATCACTCGAGGTGTATTGTACCTCGCCGTCGTAGAGGCCGACGCTGAGCTTGTT
>JAZNYM010000026.1:0-68212 GCA_045594385.1 Bacteroidaceae bacterium
AAAAAATAATTCTGTAACTTTGTCTTCGGTGAGCATAGCGATTATTGTTTGTAACACTTTGTATTTAAGCACTATAAAGTTACAACAATTTTCGCTAATCACCAAATTTATAAGCAGTTATAATTCGTCGAACTCACGTTATTTATGTTATTGTAGACACGTGGGAAACTATAATTGCATATTGTTCATACAAATGAATACACCGAACCTACGTTAATGGTAATTTTTATCATTACTAATGGTAAACTTTACCATCGGTAATCGTTCGTCGAACCATCGGTAATGATTCGCCATTACCGTCACGAGGATGAGATTCCGTTTAAACAGTATTCTTATGGTTGCATTTATGTTAACCCAGTAGCGATGCCGCAAATCCACTATTCCTGCAGGCAAAATATGCTCCAAAATGATATATGTTACCGTCTTCGTTTAGTTGTAATCTGTATTCGCCATCTTCCACAGGCAGAGGAAGGCGGCCTTGGTGATGTCCACCATCTTGTCCCAGTTGATGCGTTCTGCATGGTCCGATGGCATGTGATAGTCTGGGTGTCCGTCGGTGTGGTACCACACTATGGAAGCGCCGGCCTTGAAGAAGGGTACCTGGTCGCTGCCTCCGCTTAGGTCGTCCGAAGGAAAAAGATCGGGGTCGAGGTCAAGCGAGTATTTCTCTATGTCGCTCTTCAGCCATGTGGCATAGACCGAGTCCTTGGCCAGGTACAGGTATTTCAGTTGCTGGGGACGGTGTTCCATGTTGTTGCGCCCGATCATGTCGAAGTTCATGTAGCCCTTCACCTTCTTTATGTCGGGGAAGTTGTTGACGAAGTATTTTGAACCGAACAGTCCTTTCTCCTCTCCGTCCCAAAAGGCAAAGATTACCGTCTTCTCGGGTTGCTGGCCGGTAGCCATGAAGGCGCTTAGTATCTGGAGAACGGCCTGTACTCCGGATGCGTTGTCGTCTGCCCCGTTGAAAATTTTGTCGCCCTGTAGCAAGGGGTCGTATCCCAGATGGTCGTAGTGTGCACCCACGATGACAATCTCCTCGGGGTTCCTGCCCTCTATCTTGGCCAGTATGTTGCGCATGGGAGCAATGCGGTGCGGCTTTTTCTTCAGTGTCTCCACCTTGGCCGGGTCCACGGTAAATGGCGCATTACTGCGCTCGGCAGAATAGGCATGGAAGGGTTGTCCGAAACCCTCTTCAAGGAGTGGCTTGGCTCCCATTAACTTGAGGATGGAAATCAGGTATTCTCCGGCTACTTGCCCATGTCCGGTACCCGCTTCGCGTCCCATTAGGGCGTCGGATGCCAGGAACTCCACGTATGCCTCGGCCTTTTGTCTGTTGATGCTAAGCAACCCCTTCTGTTCGGGTGTAGCTTTCTCCCTCTTTTTTGCCTCGCACGGCACTGTTGTCATTGCTCCAATCAATGCCAGGAGCAGAAAAAATCTCATCTTCATAGTATCGGAAAAGTTGTTGTTCTTCACGCAAAGGTACGAAAAAAAATCAAGGATACGATATTTTATCGGTGCATCTTCCAAGTCAGGGTCAGCAGGAAGGAGCGTGGCACCACGTTGGAGGACACTTCGGTGGTGGAGATTGGTGTGCTGGTATGGTATATGTTGCTGATTTGTGCCAGCATGTCGTATCCTTTCACGGCTACAATGAGACGGTCGCGGAAGAAGGCACGTGAAATCTGCGCGTTCCAGATGAACCGGTCACCGTTGAGGTCCGCGTTCTGATAACCGCGTGCAGTGTTTACCATGAAGGTATTTCCCAGACGAATCTGCCACGGGAGCATGACCTGAAGCCGCAGACCATAGTAGAGGTTTGCGGTGTTTACGGTTGTGTAATCGGGTATGTCGCTATGGCTGTGCATCCACATGGCTGAGAGGATGGCACGCACGTCCCATCGGGCGGAAGGGCGGTAACGAAGGAAAAGTCCGTTGGCCAATGCCAGGGAGTGGGTGTGGCTGCGCATACTGTTGGCCATATCCTCATAACTGGTCAGTTCTATGTCGTGTGCATAGGATGTGCAGAAGTGGTTCTCCAGCGAGAAGTGGCTGTCTTTGCCCCCCAGGTGTGTGTTTGTCCAGAAGTTTCCAGTCACTCCCCAGTTGCCATCCACATTGACCGGCATGGTGGTGAATATGCCCGTCTGTTCCTCGAAGTGCACGTTCATGCCCAGGGCATCAAAGGTCCGGCGGTATTCCAGGGTGGTTTTGTAATATGCCGAAGCCGAGGTGGTGCGCTCGTGTGTGAGCATAAGCCTGAGGTCGTGCCCGTTGTCCAGTTCGGTGTTGCCCATGATTATGTGCACGGGATTGCTGGTGTTGCGGAAGGGGGTGCAGTAAAGCATCGGTGGCATGACAGAGTTCAGGCTTGCATTGAGTTTGAACGTATGCCTGCCACTATACTCTATCTCCATGGAAGGTTCGCAAAGTATGTCGTTGCGCTGGTATGTGTTGTCATGCAGGCGTCGGAAATCCATGTGGCGTGAAACGAACCTGATGGGGACGTTCAGCGTTGTGGTAAGCGGAATACCCACAAAAGACAATGCACGGGACTTGGCGGTAAGCAGGATGTTGTGCCGTTGGGTAAGCACGGTGGAGGAATAGCTGTTCTCCACGTCCACCTCCGTTTGAGTGCCGTTGAGGACTTGCAGGGTACTGTCCACGGATTCCCAAGTACAGTCATATACGTAATAGGCAGCCATACGGTCTAAAATCCCCCAATCGTGTGCCTCATATCCAACAGAAACGTCCCCATGTGCCGTCTGCATGGGACTGTTCCATGAATTATAGCGGAAGATAGTGTCACGAGACATTGGCGGATGTGAAAGGGCATAGAAGAGGTTGTCCCTGTTCCTGGTGTTGTCGTAGGATAGGTGCGTCCCCCATTTTACCATCCCCCTGCCCATGCGTATGCCTCCCTCGTAATTGCCATTAAGAAGATATTGCCGTTGGTTGGCACCGGTCTTTTGCTGGAGTGCGGATACGGAATTCTGTATGTTTACCATACTGATGTCGTTCCTTCCTGCACTGGCCATGGAGGAATACGTAAGGCTTAGGCTAGCATCGTGGAAGGTCTTTTCATCCTCCAGATGCAGACGTGTGTTGGTGTTGGCTTTGAGATTCTCCGAAGTGTTGCTTCCTATTCCGTCCACCACTATTTCCCTGCCGGAGAGTGAAATGCGGGTGGAGGTGGTCTTTTGGCAATCGGTGTTGTCCTCAGTTACTCCTACGGAGGTGGTAATGTACGAGTCCTTTCCCTCCCCCAAATAGTTTAGAACGGAAATTCCACCGGAGTAGTTGGTCAGAACTCCGTCAGTATGTCCTTCTGCGTTCCATGGTGCATAGGTGTTGGCCAGTTCGTCCTCGTTCAGGTTGTCTGCGGAACCGTATACCAGAAAACGTGTTCGTGGCATGTTGTACAAACCAAGCAGGTTTCCCTTGTAGTGTACCTCTTCGCCCGAACCAATGCCAACCTTTAAGTCCAAGGGCATCCCGGTCTGATATCCCTGTTTCAGACGGACGTCCATCACTCTTACGTCGTCTCCCATACCATGGTCAAGAAGTTTGGATGCGGAACCGTCCTGCTTGTAGAACCATATTTCCTCTATACCGTAGGCATGGATGTTGCGTAGGGCTGTGGTTTTTCTGCCCTCACCGAAAATTTCCACACCGTCCACCAGTATTTCCACTACATCGTCAAAGTTGTAGCTGATGTTGCCCTCTTTGTCCACCCTGACGCCGGGCAGCATGTTCAGAAGCGATTCCAGTGTGCTGTGTTCCATCAGCGCATAGTCCTCTGTGTGGAAGATGACAAGTTCCGATTTCTCCCGACTAGTGAGTTCCTGTGCCCATGTGTCGGATGAATATGACAATGCGGTAAGCATTGCCAATGTCATGAGTATTTTGTTTGCAGGCATAGGATAGGGTAGTTGGGGATTAGGTGTGGGACGTCGCTGAGTAGTGATGCCTTTGGCCGGATTGGTGTGGAAAAGGCTTACTAAAAGCCGAAATGGTGCACACCGTTGCGTAAACAATGCTACGCCAACGTTGTACACCATTTCTTAATTCTTGTTCAAAAAATTATTCTTAGAACATCTGGTCGGGATACTGGCCGGCCTCGTGCAGGGCAGCCAACTTGGCAACGGTCTCGGGACGATCCTCGGGATAGGTAACGCCGAACCACTTGGAGGTGGTATCGAGAACTTCGCAAGTAGCCTTGCCTTCCTTGATGAGGGTGTCCACCATCAAGGGGATGAAGAACTCGCTCTTCAGGTTGGTCTGGTTCTTGGGGTCAGACAGGAATACCTTGAAGAAGTCCTCGCTGTACTGGAAGTAGTCGGGAGTGAAGCCCCAGAAGTTCATGCTGGTGGGAGCGGTGTCGGGGATGGCAACCCACTTGCCGTCCTCGTCCAGATACTCGACAACGCCGTTGTGGCGCTCAATCTTGGTGCGCTCTACGACGCCGGTCAGCAGGTGTGTCTCGGGATCCATCTCGCAGATGCCGCGGCTAACGGTACCGCTCTCGGACAGAGTGTTGTCCACACGGAAACCTACCATAGCATACTTGCCCTTGCTGCCCTCGGGCAGAGAGGTCAGGAACTTTGCCATTACCTGGAAGGCGTCGCGGTCATAGAAGTCATCGCAGTTCAGTACGGCGAAAGGCTCGTTGATAACGTCCTTGCCCATCATTACGGCGTGGTTGGTACCCCAGGGCTTTTCGCGGCCTTCGGGAACGGTGAAGCCTTCGGGCAGTGCATCCAAAGCCTGGAAGCAGAGTTCGCAGGGAACGTGACCTTCGTACTTTGCCAGAATCTGCTCGCGGAACTGCTGTTCGAAGTCGCGGCGGATAACCCATACAATCTTGCCGAAGCCTGCCTGGATAGCATCATAAATACTGTAGTCCATAATGCTCTGACCCTGAGGGCCGAGAGTGTCCAACTGCTTCAGACCACCGTAGCGGCTACCCATACCGGCAGCCAGAAGGAATAGTGTAGGTTTCATTGTGTAAATGTGTTTAAATAGGTTAACATAAAGTATTCTTTCGCTACAAATATACAAAGAAAAAGCATACGACGGTTCGTTGGAATACGAAAAAATGCCCATCTATCATGCAGAGACGGGCAAATTATGTTAAAAAGCAATGTGTAAGGGCAGGCAGGCCTGCCTTAGAATGGGTAGCCGACGGCAAAATGATAGCCGAGGGACTTGCCGAAGGAAGGCATGTTGTAGTAACCTGGCTTGCCCGTATCGTAGGGTGCATGAATACCAACGCCGACATCAAAGCGGATGACAAGGAATTCCAGATCATAGCGCAGGCCGGCACCAGTACCCAACGCCAGTTCCTTCCCGAAGTTCTTCCACTGGAAACGTCCGCCCGGGCGTGCGGGGTCTTCCTTGGTGAGCCAGACATTGCCGGCATCCAGGAAGACGGCTCCGAAGAGGTTTGCCACAATGGGGAAGCGGTACTCTACGTTGCACTCGAAACGTATGTTGCCCACCTGGTCAAGATACGAATAACTGCTTTCCGCAGGGTTGTAACTGCCGGGACCTATGCCACGCACGCCGAAGGCACGGATACTGTTGGCGCCGCCGGCAGAGAAGAGGTCGGCATAGGGGGCGGTCTTGTCGCCATAGTTCCAGATGAATCCAAGGTAGCCGCGAACCACCAGTTGGCTGCGTGGAGAGACGCGGAGCATGTGCGAATACTCTGCCGTGTACTTCTGGAACTGGATGGCCTGCTTTGTGAAGAGGGACACGCGTCCCTGGTGCTTCTGTACCTTGGGACTGGTCCATGTGAAGGCATACTCCATGCTGGGAACCAGTTTGTCGCGCAGACTCTCGTAGAGGGCCGGGTTCTCTGTCATCAGGCTGTCGAAGCGTTGCGTGGTGCTGAGCAGGTGGTTGTATTCCAGGCGTACTGGCGTGAACTCGTGAATGATGTTTTCGCCCTTCTGGAATGTCCACTTTATACGTGCTCCGGCACTGGCGCTGCCATAGTATCCGGCACGGTTCATCCACTTGATGTCCATCTTGAACAGGGTGGATGCCTGTATCCTTCTGTCCAGTTTCCGCCACAGGTTGCCGAAGAATACGAAGCGTGGGTAGGTGAGGTTCAGGTTGCCGCCCAATTCCCACGAGTTGATGCCTGTCTTGTCGCCCTGCATATTGGCGCCGGTCTGCCATTCGTATGAACCGTTCACGCCCAGGGTTAGCGTCTCTGCACCACGGAAAGCGTTGCGCTTGTTTATGGAATAGGACAGTCCGGGGCCGAGCAGACCATTTGTCTTGTTTGTAATCTTGGCTTCGAACTCGCTGTCGTATGGTTTGTCCAGCATACATTGGATTTCCAGATCCAGGGTATCATTGAACTGCAGGTTGTTGTACTTGCCTTTCAGCAGGGCGGTATCTCTGGGCACATAGTTCACCTGCACGGAGGAGAAGATGCCCATGCCGGAGAGTTTGCTTATCATCAGGTTGTTCAGGTCCTGACTGTAGAGGTCTCCTTTCTTCAGGTACAGGTATCTGTAGAAGGCAGACATACGCAGGGAAGGTTTGCGCTTCTTGCCACCGCTCCATTGCATGCTCAGATTGCGCAGGGAGAAGGAATCGGTCAGTTCGCGTGTGTTGTACTTCAGTATGGTGATGCGTGTCTTGCCTATGTGGAAGGGTTGTTTGGCTGCCTGGGTCATGGTGGGCGAGGGGAGGACCTGCAGTTGTACGTGTTCGGGGCGCATCAGCGTGTCTGCCCTGTATGCAATGTGGTCGCTACGGAAGAAGTAGTGTCCGCGGTTGCGTAAAAGGGAGGCTATGCGGTCGCGTTCGTTGGAAAGCGTGGGGACGTTGAAGGGATCGTTCCTCTTCAGCAGGGATTCGTCCATGCTCTGCCGGATGAGCGTGTCTATGCTCAGGGGGAAACCGCGGTATTCGATGCTGTCCAGATGGAAGAGTTCTCCGGGCAGAATCTGGTAGGAGATTTTCTTTTTTCGTGGGTTCTTCACATCCTCGATGCGGTATTGCACATCGCCGCGGAAGTAACCATGGTTGCGCAAGGTGTTTCGTGCCACTTGGGTGCGGATGCCGGGACTTACGGTGCTGATGTACTTGGGTGTGGCTCCAAGGGTGTTCATCATCCATTTGCCGAAAGCGCTTTCGCTCTGGCCGTAGCGGTTCCATACCCACAACCCAATGGTAAATGGATGTGTCCAACGGCTCGAACCCATAAAAGAACCATTCGGCGCATAGGCAAGTGCGCCGGCCACTTCGGCACGTGCCGTGCTGTATGCCTCGTTGTCTATGATTTCCTGTCGGCGCAGGCTGTCCTTCTCTTCCTGTGTGAGTTCCCTCTGCTTCAGTTCCTCCACTACGGTGGTATTGCCGCGAAGCACGTCCTCCACGGCTGTATATGCGTCGGCCACGGCGGTTATCACTCCTGTGGAGTCCTTGCCCTTCTTGCGTTTCTCCCCCCAGCGGTGTCCATAGGAAAAGTCCTTGATGCCGGCATAGAGGTATTCATCCTCTGGGATGTTCTTGGTCTGGTAACATCCCGTCAGTATCAGCACCAGGAGCAAGAGGAGAGGCAACCTGTATACCTTATTATATATATTATTATATGTGGTCATGTCGTGGCACTTCATTATTTTCTCGTTCCCGTTATCACCTTTCCGTTCTCCGTTTTGCGTTTTGCGTTTTTCTTCGTGTCGCGGAAGATGAACAGTTCGCCCAGGTTCTCGGTCTTTCGGCGTAGCACAAGGCTGGCGCCCATTTCCATCACTTCGGAGTCAAGGATGGACTCCGTGTCCTTGTTGTAGAAGGCTTTCACGTAGCGTGTGCCCGAGTTGTCCAGACGGTATTCCACGGACACGTTGTTGATGATGCTCATGCCCGTGTTCTGTGCATCGTTGCCCGAACTTACCTTGCCGCCGATGATTACGCTGATGCGGTTGCCCCAGAAACGTTTGGCAAAGGAGAAGTTGTAGTCCGTCTGTGCCGCACCCGTGGCACTGGTGGTATTGTCTATGCCGAAACCGATGTCTATGGTGGACAGAGCCTTGCCTGCTATGTTGGAAATCTGGCTGTTCAGGAAGGAACTGAGGGCACTGGTGGCGTCGAATCCCTCTCCGCTTCCGCTACTGTTGGGCGACAGGTACATGCCTGTGGTCAGCATTGCCACGGCGGCACGTCCGCGGTCCTCTATGGACATGGAGGCGAGTTCGTTCTGCACCGTCAGGTCCTCCGGGGCTTCCAGAGTGAACTCAAGGCCGAGGTCGGAGAGGGTCTGTGTTATTTTCAGGCCCACGTCGAAGTTTACGGTTCGTGTCACGTTGTTGTTGGATACGGAAGCCTTCTTGCGCTCGCTTGCGCTGATGTTCAGTTTGGGGTTCATCATGTCGCCCATGAATTCCACATAACTTCCGCTGTCAATCCTGAAGTTCTTCAGTGACACCACCACCAGACTGTAGTCCATGCTTCCGGACAGCACGGTATAGCGTCCGAAGAGTTTCATGCCCGAGAGCATGTCGTAGGTCATGCGCAGTTCGCCCCCGCCCTCCAGTTCTATGTTGTCCTGCCCGTCCTCGCTCATCAGACAATGTATTGTCGTGGCTTCGTCGATGTTTACCTGGAAGTCCATCTTCACGTTCTGTTCGGGCAGGGCTATGGGCTTGGTCTCCGTGGTGTCGGAGAAGTCGGTGAATGTTACCAGGCTGTTCAACTGGTCGTCCACCACGAGGGGAGAGTCCTTCATCACGTACGTTACGTTCGTTTTGCCGTTGATGTTCAGACGGCCGCGGATGTCCAGGTTGTCCAGGGTTCCGCGCATACGTCCGAAGAGGTCCACGTACACCTTTCCGTATGCCTCGGCTCCCTTGCGTTTGGGCGCGTTGATGAGATTGAAGTCGCGTGCCACCACGTTCAGGTCCAGTTTTGCCTTGCTCAGGTCAGTGAAGTCGATGGTGCCGTCCAGAGTGAGAGGGTTGTCGCCGTTGGCATACGCCTGTATCTTGTCGAGGTCCAGGAAGTTCTTCTTTATCACTATCTCGTCGTCCGGCAGACGGAGGTCTATGCTATAGGGGTCGGAACAGATGTGCATGCTGTCCGTGGCAATGGAACCCGACATGAGGGGTGCAGAGACAGGTCCCCGCACATCCAGCGTGCCGCTGATATAGCCCTCCAGACGTGCCATGTTGTCGGTGATGAAACCGTTGGCAATGTTCAGGGGCAGGCGTAGCAGGTTTGCCTCGGCCTCTATCTGCCCTTCTTCGCCCAGAGTCCAGTACTTGCCGCTCAGCAAGGCTATTTCGCGGTTGTTCTGAGACAGTATTCCGTCCACCAGGTGCGAACCGTCGGCATTGGGGAAGTAAATCATCTCCATGCCAATGTCGCCAAGCGGACTTCCCTCGAAGCCCATCTTCTTCACGTCCATGTCCACCGAAACCGTGGCCTGCTCTTCCTCCTTCACGGCATGTATGTCGCCGTTCAGCATACCCGTCACCATGGGCATGAAGGGCAGGACGCGTGAAAGTTCGCCCAGGTTGAAGTTGGCGATGGACAATGTGATGTCCTGTTGTGCCGTTTCGTTCGGCGTGCTATAAAGGTTCAGGGCGGTACCGTCGTCGGCAAGCAGGTTCATGTCTGCCTTTATGTGGTTTGACTTGTCAATGGACACGAAGTTGTCGGCATTCACCTTGAAGCGGCGGTATGCAAAGATGGGGTCGAGCGGAGTAAGTCGCACCTTCAGTGCGCTATCCGCTATGCCCACGTTAAGTCCGAAGTCCACGCCCTTGTTGCCTTTTCCGTCAATGAACAGGAAACTGCTCTCCAGTCCCTTGGGCGTTACGAGCGCATTCAGCGAGGCATCGAAGTTGACCACCTTGTTCCTGGGGCCGTTCTTCACCCTTGCCATCATCTTCACACCTTCGGCAAGGTTCTTTATGTTCCATGAAATGGAGTCGATTACAACTGCCGCGGTTCTCAGTTTGTCCATGTGTCCCTGACCGTTCAGGCCCTCTTCGGGATTCGTTGTCAGGTCGAAGGCCATCTCGTTCATCGTTGCTCCGAGCATGGAACGCATGATGTTGGCCAAGGGGTTGTTGTTGCCGCACAACAGGTGCATGTCCACTCTGGGCAGGCGCCTGTTCAGTTCGTCCATGTCCAGCACACGCTCTTCCCTCTGGCGGGTCAGTTCCTGCATGAAGGCATCGGTCTTCTTCAACAGGGAGTCCATGCCCTCGTCGGAATGGAACTGGAGCCAGAGGTTGCCGGCATTGGTGCGAGCCAGGATGCTTTCCTCGTTCATCTTCACCTCCAGGTTCAGGTCAAGGGGATAGTAGGTGGTGTCCGGCGTGGCCAGTTCTATGCTATGCATGCTGCCGTTCAGCCGGTGTGTCTGTTTCATGTCCGTGGCGCCGTCCAAACTCAGCACCATGGAAACCACCAGAGAATCCTCGGTTAGACCCAGAGCCTGGAAGTTAATCTTGTTCATGGACAGGGCAAAGTCGGCCTTGGAATCCTCCTGGTCTATGTAGGCATTGGCACAGGCGTTTGCCATGAGAATGTCGTTGTCGCAATGCAGTTCCACGGTAGCCTTGCCGCGTTTCAGAAGGGCGGTAAGTCTGGCATTGTCCACATCCCATTCCTTGTATTCAAGATGTTTCAGGTCCACCTCCGCTTCCATGCCCGTAGCCTTTGAGAGAGGGTCGGTGCCATGTCCGTGAAGTTCGGCCGAGAGGGTAAGCATACCGATGCTGTCCTGGGGCAGGAAGTTGTGGATGTCCATGTCGTTGGCATGCAACTTGGCCATGTATGCCATGTTGTCCAGGTCCAGTGAGGCCTTGGCACGCATGCTGCCCTTGCCTTGCCTGAGAAGGGCGTCTGCCTTGTATGTATTGCCTTGTATCCTGGTGTCTGCCGACAGGTTCATGCGTGGGAAGTTCACCCCGGAGAGCCCCAGATAGCGGCGCACGAAGTCAAGGTTCATGGTGCTTGCGTCCCAAAGGAGGTGTGCCCTCATTCCCTTGTCGGCCATGGCATCGGCAACGTATCCCTCTGCCTGTATGTCTATTGCCGTAGGCATGAACAGGTGCAGGGTGTCTATGGTTATGGAATCGATGTTGCCGTTGGCGGCAAAATGGGCGTTCAGGGGTAGGGCAGGGTATGCCTTTGCCAGGTCCTCGGGTATGAAGTCCCTGGCTATGCCGAGCAGGTCGGAATGGTCAAGTGAAGCCTTGATGTTTGCGGACAACTGTCCTCCTCCCTTTGGCGTGAAGGCGTTGAAGTCCATGTGCAGGTTGCCGTCGATGAGGCTCTTTCTCTCGTCGGGAGAACCTGTGCTGATGTGGAAATTCTGCAGGGATAGCGCCAAGGTGTCCACCCAGAGTCCCTCTGCACTGAGCGAGGCGGCGGACAGGGGGATACATGTGCTTGCCCCTGCCGTGTCCTTTATGCACAGATGCAGGGTGTCTATGTCTATCCCCAACGAACTGACGGCATATATGCCATCCTCCAGACGGATGTCGCCACCGGCGAGGTATGCCTTCCTGATTTCCGTGCTGACGGCCATCGTGTCCCCTGCCGTGCGGAAACCTATGCTTGTGTTGCTGATGTCTATGCGTCCCACCAGAATCGTCCAGGGTAGGGGAGCGCTCTCGGTGGTGTCCACTATTGTGGTGTCGCGCATGCTGATGTCCAGGCGGCAATCCTCTATGGACGCGCCGCTCAACCGTGCAAGGCCGTTTTTCAGATCGGTGTCCTCGCGGTCGAGGTGCAGAAGTCCCAGATGTCCGCCTATGTGCATCTGGGGAATCAGGTCTGCCGAGTTGAAAATTCCTTCCCTGATGTCTATGCCGTCCACACCCAGTTGCCCCTGGAATATCTTGCCGAAGTCCATGTCCACCACCACGGACCCCGTGTGCAACAGGGTGTCACCCTCCTGCACGGCGGTAAGGTCTTCCAGTTCTATGTCGAGGGGGAAACTGATGCCCACCCTCTTAAGGGTGATGTCCATGCCCGTTGCCTCGGAGGCTATGCCAATGGCCTTCTGTACTGCCCAGTTCTGTATGGGCGGAATGTACAGAAGCATTACCAGCAGGACGGGTATGAGGAGCAGGGCACCAAGGGTGATGCCTGTCCATTTCAGTATGCGTCGGATGATGTTCAAAAGGATGGGGGCGTTAGAGTGTGTAGTGTGTCTTATTCCGTTGCCTCGCTGCTTAGGGCCAGCCAAAGTCTGTCGTCGGGCACGGGGGCAGTGACGGAAATCGTCTCGTGGCTCACGGGATGTTCCAACGTGAGATTACGGGCATGCAGGGAGATGCTTCCGTCGGGATTGCTTCTCGGTGCGCCGTATTTCAGGTCGCCCTTTATTGGGCATCCCATCTTGGCCAGTTGGCACCGTATCTGGTGGTGCCGTCCGGTGTGCAGATGTATTTCCAGGAGGTGGTACCTGTCGCCAGAGGCAATGAGTTCGTAATCCAGCACGGCCTTCTTCGCCCCCGGCACTTCGCGGTCGTAGGCGCGTGCCGTGTTGTTCTTCTCCTGACGGGTGAGCCAGTGCGTCAGCGTGCCTTTGGGTATTTGCGGACGGTTCTGCACTATTGCCCAATAGGTCTTGCTTACCTTGTTGTGCTCGGCAAACATCTTGTTCAGGCGTGGCAGGGCCTTGCTTGTCTTGGCAAAAAGCACCACGCCCGATACGGGCCTGTCCAAACGATGCACCACTCCCAGATATACGTTGCCGGGTTTGTTGTGCTTCTCCTTCAGCCAGTCCTTTACAATATCAGAGAGGGGAGCGTCTCCGGTCTTGTCGCCCTGGACTATCTCCCCTGCCTGTTTGTTTGCGATTATCAGATGGTTGTCTTCGTATAGAACGGTCATCTGCTTGGATTACATGTTCATGCCGCCGTCCACCTGGATAACCTGGCCGGTAACGTAACTTGACAGGTCGCTGGCCAGATACAGGGCGGTGTTGGCGATGTCCTCGGTCTGTCCGCCGCGGCGCAGGGGTATCTTCTTCTTCCACTCCTCACGGACCTCGTCGGGCAGTGCTGCGGTCATGGCAGTTTCAATGAAGCCGGGGGCTATGGCGTTGGCACGTATGCCCTTGGGGCCCATTTCCTGGGCCACGCTCTTTGCCAGGGCTATCATGCCGGCCTTGGAGGCTGCATAGTTGGCCTGTCCGGCATTGCCGTGCACGCCCACCACGCTGGCCATGTTGATGATGGAACCGCCACGCTGGCGCATCATCACGGGCACGCAGGCATGGATGAAGTTGAAGGCCGACTTCAGGTTCACGTTGATGACGGCATCCCACTGGGCTTCTGTCATGCGTAGCATCAGGCCGTCCTTGGTGATACCAGCGTTGTTTACCAGAATGTCTATAGTGCCGAAGTCTTCCTTTATCTTCTTTACCGTCTCCTCTGTCTGTGCGAAGTCGGCGGCATTGCCGGCGTATGCCAGGCACTTCACGCCGATGGCCTCTATCTCCTGGCGTGTGGCCTCCAGGCCTGCGGCCATCTCGTCGTTCAGCACCAGGTCGGTGAATGCGATGTTTGCACCCTCAGAGGCGAACTTCAAGGCGATTGCCTTGCCGATACCACGTGCCGCACCTGTTACGAGGGCGGTTTTTCCTTCCAATAGTTTCATAATCCTTAATGGTATTTATTTGTTGTATTGCTTGCTTAGCGAACGGTGGATGATTTTGTGTACTACACCTCGTATCAATCCCTTGGGCATGCCATCGGCAATGCGTCCGTAGATGAAGGGGACCTCCAGACCTCTGACCGAGTATCGGATTATGTCCACCATGAGCGACAGGTCGTCTATTTCGAACTGTCCTTTCTCCACGCCCTCGGACAGTATGGTGGTCAGGAGTATCTTTTCGTTGCGGTCGAAACGCTGGCGGATGAGGCTCACGCGCCAGATGTCGCGGAAGAACTCGGCGCGTATGTTGCCGTTGCGCTGCACCACGTCCTTTATGGCCTGCAGGTGTGCATAGATGAGGGCCACGAGTTTGTCCTCGGGGGCCATTTCCTGCTGGGCCACCTCGGCCATCTTCTGTGCCATCAGTTCCAGTTCGTCCTGAACCACGGCATCATAGATGTCGTCCTTGCTCTTGAAGTATGTGTAAAGCGTGCGCCTGCCCTTGCCTGAAGCCAGTGCGATGTCGTTCATCGTGGTTTCCTCTATGCCTTGTTTGGCAAACAGCGTGCGTGCAACCTCTATCAGTTTGTTCCTTGTTTTCTCTACCGCCATACTATATATGTATATAAGGTGTATTTCTGTGCAAAGGTACGTTTTTTCCGTCACATAAACAATTATTTTGCATTTTTTTACTAAAACGTTTGGCAGTGTCGGGAAAAAGGCATACCTTTGCCCTCGCAAACAAGAAACGACGCCTATGTCGCGTTCAAGTTTGATACGCAATATCGCGGGGTGGAGCAGTTGGTAGCTCGCCAGGCTCATAACCTGGAGGTCGCCCGTTCGAGTCGGACCCCCGCAACAGAAGTGGTGGTGGAACTCCCTGGTTAAAGCTTGTCTTTGCTGGGGAGTTCTTTTTATTTCTACAGGATACTGATGAAGGTATTATACATACACGGTTTTGCTTCGGCAGGTAGCACGGGCAGTGCCACCCAGTTGCGCAATCACCTCTATCCCAAGGGAGTGCAGGTGCTCAGTCCCGATGTCCCTGTAGAACCCCTTCATGCCATGGAGTTCCTCCGCCGGTACGTAGCCGAGCACCAGCCTGACCTGATCATTGCCACCTCCATGGGAGCCATGTATGCCGAGCAGTTGCACGGTATCAGGCGTATTCTGGTGAATCCCTCCTTCCACATGGCACGCCTGCTCACCTTCCGTGGCATGGGCCGCCAAGAGTTCCGCAACAAGCGCGAGGACGGCGCACGCGACTTCAAGGTGGACAAGCAGATGATAGCAGAGTTCAAGGAGGTGGAGAAACTGAGTTTCCAGGGCATCACCCCCGAGGAGAAGCAACTCGTTTGGGGACTGTTCGGTACCAAGGACAAGAACGTGAACTGCCAGCCCGACTTCCGCAAGCACTACGGTTCTGAGCAGATGGCCCTGTTCGAGGGCGAGCATTACCTGAATGGCGTGGTGCTTGGCAAGGTGATCATACCTCTGGTAGAGAAACTTCTGGGGATATGACCCTCGGAGCGTGCGGCATATATATAAGGAATAAACGAAAACAGATATAAGACTATGTTTGAAAATCTTTCGGAGCGTCTCGAACGCTCGTGGAAAATACTGAAGGGTGAGGGCAAGATTACCGAAATCAATGTTGCCGAGACCCTCAAGGACGTGCGTCGCGCCCTGTTGGATGCCGACGTGAACTACAAGGTGGCCAAGACCTTCACCGACACCGTGAAGCAGAAGGCTCTGGGGCAGAACGTGCTCACCGCCGTGAAGCCCCAGCAGTTGATGGTGAAGATCGTGCACGATGAACTGGCAGAACTGATGGGTGGCGAAACCGCCGAACTCAACCTGCCCGGCCGTATCGGCGAGCCCAGCATCATTCTGATGGCCGGTTTGAACGGTTCCGGTAAGACCACCATGAGCGGCAAACTGGCCAAGATGCTCAAGGAGAAGAAGCACAAGAGTCCCCTTTTGGCCGCGTGCGACACCTTCCGTCCCGCCGCCATGGAGCAGTTGCGCGTGCTCGGCGAGCAGGTTGGCGTGCCCGTGTACATTGAGGAGGGCGCTACTGATCCCGTTCAGGTGGCCCTGAATGCCATCCGCGAGGCAAGGTCCAAGGCTCATGATGTTGTCATCGTGGATACTGCCGGCCGTCTTGCCATCGACGAGGAACTGATGCAGCAGATTTCCGACATCAAGAACGCCATCAATCCTCACGAAATCCTCTTCGTGGTGGATGCCATGACCGGTCAGGATGCCGTGAACACCGCCAAGGAGTTCAACGAGCGCCTCGACTATACCGGTGTTATCCTCACCAAGTTGGACGGTGACACCCGTGGCGGTGCTGCCCTGTCCATCCGCACCGTGGTGAACAAGCCCATCAAGTTTGTGGGTACGGGCGAGAAGATGGAGGCCATAGACCCCTTCCACCCTGCGCGTATGGCCGACCGTATTCTGGGCATGGGCGACATCGTTTCTCTCGTGGAACGCGCCCAGGAGCAGTTCGACGAGGCTGAGGCCAAGAAACTGGAGGCCAAGATTCGCAAGAACAAGTTCGACTTCTCCGACTTCTACAACCAGATTCAGCAGATCAAGAAGATGGGTAACCTCAAGGACCTGGCCAGCATGATTCCCGGCGTGGGCAAGGCGCTGAAGGACGTGGACATCGACGACAATGCATTCAAGGGCATCGAAGCCATCATCCAGAGCATGACTCCCTACGAGCGCGAGCATCCCGAGTGCCTCAACACCTCACGCCGTCACCGCATAGCCAAGGGCGCAGGTGTGGAACTCCAGCAGGTTAACCGTCTCATCAAGCAGTTCGACCAGACACGCAAGATGATGAAGATGATGACCGACAAGTCCAAGATGGCTCAGATGGCCAGCATGATGAAGGGAAGAATGTAAATTAAACGGAAAAGTGAAAACGGAAAACGGAAAACTGTCCTTGACAGTAATTAGTAATTAACGTTGAGCGTTGAGCGGTAGGGACGCTGCTGCAGCGTCCGTAGTTTTCCGTTTTCCGTTTTCCGTTTTCCGATAAAAAATTATACTATGCAGATAATAGACGGAAAAGCAACCGCTGCCCAGATAAAGGCAGAAATAAAGGCTGAGGTTGAAAGCATAATAGCCTCCGGAGGCCGTGCACCCCATCTTGCCGCCGTGCTTGTGGGTCATGACGGTGGTAGCGAGACATACGTCCGCAACAAGGTTCTTGCCTGCGAGGCATGCGGTTTCCAGAGCACCTTGCTCCGCTACGAGGACGACATCACCGAGGCAGAACTGCTTCAGGTTGTGGACGGTCTCAACAACAATCCCGAGGTGGACGGCTTCATTGTCCAGTTGCCCCTGCCCAAGCACATCGACGAGCAGAAGGTGACGGAGGCAATCCTGCCCGAAAAGGACGTGGACGGTTTCCATCCCGTCAACGTGGGACGCATGTCCATAGGTCTGCCTGCCTTTATCTCGGCCACACCTCTGGGCATCCTCACCCTGTTGCGCCGCTACAATGTGGAGACACGTGGCAAGAAGGTTGCCATCCTGGGCCGTTCCAACATCGTGGGCAAGCCCATGGCATCGCTCATGATGCAGAAGCAGTGGGGCGACTCCACCGTCACCGTCCTCCATTCCCATTCCGCCAACCTGGCCGAGGAATGTCGTCAGGCCGACATCCTCATTGCCGCCATCGGCAGTCCTGCCTTCGTTACGGCAGACATGGTAAAGCCCGGTGCCGTGGTTATCGACGTCGGCACCACCCGTGTGCCCGATGCGTCGCGCCCCAGCGGATTCCGCCTTCAGGGCGACGTGGACTTCCAGGCGGTATCCCCCCTGTGCTCTGCCATCACTCCCGTGCCGGGCGGAGTAGGTCCCATGACCATCTGCATGCTCATGCTCAACACCCTGCAGGCATACAAACAGCGTGCATAGCATAGCCATACAACCCCTTAAACGGCCCTTATTTTGCCTTGCGATTGAAAAAAAGTGCCCGAATATTTGGCAGTATCATCAAAATGCCATATCTTTGCACTCGCTTTCAGGAAGCAATAACCGCTTCGGAAGGCAATACTAACCAAGATGGTGACTATAGTTCAGTCGGTTAGAGCGTCAGATTGTGGTTCTGAATGTCGTGGGTTCGAATCCCACTAGTCACCCTCCCTCCCTCCGAGTCCCCGGTTAAGCCGAATGGTTTGCTGGGGACTCTTTTTTATTTTCAGGCATACATGTTTCATACCCGCTATGGCAAGACCTGTCAAGGGTACCCGTTTGTTTTTAGTGAAAAGATTTGTTTTCTGAAATAAAAACATTAACTTTGCCATTGTCCTAAAGGATATGAACCTGTTTGTTGTGCTTTGAAAATGAGTGGGCTGCTCGTGGAAAAGTATCTTTACAGGAGGGATTTGGAACTTGAATCTATATTACATATATTATGAAAAAGCATTTCTTGTCTTTGCTTTGCGTGTTGCTGGCATCGGTGCATGCAATGGCACAAGGTTTCCCGACGGTGAGTACCGAACAGGAAACGAAGTGGTATCTAATCCAGTTTATGAACGGTGGCAATGCACTGACTGCTGAAATCGATGGCGCTAACATTACAACAAGCGCAGCTAAGGGAAGTAAGGCCCAATTGTGGAAGATTACGGGGTCAAAGACCGATGGTTATGTGTTTACCAACAAACTTGGCTATGTCCTCGGGGTAACCTCTGCTGAAAAGAACCAGATGGTTCGTGCCAATTCTTCGGCTTCGGGTGTGTATAAGTTTGTCATTAACGCTACCACGGCATCCGGATATTCTGGCGCGTACGAAATCCAACCCAAGGCAAACACTGCCATATCCATGAATCTGTGGGGCGGTCCTGCGGAAAACCGTGGCGTAGGTCTTTGGGACAAGGGTGACAAGAACAACGTCGTGGAATTTGTGGATGCCGAGAGTTTTGCGGAAAATCTGGAGAAGATGAGCAGAACGGCTCTCATCCCATATCCTAACAAGTTGGATGTAAAGGATGGCGAACTTCCACTCGCTTCTCTTTCGGCCATTGCCTACACGGGTGCTGGGATGAAGGAGCATGCAGAGGCATTTGCCCGACAATTGGGAATATCCACTGGCATAAGCCTTGAAGTCAAGGAGGCAGGCGATGCTCCCTCTCTGGGCGAGATATGGTTTGGCACCGACGAGACGATTGCCAAGGAGGCCTACACCATGAGCGTCACATCTGAGGGCATCACCGTCCAGGCTTCCGAGTTTGGCGGCTGGTTCTATGCCTTGCAGACGCTGAAGCAACTCATGCCACGCAATTTCTTTGCCGGGGATAAGCAGAGCGATGCCGGGGCATGGACCATTCCCTGTTTGGAAATAGAGGACCGTCCGCACTTGGGTCATCGCGGCTACATGCTCGACATTGCCCGCCATTTCTTCAACAAGGAAGAGGTGAAGAAGGTGTTGGACATCATGGCCCTTTATAAGATGAACCGTTTCCACTGGCATCTGACCGACGACCAGGGTTGGCGCATACACATCCCCGAGTACCCCAAACTCACCGAAGTGGGTGCCATACGCAAGGGTTCGTTTGCCAACAATGGCGACGGACAGAAATTCTTTGACGACACCGAGTACGGCCGTGGAATGTTCTACACCCTCGAGGACCTGAGCGATATTGTTGCCTACGCCAAGGCACGCAACATAGAGATAATCCCCGAAGTGGACCTCCCCGGCCACATGGTGGCAGCCGTTGCGTCATATCCCGAACTGAGTTGCGACCCCAGCAAGAAGTATGAGGTACGCATTGATGGAGGCATATCAAAAGATGTTCTCAACGTGGGCGACGACCGTGTAATCGACTTCCTCAAGTGCGTGCTTGGCCATGTGGCAACCGTCTTTCCCTATGACTACGTCCATATCGGTGGCGACGAGTGCCCCACGGACCAGTGGAAGACCAACCAGATGTGTCTGGATCGTGTGAAGGAACTGGGGCTTGACGGCGTTCACCAGTTGCAATCATGGCTTGTGGAGGAACTGGGTATCTTCCTCAAGGAAGAGTACGGCAAGGACATCGTCGTGTGGGACGAACTCCTGCATAACTGGAACGACAACAACAAGACCAAACCTGTCATCATGGCATGGAACGGCATGAACTTCAGTACCCAGGCTGCCAACCGTGGTTTTAAGTCCATCATCGTGCCCTACCAGTACCTGTATATCGACTTCATGCAGGGAGAGGAGGGCGACCTCTTCGTGGACGAACCCTATCATGGCGGATGGGGTGTGAACACTGTGGACGAGATATATGGCCTCAATCCCCTGAGCGCACTTAGCGGCAAGGAGGAATTTGCCCTCGGCGTGCAGTGCAACATGTGGACAGAAACCTGTAACGACATTGACGAGTTGGAATACTGCCTCCTGCCTCGTATGCTGGCAGTGTCTGAGATAGGATGGCTGCCCACGGACAAGAAGGACTGGACATCGTTCTACCTGCGCATGCAGACACACGACGAGATCTTCGACCACCTGGATTATCAGTATGCCAAGCATTTTATCGAACCCAAGGAGTACACCGGGCAGGAGAGCACCATCATGGAAGTAGAGGAACTCCTTGCCAAGAGTGTGCGTGGCGGTGTCGGATACCCTGCTGCTGAAGTGTATGATGCATTGAAGGCCGCGCTGGAAAGTACCGACGGCCAGGATGTCAGTGCCCTTGCACAGGCAATCAGTGACTACAAGGCGGCCGACATTGTCCAGCCTCAGGAGGGCAAGACCTACCAGATCGTCTCTGCCTCCACCTACTACAAACGTCAGTACGAGGGTTCCACCATGTACCAGAAGGACGGCGGAGTGCGTTTCCATTTTACTCCCCAGACAGAACCCGAGGAACTCTGGCAGTTCGTACCCACCGATGGCGGTTACCTGCTCAAGAATCTATGCACAGGCAAGTTCGTGAAGATGGGCGCTTACAACACGGCACTGGAAATGGTGGAGAGCGGCGCTACTCCCATTCGCATGGACAAGGCCACCATCGCCACTAAGAACTTCACATATATCCCCGGTGTGGTCACCCTCTCTGCCGTAAGTGGTTACAACGCCCAGATTACCGGTAAGGTGAAGCGTTTCAGTGCAGAACTCTCCGGTGATGTCTATGCCAAGGACGAGGCTGCCCTATGCTACAACGGTACATGGAAGGTGGTGGAAGTGACCGACTTCAGTGCCCAGTTGAAGGGTCTTGTCAACAAGTGTGAAATCATCCTCCTCACCGCCCAGCCAGGCGAAATGGGCAATTACACACAGGAGGCTCTCGACTTTGCCGAGCAGAACATCATCCTTCCTGCCCAGAAGGCATTGGAAGAGGGCGTCGTTTCGGAGGAGAAATACAACCAGTTCCTGGACATCTACAACCAGTTCATACAGATGCCCAAGACCTCCATCCTGCAAACCCTGAGCGAAGACCATTACTACTATATCCGCAACGTATGGTTCGGCAGATATGCCAAATACAACACTTCCGACAGGGGCTTGGGTGTTTCTTCCGCCAAGAGCGAGGACGATACCTATCTCTGGCGTATAAAGAAGAATGCCGACGGCACCGTATTCATATACAGCAAGAAGACAGAGACGGCCGCCTATCTCGCCTCCAATGCCGTTGACCAGAAGGTGAAGGTGGGCAAGGACTATGCTTGGACACTGGAAGAGCGCACCCTCGACGGCAAGAGCGGCATCTGCATCATTGACGGAAGCAAGAAATACAGTTGGTACACCAACCCCGACGCCTGGACCTACATACTGATGAAACCCTTCTGGGGAGCATGCACATGGGAGTTCCAGAAAAGCGGTGTGGAGGTTCCCACCGGCATCGGCGACATAGAGGAAACGGAAAACGGAAAACGGGAAACGGAAAACTGCTACGACCTGTCCGGACGTCAGGTTCGCAAAGCCGCCAAGGGTGTCTACATCACCAACGGACAGATTGTAGTGAAGTAAAGCAATAAGCATCTGCCATCTACGACCTGAGTGGCAGCCGTGTCACCGCTCCTGTAAAGGGCATCTATATTGTAGACGGCAACAAGCAGATTGTAAAGTAGGTATAGTACAGTATTACAGGATACAGATTGGGGGGTGGCAGAACAAAATTGCCCCCCCCAATCTGTATCCTGCCTCTTTCTTTTTGCCAGGTCAGCGAAGCGTTACCATGAACCTTATGGCCGGCATTCCCTTCCGTCTTTGTCTATGGGATATAGCGCGTTTTCTTCGACAAGACGTTCCTTCATCATCTTCAGCAGCATGGCCGTTTGTCTCGGGTGCGTATTGGCTATGTCGGTCGTTTCGTAAGGGTCCTCCTTCAGGTTGTATAGTTTGCACGAAGGTATCCCCGTTGTCCCCGGATTGTAATAGTATATCAGTTTCCAGTCGCCTTTGCGATATGTCGTGAAGTAGTTGGCGCGGTGCTCGCCATGAGGGAAGTGCATCAGGAAATCATCCCTGTGCCTGCTGTCCTGCTTTCCGGCCATCAGCCTTTTCAGGCTTCTGCCATCCAGGGTGTGTCCTTTCGGTTTCTTTATTCCTGCCATGGAGAGTATGGTGGGGTATATGTCCATTATCGTGCCTTGTTGCAGTTGTACACGTCCCTGTGCTATGGGAAACTTCTTCTGGAGTCTGTTGCCGGCATCTGGTTTTGCCCACGAGGCGATGAAGGGAACACGCACACCGCCTTCGTACTCCGAACCTTTCTTGCCTCTAAGCGGAGCGGAGGAGGCATGGTCGGCGGCTCCTCCCAAGGGGGCATCCCCGCCATTGTCTCCGAGGAAGAGGATGATGGTGTTTTCGGCAATACCGGTTTCTTCCAGTGTCTTCATCAGGTCTCCAAGAGACTTGTCCATCCCCTCCACCAATGAGGCGAAGGCTACTGCGGGCAAGTCTTTGCCAGAGTTTTCGTAATGTTCCGTAAACCTCTCGTCGGCTTCAAACGGTTGGTGTACGGCATAGTGCGACATGTTCAGGTAAAACGGTATGCCCTCCTCCGCGGCCTGCCTTATCTGTCTTGCCGCTTCCATGGTCAGTGCGTCCGTCAGGAAGGTGTCGGTATCATGGTATTTGTCCAGCCCCGGTACGGCTCTGGCCTTGTTCCCGCGGATTTTGCCATAGCCCCACTTTCCGTAATAGCTGCCAGGCTGGCCTATGGAATTTCCGCCTATGTTGATGTCAAACCCAATGTTTTTCGGGTCCTCGCCCTCGCTCCCCCTACAGCCGAAGTGTGCCTTGCCTACGTGAATGGTACGGTATCCGGCCTTTTGCAGGAGTTTCGGGTAGACGGGCATGGTACTGTCTATGCCCTCCCAGTTCCATTCGTGCGGACCATGTGCTGTACAGTTGTTTCTTTCTGAATCTATCCAGTTTGTTGTCCGGTGTCGTGCCGCATTCTGCCCTGTCAGTATGGAAGTACGCGAGGGCGAACTCACACTCTGTGCATAGAATGTGGAAAACCGTATTCCCTGCTCTGCCAGCCTTTCCATGTTGTGTGTCCTGTACCATTTGTTTAGCGGATGTAGCCGCACCTCACCGTCTTTGTCGGCAAGGAATGGCACAGAGGTATCCATTACGCCCATGTCGTCCACCAGAAACAGAATGATGTTGGGCCTGTCCTGTGCATGCAATGCTCCACATTGCCACACCGCCATACAAGCGCCAAACATTCCGATGCGTTTCCTTATTTCCATATATCTTTGTTTGTGATTGTTCGGATGCATGCTTCTTCATAAGGCAGCCTCCATTGTCTCGAAAGTCTGTGCCAGTCCTCATAGTATAAGGACTTGAGTCCTCCTACTACGAGGACTGCAGTCCTCTTACTATGAGGACTCGTCATTCGTTCCAGTTGAAGGCCTCCAGATACGAGTCGAACTTGTACTCGTCCTTGATGCCTAACTGGTGCAGTGTCTCCATTATCAGGTCCTGTTCCTGCTGTGTCAGCAAGGTTTTGCCGTTGCGACGCTCAAAATACGGGTTGCGGCCGAACTTTTTTTGCAGTATGTCCAGAAACTTCTGATACTGTTCCTGTGTCATCTTCTTCTGGAAGTTGGTAAATCCCTTTGCGTAAACCACCGGAGTGTTGTCGCGGAAATATTTGCACCCTTCAGTTTGCGTGCACTTTTCCGGATTTACGATATACATATATTCCTGACTCTTTACCAGGGTGATGAATGCATTGCGCCTGAGGCAACGTTGCGCCAATGGACAATCCGCATGCATGCATACGGGATAGTGCGATGGAGTAGAGGTATGAATCTTCTTCGGCATGGTATTTATATGTATCTTCTGCACCTGCAAAGATATATCATTGTTGCGGATAAAGCAAGCATCCTCTGCTCTTGTTTTGTTCGTCGGTTCGGATTTTCTCAAATAAATTTGACCCAACGGTCTTAGAAACTCACACTCGGCAATGTAGGGACGCTGCGTGCAGCGTCCGTTTTGTTTGTCGTTCTCAGACGCTGCATGCAGCGTCCCTACCATGTTTCTGTTCTCGCTTAATCGTTTCTTTGGTATTTTGCTCGCTTATTCGTACTCTGACCTGTCGGTCTAAGTTACTCACACTCGGATTTTCTCAAATAAATTTGGAAAATCTCTCACTTAATCGTAACTTTGTCATCGTCCCATGCCGAAAGCATCCCTAAAAGGTGCATGGGCGGGTGGGGACAAGACATAATAAAAGGCGTTTACTACGCTTTGGTTCTGACGTTCTGAAATCCTAGGAAAATTTCATTGCAAGTCAGGGACAAGGCAACGTGAATGTCCCGTGGGTATGTTATATACACATGCCTTGCTTTGCCGTACAGCCATTGGTGTATCCTGTAGCCAGTGTGCTCGTTGTGGCATTGTGATGGTTATATATACACATATCGGCGTGGGGCTTCGGCGTTGCTCGTTTCGACTTGCAAGGCCATTCCTAGGAGCCTCAGAACGTGAAGCGAGCGACAGTGCAGGGCTTCACGCTTTTTTTGTGTCTTCTGCTTATCTCTAATACCAAATGTGCGGTGTAGCCCTTGACCCATATGCAATTATGTAAAAAGGGGTTATGTTATTATTTATACCACATTCAACGTTCAACACCATATCTTTCATTTGTTTGTTAGTAATAACATCCTCGTTCTTTCTATTAGACCCTCCCCCATAGAACCTATTATAGTTAAGGATTATGTTGAGATTAGTGAAAATGGAGTCTTCTTATTACGATGACGTAACATACTAAAAGTAAGATATGAAAACAGATATAAATAAGGCAAAAGCTCAAAAGTATAAAAAGATATTAAGCTGCATTTCTGTATTGTTAATGATAGTGTTATTGGCAGAATTTACGTTACGAATCATTTGGGGGTTTGGTAAAATGCCACTTTATATAAAGAGTTCAAAATATGAATATATGTATGCTCCCAATCAAGAAATGCTAAGATTCGGACACTATTTCTATACCAATTCGTATTCTCAAAGGTCAAGTGAGCCAGATTCGACCAAATGTATTATTCTAGGTTTAGGTGATAGTGTTATAAATGGAGGCTCGCAAACTGATAATGACTCATTAGCGACAAATTTAGTAACAGCAGAGACGGATTTCCAAATGCTAAACATATCAGCTGGTTCTTGGGGACCCGATAATTGTGCTGCGTATCTTGATGAGTTAGGAATCTTTAATGCAAAGGCAATGTTTGTATTGTTAAGTAGTCATGATTTTGGCGATACGATGGATTTCCTTCCAACAGTAGGAGTACATGAATCTTTTCCAGATGAGCAATACTTCTGTGCAATATATGAGGTTTGGGACAGATATGTGTATCCAAGACTCTCTTCCTCCAGTAAGAAAATGGACCCGGATCAACGTGTTTTGTCTGGAATAGATAAGGGTAATGTTTTTAATGATGGTTGGAATCAATTGAAGATTATTGCGGATAGAGCTCAGATCCCTTTGATTATTATCCTGCATGCAGAACAGTCAGAATTAAGAAAAGGTGAGTACAATGACAAGGGGGTAGCAATAGTAGCATGGGCTGATGCTAACAATGTCAGATTAGTAAAGGATATAACATATTTAAATGAAGAGCATTATAGAGATAACATACACATAAACAATATGGGACAAAGAGTAATAGCAGATATAATTAAGAATGAAATTTCACTATATTTGGAGAGTGCCCAATAAGTACAACAATCCCCTGCTTGCGGTGGGCAGGCAGGGGATAATGGTCCTTAGGGTCTTTAAGGACGCTCGTCCGCTTTTCCGTTTTCAGTTCTTGAATTCCAGTTTGCCGTCGTTGGCGGTGACCACGATGGGGAGGGAGCGGTTCAGTGTGCCGGAGAGGAGGGTTTTGCTCAGGTCGTTGAGCAGGAGGCGTTGGATGGCACGCTTCACGGGACGAGCACCGAAGTCGGGGTCGTAACCTTCCTGGGAGAGGAGGCCGATGGCATCGGGACGGATGTCCAGTGTGATGTCCGTGTCGGCAAGGCGCTTCTTGATGATGTCCAGTTGCAGGCACACGATACTCTTGATTTGTTCCTCGTTGAGAGGGGTGAAGGTGATTATCTCGTCTACACGGTTGAGGAACTCGGGACGCACGGTGCGGAAGAGTTGCTCGTGGGTGTAGTTGGAGGTCATGATGATGATGGTGTTCTTGAAGTTGACGGTACGTCCCTTGCTGTCCGTCAGACGGCCGTCGTCCAGAACCTGCAGGAGGGTGTTGAACACATCGGGATGAGCCTTCTCTATCTCATCGAAGAGCACCACGCTATAAGGCTTGCGGCGTACCGCCTCGGTGAGTTGTCCGCCCTCGTCATAGCCCACATATCCCGGAGGAGCACCTATGAGGCGAGTTACGGAGAACTTCTCTTGATACTCTGACATGTCTATTCGTGTCATCATTTGCTCGTCGTCGAAGAGGTATTCCGCCAGGGCACGGGCCAGTTCCGTCTTACCCACGCCAGTAGTACCCAGGAAGATGAACGAACCTATGGGGCGCTTGGGGTCCTGAAGACCTGCACGGCTGCGGCGCACGGCATCGCTGACGGCCTGTATGGCGGCATCCTGACCGATGACACGCTGGTGGAGTTCGTCCTCGAGATTCAGGAGTTTGTCGCGCTCGCTGGTCTTCATGCGGTTCACGGGGATGCCTGTCCAACGGCTTACCACATCGGCGATGTCGTCGGCCGTAACCTCCTCGCGGAGCAGTTTGGATGCGCCAAGTGAGGCGGTGCTCTCCTTCAACTGTCTGTCAAGTTCGGGCAACTGGCTATAGCGTATCTCCGCCACACGAGCATAGTCGCCCTCGCGTTCGCGTTGTTCCGCCTCCTGTTTCAGGGCCTGTTGCTTGTCCTTGATTGTCTGTATGCGCTCTGCCTGGCTCTTTTCCTCCTGCCATTGCTGGCGCATGGCGGTTTCCTCCTTCTTCAGGGAGTCAATCTCGCGGGTAAGTTCCTCCAGTTTGGGCTTGTCCTTCTCGCGCTTGATAGCCTCGCGCTCGATTTCCAATTGGCCAAGGCGGCGTGAGAGTTCGTCCAGTTGCTCGGGCACGGAGTCGCGCTCCATGCGCAGACGTGCGGCTGCCTCGTCCATCAGGTCGATGGCCTTGTCGGGCAGGAAACGCTCGGTGATGTAGCGGTGAGAAAGGCTCACGGCGGCAATGATGGCATCGTCCTGGATGCGCACACGGTGGTGTTGCTCGTAGCGCTCCTTCAAGCCACGCAGGATACTTATGCTTGAAGGCACGTCCGGTTCGTCCACGCTGACCGTCTGGAAACGGCGCTCCAGAGCCTTGTCCTTCTCGAAATACTTCTGGTACTCGTCCAGAGTGGTGGCACCTATGCTGCGCAGTTCGCCACGTGCCAGGGCAGGTTTCAGTATGTTGGCGGCATCCATGGCCCCTTGTGTCTGTCCGGCACCCACAAGGGTGTGTATCTCGTCTATGAAGAGGATTATCTCGCCCTGGCTCTGTGTCACCTCGGAGATGACACCCTTCAGGCGTTCTTCGAACTCGCCCTGATACTTGGCACCTGCAATGAGAGCGCCCATGTCCAGGGAATATATCTGTTTGCCCTTGAGGTTTTCGGGCACGTCACCTCTGAGGATACGATGTGCAAGTCCCTCCACTATGGCCGTCTTACCCGTACCGGGTTCGCCGATGAGTATGGGGTTGTTCTTTGTGCGGCGGCTGAGTATCTGCAGCACACGACGTATTTCCTCGTCTCGACCAATCACGGGATCGAGTTTGCCGTTCTTGGCATCCTCTACCAGGTTGCGTGCGAAGCGGTCGAGGGCTTTCTCCTGGTTTTGCTGATTGTTCATGTTGTTCTGCATAATTGTATGTATTAAAGTTCACCGATAAATCGGCAAGGATTATGCAAAACCCTGTAAATCAGTCAAAATGTCGGTAAAGAGGACTTTATGTCAGTGATTTGGCCTCGTCGGTAAGGTAGGGCATGACGATTTGTTCCGTACGTTGCCATAGTTCCAGCATCTGGGGGTGTTCGGTGTACTTCTTGCCCAGGCTGACGATACGGCGTGTACGGTTGAACGTGCCCGTCTGGCCCTCCACGTCCTCGGACAGGAGCAGGTTGATGGCCGTGTCCGCACCCTGCAGGGGAGTGCGGATGACGGGACGGAAGATGAGGTCGGTGATGGGGTCGAAGAACATCTGCATGCGAATGATGCCGGTGTCCACTATGCCAGGGTCTACGGCATTCACGGTGATACCCAGTTTCTTGATACGCTTGGCAAGTTCAAACGTGAAAAGTGTTATGGCCAGTTTGCTGTTGCTATAAGGCCATATGCGCATGAAGCACCCTTTGCACCCCTTCTCGAAGAAGTGGGGGAAGTTGAGCCGTCCCAAGGGATGCACGCACGAAGCCATGTTGACGATGCGTGCCCCTTCCGGCATAAGTGGGAGGAGCAGGCGGGTTAGCAGGAAAGGGCCAACGTAATTCACGCTGATGGTACGTTCCAGTCCGTCCACGGTGAAGTGCTGTCCTGTTTCCAGCGTGCCGGCATTGTTCATCAGGCGGTCAACGCGTCCGAAGCGCTCCTTTATGGTGTCGGCAAAGTTGCGCACGGTTTGCAGGTTGGCCAGGTCGATGCCCATGACCTCTATGTTGTCGTTGCCCGTTTCCTTCTTCAGTTTTTCGCACTTCTCCTGTGCCTTCTTCGGGCAGTAGCATGCCATGATGGTATGGTATCCGGCCTGTGCCATGGCACGGGTTTCCTCCATGCCCATATCTCCGTCGGCACCGGTAATGATGGCTATTTTCATAATTGTTAGGACCCCTCCCCAGCCCTCCCCTCTATGGGAGGGGGCTTAGCATGCTGAGGATTAGGGAATTTTGCCAGATGGTTAGTAAACTAAGTTTTAGAGTATGACACAGAATGTGTTTAGATTAGGGGCGCTCGCCCCCTTCTCGGTTGTAACCGTTCCCCCTCCCTGCAGGGAGGGACGGGGTGGGTCTGTTATCTATTTATTCTGTTCTCTCTCTATTCTCTCTATCTCCTTCTGCAAGGACACGGGCAGAGGTTCCTCGAGATGCTTGTGGCAAGCCATGTCCAGGGTGTACATACGGCCTATGCAATAGTTGCTGTGTCCGCATCCGCAACGGTGATGAGGGTCGTCCTTCAGACGGTTCACGAAGTCAGGCTCGTTAAGCAGACTTCTGGCCATCTGTACCGCCTCGAAACCATGGGAGAGCACCTCGTTTATCTTGTCGCCGGCCACCAGACCGCCAACGTAGATGAACTTCATGTCGGGCAGGGCCTGGCGGAACTTCAGTGCGTCCTCCAGGAAGAAAGCCTCCTCGTAGGGCACGGTGGGCACCATCATCTTGCCACAGGCACGTACACCGTACTTCAGCCACCACTTGTCCATGTAGTGCGTCATTGTCTTAATAGGCATTTCGCCACGCATCACATACATGGGAGTGGCGCTTACCAGACCTCCGCTCAGCACTATGGCATGCACGCCCAGTTCCTGCAGGCGCTTGGCTATCTGCAGACTCTCGTCCAGGGTGGTGCCGGGATGCTTGAGACCGTCGCGCATGTTCATTTTCACTATCACGGCCATGTCGTCCTTGGCAGCCTTCATCACCTCCTCTATGCACATGGTCATGAAGCGCATGCGGTTTTCCAACGAACCGCCGTACTCGTCCTTGCGGTGATTGAAGTAGGTGTTCAGGAACTGGTCGATGAGGTAGCCATGTCCGCAATGTATCTCCACGCTATCGAAACCGGCTTCGCGAGCCATGTTTACGGCGTTGCCGAACTGTTTGGCCAGCACGGGGAGTTCCTCCTTGCGGAGGCCTCGCACCAGAGTGGGGGAGTAGAGGTTGAAACCCGTGCATGCACCCACGGGGATGCATCCGCAGATGTCCTTGTGGCTCATGTTGCCGCAATGGCCCAGTTGGATGCCGGCGGCGGCACCTTCGCTATGTATGCCGTCGGTCAGCCGGCGAAGTCCGGGGATAATCTCGGGGCGCATGACCAACTGGCGGTCGAAACTAAGTCCGCTCTCCGTAACGGCGGCGTATGCCACGGTGGTCATTCCCACACCGCCACGCGCCACGCTGGTGTGGTAGTCGTAGAGTTGCTGGCTGGGTTCGTGCCCTGGGCACATGCTCTCGAAGGCTGCACTACGGATGGTGCGGTTCCTGAGGGTGAGGGGGCCTATCTGTGCTTGTTCGAAGATTTTGTTTTGCATAATTGGAGGGGGATTTATAGATGTTCTAGGCTTTCTAGTATTTCTAGATTATCTAGTCTTTCTAGTTTAATAAACGAATGGTATCACGCGCTTGCGCTTGCCTACCTGCTCGTTGCCGAATTCGGCACGGTATTTCAGGTTTATGGCATGGGCACGGGGCACGAGGTTTGCCGCCGTCCACCACACGAACATCCATGCGGCAGGGTTGCACAGGAGGATGGCAAAGCCCGTCCACTCGAGCAGTTCGCCCAGATAGTTGGCACTGGTCACATAGTCGAACATGCCACCCTTGGGCAGGTAGTGGTTGGTGTCGCCCGGCTTACGCAGGTTGCGTATGGTGTGGTCGGCTTTCATGTGGGTGTACATGCCCAGGAAGAAGAGCACCAGGCCAAGCCAGAAGTTCCAGTGCTGGGCATACGAAGGTATGTCGGTATAGGACTCCTGGGGGAACGCCACCACGCTGGCGCACAGAAGGCTGCTGTTGATGAAGTTGAAGGTAGCACCCATGTCCACTATGGCCAGAGGCATCTTGCTCTTGCCCTTCAGCAGGGCGGGGAAGACGAAACTGCGGTAGACATAGTGCAAGGCATAGAGGCTGATGAAGAGGATGGCCAGATTGCTTGGCGACAGAGCCACCAGGGTGTAGGATATGGGTATGAGGGCAGGGCATTCCATCAGCACCCAGCCCAACTTGTTGCTGACACTGTAGCCCCATTTCTTGCTACGGAACTTGCCATAACCGGCATCCACAAAGTAGAGTGCCACGAAAACGAACAGGCCCATGATGGCCATTGCACTCAGGATAGTTTGGTAGATAGAGAGATATGCGCTCATAGTTTTCTTTTGATGGTATTATCCATGCAAAGGTAAGTTTTTTTACCCATAACCACGTTCTTTTGCAAGAAAAAACGATATTTGCCTCGCAAAAAGTAAAGATAAACGGAAGAACAGAACAGGCGCCTATCCTCATTTGTAATGAAATTGCGTGCGAGTGCAAGTTCCTGCCTTGTGCATGAAGGATTTTAGACGTATATTTGCAATTGAAAAAAATGGAGCTCACCAGATGCCTCGCATCAATAATAATATATAATGTATAGCATTCGTTCCATATCCCGTCTGTTCGGTGCCCTGTGCATGGGCATTATGCTCGTGTCGTGCACTCAGGACAATGTGCACATGCCAGATATGGAAACATCTGCTGGGACTTGGGAAACCTATGCTCAGGACTTCAGTGGCGAGTTCCACACCACCGTGCCCGTGGTGCAGGAGTATCTGCAAGGTCCTGTGGTTGTGCCTACCAAGGTTCGCATAGAGAACTTCCACATTGAGCATTCTGGTTATGTTCGTGTGCTCACTCAGGGCTTTGCCGTGGACGACCCCTTTGTGGTGGGTATTCTGGGCATGCCCATTGAGATAGGCGATATGGTAATAGAGCAGGTAGAGTATGCCGCCTTTCCATATGGAGGAGGCTATCTGATGAAGAAGGACTTCGACATCCAGGCAGGAAATTACCGCACCCGTGGTTCGCTCGAAGGCACAATCAGCAAGGAAGGAACCCTCTCCTTCGTGATGAAATACTATCCAGGCACAATGCCCTTTGAGATAGTGACAGAGTTCCGTCAGTAGGGCAGAAAAAAGACATCGTATTGTCTCACCTCATTCGTCGTATTGTCTGACCTCATTCATCGTATCGTCTAGGCCTTGACGTCGTATCGTCTCGATAAGGGCTTCGTAATGGAAAAATAAACAATAAACAAACAAAAATATAAAAGGTATGAAAAAGTTATTTTTTGTGAGCATTGCTCTTTTGTCAGTTCTTGTATTCTCGGCTTGTTCTCAAGATGAAATAGTGACTAAGAAACCAGAAATCCAGGGAGAGCACTCTGTTAGGCGCGTGACCAATATGGTTGGTCTGCCTGCTAATGTTACATTTCAACCTTTGACAGAGTCTGTGACTTTGAAACTCGATGTCGTGACAGATGAATTAATTGACATTACTCTGCCTGCTACCACCTATAACTATAATGGCGTAGAGATGACAATACCAGAGTTTACAATCAACAATGTTCCTGTTATGACAACCTCCAATAATGAGCTTTGGATTTTTGAATTCAAGTTTGATATAAATGAGGATGGTAATAAAGATGATTTCATAGAAGGTCATGTGCGGACAAATGGCGAGTTGAAGTTTACCGTAATCTATAAATATGGCAAGATGCCTTTTGTCATTGAACAGACCCTACAGACTCTTGATTATAATGTGATATTTGGAGGAACCTATTAAATAGATGGGTAGAATTTCTCTTAATCGCTAAACACAAACAAAATATAAAAGGTATGAAAAAGTTATTTCAATTGAGCATAGCTCTATTGTCAGTTCTTGTGTTCTCTGCTTGTTCTTCTGATGATAGCGTTGCCAAAAGAGCCGAGGGCACTTATACTGTAAAGCGTCATACTACCGTTACTACGCCTTCAGTAATGGCCAGTTCAACTAACTCAGATATAAAATTGGTAGTCAAGGCAGAGGCAGATTATTTCGTAAAGATAGTAATTCCTACCACAAGTTATGACCTAAATGGTCAGGAAATGATTATCCCCGAGTTTACCATCTCTGCAGTTCCTGTTGTTGACGACCTTGAAAATGGAGCGGAAATCCTAAAGCATCCATTTATGATAGAGGGTGAAAAGAATGTCGAAGGTACCATTGTCGGTGAGTTTGAAGAGGATGGTGAGGTTGAGGTAGTCTTAGAGTATAAGTACGGCAAGATGCCTTTTCCTATTAAGCAGACATTTATTAACCGCTGGAAAGATTTGGATTACGACAATTGATAAAGGTGCTAATTTCCAAATACCAATATAACCGTTTTCTTGCACTCTGTCTGGCCTCGTGCCTTCTGGCAGGGTGCAATGGCATGTTTGACGGTATCTACGACGACCCCGTGCGCGATGAGGCTCTGCAAATGGGATTCAACCCCACGGCCCAGGACGGCAGGTACACCCTCATCCTGGATGCCCGCAAATATGATGAGTGGATATATCTCGACCTGCACCGCCTTGCGATAGAAAGGCACCCCATACCCGCCACACTGACGGGCGAGTGGGACGGCAAGAGCGTGTGGGCAAGGTATAATGTGCAGGGCTCGCGCTACACCCTATTGGAAGAACGGCAGGTGGACGCGCAGACAGAACCAGAGCATTGGGACCTGGCTCTGCATCATTTCGATGTGCGTACCAACGGGGGCACTGTCCTCCAGACTGAATACACATCCATTGATGCCTTGCCCCAGAGCGCGGCCAACTTTGCCTCCGAGGAGTTCCGCCCCGACGAGTGGACACGCCACCAGTGCATAGTGGACTTCTCGGGCATGTTCGACTACAACATCTGGTACCAGGCATCGCCCGTTAATTTGGTGCTCTCGGATTGGGTGCGCATGGACATCTCCACACCTCCGCCCAAGTACGAGGCCTCGCGCCGTGTCTACCTCCTGCGCATGCAGGACGGCACCGTGGCGGTCCTGCACATGAAGAGTTACATGAGCGAGGCAGGCACAAAGGGCATACTGACCATCGACGTGAAATATCCCTATTAAATCCCCTACCATCGGACATAACACAATGCAATGCAGATGAAGCGTTTCCTACCAACCTTTTCTCTCCTCCTGCTCCTTTGGAGTCTCTCCCCCGGCGTGTGCCGTGCAGAGACCTCAGAGGCGGACTCCGTGGCTTCCGACCATAGTATGGGGGAAGTGGTGGTGACGGCCACCAGGACGCGCAAACTCCTGAAGGACACTCCCATACTGACTCGCGTGGTGAACCGCAAGGACATAGAGATGGCCGATGCCACCGACCTGCGCGACCTGCTCCAACAGGAACTGCCCGGTGTGGAGTTCACCTATTCCATGAACCAGAAACTGAACATGAACATGTCTGGCTTTGCCGGGCAGAGCGTGCTGATTCTGGTGGATGGCGAGCGCCTGGCAGGAGAGACCATGGAGAACGTGGACTTCAGCCGCATAGACATGAACAACGTGGAGCGCATAGAGATAGTGCGCGGTGCACAGTCCGCCCTCTATGGTGCCGGTGCCGTGGGTGGTGTGATAAACATCATCACACGAGGTGCCTCGCGCCCGTGGTCGCTGAACCTGAACGGACGTCTTGCCGACCATCGCGAGCAACGCTATGGCGGTGTGCTGGGACTCAGCAAGGGCAGGGTAGGGAACATGCTGGATGTCCAGTACACCTCGGTGGACAACTATACGGTGTGCATGGATTATGCCGACGAGTGCCAGTTCCGCAATGTCTACGGCGGACGCACCTGGAACGTGAAGGACAAGTTCACATACCGCCCCACCGATGCGCTGCGCCTGACGGCACGTGCAGGGTACTACTTCAAGGAACTCACCACCGACGTGGACGTGTACGAGCGTTTCCGCGACTTCTCTGGCGGACTCCGTGCGGAGTGGGACATTACGGGCAAGGACCATCTGGAGGTCTCCCTGTCCTACGACCAGTACGACAAATCCGACCTCCTGCGCCTCTGGGAGCGCGACGTGATGGATTACCGCAACCTGCAGATGTCTGTGCGCACAATGTACAACCGCACGTTCCGGCAGAAGGACATCCTCACCGTGGGAGGCGACTACATGCGCGACTATCTGCACACATACCAGTTTTCGGACGGCAAGGAACGTGTGCAATACACGGGCGACCTTTTTGCCCAGTACGATTGCTTCCTGGGCAAGCGATGGGAACTGATAGGTGCCGGAAGATGGGATTACTTCTCGGATGCCAAGGGCGCTTCCCAACTGACGGGCAAACTGGCGGCACGCTACACCTTCGATTCCTTTATCCTAAGGGCTGGCTATGCCGGCGGATTCCGTGCACCCACACTGAAGGAGAAGTATTCCTACTTCAACATGGTGGGCGACATCTACGTGAAGGGCAACGAGGCTCTGGAGGCAGAACGTTCGCACAACTTCAACCTGTCGGCCGAATACTCTTGGCAGAACTACAACTTCTCTGCCTCCGCCTCCTACAACACCATAGCCAACCGCATCACGTCCTCCGCACCCCGGCAGGGTACTATGGGCGAGTATTATGTCCAGTACATCAACCTGCCACGTGCCCGTGTCCTCGGTGTGGAACTCCTTGCCCTGGGACAATGGACCTTGCAGGACGGACACAAACTCAGGGCCAGGGCAAACTATGTCTACACCCGCGAGTGGGTAAGCCAGGGCGGTGCCACACCATATTGCCCTGCCCGTCCGCATTCGCTCAACCTGCGCATGGATTGGGACAAGCAATGGACCTCTTTCTACGGAACCACCCTTTCCGTCCTTGGCCGTGTACTCTCGGCCGTGGATTACGAGACGATACAGATGGATTATCCCTTCACTCCCCGCCTGGTGCACAATCCTGCCTACACCATCTGGAAGGTACAGTTGCAGAACCGTCTGGGCAAGGGCGTCAGGTTCAACATAGCCGTGGACAATGTCTTCAACTACTCCCCCGAGGTGTATTACTTCAACTCTCCAGTCACCTTGGGCGTCAACCTCATGGCAGGCATCAGCGTGGATGCGGACAGACTTTGGTAAACGGAAATCTGCGAGTAAGTGAGAGCAATCAAACTTGTTTGAATTGCCGAGCGGAAGCAGATTCAAGACGACAAAGTCGGCTTAAAGGTGAAAACGGAAAACGGAAAACAGCGAGCATGGTAGGGACGTGATTAAATGTGAAAACGGAAACTGCATTATGGGCAATATAGAGAGAGAAAAGCAGACGGTGGAGGCTATGATACGCCTTTATTGCAAGGGGAAGAGGCATGGGGAAACGGAAAATGGAACCGCTCACCGCTCATCCGCTCACCTTTCCGTTTTCCGTTTTCACCTTTCCGTTTTCCCCGTTCCCCCTCTCTGCCCCCAGTGCCAGGCATTGTTGGATTATGCCATTCAGCGCTTGGAGCATTGCCGCTTTGGCGAGGACAAGCCCAGTTGCACCAGATGCCCCGTGCATTGCTATAAGCCAGCCATGCGCGAGCAGATAAGGCAGGTGATGCGCTATTCCGGTCCCCGCATGCTCCTGCACGACCCCATCCTTGCCATTGGGCACCTGTGGGACTTCCTGAGGGCGAAGGTTGGGGGGTAAAGTTTTAGGGGCCTTAGGGGCTTTAGGGTCTTTAAAGTCCTTAGAGTCTTTAAGGTCATTAAATAAAAAAGATATTATGAATATCAGCGGATTGCTTGTAGGCCTTGCCACATTCCTCATTATAGGCCTTTTCCACCCCATCGTCATCAAGTCGGAGTATCACTTCGGAGTAGGTTGCTGGTGGGTGTTCCTGCTTGTGGGCATCGGCTTTGCCATTGCCTCGTGCCTGGTGCACGATATTGTCATTTCCACCATCCTTGGCGTTACAGCCTTCTCCTGCTTCTGGAGCATCCTGGAACTCTTTGAACAACGCGAGCGTGTCCGCAAGGGCTGGTTCCCACGGAAGGAGAAGTGAAGACTTAGGGGCATTAAGGTCCTTGGGGGGGGATTCGCGGGTGGATGATTTATGCTCTGTTTTATCGTGGTTAGCACTTCAGTTATGTCGTGGTTCTAACCTCCCTCAGTGCCGCTGATGGGCATCGTTTTTTGTGTGGCTATTATACGCTCTGCTAACTAAATTTTGGTATCGTTTGCATGTGTGTGCGGTGTTTGTGGCATTATTCCTTTTCATAGGGGATAAATCCCGCATAATGCCCTAATCACATTTTTGTATTTTGCTTTTTGAGGGGTCTTTTTTCCTTGATTTTGTTTGTTCTAAAACCCTAAATGCCATATTTTTGCACCCCGAAAAACAGACAGGTGCTTTCCGCCTTTATTCATGACAGGAGGCAGGAAGGGTATGTAACAAATACAGAGGAAAAGGCAAATGAACAGACGTGTATCTGCATCAATCTCCAAGGTTTTGCTTGTGGTTGGCATAATGCTGATTGCATGCGGAGAATGTTTTGCGCAGATTCATGCCACACTTGCCGGACGGGTAACGGATTCGCGAACAAAAGAACCCTTGCCAGGGGTGATGGTGATCACTGACCAGAAAGGACTTTGGGCAATAAGCGACGAAGACGGATATTACACCATCGCCAATCTGGACTTCCCCACGGCGGTAGTTACGTTTTACCTGCTCGGATATCAGAAGCAGAGTGTCCCCGTGAAACTTGGTGAAGGCAAGAACACACGTAACGTGGCCCTGCGCGAAATGAACCTGTCGCTGGACGAGGTGGTGGTTACGGCACAGAGACGCACGGAAAGCCTGAGCAGTTCCTATGTCATTGACCGCAATACGCTGGATCATGCACAGATAATGAACCTGAACTATGTCACCACGCTCCTGCCCGGCGGAAAGACCGTAGGCGACCAGAACCTTGCATCCGGAGCAAAGCCGGTAGCCCTGCATGCCGGCGGTGCAAGCGAATTGGGAAATGCCTCGTTCGGCACGGCCATAGACCTGGACGGGCAACGGTTGGAAACCAATGCGTCGCTTGGCGAAATACGTGGTGTAGACCTTCGCAATATAGGGTCGTCGAACATAGAATCCGTGGAGGTGGTGGCCGGTATTCCTTCAGTGGAGTACGGCGACCTGTCCAACGGTATGGTGAAGATAAACACCCGCAAGGGACGCACTCCCTTCGTGGTGGAACTGATGGTGGAACCCAAGACCAAGTCCATAGCCCTGAGCAAGGGTTTCTATCTTGGCCGTAGGGCAGGAACGCTGAATGTCAATGCCGAGCATACACGCTCTATTTCCAACCTGGCCTCGCCACACACGGCATACATGCGCAACAACGTGAACCTGACCTATTCCAACGCCTTCAAGGACCACATGGGGCATCCCCTCAGCCTTACCGCATCCTTGGGAGGGAACATAGGCGGATACAACTCGGAGGCCGACCCCGACGAGTTCAAGGATACATACACAAAGACGCGCGACTACATGCTCCGTGGCAACGTGAAACTCCACTGGCTCCTGGACAAGCCATGGATATCTAACCTCACCCTGCAGGCCTCCGTGTCGTATAGCGACAAGATGAACGAGACGAACTCCAACAAGAGTTCCGCTTCTACACAACCATACATCCATGCCACCGAGGCAGGGTATCACATAGGTGAACTCTACGGGGAGAACCCCGATGCCGACATCATCCTTGGCCCTACGGGTTACTGGTACGTGCGTTCCTTTACCGACTCCAAACCTCTGGCATATTCCGTAAAGGCAAAGGCCGACTGGACAAGGCGTTGGGGCAAGACAATGAACACCGTCCTGTTGGGAGCGGAACTTGCCGGTAGCGGAAACCTGGGACGAGGCCTCTATTACGAAGACATGAGCGTGGCACCCACATGGAGGGAGTACCGCTATGACGGATTGCCCTTCATGAACAACGTGGCACTCTTTCTGGAAGACAAGTTCTCCATGCCCGTGGGCAGACGCTCCTCCCTGCATCTGAGGGCAGGACTCCGCTCGGACATCACCATGATAAAGGGTTCGGAATACGGCACCGTGGCAAACGTGTCTCCGCGCATCAATGCCAAATACGTCTTCTGGGAGAACCGGGGGAAGGGAGTCAGCGACCTGTCGGTCTTCGGAGGTTGGGGAAAGTCGGTCAAGCAGCCCTCCTTTACCGTACTGTATCCTGCCCCCACGTATAGCGACAAACTGGCCTTCGCACCAGGCACCACCGCCGACGGCAGGACCTTCTATGCCTACTATACACAACCCACCACACCCAAGTACAACCCCGACCTGAAATGGCAATACACCATACAGAACGAACTGGGAGTGGAGGCGAAGTTGTGGGGCACACGCGTATCGCTTTCCGCCTTCCGCAACAAGACCTTCAACCCCTACATGAGCCGAAGCGTCTACACCCCTTATACATACAAACTGACCACGCAAGCCGATATAGAGGCAGGGTGCACCATACCCACAGAGAACCGCCACTACATGATTGACCGCCACACGGGCATCGTAACGGTGAAGGACCGTACCGGAGCCATTGCCGACCAGGTGCTGGGGTACAAGGAAAGGAACACCTACGTGAGCCAGACGGAGTACACCAACGGTTCGCCCGTGGAAAGACGCGGTTTGGACCTGATAGTGGACTTTGCACAGATACGTCCCATTCGCACCAGCATTCGTCTGGACGGCAACTATTACTGGTACAAGGGCCTGAACGAAACCCTCGTCGCCTCCATGGGGCAGGCATCGTCATCCATGGACGGCACGCCATACAAGTATGTGGGGTATTATGCCGGTTCGAGCACGGCCGCCAACGGTTCGCTCTCAAGCCAGATAAACGCCAACCTGACCATATCCACGCATATCCCCAAGATACGCATGATATTCTCCCTGCGCATAGAGTCCTCGCTCTACACTTACGGGCAGAACCTCTCCGAGTACGCCGACGGGAGGTTGAGAGGCTACCTCCTGGAGGCGGCAGGGGACCATCACGGCACTCAGCAGGGGGGCATATACAACAAGGACTCTTATGTGGCCGTCTACCCAGAGTACTACACCGCATGGGGCAATCCCGAAGAGAAGATACCCTTCCTGGACAAGTTCGTGTGGGCAAGGGAGAACGACAGGGAACTGTATCAGGACCTCTGCAAACTGGTGGTGAAATCCAACACCACGTACTTCTTCAACGAGAACCGCATAACGGCCTACTATGCCGCCAACTTCAACGTTACCAAGGAACTGGGCAAATGGGCCTCCGTCACCCTGTATGCACGCAACTTCTTCTATCAGATGGGCAAGGTGAAATCCTCGCAGACGGGCCTGGAGTCGTCCCTGTTTGATAGCGGTTACATACCCAAGTTCTACTATGGCATGTCCGTGAGAATAAAACTTTAATGTTAAAGAATAATACCAAACAAACAATCATTATGAAAAAGTTTCTTTCAATGATGGCCGCCGTGGCCATGCTTCTTGCCTTCACGGCATGTACCGAGGAGGAGGACGATTACCGCACCTATAGCGTGGCGGTGCAGTTGCTGACACCCGATGTGGCCGACGCTCCTCTGGAGGGTGTTACCGTTACGGCCCGTGGTGTAAGCGGTGTGGCACTTGCCGCACAGACAGACGAAGCAGGTGTAGCAACATTTGCACTGCCCGAGGACATTTACAATTTTTCAGCTTCTCACAAGTTCAATGCCGATGGTGTGGTATACGTGGTGAACTATGTGTTGCAGAAGTCAATTGCAAGTGCCGACTTTGTAAACGCCAACACAATGAGCCTGGAGATGGAACCTGTAGTGAGTCAGGGCAGCAAGCAGGTAATCCTGAAGGAACTGTACGTTGGCGGATGCCCCAAGGACGACGGTTCCGGCTTTTATCAGTACGACAAGTATGTGGTCATCTACAACAACTCCGACCAAGTGGCCACAATACCCAACTTCTGTATTTCACACGTAGGCCCCTATAACGCACACGGCAATAACCAGAACTACGTGGACGGCAAACTCTTCTATGCCGAGGAAGACTACACTCCTGCCTATTCCTTCGTGTTCTACATGACAAAGGACCTGGTGATGGAACCCTACACATCTGCCACCATTGCCCTGTGTGGCGCTATCGACCACACTGGCACATACTCCCAATCCGTTGACCTGAGCGAGGCTGACTACGTATGCTACGACCCCGAGGATTTTGACAACCCCAACTATCACCCCGCTCCCTCCGAGAAGATTGATGCGGAGAACTATATGCCCGCTTCAAAGTTGGGACTGGGCAATGCCGCCGCATGGAGCGTGTTGTGCCCCGGCATATTCATCTTCTCAACCGGCGACAACGAACCCTTGGCCTACACTCAGGATAAGGCCAACAGCTACTACATGGGCAATAATGAAAAACCCACTAATGCCTGCGCCAAGATACCAAATCAGTGGATATTCGATGCCGTGGACATTTGGACAGAGGAGAATGAGAGTGAATCATTGCCCCGCTACTCTGCCAGCATAGAAGGAGGTCATGTTTGCATGACCAACAAGTTGGGCTATTCCATCTACCGCAATGTCGACAAGGAGGCCACGGAGGCTTTGCCGGAGAACGAGGGCAAACTGGTTTACAACTATGGCCTGGGCACAACTACCATCAATGGCGGCATTTCCACCGACCTCAGCGGCATTGATGCCGAGGCGTCCATTGCCAACGGTGCACATATTATATATATGGACACCAACAACTCTATGAACGACTTCCACCAGCGTAAGGTGGCAAGCCTGAAAAGATAATCCACCCCGATAGTACGAATGAGAAGAAACGTCCTCTTGCCATATCTGGTGTCTTTAGTCCTGACGGGCGGTGTTTTCCACACCGCCTTGATGGCGCAAACGGATAGTACCTTCAACTGGAACACCCTGCGCGATGTGCGCCTGGACAGGAACTGGCTCAATAGCGAGAACCCTGCCGGCCTTCATGCCTTCGGGCAGGGCACGGAATCGGAAATCGTGCTTTATGGCAAGGGGGGATATGGAGGATTGAAGGACTACTTCCTTTCCAAGAACGAAACGACCTTCGGGGTGGAGGCCTCTTCCATGGCAAGACTCTCCGGGCGTGTGGTGGTGGGCGGTCAGGTGGGATACCGCAACGTGTCGGCCAAGGACATTGCCGGTTCCTACTTCATTGACCCCACGCAGACACCCTTCGACCTGGTGGAGTTTACTGATGCCAATGCCGGAGACAAGACCCTGGAGGAGTTCTCCCTGCAGGGCGGGGTGGGAGTGAATCTGGCCCGTTGGGTGTCGTTGGGCGCTTCGTTGGATTACAAGGCCGCCAACTACTCCAAGCGGAAGGACCTGCGCCATGTCAATTCGCTTATGGACATGGACCTCGTGTTGGGAGGCGTGTTTCATGCTGGCGAGCGTGTGGACATAGGCCTGAACTATGTGTACCGCCGCAGGAACGAAACCCTGCTCCTGAGCACGTACGGCACACAGGACAAGACCTTCGTGTCGCTCCTGAACTACGGTGCGTTCTTCGGCAAGCAGGAAACCTTCGGCGAGATAGGTTACACGAAGGAGAACGAGAACAAACCCCTCTTCGATGCCCGTCACGGTGCAACCCTGCAGGTGGTGTGGCGCACAGGCAATGCCGAGTGGTTCAACGAGGCGGGTTTCCATACACGTAGCGGATATTATGGCGACCCCTCGTACTCCACGGTGGTTTATTCCACCCATCAGGGGCACGGTTTCTTCTATCAGGGCCTGCTGACCTTCGCCTCGGGGAGCGATGCCCATCGCTTCGGGTTGCGGTACGGACAGGAACACGTTGCGAATACCGAGAACATATATTCCTACAAGAACGAGGAAACGGGGCGCGACTACATAGAATACCTTGGCGAGCGCGAGGTGGGCGAGCGTACCCAAAGGTCGCTTGCCTTGGGCTACACGGGACGCTTCGGCATAAGGCACGGCCTTGCACGATGGGAGGCCTGGGCGGACGCATCCCTTGACAACCGCAACACGAGGGCATCCAATTATCCCGACTACAGAAGGCAGAACATATCCTGGTGGAGGCTGAAGGCCATGGGCACGCGCAACTTCCTCTCGGGCAGGAACTGCTATTCTCTCTCCGTTTCCGCCCTGTATGGGGGAGGTTCGGGAGAACCGTGCGCCGACGGACGCTACGGGTCGGGCACATCGGGCGAGGCACTGACACGCACCCGCAACGACCTGCTCATGCAGGAGTGGGAATACCTTGCCGCCTCGCAGATAGGGGCTGGCATAGGCTTTACCTACTCGCGTGCCATGTGGAAGGGCAAGGTGCGCGGAAATGCGGGTCTTGCCTATGACATGTGCAAGGCTTTTGGCACCAGGCATCTCGATGGCACAATGCGACATACCGTGTCGCTAAGGATAGGATGCAACTTCTAATGAAAACAAAAACGAATACTAACAAATAAAACATTACAAAGAAAATGAAAACAAGATTCATGATCATCATGGCCGCCATGGCCTTTGTGTTCACTTCATGTGGCAACAACAACACCGGTACAAACAATGCAGGGCAGGCACAGGAGGCGCCAGCCGCCCTGGAGATTGACCAGGTGCTGGCATCTGCCGACACCCTTGCCAACCAGGAAATCACCATGGAGGGCATCTGCACCCACACCTGCAAGCATGGTGCAACAAAAATCTTCATGATGGGTAGCGACGACACGAAGACCATCCGCGTGGAGGCAGCCGGCCTTGGTTCCTTCGACCAGAAGTGCATCAACAACATCGTTCGCGTGAAGGGTTTCCTTCGCGAGGAGCGTGTGGACGAGGCATATCTCCAGCGCTGGGAAGCATCGGTGGCCGCCTCCACGGCCGAGCAGCATGGCGACGGCGAGGCAGGATGCGACACAGAGAAGGCTGCACGTGGCGAGACGGGCAACACCGTGGCAGAGCGCATTGCCGACTTCCGCCAGAAGATTGCCGCACGCAAGGAGGCCACTGGCAAGGACTATCTCTCCTTCTACTTCGTGGAGGCATTGGCTTATGAGGTTGTCGAGTAGCATACGGGAGGTTGCTGTTTCTAAGACGATATTATGGAGAATGTAATAGAATGTCGCAACATTACCCACTACTACGGTAAGCGACTCATATACGAGGACCTTTCCTTTGCCGTGCCACGCGGGCGCATTCTGGGCCTCTTGGGAAAGAACGGCACGGGAAAGACCACAACGATAAACATCCTGAGCGGTTTTCTGCAACCCCGTTCCGGCGAGTGTCTGATACTTGGCGAGAAGATAGGGCAGATGAACCCTTTGACGCGCCGCAAGATAAGCCTGCTCATAGAGGGGCATGTCCAGTACCAGTTCATGACCATCGAGCAGATAGAGCGCTTCTATTCCAGGTTCTATCCCAACTGGAAGCGTGAGGCATACTACGAACTGATGAGCCGCCTGAAGGTGGCGCCGCACCAGCGCATCAACCGCATGTCGTGCGGACAACGCTCGCAGGTGGCGCTCGGTCTTATCCTGGCACAGGATGCCGAGGTGCTGGTTCTGGACGACTTCTCCCTGGGGCTCGATCCGGGTTATCGCCGTCTCTTCGTGGATTACATGCGCGAATATGCCAAGGCGGAGAACAAGACCGTGTTCCTTACCTCGCACATCATCCAGGACATGGAGCGTCTCATAGACGATTGCATCATCATGGATTACGGCAAGATACTGGTGCAGATGCCCGTGGAGGAACTGCTGGGCAAGTTCCGCCGCTACACCACACAGGTGGAAGCGGATTTCAAACTGAAGGACACCGAAGGCATATACAATCCCTCCGTAATCCGCTCCTCCATGGAACTCTTCTCCATGTTGCCCGAGGAGGAGGTGAAGGCAAGGCTTGCCGCCCAGGGGGTAGGGAACCTCAGTGTGGAAAGGGTAGGGCTGGAGGATGCCTTTATCGGATTGACAGGTAAATACTAAACGAACGGAAAAGTGAAAACGGAAATCTGCGAGTAAGCGAGAGCAATCAAACTTGTTTGGATTGCCGAGCGGGAGCAGATTCAAGACCGCAAAGCGGGATTAAAACGGAAAACGGAAAACTGCTCTCTGAGTTCTCCGATTATTCCGATTATTCCGATTATTCCGATTACTCTGATTACTCCGATTATTCCGATTTCTCCGATTTCTCCGATTTCCGTCTACAAAACAAAAGTATATGATAAAAGCAATTTACTATAAGGAATGGATAAAGACGAGATGGTATTGCCTTCTCGCCCTTCTTCTCTCGTCAGGCTTTGCCGGCTATGCCATGATGCGCGTGGCAAGGGTGTGCTCCCTGAAGGGTGCCGACCACCTTTGGGTGGTGATGATCCAGCGCGATGCCATCTTTGTGGACATGCTCCAGTTCGTGCCCCTGTTCTTGGGACTTGCCTTTGCCGTGGTGCAGTTTGCACCGGAGATGCATCACAAGTCCTTCAAACTGACCCTGCACCTGCCCATCCGCGCCTCCAAGGCGCTGGCCTCCATGCTTGTCTTCGGCGGTGCCGTGCTGCTTGGCATCTTTGCCCTGTCGCTGGTTATCATGTGGGCATATCTGCATACGGTCCTTGCACCCGAACTGTGGCGGCACATCATCCTCAGCACCTTGCCGTGGTATCTGGCAGGAGTGGCGGCATACCTGCTCACGTCGTGGATAGCCCTGGAACCCACATGGAAGCGCCGTGTGCTAAACGGTGTGGCGGCCGTGCTCCTTCTGCGTATATACTTCCTGGCACCTGCACCCGAGGCTTACAACGACTTCCTGCCCCTGCTTGCGCTGGTTACCCTCATGTACAGCCTTCTGTCCATGTTGTCATTGTCCAATTTCAGGGACGGACGTCAGGATTAAACCCCATTAACAACAAGAATGAACCATGATAAAAGTCAGTAAAATATTCTTCGCCTGCCTCATGGCGGTGCTCCTCGTGTGGCAGATACCTTCGCTCTACAATACCTTTGTGGCCGAGTCCGTCTCCACGCCCTTCACCCTGTACAGTTCCGTGGCTGGCAGGTTTGCCACACTTGAGCACGACGAGGACAAGAAGATGCAATACAGGGATGCCTCGGGCAGGGAGTACACCGAGGAGCAGTTCGACTCCATACTGCCCACCTTCTACTACCGCCAGTTGGTTACGGACAGCCGTTTCCCCGACACCATCTGCGGACGTGCCGTTACGCCACGCGACATACAGTTGTCCAATTTCAATATGCGCATTTCGCCATTGGACCTGAACAAGCCCCGATTGGGCATTCAGCAGATGCTTGAAAGCATGTCGGGACGTGTAGACCTGGAACTCCCCGACGATGTCTTCCGCATTACGGAGTCGGGCATGGAGTTCGTGAAGATGTCCGCCAATACCATAGACGAGGCGAAAAGCGCTTCCTTCACACGCATGATGCAGGGCAAGGGTTTCCGGTTCCCTGCCTACCGCCTCTCCGGCAACCCCACCGACCGCAAGGAGTACGACGAGGGTTATGTGATGCTGGATGCCGAAAGGAAACTTTTCCACGTGAAGCAGACGGTGGGCCGCCCCTATGTGCGTGCCATAGCGCTCCCCGAGGGCATGACTCCCGAGCACCTATTCATCACGGAGTTTCCCTCGCGCAAGTGGCTATGCTTCATCTCCGACGCCCAGGGAGCCTTCTGGGTGGTGGAGCGCGACTCTTATGCCGTACGTCTTACCGGCGTGCCACGCTTCAATCCCGAGAAGGAATCCATGCTCATCATCGGCAACATGTTTGATTGGACGGTGCGCATAAACCGTGCGGAAGAGGAAAGTTACTATGCCCTTTCCGCCCAGGACTACTCTCTGGTGGATTCCCTCGTGTATTCCACGCCCAGCCAAACCCTCCCCGGTCTCAGGTTCACATCCACGAAGGACAAGTTCGTGAAACCAAGGTTTGTGAAGTAGTGAATGATTCAGAGGACTCGGGGGGCCGAGTCCTCTGAGTTTTTTGAGTCCTCTGAGTATTCCGATTACTCCGATTACTCCGATTTCTTCAGTCAATGAACCTGCGTGTCAGGGGAGAGAATTCCTCTATGCGGCGGTCGCGGAGGAAGGGCCACCAGCGGCGGACGTTCTCGCACCGTTGCATGTCCACGTCGATGACTTCCACTACTTCCTCGTCCTTGGGGGCACGGTAGAGGAACTCGCCTTGAGGTCCGCATACGAAACTGCTGCCCCAGAACTGTATGCCGTTTGTCTGTCCGGAGGGGTCGGGTTCGTGGCCGGTGCGGTTCACGGCAATGACGGGAAGTCCGTTGGCCACGGCATGGCCGCGCTGTACGGTTGTCCATGCCTCGCGCTGGCGTTCCTGCTCTTCGGGCAGGTCGCTGCTTTCATATCCTATGGCGGTGGGGTAGATGAGTAGTTGGGCACCCTGCAGGGCCATGAGGCGTGCTCCCTCGGGATACCATTGGTCCCAGCATACCTGCACGCCCAGGCGTCCCACGCTGGTGTCTATGGGGTGGAAGCCGAGGTCGCCGGGGGTGAAGTAGAACTTCTCGTAGTAGGCGGGGTCGTCGGGGATGTGCATCTTGCGGTACTTGCCGGCTATGGTGCCGTCCTTCTCCATCACCACGGCGGTGTTGTGGTAGAGGCCGGGGGCACGGCGCTCGAAGAGGCTGGTGACGATGACCACGCCCAGTTCCTTGGCCAGTGCTCCGTAGAACTCGGTGCTGGGGCCGGGGATGGGTTCTGCTAGGGAGCAGAGGTCCACGTTCTCCGTCTGGCAGAAGTAGAGGGAGTTGTGCAGTTCCTGAAGTACCACGAGTTCTGCGCCTTTCTGTGCGGCGGTGCGTATGTTGTGTGCAAGTTTCTGCTTGTTGGCCTCTATGTCGGCTGAGCAGGATTGTTGGATAATGGCGATTTTCATAGTTATGAGAGGGCTGATTCCCGGACCCCTCCCCATACCCTCCCGCAAGGGGAGGGAGTATAATGTACAGGAGGGTACTCGAGGTCGTATCAGGGGATTGGGGATTTTGTTAAAGGGTCTTTGGGTTAGTTTGTTTACTTAGTAGGTTGATACTACTCCCTCCCCTTGCGGGAGGGTATGGGGAGGGGTCGTGGGTACTGCATCGTGCAGCAATGCAGGCTTCCGTTCTGGGTGAGCAGGATTCGGCAATCTATGCCTATTATCTCGCGGTCGGGGAAGGCCGTTTGCAGGGCCTCCTTGGCACGGAGGTTCTCCGCCTCGTCCTCGTAGAAGGGGAGCAGTACGGCGGTGTTCATGATGAGGAAGTTGGCATAGTAGGGGGGTACGGCAATGAGCCGGTAGGGCTTGCCCTGCATGGTGCGGAAGGAGCGGAGTTCCTCCAGCATCTCGGGGCATCCCTCGCCGTAGACGATGGTGTCGTTGGGGGCGAAGCGTGCCAGGGTGTCTATGTGGGCATCCGTGTCGTCGCGCTCCAGGCCTCCGTGGTGGAGCCACAGGATGCGCTTGGCAGAGAGGCGGCGGCAGAGTTCCTCGCCAATGGCCTCTTCGGCGAATGAGGCCTCAGTAGACGTGCGGCGGTTATCATTTAAGTTGCATTGGGCGGTGGTCAGTATGGTGCCCTCGCCGTCGCTCTCTATGGAACCGCCTTCCAGTTCGAAGTCCAGTTGGGACACGTAGAGGTTGTGCTCCGGGTCGTGGGCGAAGTTCTGGTTGTAGAACTCGCGGTTGATGGCATTGTCCAGCGATGCCTCGAACTTGCCTCCCCAGGCATTGAAGCGGAAGTCGAGCAGTTCGCGTGCCCCGTCCTCGCGGAGCAGTGTGATGAAGGCATGGTCGCGTGCCCAGGTGTCGTTGCTGGGTATGCGGAAGTATTCTATGTTGGCCAGTGCCTTGCCGGGCAGTTCCCCCTCGAGCAGGGCGCGGACGCGCTGGGGTTGCGGGGTCACTATCCATAGTTTCTGCCTGAGGGCTATCTCGCGTGCCATGCCGATGTAGCATCGTGTCACCTCCTCCAGCGTCTCCGCCCAGTCGGTTCCGCTATGCGGCCATGTCAGTTGTATGGCCTCCTGGGGGTGCCATTCGGCTGGTAAGTATCTGTTCATGTTGCTTCGTTCTTGGTTTGTTTCGGTTCAAAGATAGCAAAAAAGGGAGTCATTTTGGCACTAAGGTGCTAAAAAACCGTACAATAGTGGCAAAAAGGTGCATTAAGGTGGTGTGGATGCGGATATTTTTCGTACCTTTGTGCGCGGAATATTATCCACACACACTACACACATATCACAATGAGCGTGAAGGTTAAGGAAGTAATCGACGCCCTTGAACGTTTCGCGCCTCTGCCCCTTCAGGAGAGCTATGACAATGCCGGCCTGCAGGTAGGATTGACAGAGGCGGAGGTTTCAGGGGCATTATTGTGTCTGGACGTCACCGAGGAGGTGGTGCGCGAGGCCGTGGACCTGGGGTGCAACCTCATCGTCAGCCACCATCCCGTGCTCTTCCGCGGATTGAAGCAGGTGAGCGATGCCACACAAGTGCAGCGCGTGGTGCGCCTGGCCATACAGAACGACATAGCCATATACAGTGCGCACACCAATCTGGACAAGGCCGAGGACGGAGTGAACTACCAGATGGCCGAGCGCCTGGGGCTCATAGACGTGGTGCCCGCGGGCGATTGCGGAGTGGTGGGATACCTGTCCGCACCCATGGACGCACGCTTCTTCCTGGACAGGGTGAAGGACGTCTTCCATTGCCAGTGCCTCATGCACAACGAGGTGCTCTCGCGCCCCATACAGAGCGTGGCCATCTGCGGAGGCGGAGGAGACTTCCTCCTGGACGAGGCCATAGCACAGGAGGCCGATGCCTTCCTGACGGGAGAGATGCGCTACCACCTGTACATGGGACATGAGCAGGAGATACAGATATGCGTGCTGGGGCACTACGAGAGCGAGCAGTACACCGTGGAACTCCTGGAGCGCCTGCTCTCCGAACAGTTCCCCCACCTGCCCCTGTACAAGACAGAAGTAAATACTAACCCAATACATTATTTATATTAAATGGCAAAAGTAAAAGACCCGGCAGAACTGAATGTAGAGGAAAAACTGAAGAACCTCTACCAGTTGCAATCTCTCATGACCGAGATTGACCAGATCAAGACCCTCCGTGGCGAACTCCCCCTGGAGGTGAAGGACCTGGAGGACGAAATCGCAGGTTTGGAAACCCGTATCGAGAAGATAAACGAGGACATAGCCTCTGCCAAGAAGGAAATCAACGAGCGCCAGGGCGTCATCGAGAAGAACAAGATGGACATAGAGCGCTTCGAGAACCAGATGAAGAACGTGCGCAACAACCGCGAGTACGAGAACTTCTCCAAGCAGATCGAATACCTGCGCCTGGACAACGAACTGAACCAGAAGCGCATCGGCGAGGCGAAGGATTCGCTGGAGACAAGAGGCGAGGAGTTGGTAAAGTCCAACCAGGTAATCGCCGACCGCCGTACCGACCTGGACATCAAGCGTACCGAACTGGAGGAAATCGTCAGCGAGACAAAGGCCGAGGAGGAGAAACTCAAGGAGAAGGCCCACAACGTGGAGGCCACCATCGAACCCCGCCTGCTGAGCGCCTTCAAGCGCATCCGCAAGAACTCACGCAACGGCCTGGCCGTGGTTTACGTCCAGCGCGACTCCTGCGGCGGCTGCTTCAACAAGGTTCCGCCCCAGCGCCAGTTGGACATCCGCACCCGCAAGAAGATCATCGTGTGCGAGTACTGCGGCCGTATCCTCGTTGACCCCGAACTGGCAGGTGTAAAGGTGGAAGTCAAGAACCTGGAGGACAAGCCACGCCGCCGCCGTGTGGTGAAGCGCCGCGAGGAGTAAGGGAAAGGATTTCTCCTGACATATACAAACAACACCAGGGGCTGTGTCGCACATTGCGCGATGCGGCCCCTGAGTGTGTAGTAAGCGCTTCTCACTCGATGAATATGGGGCAGTGCAGGTGGTTCTTGTTGATTTTGTAGATGAGGATGCGCTCGGGATAGCGGCCCAGGAGGAAGAGGGTGACGGGGCAAAGCCATATCTCCTCGGTGAAGAACTCGCTGGGGTCTTTGTAGAATGCACCGCCGGTCAGTGTGGATTGCGTCTTGTACAGCCTCATGCCGCAATAGTTCTGGTCTTCCTTCTCGTTGGCTATCTTGATGACCGCCTTTATTTCGCTTTCGCCTCGGGAGTAGTACTCCAGGAACTTGGTGGCGCCGCCCACCATGAGCGTGTGCTCGAACAGTTCCTTCGGGAACCCCGGCACGTTGCAATACCACTTCCTGCCTGTCTTGGTAAACGACACCTCGTAAAAGCCATCGCCTGTCAGTCTTTTAAGCAGGGCCATGAGCAGGACGGGAACGACCCTCGCATAGGCGAACCCCTTCTTCAGTACGGACACACTCTCTTTGAAGTAAGTTGCAAGTTTACTCATAACGGATAGATTTGGGATTAAGGTAATGTGGAAAATTTTCTCTCTGCCGGAACCGGTTTTGGCGGTGCAAAGGTATGTATAAATTTTCTGTTTTCAAAATTGGCTGGTTTTCAACATGTTGCCTGGTACTTGCATAATTCGGACTTTTTTTATGGAGTTTTATATAACACTACTTTTCTCTGTTGTCGGGTATGGCGGACGGAGTGTGATGTACTGCCGATGTGGCCACTTGCTCGGCTGTAATCTCCCCCTCCCTTGCGGGGAGCGGATGAGCGGGTGAGTGGATGAGTGGTAGGGACGCTGCGTGCAGCGTCCGCAGTTTTCCGTTTCCCGTTTTAATCCCGCTTTGCGGTCTTGAATCTGCTCCCGCTCGGGGATGTAGGGACTCGGCATGCCGAGTCCGCTTTTGCTCTTGTTATCGGACACGGCATGCCGTGTCCCTACCATGCTTCTGCTCCCGCTTCCTGCGTCGGTTCCGTTTCTCGTTCGGTAGTGCAAAGATACGGCACAAAAATGGCAGAAAGTGACTTATGGTGACTTACGGTGACTTATGGTGACTTGGAGTGAAATAAAATGAAGAATATGCTTTGCCCCCGAATTACCTCCGCCGCCCCAACGAGATTGAGAGAGAGATGTTGTGCATCCTCCGTGTAAATCTGTCAAATCTGTGTCATCTGTGGGCAATGAACCGTTTTACCGTTCGTAAAAAACTTTACATCTCCGTGTGTGCGCTGCCCGGCGGAAAATCCTCGTATCGTCAAGGCTCGTTCCTCGCATAGAATCAGCCGTGAACATGAATGAACAGGCGCATGACAATATGTCAGCGTCTCACGGGCGATGTGAGAACGGAAAATCGAACGAAAAATATAAGGGAACAAGGGGTGATGTATCAAAATAACATCCTGAATATCAACTTGATGTATTCTCGCAGTCTTGCACATTTGTTCAGCAAAACAGTGCGGATATCGTTATAATGTCAACCATCTGGCAGGATTGAAATTTCTTTACATTGCTATCCTCCGCCATTAACAGATTAACAGTTTAACAGTTATAAAATACCCTATGCTACTGATGTATAGAAAATTTTTATAATATATATTATACATAATATATATTATAAATTATATTTTGCCATATATTCCATCCGTGCGAGGTATGGCACAATCTAAACTGTTAAACTGTTAATCTGTTAACCATGTATCCCAAATCGTTGATAATAAGGGATATAGTGCGAACGCACCAATGAAACTACCTCCTATTACAAGACCTTCCATACTGAAATGGCAGACTTTTCAGCCCAGGTTCGTTGACTTTTTTACTGGAAATGCTGGCTACCTAAGGGGTTATCTTCATCTCTCACCGCATATCTCCCCGTACCTCGGTATCTCGCGCAGGAACTCCATGCCCTCCTCCCTTACGTGCAGGCAGAAGTGCTGCATGCCGTTGCTCACGATGAGGTAGGGCACCTGCAGAACCATGTTGTAGCGGCTTATCTGGTCGAAGGTCTTCTGGCTGATGCTGATGTGCGGAGCCTTGAACTCCATGATGATGAGCGGGCGCCCGTCATGGTCGTAGAATACGGCATCGGCACGGCGCTGCATGCCGTTCTGCTCCAGGCTTATCTCGTGCCCCAGGCGGGCCAGGGGGTAGCCCAGATGCTCCGTCATCCAGTGCGAGAAATGCTGCCGCACCCATTCCTCGGGCGTGAGCACCACCCAGCGGCGGCGCACAAAGTCCCAGATGTGGAGGCGTTCCTGGCGCCTCTCCAATCGTATGTCGGCAGGGGGGAGGTTCAGTTCCAGCATAGAGGTGAAATTTGGTCAAAAGAGAGGGGCGTGTTATTGTCCATTCATTCTTTTTGCTTATCTTTGCATGAACAAAGGTACGATTAAGCGAGCAAAATGCCAAATTTATTTGGACATTTTCGAACCGACGACAAACCGAGAGCAATCAAACTTGTTTGAATTGCCGAGGTGCGGAGGAGGAAGACGAAGTCAGAAGGGAGTACCTTCGGGGCGTACCCCCAAGTAAAAAATTAAAACCATGAAAACCAAGCAGGAAATAGTTGAAAACTGGTTGCCCAGGTACACGAACCACCCGTTGGAGGACTTTGGCGAGTACATCTTGCTGACCAACTTCAACAACTACGTGGACATCTTCTGCGACCATTTCTCGCTGGAGAAACCCGACTACAAGTCCAACATGCGCATGGCCACGGCGGGCAACCTGACCATAATAAACTTCGGTATGGGCAGTCCCAACGCAGCCATCATCATGGACCTGCTCTCTGCCATACGCCCCAAGGCATGCCTGTTTCTGGGCAAGTGCGGAGGGCTGAGCCGCAAGAGCCAGCGCGGAGACCTGATTCTACCGCTTGCCGGCATAAGGGGCGAGGGAACGAGCAACGACTACTTCCCGCCCGAGGTGCCCGCTCTGCCTGCCTTCATGCTCCAGCGTGCCGTGTCGTCCACCATACGCGACATGGGCCTCGACTACTGGACGGGAACCGTCTTCACTACCAACCGCAGGGTGTGGGAGCACGACGACGATTTCAAGAATTATCTGCGCACCACACGCGCCATGGCCGTGGACATGGAGACGGCCACGCTCTTCACCTGCGGCTTTGCCAACCGCATACCCACGGGGGCGCTGCTGCTCGTCTCGGATAACCCCATGACTCCCGAGGGCGTGAAGACATCGGAGAGCGACAACGAGGTTACGCGCAACTTCGTGCGCACGCACGTACTGATAGGAATAGAGGCCCTGGAAATGATACGCGACGAGAAGAAGACCGTGCGCCACCTGAAGTTCGATTATTAGGAAGGAATAGGAAATCCTAGGAAGATCTAGGACACCCTAGAAAGTCTAGTCCTCCTAGAAAGTCTAGTCCTTCTAGTCCTTCTAGTCCTTCTAGAACGTCTAGAACCCCCAGAACCTCTATACCCCCTATACCCCGCCAAACAATTATGACCTACGAAGAAATAACTAAATCCATAAAGGCCGGCACCATTGCCCCGGTGTATTGCCTGATGGGCGAGGAACCTTACTATATAGACCGCCTGGAGGCGGCTATAACCCAGAAGGTGATGCCCGAGGCCAACCGCGACTTCGACATGGAACTCCTTTACGGAAGTGATGTGGATGCCGTGCGAGTGGCCGACACCTGCCAGCAGTTCCCCATGCTGGGCGAGAAGCGCCTGGTGGTGGTGAGGGAGTTTCAGCAGATGCGCACCTCGCAGGATGCACTGGCCGCCTATTGCAAGAACCCTGCACCCACCTCGGTGCTGGTGCTCTGCCACAAGAACGGAAATCTGGACAAGCGCAAGGCTCTCTACAAGGCCATAGGGCAGTGTGGGGGAGTGGTGTTCGAAAGCAAGCGCGTCTACGAAAGTTCATTACCTTCCTTCATCCAGCGCTACCTGAAGTCTGCCGGCAAGGACATAGAGCCTAAGGCCACGCAGATGCTGGTGGAACATGTGGGTACCGACCTGATGCGCATGTCCAGCGAACTGGACAAACTGCTGGTGGCCATGCCCGAGGGCGAGAGTAGGGTGTCGGCGGCCCTTGTGGAGGACCAAACCGGCATGAGCAAGGACTTCAATAATTTCGAACTCCTGGCCGCGTTGGCCGTAAAAAACAAATCTCAGGCGGCAAAAATAGTAAAATATTTTGGCAGCAATCCGCGCTCCTTTGCTATGCCCGTAACACTGAGCATGATGTTTTCTTTTTTCGCAGACCTTATGCAGGCCTACTACAGCCCCGACAAAACGGACAAGGGAGTGGCGCAGTGGCTGGGTAAACCTGACTGGAAGGTGCGTAATGAAATCATGCCTGCCATGCGATGCTACACCGGCCGCCAGGTAATGGAGATACTTTCTCTCATCCGACAAGCCGATGCGGCAAGCAAAGGGGTAGGAGGATGTAAAACCCCGCCAGGTGAATTGCTCCTGGAACTGGTTTACCGCATTCTGGGATAGACTTATTTGTCGTTTTCATGGAAAAGTGCCCCGTTTTAGGGGCATTTTTTTTCTATTTGCCTCAATGGGGCAGATGCCCGTTTTGACCATCATTTTACTAAACATTAGCAACTTAGCACTGATTTCCGCTCGCTGAGAATCGCGTAAATCCCTTCTTCCTGCCGTCTGTGGGGGAGAACTGGATTCTGGCAAAAATAGGCTTCAGACATACCTCCGAAATATACATTTAACAAATTTACACATTCATATTCCCATACCAATTTTGCGGATTTACGCTCACAAATGCCAAATGCCGAATTTACAAAATGCAAAACAGCCCCGGTTTGCAACAACAAATAATCAAATGTAAAGCGTGCGGAAATGTAAATACATACGTTTGCATACCACAAACGCATATTTTTCGGCCGTAATTTATGCAGTTGTAAATGGCAGTAAACCAGTGCGAAATACATTGCGGTTACACAAAAGTATGCATTATGCGGTGCGCATGCCCTTCGGGTAGGGTTAAGGGGCAGAGTTATCAACAATTCACAAGGATACGTGCACACAACACCCTAAAAATCAACTATAAAGAAATGCAGAGTAAAACCAAAATCCTTTAACTTCTTCAAGATGCCGTCCTTTCGCCCATTCGGATACGAGAATGTGTATTTACAAATCCGTTCTTCGGTTTGTAAATTCAAATACACAAATGCAATCGCAATAAACAAATTTAGATTTACGTTTAGAAACTTTGCATTTCCGATTATTTTTGCGTATCTTTGTACTCGGATTTATATATGAGAATCGGGTGGCACATGCCCCTACTTGTGTCCCGAAACCCCAAAAACACCCCTATCAGATGAAAGATCGTATCCGTCAGTTGATGTTGGACAAGGCCATGTCCCAAAAGTCGTTCGCCTCGGAGTTGTGTATCGCCGAAGCAACTTTGTCAGGAATTTTCAATGGGCGTACCCGACCTACTAACCAAACCGTCAGCGCCATCCACGAGTGCTTCCCCGAGGTGAACATCATGTGGCTGATGTTTGGCGAGGGCGATATGTACGCCTCCCAGCCTTCCTCTGGCGACACTTCCGGCGCTGTCCAGGAGGATGATTGCGCGGGTGAGGAAATGCCCGATCTGTTCTCCTCCGTCAGCACTCCGCAAGGCCATCCCGATGCCCCCGCCATGCACCAGGAACGCCCCGCCTTTGCCGAGCAGCCATTGCCCGGTTCCCACCCCTCGGCACACATGTCTTCTGCCCAGGTGATGCAGCCGCAGGTGCAGTATATTGAGAAATATATTGACAAACCGCAGAGAAAAATAACTGAAATCCGTATATTTTTCGACGACGGAACCTACGAAACCTTCACTCCTTAGGAGGCAAAACAGGGTGTTTTTGATGCGAAAACCATGCAAAAACGTGCGGAATCCATTGCATAGAAGCCAAATTGTGGCCAGTAAATGGCCGGTAAATAGGTAATAAATGGCCGGTAAATGGGTATTAAATGGACAACAAATGGACAATGAACAGGCAGAAAATCCCCCTCTGTTTCCTGCATTATTCTGCAAAACTCTGCCCTAAGTATATATAATTTTCGTATCTTTAAGACTACGTTTCTAAGAGACTCTCGTTGACCTTCGGCCTTCCTCCTTGTTGCTCTGCATAGTTTAAGCATGCTTAACTCTGCTCTCGCTTCCTGCGTCGGTTATTCGCCTTCGCTCATCAAGTTACGCAAGTCGGAAAGTCTCAAATAAATTTAACTTTAGTTCAATTTGCTTACGCTCGGGGATGTAGGGACTCGGCATGCCGAGTCCGCTTATGCTTTTGTTATCGGACACGGTATGCCGTGTCCCTACCATGCTTCTGCTCTCTCTTGCCCGCAAATTTTGGATTTCGCTCACTTATTCGTATCTCTGAAACTACGTTTCTAAAATACTCACGCTCGAAAAAACTCAAACAAGTTTGGTTTTTTACTCGCTTATTCGTATCTTTACCATGAAATAATTCACTTATATATATAAATAAGGTATATCTATGGCACTCAAAAAGCATATTATAGACCTTCAGGTGGTGTCTGTGGAGGCACTGGGCGAGCGCTTCGTGCTGCTGAAATGCACCGACCCCAATGAGCCCCTGCCACCCATGATGCCCGGTCAGTTTGCCCAGTTGCGTGTGGACGGAAGCAAGGAAACCTTCCTCCGCCGCCCCATCAGCATCAATTTCGTGGATACGAAACTAAACCAGATATGGTTCCTGGTACAACTCGTGGGAGCCGGCAGCCGTGCCCTCGGACGCCTGAAGGAGGGCGACACGCTGAATGCCCTTCTGCCTCTGGGCAACGGCTTCTCCATGCCCGTCAGCGCCGAGAAGAAGCACCTGCTGGTGGGCGGTGGCGTAGGTACCGCACCGCTCCTTTATCTGGGTGCGCAGATGAACCTGATGGGCATGCGCCCCACCTTCCTGCTGGGAGCACGCACCAAGGACATGCTCCTGCAGATGGAGGACTTCCAGCGCGTGGGCGACGTCTACGTTACCACCGAGGACGGCAGCGCCGGAGAGAAGGGTTTCGTTACCCAGCACTCCATCCTCTTCAAGCAGCACTTCGACCGCATCTCGGTGTGCGGACCCTCGCCCATGATGAAGGCCGTGGCAAAGTTCGCACGCGCCAATTCCGTGCCCTGCGAAGTGTCCCTGGAGAACATGATGGCATGTGGCCTCGGAGCCTGCCTCTGTTGTGTGGAGAAGACCGTGAAGGGCAATGTGTGCGTATGCACCGAAGGCCCCGTATTTGACATTAACGAACTTACTTGGGAATAATAATAGGTATGGCAAATCTCAGTACAAGCATAGGGGCCCTTCAGATGAAGAACCCCGTAATGACGGCCAGTGGCACCTTCGGCTACGGCATAGAATTCGAGGACGTGGTGGACCTCACCGCCATAGGTGGCATCATAGTGAAGGGAACCACCTTCCTGCCCCGCCAGGGCAACGACTACCCCCGTATGGCCGAGACCCCAAGCGGCATGCTCAACTGCGTGGGCCTGCAGAACAAGGGCGTACAGTACTTCTGCGAAACCATCTATCCCAAGATACGCAAGATAGACACGCAGATGATAGTCAACGTGTCCGGCTCCTCGCCCGAGGACTATGCCCGTTGTGCCGAGTGCATAGACGCCCTGGAGGACATACACGCCATAGAACTGAACATCTCCTGCCCCAACGTGCACGACGGCGGCATGGCCTTCGGCGTTACCACCGAGGGAGCCTCCAGCGTGGTGCGTGCTGTGCGCAAGGCCTATGGCAAGACCCTCATAGTGAAACTCTCGCCCAACGTAACCGACATCGTGAGCATAGCCAAGGCCGTGGAGGCAGAGGGAGCCGACTCCGTGAGCCTTATCAACACCCTCATGGGCACCGCCATCGACATAGAGAAGCGCAAGCGTATGCTCAGCATTGGCACGGGAGGCCTCTCCGGTCCTTGCGTCAAGCCCGTAGCCCTGCGCATGGTGTATCAGGTGGCCAAGGCCGTTAACATCCCCGTCATAGGCCTTGGAGGCATAGCCAGCGCCACGGACGCCATAGAGTTCATCATGGCAGGTGCCAGCGCCATAGAGATAGGTACGGCCAACTTCCTTGACCCAGCCATCTCGGCCAAGGTGGCGCAAGGCATCAACGACTGGCTCGACGCCCACAACATCGCCTCCGTCCGCGACATCATCGGCGTGGCAGAGTAGGGCGGTGGCAATGGCATAAGCAGACACCCCACAATCATTATAACTTTTTGCACAACAATAACGATGCCCACATGAGTGCAGTGCTCAGGTGGGCATTTTCCGTCCTTGGTCGTAAATAGGGTAGGGCAATCTATCTGCCAGGATGCCTCTTTGCCAACTGGTAGGAGTTGTACACGTTGTGCCAGATGCTATAGAAACCTCCGGCAATACTGCTCAGCGGATCCATGAAGGAGTATCCGCACCAGATGGAGAAGATGGTGTTCTTCTGACCGAGACCCTGTGTGGCACTGATAAGCTCGTCTTCGGCATAACGGCCAAGATGCTTTCCCATCCATCTGCCTGAGGAGAACTGTATCAGGCATGCCAGCAGGCTTCCTGCCGCTATGGCCACCTGAGGCAACAGGCCATGACCGGCATTGAGACTATGGTGCATGTTCTTCACGCTTACGGCAATGGCCATGGACAGGGCTATCATCCACAGGTAGAAGGCAGCATTGGGTATGCCGGTCAGCACCCTTGCAAGTCCCGGTGTCAGACGGCGCATTATTGTGGCACAGACAAAGGGGAGGAACAGCAGGGGGAAAATCTTCAGCACTATCTGCGAGAATGTTGCCCAGAAGGTGATGTCGCTGTTCTGGTATATCAGCGGTATCATGGCAGGGATGAGCAGGGATGCCATCAGGTTGGCCAGGATGATGTACATGGTCAGCGACCCCTGGTTGCCACCCAGTTTGCCTGTAATCACCGCCGCCGCCGTGGCCGTGGGGCATATCATGCACAGAAGGAATCCCTCCATGCCAAGCCTCCATGTGTACGACATGGGGATATACATCAGCGCCAAGGCTCCCAGCACCCAGAAACTGCCCTGCAATGCCATGCCTCCCATCTGCCATCGGCGAAGGTGCAGGTCGGAGGGCTTCACTTTCAGGAACGTAAGCAAAAGCATGAGGAAAAGCAGGGTCGGTTGTGCCACCTGCACCACATTGTTGGCCAATGCGCGTGTCCCCTCCAGAGCATCAATGTTGATATAGAGGAAATACGCACTTGCACCGGTAAGCATGCTTACCACCAGTCCCCATCGCTTCAGAAAAAGGAATACTTCGTTCATCCCTGCATTTCCTTTATCTCATCAAGTATCCTGCGGTTGAAATGGCGGCGTTCGCTATCGTAGAACCAACCGAATTTGCAGAAATAGCGCATCATGCTTATGGTGTGGGCAAAGAAGAGGCGCAGACTTCGGTGTGAGCCACGGCTGAACTTGTGGTATATGGAAACCTGCGGGAAGAAGAGCGTGCGGTAATTGCGGTGTATGCGTCGGGTAAGGTCGAAATCCTCGGCATACATGAAATAGCGCTCGTCAAAAAGCCCCGTTTCCTTCAGTGTGCTCATGCGCAGGAACATGAAGCAACCGGAAAGGCAAGGCACGTCCATCGTGTGCTTGTAGCCGGAGTGTGCCAGTTCGTAGCGCTTGTTGCGTCTTGCAAACATCCATTCCGGCAGGAACATACGGCAGAACATGTCCGTGGGCGTGGGCAGGAGTTTTGCGAGCGGTTGGATGTTGCCGTCCAGAAAGAGCACCTTGGGCATAATCTGTCCCACCTCGGGATGCTCCTCCATGTATTTCCATATTGTCGGGATGACGTCGGAAGAGAACCACACATCCGGGTTCACCACCAGATGGTAAAGGCTGCCTTCCTCCATGGCCAGACGTATGGCACGGTTGTTGCCGCGTCCGTACCCCGTGTTGTCCTCGTGAAGATACTCCAGTTGGAAACCTCGTTGTATGTGCTCGCGTATTTCCTTGTCGCGTTGCATGTATTGCTGGAGTTCCTCGCGAAGAGCAAACACCTCGTCGCTATGGTCTATTATCCACACCTTGCGTATGGGAGACGCAATGATAGAGCGCAGGATGGCCTCTATGTCCAGAAGGTGGTCGTTGTATGTGACTATGCTTGCCGTTATCATGATATCAGGCGTTTAGCCTTGTGTGGTCAAATCTCGTGAATATTCTTAAATAAGAATAACGCCCGCCCTTTCACAAGGGTGGGCGCCATTGATTTGGATTTGTTCTTGTTAATCCTTTACTTTACCTTTGCTACGATAGCCTTGAAAGCCTCGGGGTTGTTTACGGCCAGGTCGGCGAGAACCTTACGGTTGATCTCTATACCAGCCTTGTGCAACAGACCCATCAGCTGGCTGTAGCTGAGACCCTCCAGACGTGCGGCAGCGTTGATACGCTGGATCCACAGAGCGCGGAAAGTGCGCTTCTTGTTGCGACGGTCGCGGAAAGCATAGGTAAGACCCTTCTCCCAAGTGTTCTTGGCAACGGTCCAAACATTCTTGCGGGCGCCAAAGTAACCTCTGGTCAGACCCAATATCTTCTTTCTCTTAGCACGTGATGCTACATGATTGACTGATCTTGGCATTTTCTTTTGTCTTTTTAGGGGTTAATGTTTAGCGCATGCACAACAGGTCGCGAACCTGCTTCATGTCTGATGTTACTACGAGACCGCTGTGTACCAAGTTGCGCTTCTGCTTCTTGGTCTTCTTGGTCAGGATGTGGCTGTGGTAAGCGTGATGGCGCTTTACCTTGCCGGTTCCGGTGAGTACGAAACGCTTCTTTGCACCGGAATTGGTCTTTACTTTTGGCATTTTGTTAAATAATTAAGTTGTTATTAATAATCGTGGCCGCGCATCCAAAAGACACGGCGCACAGACTTTTCTTTTCCTTGGCGTTCCTATACCTTATTTATATATTATAGGGAAGCGCCCTTGCCGTTTAATCGTCGAAATCCTCGCCTTCCACCTTGGGACCGGTGTATTCCTTGCGTGCCTTCTGTTGTGGTTGCTTCTTTACCGGTGCCTCTACGATTTTCTCGTTCTCCAGTTCCTCGGCGGTCTTCATGGGCTTGGCAATAACCTTCTTGGGTGCGATGAACATTGTCATGCGCTTTCCCTCCAATGTGGGCATTGACTCCACCTTGCCGTATTCTTCCAGATCCTGGGCGAAACGCAGGAGGAGAACTTCGCCCTGTTCCTTGAACAGGATTGAACGGCCTTTGAAGAATACATAAGCCTTCACCTTATCGCCGTCGGAGAGGAATCCCTTGGCATGCTTCAACTTGAAGTCATAGTCGTGGTCGTCTGTCTGAGGTCCGAAACGTATTTCCTTTACCTCTATCTTGACCTGCTTTGCCTTCACCTCCTTGGCGTGCTTCTTCTGCAGGTAGATGAACTTGGAGAACTCAATGAGTCGGCATACGGGAGGTTCTGCATTGGGGCTTATTTCCACGAGGTCAACACCCATCTCCTCTGCCATCTGTCGTGCACGGCCTATGGACAGTACCTGGCTTTCGATGTTGTCACCAACTATGCGCACTTCGGGAACTCTGATTTGCCCGTTCACGCGGTAGGTTACCTTAAGCTTGTTGTCTTTCTTCATTAACTATGTGTTTCGGGGTGCAAAGTTAGTAATTTTCTGTCATATTACGTACTTCTTCGTTGATTTTCTTTGCAAAATCCTCGAATTTCATACATCCTTGCTCACCGCCACCCTGTCTGCGGAAACTTACAGTGCCTTCGGCCTGCTCCTTCTCTCCCACGACGAGCAGGTAGGGAGTGTGCTTCAACTCGTTATCGCGAATCTTGCGGCCGATCTTTTCTGAACGGTCGTCGATGTAGCAGCGGACGTCCTGAGTGTCAAAGTAGTCGCGCAACTTTTCTGCGTACTCCTGATACTTCTCGCTGACGGGCAGGATGGCCACCTGGTCGGGTACGAGCCAGAGGGGGAATCGGCCTGCGGTGTGCTCTATGAGCACGGCGGTAAAGCGCTCCATGGAACCGAAGGGAGCGCGGTGAATCATCACGGGACGGTGCTTCTTGCCGTCCTCGCCGGTGTACTCAAGGTTGAAGCGCTCGGGCAGGTTGTAGTCCACCTGGATGGTACCCAACTGCCAGCGGCGTCCCAGGGCGTCCTTCACCATAAAGTCCAGTTTGGGACCATAGAAGGCGGCTTCGCCCAACTCGGTAGTTGTCTTCATGCCCTTCTCGGCACAAGCCTCGATGATGGCGCTCTCGGCGGCATTCCACACCTCGTCCGAACCGATGTACTTCTCGGTATTGGAGGGGTCGCGCAATGAAATCTGAGCCTCGAAGTTGTCAAAATCCAGAGCCTTGAAGATAATCTGGATGATTTCCATCACACGGATGAACTCCTGCTTCACCTGGTCGGGACGGCAGAAGATGTGCGCATCGTCCTGAGTGAATGAACGCACGCGTGTGAGGCCGTGCAACTCGCCGCTCTGCTCGTAACGGTAAACGGTACCGAACTCTGCGCAGCGGAAGGGCAGTTCCTTATATGAACGTGGCTTGCATGCGAATATCTGGCAATGGTGGGGGCAGTTCATGGGCTTCAGCAGGTATTCCTCGCCCTCCTCGGGTGTCTGTATGGGCTGGAAACTGTCCTTGCCATAGTGGTCCCAGTGGCCGGAGGTGACGTACAGGCCCTTGCCGCCGATGTGGGGGCACATAACTTGCTCGTAGCCGTAGCGGCGCTGTATCTTCTTCAGGAAGTCCTCCAGGCGCAGGCGCAGGGCGGTACCCTTGGGCAGCCAGATGGGCAGACCCTTGCCCACGAGGTCGGAGAACATGAACAGTTCCATCTCCTTGCCTATGCGGCGGTGGTCACGCTTCTTGGCCTCCTCCAGCAGCTGCAGGTGCTCGGTGAGCATCTTCTGCTTGGGGAATGAAATGGCATAGATACGTGTCATCTGGGGGCGCTTCTCGTCGCCACGCCAGTATGCAGAACTGGTGCTCAGCACCTTGAATGCCTTGATGGGAGCGGTGGAGAGCAGATGGGGTCCACGGCACAGGTCGGTAAAGGCACCCTGTGTGTAGGTGGTGATGTGTCCGTCCTCCAGGTCTTCTATAAGTTCGTTCTTGTAGGTCTGTCCGCGGTCGCCGAAGAACTTCAGGGCATCAGCCTTGCTTATGTCCTGGCGGAGCAGTTGCTCCTTGCGCTGGGCCAGTTCCATGAACTTCTTCTCTATGTCGGCAAACACGGCCTCGCGGATAACCACGCCCTCGGCAGGCATGATGTCGTAGTAGAATCCGTTCTCTATGGCAGGACCTATGCCGAACTGTGTACCGGGATACAATTCCTGCAGGGCCTCGGCCATCAGGTGGGCACTGGTGTGCCAGAAGGCATGCTTGCCCTCCTTGTCATCCCACTTGTAGAGTTGGATGCTTGCGTCCTCGTTTATGGGACGGTTCAGTTCAACGGTTTCTCCGTTCACACCGCATGCAAGCACATCCTGAGCCAGGCGGCTGCTTATGCTCTCTGCGATTTGCAAACCGGTGACTCCTGCCTCATACTGACGCACCGAGCCATCGGGGAAAGTGATATTTATCATTTCTAAGTGTTATGTTTTAAAATATTCGGCTACAAAGATACAATTTTTTTCTTATAACTCGCCCTGCGCGTAAAGATATGTTAATCAAAATCTAATTTATGATAAAAAAGCGCCCGCACGTCCTGCCTATAGTGTGCCTTTGTTGCCAAATTCGGGAATAAAGTGTAACTTTGCATGGCAACAGACAATGAAAGTCTGTGTCACGGATTGCTATAATTAAACGGAAAAAGAACAATGGACAAACTTATAATATGTACACGCAGAGACGCCTCCGTACCCCAACAGGAAGGTATCGAGGTCATTGCCGTCAGCGAAAAGGAAATAGGCAAGTGCCGTGGATGCCTGGCATGCCGCAGGGTGAAGAAGTGCATCACTTATCTGGACGATGCGCAGAAGTGCATCCCCATCATCACCGAGGCCACCCATCTGGACATCTACCTTCAGCCCGAGGGCAACATCCAGCGCCTCATGGACCGTGTCCTCTATGCCCTCGATGGCACGGGCAAGACCTTCACATTCCACATCGGGGACAACAAGGAGGAGGAATATCTCCGCCGCATGCTCCTGTGGTGCAAGTACACTGAGGTTCAGTAGTTTTTCAGCACCTCGTAATGGATGCGCGCACGGCGCGACTTGAACAGTTTTCTGTCGTTGAATATCGCATCCGTTGCCCAGTATGCCAACTCTGCAGACACTATGCCTATGGCTGCTCCCACGAGCACGTCGCTGGCATAGTGTTTGTTGTTCAATATCCTCAGCACACCCGTAGCTGTGGCAACGGAATATCCCGCTATGGGTATCCACACGCTCTTGTGTCCGTATTCGTGCGCCAATAGGGTAGCACCCATGAAGGCTGTGGCGGTATGGCCCGAGGGGAAACCGCCTCCTTCGCCGTTGGGTCGTGTGCGGTCAACGCCGAACTTCAAACCGTACACCATCGTGGCCATCATAGCCGTAGCCATGGCATCGGTCGTTACCACCTGCCACCTGTTCTTGCTCCGTCCCTCCACGCCGCTTAGGCTCATGGCCAGTTGTGTGGCAAGGGGCGCAAACCTCAGATAGTCGTCCACACTGGTATTAAAGTTGGGCATACCTCCGCTTACTCTTCTGCTTATGGCATGGTCGGCAGGCATCATGGCAAAACCTACGGCCGCCACGGGTACGGCCAGGCTGAAGGAATGGTGCAGGCGGTTCATGTTGAACTGCCTGTTGCCTATCTTCATGTCCACGGGTGCAACCATTTGGGAGCGGTTGCCCCACATTATGCTTACGGAATCCGTTTGTGCTTTGGCGCTGCCCATGCATAACAGGCAACAAAGTGTAACTATCAGTGCTTTCATGCTTGCAAAGTTAAGGTATTTGCAGTAAAAACGGGTGTTTTGCAAGTTTTTTTAAAGAAAATTACCGAAACATTTGCACGTTTCCCCAAAAAGCCATACCTTTGCATCGCTTTTGAAAAGAAAGCCGCCCACAACGGACGTCTGGAGAGATGGTAGAGTGGTCGATTACAGCAGTCTTGAAAACTGCCGCACTGAGAGGTGCCGGGGGTTCGAATCCCTCTCTCTCCGCTTACAGCGAATGGAATCAACTGAAAATCAGTTGGTTCCTTTTTTATTTTACTCGCTGCTCCCCCAGATTGCTCCCCCTTCTCTTGTCATATAACTTTTTCAGGTGTACTTTTGTTTTACTATTATAAATTCATTTGCGATAATTTTTATGAAAAGACATTAATGTTTTTTCTAGGTCAAATTCCTTTCTCTGTGACTTGTTTTTGTCAACACGCACGTCTGATAGCGTTTTTTCTGAACTCTTTCTTTGAAATCGATTGCCAAATTCTTGCAAAGTCATACTACTGTTATTTCCTTTGCATATAAACACATATACATCATATACATCCGAATTATACCCTTTCCAGATAATTTTTCTACCATTATAATGAATGCTTGTCGCAATTTCAACAAATATTTCTTTCTCGTCATTGTTTATACTCTTGCGGCAAGCAAAATATTCTGCACATAACCAAGCACGAAGGGATATGTTATTATTTACATTCTCCCAGGTATGTGCAAAAGGATCTTCGTGCGTTGCCAACACCACTTTATCGGCATCGTCTATAACCGTATCAACTTCCATTTCTTGCTCATGCTGAACACCTCTCCGCATAGCTTCTTCTAATACCCGCAATATCTCATGTCCCATTGATGTGGAAAAAGACTTGTTGATGATTGTAATCTCTTCATCCGTCATATTATTTTTGTCCCACAATAGTTCTACAACGAGAGCGGTTATCTGTGTTAAAATATCAACAATGTGCCGAAAATCACTTTCCGAAATATCCTTCTCTTCATTATCTAACGAAACATTTTCTGCAATAAAATTCAAATTATTTAATACACTTTGAAGATTATTCTTATATGTCACATCATCAGCATTGAATATATTTGATAGCGGATTATCCAATGTATATACCATAATATTCAATGCAGACTTCCAATTCAATTCACTTATATCTCCTCTATACAATTTTTCCAATGACAATGTAATTGAATCTTTATATACACGATTAACCATGTGGCAAATATTATCAACCACAAACTGGTCATTTTCTGAAGCATTGTAATACTTCTCAAATTGTTCTTTATTTTTTTCTTCGTATGCTTTGATTAGTGCTACCAATGTGACATTATTCGAACGAATCAAACGTATAATCTTGTTTGCTTGATAGTTTGAAATTTTTTCTATAATATCATAGATTTCACCACCTGTCAACCTTATTGTATCATTGGTAGGTTGTTCTATAAGCAAGTTGTCAATCCATATATCTAATAGTTTATATTTCCTTACATAATCATAAACATTAAACAACCTAAACAGATCATTTAGGATGTAATCTACAAGAATACCTTTATGAATAATCTTATTATGGAAATAAAAATGGATTAACTGATTTGCAGTTTCAGAATACTTATTGTTTGTGCTTACTACTTGCTTTAGGCCTTCTAAATATCTATAGTTCGTGTCAAGGAAATCAAACATGCCCATATTCATCAATTTTATGTTTAACAAAATATTTCTATTTAAGCCCCATTTCCCAAAAACTCATATTATAGTTAGGAATGATTATCGTTCGTCTTATTTAAAAGTATAGAAATGTCAATATCCAAAAGGCACGCTATCTTATCAAGCGTCGAGAGTGTTGGTTGGGTAATGTTGCTGCACCATTTTGACACAGTTACAGGAGAGACTCCTAATTGCTCAGCCAACCAAACCCCTGTACGTTTCTTCTCAACCAATACAAGTTTTAGTCTGTTCAAATCTTTACTTCCCATGTTTAATATCTTAAAGTATTATGCAAAGGAAATAATAATTTAGGGTAATAAAGAAAGAAATCCGTGAAAACATTCATAATAAAGCACAAATCAATTATATTGTGCAAAAAAAGAGTGGAAGTTGTTACCCCCACTCTGATTATTACCATGTTTCACCCCATATCCTTGAATTGGATGACCTGTCTCCTTCGTCCGCATTATGATCGATTGTTATTCCCATATCTTCACCATCCAATCTTGTACTATTGACACTGCCAGCAAGGATTGATTGAGTCTCCATTATGATTATGTTTGTTTCTGGCCTTAAATACTCTTTTTTCATTTTATTACTTTGTTACCGTTAATGATATATATGCCCTGTGATAGATTCTCGAATGACGTTCCTACAAATTGGCCGTTCAGATTATAGATACGTCCGTCTGATCCATTCTCGTCAATAAGTGGTAGATCAATACCTGTTGTTTGGTCCGCCTCAATACCGTCAACAGCTAATCTAATAACTTTTGCTGATGATGCACTGTTT
>JAZNYM010000027.1:0-27490 GCA_045594385.1 Bacteroidaceae bacterium
GGATGTTAAGGAGTGGGGGCTAAACATTAGACACAGTCTTTACGACGAATGACCGAACGGCCTTATTCCACTTCTTGATGTCGTTAACAAATGCAAAAGTATAAAGGATATTGGAATATACAATGACCGATTGGGGTTTAACCAAAAAGCTCTACCCATTTGTCCCATCGTTCGAGGTTGGCATCCGGGAATCTGGAAAGCATCTGGCGGACCTGTTCCACTGTCTTTACACGTTCGGGATGGCTCTTGGAGAAGAACTTGTCGGCATAGCAGACTATCTGTTCTTCTATGGTTTCCGGAGAAAAGTCGTCTGCGGGCAAAGGCAGGCCTTGGGAAAGGATTGTCGCCTTGGTCAACCCTGTACCGGTATGGCGTTCTGCCACACGGGCATGCCTGGGGAGGGACTCGGCACGAAGCATCTCAGCGCCCAGCATGCCGTGGCATATATAGGGATGCTCGCCATGGCAGCCTATACCCGGGGCGTCGGTCTTCAGCACACCTATGTCGTGCAGCATCGCAGCCTCATAGACAAAAGTCCGGTCTGCCTCTATCTCGGGATGAAGGTCAAGCACCTCCATAGCCTTGTCCGCAACCTGACGCGAATGCATCAGGAGGAGTTGTTTCAGTTCTTCCTGACCCTCGTAGTATTTGTCAATTATCTCTTCTGCCTTCATAATAGACCTTCTTTCCGTTCCTTATATATATACCTTTTTCAGGACAAAGCACCACCCTGCCCTTCATGTCATACAATATGCCGTCGGGGTGTTTCTCTGCATTTGCATCATCTTGACAATCAGTTATGCCGGTAGAATTGCCCGGCATTGTAAAGGCCACTGTATGCATAGTAGAACTCCATCCTCCTATGCGCAGGACATAATCCGTACCCAGTTTCAGTCTGTTGAAGCACAGAGTATCGCATGCCGACTCTCCGAAGGGCAGGTTAAGAAAACGGTAATCCATTGAGCATGAGTAATCTTTCTCCGCTTCATATAGCCTATAATAAAGCAATCGTCCTGCCGTACCCTCTTTTGCTGAATTGTGTGTCTGTAACTGTATCTTCACACTACCGGCCTGAGGGAATGACACGTCATCCGTCTTGAAGGAAAGTTGCTCTACCGTGGGCGAAACAGCCTGCACACGCTTGGTATATGCTACCTCCAAGCCGTCAAACGTCAGGCTCACCAACCATTCTCCAGGTGCGGCAGGATAGTGGCAGGCAACGGCCTGCGTCCTTGTTTCACCAGGAAATAGTTTTACAGACGACAGGGCTATCTCCCTGCACTGCTCCAATATGGAAGTGTCCGAAGGCGAATTGAGCAGCACTTCATACGTATGGTAGAGCGTATCGGAGCTCAAATTGGTCAGCGTCACATCGGTAAGCACATATTCCCTGTTTGTCATCTGACGCCTGAAGGAGATGCTATCCACCCTCACCGCATGGGCGAAATCGGCCAAGGTATCAGGATCCAACACATCAGCAACACTGTCCGGATGAAGAAGCAGCATGTATTCGTTGGCATGATACCCAACCATGCGTCCCCAATCCGTAGCATCCCAGTGAGGTTGCATCTGGCAAAGATGCTCCAATGAGAAATACCCGTTCTGATGCTCACCCTCTCCCCAGTTGCAATGGTAAAGTCCGTTCTCGTCCACACCATCTATGTTGAAGGCATGACCGCCCATAACATTGTTATAACCAACGTATGCCACAGGACGTCCGCACATCAACTCGTTCTGCAATATCCTGTGCCAGGCATCAAAACTGTACAGGCTGCGGTCCATCACCCTTACCGTCTTATAGCCGAACACACGTCTGAGCGGTTCCTCTGCCTTCCACATACCAGATGCACTGGCATTGGGGCTGTACTTCATCTGCACTATCATGCCACACCACAGACTCAGGTCGGCCACATCGTCCCAGTCTATCACACTGCCGGCAGGCACCGTGGCAAGCGAATAGTTATCTGTCTCCCAACCCGGGATACTGTCCAGCAAGGCATCCGGATAACGGTAGAAACTGAGAAGTTGCTCTATTGCGGTGGCAACACACCCCACAAGGCAACGCTCAGAACTGACCGAGTCGCCATAGTTGTAATACGGGCATGAATTGTTGAAGGGAGCGCTCTGCACCCTGACAGTATTCAGCAACGGTTCCACCGCACGCTCTGGCAATGGCTGGGCATACGACCGTGTTGCCAAAAACAACACGAGCACCAATGGGTATATATATTTGTACATAATTTGCACGGCAAAGATATAAAAAATAGCGATAATACCCTTTACACCATTGGCAAAAAAGCCTCATCCCACATGCTTTTCCCACACCTGTTGCCCCACAACTTCCATTGCAACCAACATACAATAATAAAAATTCGTATTTTTTTGCACATTCCATGCAGTCTTTTCGCATGTAAACGTACCTATATATATTATGGGGGGGACCGTTCGTCACGGTTCCCCAAGGAAGTCTTCTATGATGCGGATTTGGCGGGGTGAAAGCAGGCGCTGGGTATCCTTGTAACCTGTGGCTGTGAGGGCATCCGTCAGTCCGCGGGTCAGGCGCAGTTCTTCTCTAAAGGCACGAACGGCGGCTTTGTATCCGCGACCGGGATAATACTGCATGGCAAGTCGGCCAAATTGGTTCTTCTTGCGGCTCTTCAGCCTTTGGGTGGACTTGCCTTTAGGGTTGCTTTTGGTGGCAGAGTCCGTTTTGGTGGTGTATGTAGTCTTGTTGGTGGCGCTCATTGTTTTATGCGTGTTTTAATTGGACATGCCCCATCGCGAGGGCGGTTACACATCGTCCTTCGCTTCGTGAAGCGACAGCCATCGCCTCGTGAAGCATCGCCCATCGCCTCGTGAAGCGTTTACAAACGAAAAACGGTGAACGGAACCAAATCCGCTCACCGTCAATGTTACTCGCCTGCGCTCATCAAGCCAAGGCAGTCGCCCTTCATCGAAACCTTAAACTTGAAACCTTAAACTATTAACGTTCTTCCGTTCGTTTTATCCCAGATTGCCCTCGTCGTCGCCACCGTCCTCGGTTTCGTCCTCATCGGGCTGCACGGTGGCCATCTGGTTCAAGAGTTTCTTCTCGGCCTCACGAGCCTCGGCCTGAGCCTTGCGCGTACCCACGTACTCGAAGGTGGCTTCGTTCAGAAGGTCCTTGAACTCGTTGCTGGGTTCCCAACGCACCTTCACCTTCTTTATCAGCGCGGTAGTGAAGGACTCCGCATTGTCGGCACTCTCGGCTTCGAGGCTGACGCTGAAGGCACCCAGGTCGCCAAGCACCACCTTGTTGCCCAGCAGCAACTGTTCGCGGATGCACGAGGTCAGTTGTGTTGCCACCGCCATCACATCGCCCTTGTCATACTTGCTGGAGTGGCCGGACATGTGCTTTGCCATGTCAGAGAGGTCCATCACCTGTCGGCATTGGGCGCAAGGCAGGGTCTTGTTCCCCTCCTCGGGCTTGCCCGGCTTTGCCATTCTCAGGACCAGTGAATAAGGTATACTCATAGTTTCTTTATTCCCGTTCCTCCGTGATTGTTAATGTGTTGTTCTACTTTGTGTTTAGTCTCCCTGCAAGCCGAAGTGGAGGAACGGCGACGAAGATTTACTCCGAACTTGCTGGTGACTGCTTTTTGTCTGTGGAAAGCGAAACTTAGTTTTCCGTTTTCCGCCCCCTCCATTTAGGGAGGGATGGGGTGGGTCCTACATGCACGACTGCACCCCGAATGTGGTGGCTATTGCCGTCAGCACCGTAATGATAATGTTGAGGATTTTACCCCAAGTTGTGTTGTTGTTGAATGTACCCATAGTGTATAGTGTTTTAATTATTCACCACAAATATACACATATACACTGGCGGGATGCGAATTAAGGGGAATTAGCAGGGAACGATGACTGCGTAGCTTGATGAGCGTAGGCGAATAACGTTTAACGTTGAAAGTTTAATGTTTAACGTTGAACGATGAAAGGCGAAAGGCGAAAGGTGAAAGGTGAAAGGATGGAATAGTTCCACCTGCACTCTTCTGCTATCAAGGAACAATAGCAGGGAACTTGCCTCACATTACCGGCACAAGATGAGATACAGGCGTCAGGCATGCCGTATTGGAAAACAGGGTAATGGTTGTGAGATGTTGCCATGCGTCAAAGTGCTTTATATACCTCTCGCCACTGGTTTCACGACTGATTTTAAGAATTCTGGCCTTGTCAAGTAAAGAAAATAGCTAGCCATACATCGGCTGTCCAATAAAATGTGTACCTTTGTTCATCGTTATTTAGGTTTTGGGGTAAAAACAAAGGTAACGAAAAAGGTCGGCTTCCTCACTTGGAATCCGACCTTAATTTTAGGGACGTAAAAAGTTTTACCGAACACCAATAATTTAAATTATAGGAGGTCGGAAACAAGTCTGTCCTCCTTCAAAACTCGCTTAAACGAATAAATTATGGTTTCACTAAAACTAAAGTTTCGTCCATCAACTATAGATGGCAAAGAAGGTAACTTATACTATCAGGTGATATACAAGCGTGTCGTCCGGCAGATTGCTACACATTACAAGATAATGCCCAATGAATGGAATACAGAATCTGACACATTGAGAATCATTGATAATAGTGAGAGGTATAATTATCTTCAATCAATCCAAAGAAGAATTCAATGGGATAAAAAACGTCTGATGAAGATAATAGATCGTTTCATAAATTCAGGATATGATTTTTTCGTGGACTCCATTATTGATGCATATTACAATGAAATCAAAGACATTACCTTATTTAATTTTATAAAGAAACTCATTGTCAAGTTACAAAAGAATGGTCAAGTAAGAACGAGTGAAACTTACAATTGTACTTTAAATAGTTTTAAACGTTTTAGACATGGTAATGATTTATATTTTGCAGAATTAGATAATGACTTGTTAATGTCGTATGAATACTTCTTGAAATCAGAGGGTTTATCCATGAATACGATTTCATTTTATATGAGAAGATTACGTGCAATTTACAACAGAGCTGTAGAAGAAGGACTTACTGAACAAAATAATCTATTTAAGAACGTCTATACATCTTCTGAAAAAACAGCCAAAAGAGCTATTTCGTTGAAGTCTATTAAAAGATTGAAGTCTTTGGATTTATCATATTCTACCGCAAAAGCTTTTGCAAGAGATATGTTTCTTTTTTCTTTTTATACTCGCGGGATGTCCTTTGTTGATATAGCGTATTTACAGAAAAAGGATTCGAGGAATGGGGTTCTTAACTATCGCAGAAAAAAGACAGGTAAACTATTGTATGTGCGTTTGGAACCATGTATGCAAGAAATAATTAAACGATATGAATCAGCAACTAATTCAACTTATCTTTTGGACATTATAAAGGATAATAAGAATGATGCACGCAAACAGTATCAGAATGCTTTAACACTGATAAATCGAAGTCTTAAAAGTATAGGAAAACTTATAGGTTTGGATAAACCATTGAGTATGTATGTGGCTCGTCATTCATGGGCAAGCATTGCCAAAAACGAAGGTATATCCTTGCCTGTTATTAGTGAAGGTATGGGACATGACTCTGAATCTACTACGCAAATTTATTTGGCATCATTAGATTCATCAGTTATAGACAAAGCAAATCAAAAAATCTTAAAACTTGTATAATTTATGGAGAGTCTCGATAGATTCTCTTTTTACACAGAAAATCGTTTAGCAAAAAATGCTATCTTCTCTTAGGAGATAGTATAACCGGTGCAAATATAAGCAAATTATTTCATTTAACACCATTTGTGGTTGATTAAAATTAATTAACAGCTCAAAAAAATACCCAATAAAATGCTTTTGTTTAGCTTCTTATTGATATTACAAGGTGTATCAGATTGATTTTATGGAAAAAGGGACAATGTCTTATCTCCTAAGAGGAGATGGAATGTAAAATAACAATGTATTCAGTGAAGAAAAATGAATACGGAGAACACGGTGAAGATTCGTTTGTCAATGGGACAAGCGACCGCGAAGCGCGTCCAAGATATTGGACGGCAGTCCTTGTCCAAATGTGTACAGAGCAAAAAGTTAGTGCAAAATTAAACAAGCTTGGATTCACAAATTATGTGCCAACTCAAACGGAAATCCATCAATGGAGTGATCGTAAAAAGAAGATTGAGAGAATTGTAATTCCAATGGTTGTTTTTGTCCAAGTCGATAAAGAAATAGAGAAATCACTCATAACTTACTCTTTTATTTATAAATTCATATCCTATCCAGGACAAAAAGAAGCCGCAATTATTCCAGACGAACAGATAGAGAAACTGAAGTTTATGCTAAATAACGCAGACTCAAATGTAGAAGTTTCAGATTCAGTATATGAAGTTGGGGAAGAAGTGGAAATAGTCCGAGGTCCGTTAAAAGGTTTTTCTGGAGAATTATGTTATTTTGAAAAAGGGAAGCCAAAGATCGGTATATACCTTGAATTGTTAGGATATGCATGTGTAAGTGTTAATGTAAACGACGTAAAAAGTAAAAACAAATAAATATATGATTTATGAGCAGTAATAAGACTATTATTCCGGGAATGGAAAATGCTTATACCGAGCAACCTAATTTCGGTAAGCAAACTACAAAAGTACAGGATGGTACATGTGTACCTAATCCATTTGGAACGGTTCCTAATTCGGCTAATGTACCTAATCAAAAACCAGTCATTGGTTTTCTTTATTCTATCTCAAAATCAGGTTCAGGTGAGTATTGGCCACTACGCATAGGTTCAAATACAATTGGGCGTGCTGATAATTGTAACGTAAGTTTGAGTGAGGCTACTGTATCAGAGCAACATGCGGTTCTTGTTGTTCAACAGATGAAGAATCCGGAAAAAGTAATAGCTTGGATTAATGATTCAGGTTCAACTTGTGGCACTATGATTAATGGTGAGAGTCTTGGATTTGACAGAAGAGAATGTTTTAATGGGGATATCATCACCATCGGAGAACATTATGATCTATATTTTATTTTGATTGATGCCAAACAAATTGGTTTGAATGTTTGTCGTGATTTTATTTCTACACAACCTGCCGCGAGAATGGGTAATCGTCCCCAAAATTTTGGGAATCCATATGCTGCACCTACCAATAATCAGTTTACACAAGGATACGAACAAGAAAATGTGAATCCACAGGGTGGTACTATTGGTCTTGATGAAACTGAAAACAAGCCAACAACTAAGCCTGGTGGAACAATCTTCATGTAATTTTTATGTTAATCAAAAAATTACAAGGGCAATTAGAAAAGAGTAAAGGCATATATTATGAATATGATGCCGAATCCACACCTCTTGGTGAAGGAGGTATGGGTGTTGTATATCGTGGCTTTCGTGTAGATCAGAATACAGGATTAAGAACGGAGGTTGCGATAAAAGCCTTGCATGCCGATTTGCCTGAAGAAGTTTATGCAAGAGCTGAGCGTGAAGCTTCAATACAATTGCGCCATGACAATCTCGTTGAGATGTTGGGCTTGATTAGCGTCTTTGAATCTAACAGATGGGGGGAATCCATATATCACCATTATGTAGTTAGCGAATTTCTACACGGCATAGAGCTCTCTGATTTATTAGCAGGACGTTTAGATAAAATAAAGGATGGTGATGATAGGTTTGCACGTGAATTATATAATAATTACATAAAAGACAAAGAAGGAACTTCTATATATATTATAAAAAATATTCTGTCCGGAGTATTGGCCTTACATGACAAAGGGTATATCCATAGAGATATAGACCCCTGCAACATTATGGTTACAAGTGATGGACATATCAAATTAATAGATTTCGGTATTGCTAAAAACCTCAAAGCGTTAGGTTCCAATGACAAATTGATGACTGCTGCCGGGAAATTCATTGGAAAAGCTGAATACGCCTCCCCTGAGTTAGTATTAGGAGATGTTAGAAGTCAGAACTACACTACTGATATATATGCTTTGGGTATTTTATTTTATAGGTTACTTGTTGGTCGTTTACCATTTAACGGTAGTCAATATGAAGTTCTCCAAAATCAGCTTAAAAGCAAAGTTCCTGTGGGGAATATTGAGAATAAGGCATTAGCTAATGTTATTAAAAAGGCTACCGAGAAGATTCAAAATAATCGCTATGGCTCAATCGCGGAATTCCGAGTTGCAATAGATGCAGCTGAAAAGTTTAAACCAGGATTTTGGGATAAGTATGGCAAATATCTTATAATTTGCTTTGTAGCGTTGACGATAGGTGCTGGGGGGTGGTATTGGACAAAACCGCGTCATACACCAATTGATAAATTTGAATATGCATTAAATTTATTAGACTCTCAAATTGCAGATTCTGTAAAATTGGGATTTGATGAAATGAAAATATTAGCAGATAATGGTAATGATAAAGCAAAAATTGAAATCGGATTTACTAGTTATGCTAATGAAGATAACTTAGTTGTATCTCAAAGAAGAACTTTATTAAACAAAAAAAGAAATAAAAGTGATTCTACTGAATTAAAAACTACCATTAAATACTTATCGTCAATTAATGATGAATCTGTAATGACTCCAGAAGTGTACTATATACTTGGATTTGCATATCTCGACCAGGATGACAATACAAATGCTTTGAAGAATTGGGAAAAAGCTTTAGCGTTATTAAACTTAAGTAAAGATGCAGATCATGGTTTTAGTAATAATACATTAAAAGAGAATCTGGAAGAGAACATCAGTTGTTTGAAAGGTGATGAATGATAATACAGTTCAACAGGTTTATCAGCAAGAGGGAGATCCTCGAATATACCTAAATGCTTCAGGGCAATGGTATTATTATGACCCTAACAGTACGCCATTAGGTAATGGTGCAATGGGAACAGTGTATTTAGGTTTTTCTTGTAATTCAAATCAACGAATAGCAGTAAAAAGGGTAAAGGATATATATGCCAATAATAAAATGATTAGAGAAAGAGCACGTCAAGAAGCTTCTTTATCATTTTCGCATCCAAACTTGGTCCAAATGATTGGCTTATGTGAATATACACCTAATTATGGCCCGATATTTATATTAAGTAAATACATTGCGGGTATTACTCTTGAAACGCATGTTAAAGAACAACTGAATTATTTGTCTCCTTCAGATAAACTCGAAAAGATAACAACAGAGATGTGTTATGTATTAGATGCATTACAGTATCTACATTCACGAGGAGTAGTTCATCGAGATGTCAAGCCATCTAATATTATGATAGAAAATGGTTCTGTTGTAAAGTTGATGGATTTAGGCATCGCAAGACTAAATGGAGGAAACAAATATTCGTCATATGGATTTATAGGGACACCTCAGTATGCAGCTCCAGAGCAAATTTTAAGAGATTCTGAAAATACAGAAATTAATGCTCAGACGGATGTTTATGCGGCAGGAATTACATTATATGAACTTATCACTGGAAACAACCCTTTTAAAACCGATATAGAGGCAGAAGTTTTATCAAGGCAAATGTCCTTAAAATTGCCATATGACAAGAAAATTCCAAGAAGTTTATATAATGTAATATTAAAAGCAACTGAAAAGACTCCTGAAAAACGTTATAAATCGGCATCTGAATTCAAATTCGCAATAATAGATGCTATTAAAAGAAGTAAAGAAAAGTCTTTGCTGGACTGGATAATCTGTCATAAGATTCTAATATTTGTGATGGTTGCTTTATTTACTCTATTAGTAATTTCATTTATAATATAATTATGGTCACACCTATTGATATAAAAGGAAAGACATTAGGTTTTATTGACTCTCGAATTGGTGGACGTAAAGAAAATCAAGACTCGGCGGGGCTAAAGGAGACTAAATTAGGTTATTTAGTTGTCGTTTGTGATGGTATGGGTGGTATGCAAGGAGGAAGTGTAGCATCACAACTTGCAGTCCAAACAATACTTGAAACAGTAGCTTCGGCAGATAAGCAGAGTAATCCTTCTATGACATTAATTAAAGCCATAAGAAATGCAAATATGGCTATTATTGAAGAGGGACAAAATAATCCGAATTTGCAAGGGATGGGGACAACTGTCACAGCTCTTTTATTAACTCCGTACTCTGCATTAACAGCATATGTAGGTGATAGTCGTATTTACCAACTAAGAAAAGGCAAGAAAGTCTTCAGAACTTTCGACCACTCGATGGTTTTTGAAATGGTGAGAAAAAAAGTGATTTCAGAAGAGCAAGCCAGACTATCTGCACAATCAAACGTAATATTGAAAGCACTTGGAATTACTCCTGATATAGAAGTTGAAATTGAAGAAAGACCTTATTTAAAAGGAGATAGATTTATTCTGTGTACAGATGGATTTTGGGGTGCGATGCCAGAAGACGAATTTGTCAGACATTTATCAGAAAATAATCCTATAAATAAAATACTTGATTCAACAGCTAATGTGGTTGAAAGTATTGGAAGAAATAGTGGAAATGAATACGATAATTTAACAGCCGCTATTTTAGAGATGAATAGTAACTCAATACTGAAAGAAAAAATGAATAAAAAAGCAAAACTAATAATTGTGATATTAGCAGTTTTACTGATTGTTAGTATTATACTAAATGTCTCAATGCTTATCGGAAAAGGTTCAAGCAATGGCGAGTGTAACAACGTTGATTCTGAATTAATGAATAATCATGAGTCTATTCAAGCAAAAGATTCAGTTGTAGTCATAAAGTAATACGTATGAAAAAGATATATACCATAGGTAGAGACGAAGGGTGCGACATCGTAATACCAGATAGTACAGATGTAATAAGCAGATTGCATGCAACGATTAGGGTTGAGGCTAATGACAAAATATTTATTACAGATCAAAGCAGAAACGGAACATATGTAAATGGGATGAAGATGTCCTCAAACGTAGAAATCCCGATTTCTCGTAAGGACGTAGTGTCTTTTGCTCATATTTATAATTTGGACTGGTCATTAGTTCCAAAGCAAAAAAGCAATACTATAAAGGTCGTTGCAATTATTCTGTTAATTGCAGCACTGTTAGGTTTAGCGGCATTCTTTATTTTCAGTCCTGAAAAAAAATTACCAGAGCCAAAACAACCGACCCCAACGCCAATTGTAAAAAAAGATACTGTTGTAGTTCGTGATACTGTTATGGTTAAGCCTAAAGAAACACCAAAGGCAAAACCTAAAAAGGAAGAACCAAAAGACAGTGTAAAGGTTGAAAATCCGAAAGAGGAGATATATAATCCTATTTACTAACCTTAAATTACATTCATTATGAAATTAATTGTAATTGGAAGTAATAGTAACTCACATATAAGATTAAATAGTCAGTTTGTTAGTGGTTATCATGCAGAACTTTTATTGCTTGATAATGGAGAAATATTGTTGACAGATAAAGGAAGTAAAAATGGTACTTATATTAATGACCAAAGATTACAACCTAATAAGGATATTCCAATAAAACGTGGTGATTCTGTTCGTTTCGCCGACCAAGTATTAGATTGGAGAAATGTTCCTGCCTTACCAATGCCCGATTTCTCTAAAATAAAGGAAATGCGTGGTATCGGAACAAACTTTAGAAATAAACATCAACTGCAAGGAGAAAGAGTTAGTCGCTTTCATGCCACTTTAACAAAGAAGAGTGATAAGAACTGGTATATTCAGGATCATAGCAAGAATGGAACTACTGTGAATGGTAAAGCTATACCATCTAATCAAGATATAAAACTCAAAAAGGGAGACAAGATATTGTGTGCAGGTGTTCCTGTTCCCAATCCCTATGGAGAAGGGAGTGCTATGAATTATCGTAAGATATTTATGACTCTGTCTATCATTTTGTTATTGTGCGGAGGTTTTTATGGGGGAATTTATTTGTTTGATAAAATAAAAAGAGGTTCTTTGAATGGTCCAATTGAAAACTATAAAATCTTAACGGACGAGGAATTGTTTGCAAAATATAAAAACTCTGTAGTGCTTATATATGGAGGGTACTATTACAAGGTGACCGCAGGTAGTTATACCGATGTCCTACAGAAACTGGAAGTGTTGGGAGAATTCAATACAGAATGGTTTGTTAATGAAAATGGCAAAATACTGGCTCGAAAAAACAATAATCAAGCAAAAAATTATACAGGGACAGGTTTCTTCATTTCTAAAGATGGAAAAATCGTAACCAACCTTCATGTAGCTAGACCTTGGATTAACGAAAATGAGATAAAGGATGAAATTGCGTTACATTGCAAAGCACTTTTAAAGCAATTAGGAGAAGAGTATTCCAACTTGGAAATATTGGAACTAATAGATATAAAAGTTGAAGGTAAAATAGCTTACATTGGCATGATACCCAATGGAGCGTATATAGATGCTGCAAACATCAAAAAGTGTGTAGAATTGGCAGTTCCAGAAGATATCAAAAAGGATGTTGCAATATTGCAACTGATAACAAAGAAACTGCCTGATGATAATTGTAATATTGTTGATCTCAATCAAGCAGTTATCAACGATTCAGAGATTCAAGGTGGTTCTCGTATGTACACATTAGGTTTTCCACATGGCTTGAATTTACAAGATTCAGAAGTAAAGGTTTTTGCACACAGTGGTAAAATCACTCAAGAATGTACAAAATATTCATTTGGCTTTGATGCGGCATCTTATGGAGGAGCTAGTGGTTCCCCAATCTTCAATGCTAAAGGTCAATTAATCGGTGTGTTAAACTCTGGGGTAAGTAAAAGCCAAGGATTTAATTATGGTATTAAAGCAATTCATGTAATTGATTTATTGAATAATAATATATCGCAAAGCAACAACTAAGTATGAGAAAATTCATTCTATTCATATTATTGACTATAACCACCCATACTTTGATGGCTCAAAGTATGGAATGGCTATGTCGTCCCGGAAAGTTTTCTGATATACAATATATGGGATATGACCTCTTCAAAGTAAAAGACAATACAGGGAAATGGGGTATATTCTCTGCGGATGGGAAACAAGTATTAGATGTTAAATATGATAGTATTACCTCTTTTGTGGAAGGTCGTGCTTTGATTTTAGACAAAGTTGGACAACGTATTATCGGAATATTAGATCAAAACGGTGAGATACTAAAATCCTTTGAAAACGAACAGATATATGCAACTGCATATCCTTATTATAAAGAAGGATTATTAGGCTACAAAGACAAAGAAAAGAATGGAAAATGTGGCTATATAAATAATCAAGGTGTTATCTCTATAAAAGCACGCTTCTATTTAGCAGCACCTTTTCAAAATGGCATTGCAACAGTGCAACATGCTGATGGTGATGGTGATGGTTATTTTGGTTTAATAAACAAATCTGGTGGTTCTGCAATCATTTCAGATACTAAATATAAGTTCTTGAGTTCAATGGTAGATGGTCATTTATTGGCTGTAACATCATCAAGCAGAGGTGGAGATTTATTGAGAATAATGAAATTGGATGTTAATCAATTAAAAGCCACAAAGACTTTGGAAAGCAAGATGTTTGTTGATTTATCAGACGATTTCACCTACTTAGTTAGCCAAAATGGTCACCATTATTTCATAGATAACCAATGGCGTATTTCTGGAGCTAATTACAAATTCAGCCTACCATATACTATAAATGATAAGTTTACTTTCATCACGCAAAGTGAGGAATTGCTTAGCAAGCAAGAATCAAAGAATGGAATTCAAATAACCTATATGGGTAAACCTATATTGGAACATTCTTTTGATAATGTAGAAACATATGAAAAAAAATATGCTATCGTAAGCGCAAAAGACAAAACGATAGGTGTATTAAAACTAAATCCATCAGCTGGAATAGAAATTATAGAACCTACTCAAGTATTTGTGTTTAATCATAATCCTCTCCCGACAGATTTGTCAGCTAATCTTGATGAGATGGAACCGGAGCAATACATTGAGGTACAGGTTGATATAAAAGATGTCAACCCTACACAATTAAAATGCTATATAAACGAAGACGGTTATCTACGATACGCTCCATTGAAACAGCGAAATGGTATATGGAATTTGCATTTACCATATTTCCACTCAGATACAAAGTTTGACAATATTATATCAAATAAAATTGATATAGCAATAACCTATGACGGATTGGATTGGATGCATCGGTTAGTCAATCTATCTACCAAGCATGAGCCTGGTTATGATGTTCAGATTGCAGGAAACAACTATACCAATGATAAAGGTGTTGGTACGATAAAGATTATTGTAGAATCCATAAAGGGAGTTCCCTATAAATCAACTTGCATAGAAATAACGGGAAATGATAGAAAAACAGTTTATCTAAAAGAGACTAAAGAGGTTATATCAATTACTGTAAATAATATACCGGAAGGTGAAAGCAAAACCTTTACTTATACGGTCACTATCACGGAAAAGGGATGCCCAATAATTAAGAAAACTGTTAGTAAGGTTGTAACTTATCCTAAGCAGGAAAAGGAAGAAAAGAATGTCGATCAGAAAGAAAATAAAGGAATACGTTTGATCGGAAAATAAAGTAATAATAATTTAAAATTGCGTTTATGAAAAAAATTTTCATTGTAGCCATTTGTTTAGTCCTCTCACTGGGAAGTGCTGTTGCTCAAGTGAAAGTAGATAGAGGATATGGCCAAAGTACAGAAACAGCTGGAAAAAAATCGGCAACACGACATGGTGCTGCGTTAGCCATTAAATATGGCGTTAAGGCGGGAGTAAATCTCTCAAACATGAGTAACGACATGACATTTGATCCTGCATTCTCAATGGGCACGGGATTCCAAATAGGAGCTCTTGTAAACTTCCACTGGGGACAAAGAACTGCAAGTAGTTTACCTGGTACAGGTTTGTGGGGATTGCAACCTGAATTGTTATTTTCAAATCAAGTAATAAAAAGTGATGGCGGTAATGTAAAATTGAACTACATTAAGGTTCCTGTAATGCTTAAGGTTTACCCATTAGCAAGATTAAGCGTTGAAGTTGGTCCAGAGTTCTCTTATCTAATTTCTTCTTCACCTAAATCAATGGAAGTTGATGGCGCTACTGTAAAAGTCGGAGATTGTAAGGGATTCAATTTTGGTGCCGGAGTTGGTGCAGCCTACGAATTTAACTTTGGCTTAATGGTCGGTGCAAGATATTCAATGGGATTCACTGACCTTGGTAAAAACCTGAAGTGGAAGAATAATAGTAATATTCAAATTACTGCAGGCTGGTTGTTCTAAACTTAATTATTAACATAACAATTAGAATATATATATATATGAAAAAGATATTATTAGGTCTTCTCGTGTTAATGACAACTATTGTTTCATGTACAGACCAAGAAGATATTGAGATAACATACCAATCAGAAATGGGTATAACAGCAGCCCATATATTTGATGATTATGAACAATTCCAAGTCGGTGACTTTGATATGTCCAAAGACGGATGGAAACTCAATTTACAAGTTCTAGTTTATGATGAAAGTGGAAAACTTGTAGATAAGGCTGAGAAATTGTGCAATAGCTTATCTGAATCCTTAAATTATGCTCCATATTTGGCTCCAGGTAATTATACTGTAGTTAGTATTGCAGACTTTAGAGAGGGTCTTGGTGGTACAGGATATAAATTTTGGAATATCGAAAATGAGACAAATATTCAAGACTTATCTATTACAGAGAATGATAGCTATTTCCCTGTTGTGTTTGAAACTCTTGGTATAGATGTACAGAAAATTGAGATTACTAATGCATATAAGTCTATTATGGCAGACATCAAGCCAGTAACTAGTTTAGTACATGTTTATATGAGTGATAAAGATTATTCTGGATGGGGTATTGATGGCTATAGCAGATTCTCTGTATTATCTGAAGGATACTTTATAAAAGCTCTTAAAGCGAAGAATAATGTAAGATTTGAGAATGGAGACCTTTTATTTAATTACAGTGAGCAATTATCTAATTATAATTTAGCAATATCAGAGGTTCTCACAAAATGGACTGATAAAAAAGCTCCAACAAGCTATCTTTATCGTGCATTATTGCCAGAAGAGAATAAAGGCTTCAGCTTCAATATACAGAAAAGAGAACTACCTCAAGAGTACTACGATACATTTGTTGCTCTTTGTGGAGAATTTGAAACAGAAGGGAAAAGTGAAATCTTACCCGAAATTGTATCGAATAAGCAATATGTTGTAAACATGATATTTGATGCAATGCAACTTGTTGTAATGGAGTATCCTGCTGACTACAATCACCAAAGATATACTGAACAATTTGTAAAAGAATACAATAAGGAATTGATGGTCAATATGGTTAACACTAAATTTGAAAACATATTAGGCCAAGATGAAAATTATGCTAATGTATTTTTGGATATGGAGCCATATAATCACGATACTAATAGATATCCATATGTAGCATACTATCCTCGTACAAGGGCGAATCATTTTGAACAATATGTGACCCCTGCTTATCTAAATTCTGATTTTACAGCCTGTTGTATAGTTCAATTGCTTCTTCCCAATTTATCTGATGATATGTTTGTATATCTAAAAGAGCTTTTAAACAATAAATTTGCAGCTGAAGAAGAAGGTAAATTTGGACCTAGCTATTTTACATATCTTGAACCTGGAAAGGCCGAAGATGATTCAAAATATCGTGTAGTATTAGAGAAAAAGTACAATGAAGATTTAGATAAGTACACATATTTCTTGAGCTACAATCTTCGTCAAAAATTTTATCCTCAAGATAAAAATTTGTGGGCAGACTTTACAACAGTGTTTGGCTCTGATAAAAATACCGTGAAATCAACATTGGAAAGTTTAGGCTGTAGTTATAGCTTCTCAGACTATTCCTACTCAGCAAATGGAAGTGATTATTACTATATTGAAAAGAACAACGACTATGCAGATATTGTAGGTTTCGTTTTTAATACAGATAATCAAGTTTCACAGTATTGGGTTTATTTCAAACCTGCAAAAGTTAATGATGTCTATAGTTATTTAACTAAAAAATATACAGCAGCAGAGAGTGAAAGTACAGATTATGAATATGTGTTCTATAATGACAATAGGGATTTAAAAGTTGTTCTTGACCTGATGAATGGTGCTGTGATTTATACCAAGCTGGATATGAAACAGCACGAAAAACCTGTCAAATAATTCAACTTAAGCATATTGAAAATATAATAGTGCGAATGTTAAAGCTTCGGGATTATATTTTATAACTTTAGTACAACCGTTATAAGCGTACCAGAAATAACTATTATATAATCTGTAATTATTATGTAGCTACTCTGGTACGCTAACAATCAATAAAAAATATTTCCGCTATAATTTATTCTTTTCATAATCGCTAATACATTAAGCATGCGATACTTTAATAAATAGAATAATGATACAATAATAGATTGCTATGAACCTTAAAAATAGATTATATTATATAATTGTAATCATGCTTAGTGTTAATGTTAATACGTTTGCACAAAACATTGAACAGATCTATATGAAGAGTGGTTCTGTTGTAGAAGGATATATCGCAGAACAGAAACCGGGAAAGCACATAGCTTTCCAAACGACAAAAGCAACAATTGTCGTAAATAGTGATTCTCTTCAAAACCGAATAATAGAAAGAGTCCCATTGGAATCGTTATCTAATGAATGGAAAGATTGGGCAGAACAAAATAATAAGTACATAGAGAATGAAGGTAGAAAGCAATTGGAATTAACGACTTTAGAATTTAAAAATAGCGTATTCCCAAAAGTCTTCTTACTTGAAAAAGGATCTCTTATTAAATTCATTGATTTAGCTCCCAATAAATATACATTCAAATGGGGCGATATGTATCGCACCGTAAAGAGTAAAAGAGCAGAAAACTTATTCTCCGGTTTGAAAGAAGTGCTTGTTCTTACAGATAATACAAAAATTACAGGTCAGATTATAGAACAATTCCCCGGTAAGGATCTAAAGATTGCAACAGAAAAAGGTGAAGTATTATCTTTCAAATTCTCTCAAGTAAAACAAATTAGGACAGAGAAATTAACAGAGAAATTGGATTTATGGTCACAGATTCAATTGCTGGACAAGATTACCGTTAAAGGAGAAAGTTCAGAGCTTATCGGATTTATCTCATCAAGAACATTAGGCAAAGAATTGGTTTTTGAATTTGAAGACGGCAGTAAGCAAACAATCCAACAAAATCAAGTAACATCATATGCTAAGATACCTAATGAAAAGTATGTTGAAGTATATGATAAGGTTCTCAGCGATGGTGAAATTCTGCTAAATGGAGAGAAACCATATTTCGTATCACTCCAGTCGGAAGGACAATATCTATTGATGGGTGAAACCGTTTCTGCTCAATTTGCAGTAGGCGAAAAAGTTTGTTTGGAAGCAAAAATTGCAGATGTAAATACTCCTATTACATTAGTCAAAGCTCACACTGAGAATCTTACAAGACAAAACGGCAGAAAGAAGGAGCAAATTCCTTGGCCTGTAATCACCTATCAAGACTTGGTTCAATCTCATGTAGCCATTAATAGAGAAATAACTCCATTAGGAAATGTAAAAATTACATTTGAAGTGAAAGAGGTTGGAGATTATGTACTGTACATTCAAGGGAAGAATGAATATATAGTAATCAATGTGGTTGAAAAGAAGAATAATCAATAAAATCTACTGATATGACCAATAAGTTAGAAGGATTTGATGAAAGTGCAATTGAAGTCTTTCAAATAGCTGAAGCCTATGCGAAAGAGAATATGAATGCAGCTATTGAACCTGCACATATTCTAAAGGCACTTCTCCACAAAGATATTGGTTTAGTCTCATTCATTGAAAAAACATTGGATGCAGACTACTACTATATCTTAGAGTGGGCAGATATGCGAATTAAAATGTCGAAGAAGAGTTCTGACTCTTCGATGAAAAGTTTTTCTGCTTTAACCAAAGCAGTAGTTAGTGAAGCGGATAGCATCCGTGCCAACTCAAAGAAGGAATCCATCGATCCTATTTCACTACTTATTGCTGTCGTTACTCCGGGTGTAGGTTTTACCTTTGAGCAATTGAAGACACTTCCACTCCAGAAAGAGAGTATTGTAGCGGCTTGCGGCTCTCAAAATGGTAAGATTGCAACCTCATCTAATACAGAAACAAAAAAGCACTCAAAAAGTTCAGGAGGCAAAAGCATTGAAGCGTATTGTATTCTGAAAAACCAACAGCAAGCAGACGGGAAACTGTCTGAATCGATAGGCTTCGAAGATGAACTTGGAGAGATTTACGGCATTCTTGGTCGTAAAACAAAATCGAACATCCTCATTACAGGCGAATCGGGTGTTGGTAAAACAGCGTTGGTCAATGCTTTTGTGCAAGCCATTACCAGTGGTAAAGTTCCTACCTATCTTCAAAATGCACAAGTATATGAGCTTGATACAATAGCATTGTCTATCGGAGTATCATATAAAAGCGAGATTGAAGGTCGAATGAAAAAGATATTGGATGAATTGTCTGATAAGGATAATGCTATCCTCGTAATTGAATCATTCGACAAACTTATGGATAAGCAAGGTACACTTAACGGTACTATCAATCTTCTGAAAGCTTCATTGAATCAAGGTCTATTGTGTATTTGTACTTCTTCTATTGAAGGATTCACAAAGAATATTGAAACCGATAAGGAAATAACAGGAAAGTTTGAACGTATTATTATAGAAGAGCCATCAGTTGATGCAACAGATACTATACTTCAAACTGTTGTGAAATCATTCGAGACGTTCCACAACTTAAAAGTGTCTGACGATTTTACAATCAACTCCATCAGATTGGCCAAAAGATATTTCAGCGAAAAACATTTGCCAGATTCAGCAATAGACTTGATTGACCGTACAATGGCATTGTTGAAAATCAAGAATGATTTGAATCCTGAAGAAAAGAAAGATATTGTATGCGTAGAGCATTTGATGGAAGTTGTTTCGCAGAAAACAGGTATTCCATTAGGAAATGTTCAAGCAGCAGAAAGAGACAGACTTGTAAATGCAGAAGACATTCTAAAAAAACGAGTTGTCGGTCAAGACCATGCTATCAAGGCTGTACTTGATTCTATCTACGAATCGCGTTCGGGATTAAACAAGAAAGGTCAGCCGATTGGTAGTTTCTTCTTCCTCGGTCCTACTGGTACAGGTAAAACGGAACTTGCAAAATCATTAGCGGAATTCTTATTCCAAGATGATACAGCAATTCTTCGATTTGACATGTCAGAATACAAAGAAGAACATTCTGTAGCCTTGCTTTATGGTGCTCCTCCGGGATATGTAGGTTATGAAGAAGGTGGTTTGTTGGTAAACCAAATTCGTCAAAAACCTTATTCTATCGTGCTTTTTGATGAAATTGAAAAGGCTCATCGTTCTGTATTCGACTTGTTCTTGCAGATTCTTGACGAAGGTAAGTTGCATGACAGATTAGGACGTGTGGGTGATTTTTCTAATGCCTTGATAATTTTCACTTCTAACATCGGAAGTCAATATGTGTTTGACCAATTCGGAAAGAATATAGTTCCTACACATAATGATATGCTTGAAGTTATGCAGGGGCATTTCCGTCCTGAGTTCTTGGCACGTCTAACAGAGATAGTACCATTCGCACCGATCAATGAAAAGATTGTAACAATGATTTTCAATATCCATTTGAAAGGACTATTGAAGACATTGAAAGAGCAAAATATAACCTTAACAGTTGATGATAAGGCTGTTCACAAAATAGCAATGAGCGGATTTAACGCACAATACGGTGCAAGACCTATTCTTGGTATTCTCCGCAAGGATATTCGCCGTCCATTGTCAAAAATGATAATCTCTGGTGAGTTGAAGGACGGTGATAGTGTGACTCTTACAATTGACGAGAAAGATGAATTAAAATGGGATATCTTACATCTCGAATAATCACTTAAAATATTAACTAATATGGCAAAGAAAACAGTAATTTCTAAAGTCCTCGATGCAGAGGCAGTAGACGGGATTATTGAATTTCCTCAAAACAAGACCCTCTACGTAGATCAGTTTACTGACATGGCACCAATCAAGCCGGGTGAAGTTTTTCAGCCTGAGACGATGGAAGATGTCTTTGAACGTTACCAACCTGAAAAGCGTAATGTACAGATGTTGGATTTGGAAGGCCGTCCTGTAAAGGAAAACTTCAAGTTCAATGCAATTAAGGACTTTGATGACAAGGAGCTTATAAAGCAGAGTGCTTATTTGGGTCAACAGAAAGCAGCAATGGATTCATATAAGACCATTGAACAACAGTTGATAAAGAATAAAGTGCTTAGACGTGCATTTGAAGATGAAGAAAGCAAAAAGCATCTTATTGTTGCATTGCAGGCTCTTCTTGCAGAGTTGGAAAATAATTAATGATGTTGAACCCAATAAATTCAGATATAATTATGTCAGAAGAATTGAAGCCACAGGCACAAGCTGCCAGCGTTGTTACAACTGCTGAGAGTGCTTATTTGGAAGAGATAAAGAAGATTGACAATCCTGCTGAGCGTCTGAAAGAAAGCCTTGAAGGTTTGGAAGACTATGGAGATTTCGACCTTTTGGAAACAATGGCAGACGGGTTGGAAAATATGAACCCTGAAAGCAGAGCCGCAAAGAAAATATTCTTGCAGGATAGCGAATTTGCAGAACAGCGTAAGCATTTGAAAACAGATTTGCTTATGTGGTTGAATATCCTTGACAGCGATGCAACAACAGCATCTGAAGCTGTAGAAAAGTGTCAAGAGGCTGCAAAGGCTGCTGAAAAGAACCTCCTTCAGAATTTGGGTAGCGTACACGAACAGACCCGTAAATTGGAAACGGCTTATCGTTCACTCGGAGAGTTTTTTTCTAACTCTGGACAGGCTAAACTAAAATGCTTGAATCTTATCAATGTTGATAAGGATGATTTGGGCGATCCTGATGGACGTGTGTTTGCAGCCGTTCGTGATGAATTGAATAGAAGTTTTGACCGTCTTTCTTTGAAAGAGAATTACTCACTTTTGGTAAGTCCTGGCTATTTAGGTAGTAAGCAAGTGGTAAATATGTGGGGACAAATGGCATATCGTAACAAAGTTATGTTGGTTACAGACTATGCTGACTCTCCTACTCTTAAATTGCTCAATAAAGGTTTGGATAAAGCTAATTTGAGTGATACAGATGCTTATTTGGCAAATGTAATTATGGCATGTAACTACATCCTCGGTCGTAAGAAGTCAGATGAAACCAATGAAGATGAGGAAGATTTGTTCTTGCCTCCTTCAGCAGCAATTGCAGGTCGCATGAGTAATACTGACGAAACTCCGATTTCCCAGGGTATTGCAGGTAAGAAATATGGTACAATAGACATGGCAAAGGGTACTCGCCTTGACTTGCTCAAATCAGAACTAACAGCGTTGATTGACAAGGGTGTTGTTCCTATGACATTTGAAGAGAACCGTGTTATGGCCTTTTCTAACCGTTCACTCTACAATGGTGCAACTATCGGGCTACAGGAATATCCAATTGTTCGTGTATTCGACTGGATTGGAAAAGTGTTCTCAAATTTCTTCAATGATGAAGCTTTCAAGAATTGGAATGGTAAGTTGGCTCAGGAAATTCGTGAGCAGGTTATTGACTTCCTTGAAGACTATAAGGGACCGGGCAAGCTTATCGAGGGATATTCTAATCCTAAGATTGTTCGTAACGAAAAGACAAAGGATATTGAAATAGAGATTGAATTGAAGCCCTTCTTTGCCGCAAAGAATTTCTACATTAAGTTGACCGGACACAATGGAGACAATGGTGTTACGGAATGGACTAATGAAATTAAATAATTTATTTATTCACATTTAAAAATTAAAAGATTATGGCAGCTCCTAGAACAGCTCAGCTCAAGGTCGACGGATGCGAGGATCGCGAAGTGACCTACGTACAGTACCAGTTTAACCAGCAGATTGACGTAGAAGGTCAGCCTACAGGTACAACTCGTGGTGGTGTTATCAACTTGAAAGTTAAGTCAACAGATGCAGGTAATACCGATTTGTTGGAATGGACTTGTGATTCTTACGGTTCAAAGAATGGTACTATCACTTGGCCAAACAAGCTTGGTGGTATTATGAAGACTCTCTCTTTCATTGATGCTTATTGTGTTAGCTACGAAGAAGTGTATGACGACACGAATACAGACCGCATGTATGAGTCAATCACTATTACTTGCCGTCAGCTTACTGTAACCGGTAAGGGTAGCGTTGAATACGATAACCACTGGGCACTCTAATAAAAACTTTTGCGGCTACCTGTATAAACAGGTAGCCGCATAAATTAAATCTTGATACTTATGGCATTTAAAGCGACACTCATTATTGACAGAAAAATAACATCGGCTACTGCTATAGCGGCTCTTGATGAAAAAAATAAATACGAGTTGGTGGAATGTGAATATGAATTTTATCAATCTCTTGATGAAAGCAGCAAACCGTCATCTAGACCACAAAGCGGGTTGATAAAATTTGTCATGCCAGCACAAGGTGATGACGACCTCTTTTTCTATAACTGGATGTTCAATAGAGCCGAAACACACAATGGTACAATTGAAATGCTTCTTTCTACAGATGACAATAAGAAAAAATATCTGCATCTTTACTTTGAAGATGCCTATATGGTAAATATGTACCAATACTTTAATAATAATAATAGCCTGTTGGTACGTACAAAAGTCACATTAAGTGCCCGTAAATTTACTTTCGGAAATACAAAGCCTGCTGATTTTGAGAATGATTGGAGAATAAAAACATTATGAAGATCGAGGTCATAAATACTCTGAAATCAAGTCTTGCCGATTTGACTTATATATTTTTCGTCATGGGAAAAGAATTTGATTTAATAATTCAAAATTCTGACGATGAAAAGGTAAAAAATAAATTGCATCAAACAATATTAGCTTTACAAGATTCAAACAATGAAGTTATCAAACTGTATCATGAAATTAAGTCCAATGAAGTTGGAATAGAAAATGAATGGTACAACGAAGAAAGTAAGATTAAAAGTCTTCAGCATGAAGTGGAGAATCTTAAGAAATCAATAAACATACTTTTAGACGGGAATAGAAACTACTTGAATCTTAATTGCAGATAAATCATCGCAATATGGAAGAAACTATAGATGACCTTGTGAATGGTATAGAAGAAATTGACCGTGACCTTAGTCAAGGCCATGTTTCTGTGCAAGAAGCATCTACTGCTGTCAATGATATTAATAATACCTGGGATGAATTTGCAGGTAATATGAATCATAATCTTGGCATAGATCTCGGTAGAGTAGCTGTTGATACTTTTGGACAAGATACATTTGATGCGTTTGGTGGAATTAAACAAGGAGCATCAAATGGGATCAGTAGTGTATCTTCGTTCTTTGATGCTATTGATTCTTTTGACGGAAGTTGGAGAAACCCGGCAGAAGCACGTCAAAGACTTCAAAATGGTTTAAGGAGTATTAGTGCTGGTATTACACAATTAGGTAATACTATTGGTAATATAGAAAGGGCAGGAAAAGCTATAAGTAATGCACTTGGCATAGGAAATCCAATAATAGATCAAAGCACAGGAAAACCTATCATAGATTCAATAACAGGAAAACCGATATTACACCATCCTATTCTGGATGGCATAGGTACTTTTGGAGTCGGTTTATCTGGTTTTGGAACAGCATTTGCTCAAAGTGGTATGATAGAAGCTGCGGGTGATATAGCCGAAGATATCAGTAGAGCTGTAAATGGTGACCCAGTTGTACAAACTGCAGGAACACGTTCATTGATTGACCCGAACAGAAGCAATCCTGCGTTGCAAAAAAATGAAACAGTATCAAAACCTGCAGAAAACTTTCAAAACTCAACACAACAGGAAGAAACAGAAATTTTGGTTGGAAAAGACAATATAGAATCGAATTCAAATAGTGAAGATGGAAGTTCTGTAAGTTCCAATGTTGATAACTATAGTGCTGATATGATTAGCGAAATCAACGTCGTATTAGACGGAAGTTCTTCTTCGCAAAATTCATTATGTACAATAAATGGAAATGAATATAGATTGAGTAGCTATTCTATGTCACAAGAGCTGTTGCAACCGATGATTTTATGTTTCTCAATAGAAAAAGAGGATAAAATAGAAACAAATTCTGATGTAATTTTTAGTGACAGTACAAATATTATAGGAAAATCATTAGAAATACATGTTTCAACAATAAAAACAAGTTTAAGTGATGAAGAGTCTTCATCACAAAAGGCATTTGTATTCAAAGGAATGATAATAGATGTAGCGGCATCAAGAACAACAGCAAGTGCACAATCTGCAAGCGTAACTGTTGCAACTTGGGATGCGTTATTACAGAATGCACCTCACTGTCGTTCCTTTGAGAATATGACACTGAAAGATATAATAGAATCTGTTCTTAAACCATATAGTGATATAAAATCTAAAATATCACCACGATTTAAGGATAAGATACCATATATAGTACAATATAACCAAAGCGACTATGCATTTGTTAGTATGTTGGCAGTTCGTTTTGGTGAATGGATGTATAATACAGGTGAAACATTCATTTTCGGAGAAATGGATGATTCTAATTCTTCCTCTGCTAATTTGGAATATCCTGGTGGAAGTTTGATGTCATATAATCTGCATCAAAGTATGACTTCATTCTCATTCAATCATTTGTTGCCAGACTATTATCAATACGGCAAAGAAAAAGCTATTCTGAAAGAATCCGCACAGGGCATCGCTGATGGTTCTGTAAACAATTGGACTGATAAAGCATTCAATGCTTCAATGCAAAGATTCAAGAATGAACAAATTGCAGCATTGAATACAGGTGGATTTGACTGTGGCAAAGAGGATGAAGGTGCAGATACTATTTTGGATTACTCATTAAAGATAGAGGCTGAAGGAAAGAAAACAGGAATAATGACTGTACATGGTCTATCCAAGCTGGCCATGTTGAAGATTGGACAAACATTCTTGATTCGTGATAATGTTCAGAACAAATCGGGAGAAAGCAAGGATGTTGAACAGAAAGCATTAAAGGTAGTTGGTATAAACCATTCTTTTGACTATAGACAAGAGTATTCAAATAGCTTTACGGCTGTACCTGTAGCATGTAATTACCCATCATATTCTGATGCTGATGTGTTCCCTTCTGCTCCGCAACAAAGAGCAAAAGTTGTAGAGAACAAGGATGAACAGAAATTAGGGCGTATTAGAGTACAATTCCCTTGGCAAGAAATACAGAGCAAGGACATGAAAACTCCTTGGTTACGTATTGCTGTTCCATATGCCGGAGCAAGTAAAGGATATCAGTTTGTTCCTGAAATTGGTGAAGAGGTTATGGTTGGTTTTGAAATGAATAATGCTGAGCGTCCATATATCATAGGTTCATTCTATAATGGAGGTAATGGGAAACCTGATGAAAATTGGGCGGTATCTAAAGAAGAAAATGGAACAAGCAACAATATAAAGGCTATTAGAACCCGTAATGGTCATACAATTTTATTCAATGATAAGGGTGATGCAGGATTACTTGAAATCTATGATAATAAGAATAATACTTATCATATAACCTTGTCTGCCGATGATAAAAAAATTACTATATATTCTGCTAGTAATGTAGAAGTTGTGGCTAAAAATAATATTAATGTCAGTGCGGATGGCAATATTGATGTCATAGCAAAGGGTGATATAGGCGTTAATGCAGATGGCGACATAGGCATAAAAGCTAAAGGAAACATATCTATGGAAGCTAAGAAAGAAGTTTCTATACAGGCTTCTAAGGTCAAAGTCCGCTAATTATTATCAGGAATAATATGGAATACGTTTGCACTGGTGCTACTCTGAAATGTACAATGGGTACATCCTGCCCTAAGTTAAAGGCTACACCTAAACATGTGTCTTTAACGGGAAAAGACCAAGCGAACATTGCAGATTATGTATCGATGAAGAACGTTCCAAGCTTTGGACGATGCCGTTCATTGGGTTATCCTCCTACAGCATCTGCAACAGCGGCTAATCATGGTAAACTTACGCCAATGCCTTGTGTACCAGGAACCTGCCCAAAATGGGAAGCAATAGATAAAGATAGTCTTATATGTGGTGAACCAGCCTTATTAAAACCTGCTACATTAAAATGTATGTATGGGGGCACCATTTCAATTGTAGATCCTGGTCAGACATTAGAAATAAAAAAATGAGAAATTTTATTACCCATATAGTTCTTATAATAGCCTTGATTCTATCAACAGCTAATGCTAATGCTCAATCAAATGATAATTTCAAGAAATTGCAAGAAATATCGCTTGACCAAATACCTCAAAAGAAATCAAACTCGAAAATAAGTCAACGACAAAATCAACAAGAAATAAGTGTAAATGATTCTATATTCAAGTTATTTGATGTTGATATAGATTTGACATTGGGTGAAATTTCTCTTGATATGTCTTGGGGAGATCCTGTCAAGAATCCTCAAATCAGGTGT
>JAZNYM010000028.1:0-10066 GCA_045594385.1 Bacteroidaceae bacterium
AAAATAATTCTGTAACTTTGTCTTCGGTGAGCATAGCGATTATTGTTTGTAACACTTTGTATTTTAGCACTATAAAGTTACAACAATTTTCGCTAATCACCAAATTTATAAGCAGTTATAATTCGTCGAACTCACGTTAAATAGGGGTTGTCATTTAATTCCTTCAATCCGAGTTAATCTACAGACTCATAGTTTATCTATATTATCGGCTCTGTTTCAGGGCCGATTTTTCATTTCCAGTCACTTCAAGAGCATCTTTGTGTATATATACAACTCAGGGGCAAGAATAGAATTCGGGACAAGGATATAATTAAAATAAAAAAGTAATGAGTTCGGCATAATACCGAACTCACTACTATAAAGAGATTAATTATTAGCGTTTAAACGTTCTACTTTTTCGAGGGTAGTTCATTTTTTGAACACCCTCATACACAGTGTAATGTATTTAATTTGTGCCGGTTTAGCAGAGCTTGCGAGAACCGTCGCCGATAACAACGTCAATGACGATGGGAGCCTTGCCGTACTTGGCAGCGAACTTCTCCTTAACAACCTTTACAAAGTTGTCGTACAGTTCGTTAGCAACCAGGTTGATAGTACAACCACCAAAACCACCACCCATGATGCGGCTACCGGTAACACCCTCTTCCTTAGCAATGTCGTTGAGGAAGTCAAGTTCTTCGCAAGATACCTCATACTCCTTGCTCAGACCAAAGTGGGTTTCGTACATCTTCTGGCCAACGGTCTCGTAGTCGCCACGCTCCAGAGCGTCGCAGACTGCCAATACGCGGTCAACCTCACCAATGACGTAGCGTGCTCTCTTGTAGTCCTCTTCGCTAACCTCGGCCTTAACCTCGTCCAGCAGAGCCATGTTGGCGTCGCGGAGGGTCTCAACCTCGGGGTGGTGCTTGTTGATGACAGCAGCAACGCGCTCGCAGGAAAGACGACGCTCGTTGTAGGGACTGCCTGCCAACTCGTGCTTAACACAACTGTTCACCAATACCAGCTTGTAACCTTCGGGATTCCAGGGGAAGTATGCGAACTCACCGCTACGGCAGTCCAAGCGCATCAAGCTGCCTGCCTTACCATGTACGCTGGCAAACTGGTCCATGATACCGCAGTTGCATCCAATATACTTGTGCTCAGTGCGCTGACCTACGCGTGCCAGCTCCATCTTCTCAATCTTGTTGTCACCCCATAGGTCGTTGCATGCGAAAGCAAAGGTACTCTCCAGAGCAGCAGAAGAACTCATACCTGCACCGAGAGGCACATCACCTGCGAAAGCAGTATTGAAACCCTCTACTGGTACACCCAAAGCCATCATCTCACGGCAAACACCGTAGATGTAGCGTGCCCAAGTAGCCTTGGGGCCTTCGGGATCGTCCAAAGAGAAGGTAACCTTGTCCTTCAGGTCGATAGAATATGCATTAACGTTGCGGGTGCCATTGGGCTTGATTTCTGCAATCATACCCTGCTGCACTGCACCGGGGAAAACGAAACCGTTGTTGTAGTCAGTGTGCTCACCGATCAGGTTGATACGGCCGGGAGAAGCATAAACACTGCCAGTTGTACCATCGAAGTGCTTGATGAAGCGACTTCTTACGTCATCAATTGTAAGTCTCATAGTTATTTTAGGTTGTTTATTTCCCTCCTACCGAGGAGGGGGATAGGTTAATGATTTTTTTAGACTGAATTAGTCCTTTGCAGTACGGCTACCAATCTGAGCATAGAACAGAACGTAAGCAGCGCAGATTACAACTACCCAGTAAGAGTTGATGTAGCCAAACAGGTCGGCAACATAACCTTGAACACCCATCATCACTGCGCAGAAGAATACCATGGTCATGAAGATACCTGAAGCTATGGCGGTGTACTTGCCCAGACCCTCTACGGCCATATTGAAAATACCACCCCACATTACTGATGTGCAGAGACCTACAAGCAAGAACGCGAATACGCCAACGGGAACATTCTGGGTAATCATGCTGAGGTTAGCCCAGTCTACACCAGGAACGTCAACGGTCCAAGTAGAGGGTGCGTACATGCCGAAGAGAACGAGTAGCAGAGATGCTGTAGCAACGACGGTAATCATAGCGCGGCTTGATACCTTGTTACCGATAGATGCACCTACGAAACGGCCGATAAGCATCATGAACCAGTATACGGCAACCAACTGACCGGCTACGGCAGCAGGAATGCCCAGGTCAATCATGTACAGGTTTGCATAGTTGGGAACACCAACCTCGATACCCATGTACATGCCGATACCCAGCACACCGAGAACGAAGTGTCGGTAACTCATTGCGCCCTTAATCAAAGAGGTGTCAACGGGAGCCTGCTCAGGTTCTTCAATCTTTGTGAACAGAATAACTACAAATGCGAGGACGAAGATGCCCAATGCAATCATCAGGGCAGGAGTAGCGTCGGCAATGTGAGCTTTGGTAACGTCGCCAATTAGAGCACCCATCAGGATGTAAACGGCAACGGCTGCTGCGCTGTTGAACACACCACCTGTCTGAATCAACTGGTTACCAGCGTTGCCACCACCACCAAGCAGGTTGAGCATGGGGTTAACAACACAGTTGAGGATAGCCATTGTGCAACCACTGATGAATGCACCAATCAAGTAAGTAAGGAAAGCGTAGTCCTTGCCCACAGAACCGCTGAGCCACTGGATAAGGATACCGATAATACCGATTACAAGACCTAAGAGGGCGGTCTTTTTGTAACCGATCTTGGCGATAATCATACCGGCAGGAATGCTGATAACGAGGTAAGCGATGAAGTTACCATAGTTACCAATCTGAGCCAATACGTTACTTACCTCAAAGTCATTCTTTACAATGACGGCCATTGGAGAACACAAGTTGGTCACGAAGGCAATCATAGCGAAGAGCGCAATCATCACGATAATAGCGCCCCATTGTTTTGTTTTTTGAGCCATTACTTTAATTTTGTTTGTTTAAGTTATTAGTGAATAAATGATTATAATCAATGAAAGCCACCCTTTCTTCGTTAGTGGAAGAAAGAGCGGCTTCGTGTATCTTACTTGTCTGTGCCGAACTTGTAAACGGTCTTTTGAACGTAAACTTCTCCGGGTTTCAACTGTGTGCTGGGGAAGTGTGCACGGTTGGGTGAGTCGGGGAAGTGCTGTGCCTCGAAGCACAGGCCAGAGTGTTTGCCGAAGGTGGCGCCGTGTTGACCCTTGTAGCCGTCTGCCCAGTTGTCGCTATAGAACTGTACGCCGGGTTCGGTGGTCCAACATTCCATTGTGCGGCCAGTAGAGGGTTCTACCATAGAGGCTGCCAATGTGAGTTCGCCGGGTTCGTGCTTGTTCAGAACATAGCAGTGGTCATAGCCGGTGCCGTTTTTTATCTGCTCGTCGTCAGCGGCAATATCGCGACCTACGGGCTTGGGAGTGCGGAAGTCAAAGGGAGTGCCCTCTACCTTGCGAATCTCGCCGGTGGGTATGCTGTTCTCATCAATGGGCACGTAGAAGTCTGCATTGATGGTCAGGATGGTGTCCAACTGTGATGGGGTGGGAGTACCGATACCTGTCAGCGAGAAGAAACCATGGCTGGTCATGTTCACTACGGTCTTCTTGTTGGTAGTGCCACGATAGTCGATAACCAGTTCATTCTCGTTTGTCAGAGAATACTTTACGGTCATTTTCACCTCACCGGGGAAACCTTCCTCATAGTATGCAAAGGTGTAGCGCAGTACCAGTTCCTGGTTGTTCAACTGCTCGGCATCCCATACACGTGCATGGCAACCGGTGGGACCGCCGTGCAGGTGGTTGGGACCGTTGTTGATGGCGAGGCTGTACTCCTTGCCGTTCATGGTGAACTTGCCACGGCAAATGCGGTTGCCATATCTGCCCACGAGGGTGGAAAGGAATGGTTCGGGACTGCTCAGGCAATCCTGGATGCAGTCGTGTCCTTGAATGACGTTGGCCATGTCGCCGTCGCGGTCGGGTACCATGATGGACACCAGAGAGCCACCGTAATTTGTTATGCTTACTTCCATGCCCTGAGCATTGGTCAGAGTGTACAGGTCAGTTTCCTTGCCCTGTACCATGGCCTGAAAGTCTTCGCGCTTCAGGCCGGAAATCAACTTGTTCTCCATTGGGATTAGTGTTTAAAGTGTTTACTTTCGATGCAAATATACAAAATAATCCCAATACCGCCAATACTTATGAATGGAAAAAGTTGTACGAATCTGCCCAAAGGCGCTTTCTATCGTGTCAGGAAATGTTCTCCAGCATGTCGGCAACAACAAAGGTGCTGCCTCCTATGAAGATAGTGTCGTTTTCGGAAGCCTGCTGTTTGGCTTCTTCGTATGCTTCGACAACACTATCGTACACGCTGCCTTCCAATCCGTGTTCTTTTGCTATTTCTGCGAACTCTGTTGCAGGCATAGCCCGCTTCACACTTGCCTGTGTGAAATAGTACCTTGCTCTCTTGGGAAGCATGGCCACTACCTTTCTCACGTCCTTGTCGCCTACCATGCCGATGACGATGTGTAGTGTGCCCGGAGTCTGCTCCAGTTGTTTGCTGATGTATTCCCAGCCGCCGACGTTGTGTCCCGTGTCGCAAATGGTCAGGGGCTTCTCGGAAAGCGTCTGCCAACGCCCCATGAGGCCTGTCAGTTCGCAAACGTGCATGAAACCGTTGCAGATGTCTTCCTCGCTAATATTCAGTGCCTTGCAATCAGTGTGTTCTTTGACGTCCTTTCTGAGGAAGTCCAGAGCAGTGAGAATTGTCTGCGTGTTCTTCTCCTGACAAAAGCCTTTCAGTTGTGTTTCCACCTTGGGATGGCACAATTCATCGGCAAATAGAATGGGGGAGTGTTTCTCCTTGGCCTTGTCGGCAAAGACCTGCCTTACTTTGTCATTGCCTCCGGTTTCACCAATAACGACAGGTGTGCCAGGCTTGATTATGCCGGCCTTCTCTCCTGCTATTGCTTCAAGTGTGTCCCCGAGGAACTGTACGTGGTCAAAACTTATGTTAGTTATGACTGACAGTATGGGATTTATGATGTTTGTGCAGTCCAATCTGCCACCAAGCCCTGTTTCTATTACGGCAATGTCTACCTCGGCCTCTTCAAAATACTTGAATGCCAAGGCGGTTGCAAGTTCAAAGAATGAGGGATGGAGGGGTTCGAAGAAACATCGCTCTTCTTCAACGAACCGTATGACTCTATCCTCTGGTATCATCTTCCCGTTGACTCGGATGCGTTCGCGGAAGTCCACGAGGTGGGGGCTTGTGTACAGGCCCACCTTGTATCCTGCGCTTTGCAGAATGGCGGCCAAGGTGTGACTGACGCTTCCCTTGCCGTTTGTGCCGGCAACGTGTATCGTCATGTATTTCGTGTGTGGGTGGCCGAAGTGTGTATCCAGAGCAACGGTGTTTCCTAATCCCTCCTTATATGCGCCAGCCCCGATGTTCTGAAACAACGGGGCTGAGGTGAACAGATATTCTGTGGCTTCGCTATATGTCATAGTAAAAGTGGTTTCAATACAGCGTTTTATGGATATTTAACTAAACAGGTTCTTGAACTTCTGGAAGAATGAGTTCTTGGTTGTCTGCGAGGGTTTGAAACTGTCGCTGCCCTTCATCTTCTCGAAGGCTTCGTGTTCCTCCTTGGTCAGAGTTTCGGGAATGTATATGGATATATTCACTATGAGGTCTCCGTATCCATAGCCATATCCCTGCAATGCAGGAAGGCCCTTGCCGCGAAGACGCACCGTCTTGCCGGGTTGTGTGCCCGGTTCAATCTTTATCTTCACACGACCGTCAATGGTTGGTATCTCGGCAGGACCGCCCAGTACTGCGGTAGGCAGGTCGAGAAGCAGGTTGTAGACAAGGTCGTTGTCGCGGCGGCTCAGTTCGCTGTGCTGCTCCACTTCTACATACACCTGTATGTCGCCGGCATAACCGTTGTTGCGTCCGGCATTACCCTTGCCCTGAACGGTAAGTATCATGCCATCCTGTACGCCTGCCGGTATCTGTACCTCAACGACCTCTTCGCCGCTGACCACGCCGGTGCCTGAGCAGTGTGAGCATTTATTCTTGATGGTAATGCCCTGACCGCCGCACACATTGCAGACACTCTGCTGCTGCATGCGTCCGAACATGGTGTTCACCTGACGTGTCACATAACCTGTGCCATGGCATGTGCCGCAGGACTCGGTCTTGCCGTCCTGAGAACCGGAACCGTGACAATGCGTGCAGGTGACATCCTTCTTAACCTTGAACTTCTTGGTCGCTCCCTTGGCAACTTCTTCCAATGTGAGTTTTACTTTCAAGCGCAGGTCGCTGCCCTGATGTTTCTGTGCACCACGGCTACTGCCACCACCGAAACCTCCAAAGCCACTGAAACCGCCGAAGCCTCCACCGCCACCCATGTGACCGCCGAAGATGTCGCCGAACATGGAGAAGATGTCGTTCATGTCAAAGCCTTGGCCTCCGAAGCCCCCGGCACCACCCATGCCGGCATGGCCGAACTGGTCGTAACGGGCACGCTTGTCGGGGTCGCGGAGCACGTCGTAGGCTTCTGCCGCCTCCTTGAACTTCTCCTCGGCTTCCTTGTCACCCGGATTGCGGTCGGGGTGATACTTGATGGCCATTTTCTTGTAGGCCTTCTTTATCTCGTCTTCCGAAGCGCCCTTCTGTACGCCAAGCACTTCGTAGTAATCTCTCTTTTCTGCCATGTTCCTGTGTATTTATAGACGTGTGTTTCAGTCATTCATTAAATGCCGACAACAACCTGGGCATGACGGATAACCTTCTCGTTCAGTTTGTAGCCCTTCAGGGTGCAGTCCACCACCTTGTTCTTCATCTCTGGTGCAGGTGCGGGGAACTGTGCCACGGCCTCGTGTACTTCCACGTCAAAGTCTGCATCCTTGGTCTCTATGGACTTTACGCCCTGCTTTTCCAGTATGCCCATGAACTTTTTCTGTATCAGTTCCACTCCCTCTACCACGGCTTGTACATCTTCGGCCTTGCGCATCTGCTCCAGGGCACGCTCCATGTCGTCCATAACGGGGAGGATGGCTGTGATGACCTTCTCGCCTCCGTTCAGGATGAGGTCGGCCTTCTCCTTGATGACACGCTTGCGGTAGTTGTCGAACTCTGCCACCTTGTACAGCAGCTGTTTCTTCAGTTCCGCTATTTCTGCCTGGGCAACCTCCAGCGGATCGGCCTCCACCTCTGGGGTATCCTCCTGTTCCGTGGTTTCGGTTTCGTTCTGCTGAGGTGTCTCTTCTGTCTGGTCTACGTTTGTCTCTTCCTGAATCTGCTCTTCGTTATTGAGTTTTTCTTCTGTTGCCATGTGTTGTCTTGTTGATTGTTTGTTCTGTCTGTTATATCGCACAAAACGTGCCATTGTCATTTTGGCACGTTTTATGTCACAAAGTCACCTATATATTATATATAAGGTGTAGTTATGTCAGTTATTGGGCGTACATCTTTGCCTTCAGTTCCTTGATCTGGTCGTTCATGATGTAGTCATCATAGTCCATCAACTTGTCGATAGTGCCGTTGGGGGTGAGTTCTATGATACGGTTTGCCACGGTCTGTATGAACTCATGGTCGTGGCTGGCAAAGAGCACGTTGCCCTTGTACTGCTTCAGGTTGTTGTTGAAAGCCTGTATGCTCTCCAGGTCCAGGTGGTTGGTGGGAGTGTCCAGAATGAGGCAGTTGGCGTTCTTCAACTGCATGCGTGCTATCATACAACGCATCTTCTCACCGCCGGAAAGTACGTTTACCTTTTTCAGCACCTCTTCGCCAGAGAAGAGCATACGTCCAAGGAAGCCTTTGAAATATACCTCATTGCCCTCGCCGAACTGGCTGAGCCAGTCCACCAGGTTCAGTTGCGACTGGAAGAACTCGGTGTTGTCCACGGGCAGGTAGGCGGTGGTGATGGTAACGCCCCAGTTGTATGTTCCGCCCTGTGCCTCGCGGTTACCGTTGATGATTTCAAACAGGGCTGTCATGGCACGTGGGTCGTGGCTGAGGAATACCACCTTCTCGCCCTTCTCAATGTTGAAACTTACGTTGTCGAACAGAACGGTACCGTCCTCCATGGTGGCCTTCAGGTCCTGAACCTCCAGAATCTGGTTGCCCGGTTCGCGCTCCATCTGGAAGATGATGCCGGGATACTTGCGGGTAGAGGGACGGATTTCATCCACATTGAGCTTCTCCAGCATCTTCTTGCGGCTTGTCGTCTGCTTTGACTTTGCCACGTTGGCACTGAATCGGCGTATGAACTCCTCCAGTTCCTTCTTCTTCTCCTCGGCCTTGGCCTTCTGGTTCTGGGCCTGACGCAGGGCCAACTGGCTGGACTCGTACCAGAAACTGTAGTTGCCGGCAAACATGGTCACCTTGCCGAAGTCGATGTCCACGGTGTGTGTGCAGACGCTGTCCAGGAAGTGACGGTCGTGGCTCACCACCAATACGGTGTGCTCGAACTCGCTCAAGTACTGTTCCAACCATTGTACGGTCTCAAGGTCGAGGTCGTTGGTGGGCTCGTCGAGCAACAGGTTGTCGGGATTGCCGAACAAAGCCTTTGCCAGCATCACGCGCACCTTTTCCTTACCGGAGAGTTCACCCATCAGTTGGTGGTGCAGGGCCTCCTTGATGCCAAGGCCGGAAAGCAGGCTGCCGGCATCGCTCTCGGCGGTGTAGCCACCCATCTCGGCAAACTTGTCCTCCAGTTCTGCCACGCGGATACCGTCCTCGTCGGTGAAGTCGGACTTGCTGTAAAGAGCCTCACGCTCCTTCATCACATCCCACATGGTGGTGTGTCCCATCAGCACGGTGTTCAGTACGGTTTCCTGGTCGTACTGGAAGTGGTCCTGCGACAGTACGGACAAACGTTCGCCCGGTCCCAGTTCCACTGTGCCCTTTGTCGGTTCCAACTCGCCACTGATGGCCTTCAACAGAGTAGACTTGCCGGCACCGTTGGCACCGATTACTCCGTAGATATTCCCGCTTGTGAACTTCATGTTCACATCCTTGTACAGGACTCTCTTGCCGAATTGTACGGCTATATTGCTAAGTGTAATCATTTTCTTCAAGTATTATCCTATATATCCATGCTTTCTGCATTGAAGGTGAGGGGCATCAGTGCCTCCACGCTTTCTATGCAGTGTGTACCATCCTGGCCATAGAGCAGCACTTTTATCAGCGAACCCTGTTTGTGTTCCACTTCCAGCAGTGCCTGTCTGCACATTCCGCATGGAGCAATCGGGTCTTTCGTGAAGCGCCCTCCTGTCTGTGCCGCTATGGCTATGGCGGTTATCGTTTCGCCAGGTCTGTTGGCTCCGCACCAGAACAGTGCCGTCCGTTCTGCACAACTGCCCACCGGGTATGCCGCATTCTCCTGATTGCTGCCAGTAATTATCTCGCCGTTATACAGGCGCAAGGCAGCGCCCACTTGGAAATGGCTGTAGGGGGAGTAACTGCTTTCCGTTGCCTTCTTGGCCGCTTCAACCAGTTCGCGCTCAGGTGCGCTCATATCCTCCATCACAAGCACATTCACACGTGTGCGAATCTCGTACTCTTTCATGGTATGATAGGTATTTGCTTTGCAAAGGTACGAGTAAGCGAGCGAAAAACAAAATAAATTCTATTTATTTTTGCTATTTCCGAGTGAAAGTACCTTCGGCCAAGGGTCAAAGGTACGAATAAGCGGGTGAAAAAGCAAATATATATATTTTTTCCTGTTAAGAGGTAATTTTATGATTTATTACAAGGATAGGGTAGGGGTAGGCAGGATAATCTGTCAGTTATTCCTATATAGTTTCATATTATTACCGAATTCGCTCAATAATATCATTAGTAATGGTAAATTTTACCACCGCTAATCGTTCGGCAAACGAACGGTAATGATTCGGGCGCATCATCGTGATGCTCCATTGACCTTAAACCCAAATCGGTCATTGTATATTCCAATATCCTTTATACTTTTGCATTTGTTAACGACATCAAGAAGTGGAATAAGGCCGTTCGGTCATTCGTCGTAAAGACAGTGTCTAATGTTTAGCCCCCACTCCTTAACATCCGAA
>JAZNYM010000029.1:0-38289 GCA_045594385.1 Bacteroidaceae bacterium
TTCTATAATTTTGTCGTTGGTAATCATGAGTGTATTCTTGTGTTAAACTTTATAAGTAACTGGAAATCACATATAAAGATACAAAATATATCTCAGATTACCAACTTTTTAGACAACTTTATTATCCCGAACTGACGTAAAAGAAGGCTTCGTTAGCGCGTAACAGTCTAATGAGCGATTTGGGTTTAAACGTTTATCGGACACCAATAAAAATAAATAGTGCTTCCTGGATGCTTTAACATCACAAGAAGCACTAAGATAGAGCGTTGTTTCGCTAATTTATCAGTACTGCGTTAGCTCAGTTGTCCATGGTTCACTTAACAAAGACTTTTTTCACTGTGCCATTGGGCATACGAACAATGTTAATACCCTTTTCTAGTGTTGTTTTTTTGCGGCCATCAATAGAATAGAAGTCGGCTGTTGTCTCATTGGTGAGTGATATGGAACTGATGCCTGTCTCTATTTCGCTGGGGACCGTAAAGGCTACATTCTCCACAACACAGTTTGTGGCATCACTGCTGTCATAGCCGGAAATGAAGGCTATCACCTTTAGATCGTCTGTTTTCCAGGCTGAATCGAGTGTGAACGTGTAAGTATAGGTAGCCTTGTTGTCTTGCCATGAAAGTACACTGCCCCATGTGCTATTAACAGACCTTAAGACATGCTGATGAATAAAGGTTCCGCTGGCACCAGATTGCGAACGTGCAGTTACATTGTCCTCTGTTAGGAAAAGTGTAAGACGTGCAGGTGAGCTACTGAAGTCCCAACCACGCTCACATTCGCAAGTTACCATGATTTCGGTCTTACCATCATTAAAATTGGCATCCAACACAATATTTGCATACGAAGGTTCTGCCATACGGGCTTCTACACGCTTCTTGTAGCCAGCGGCACTGCTTCGACCTTCCACCGGCGTCATGCCGTCCCATGCATAACGGTCGTACATGAAGGCGGGAGCATAGGTACCACCGGAATTGTAGAACCATGTATAGCTTTCCGATGCAGGAATGGTCAGCCAGTCGGTGTAAAAACCCGCGTGATGACAAACCACTGCCACATGATTTGATACTTCAGGATAGTTGTTTATGAAAGAAGCCAATTCAGAAGCAGCTTCAGGGCAATAGCCGCAATACTCGGTGGTGAATTCCTCGATAAGCACATTGCGCGGCCATGTCTTCAGTTCCGTAACCGTCGTTACTTTGCCTGTTGCCGTATTCTTTGATGCTGCATTGATATTGCCATTTACCTTGGTAATGGTCAAGGTATAGACATAAGTGCCCTCTTTTGAAGCCGACTGAACAGGAATCGACACTGTCTTCTGTGCACCATAGGGGACAGACAGCGATGAGATTGTCTTCTCCTCCGATGTTTTTCCGTCTGCCGTTACGGTATAGGAGATTTCGTTTAAGGTTGCTGTTCCCATATTGGTGATGTCTACAGGAATGTCAACTGTCTCTCCCAAACCCACAACGGTTGGTTTAAAATCCTCTGCCGTTGCACAATACTCGCTAAAGTTACCTCCCTCGACAAGTACCTGAAAAGCAAGTTTTCCAAAACCGTTTCCATTAAGATCCTGCCAGTTCATACCTATTGAGGGGTTGCCAATCCAGAAGGCATTGGCAACATCTGTACCTCCACACTTAACAAAATATCCGGTAGAACTACTAACATGATATCCGATATAAAAGCCTTCGTTGCCTATATTATAAGGCGTGTCCAGCATGAAATCGTTAGCTCCGCCTACCAATGCCTCAGTGGTAGCCTGCACATAGTCTGCGTCGTCCACCTTGTTTGGAAGACTTTTGGAAATCCATATCTTCATGTTACTAAGATTGGACACCACTGAACCATCGAGATATACACGAACAGCCTTGATTGTCGATGTTTTCAGTTGTTCGTGACCTGCTGGAACATAAATTCCAGTCATCAGTGACATAGGTGATCCCGTACCAATGAGGTTGTCGCCGACCTCAAAATCGCTTTCATTGAAATAACCCCACCAAATCTGGTTGCTACCTGGTTCAATACTTTTCGCCTGAGAATTTACTGCCAACAGAAGTGCAGCTATCAGAGTGAGTAATTGTTTTACCATAATGTTATGTTTGTTTAATGTTAAGTAATAAAAATGCTATTTAACCATTACCTTTCGTACACGTTCTCCGTCGGTTACAACATACAACCCCGGCAATAGACGACCTTGCTGACGTCTACCATTAAAGTCATAGAAAACAGGATCCTGTCTGCGTATTGCCTGCAAAGTTTCAATGCCTGTTGCGTCACCATTGACAAACACGATGTTCACTTTGTGCGACTCAAGTCCGATGACAACTTGCAACGTTGCCTTGAGAACGCCTTCGCTTTGAATGCCGATGGCTTCGAACTGTACAAGTTCGCTTCCGTTGTTCACTGTGATACGTTTAGATAGCGATGTCTGATTGGAGAACGGCGTACACTCTCCACCCATACACCATTGCAGCATGTTTGCATTGAGCGTATTGCTTGATATACTCAAGGTTGCTGATGCTGTGGCGGTAGAATTGTTCAACAGTTTTAGAACCAACCCTTCTGCTGGAGCCAAAGGATTGTTGGTTTCGCATGACAAATCGCCGAAGACATCTTCTTCAGCAGTAATGATAATAGTTTCTCCGTCAGCGAGATTTTGTCCCCGATACTGAAAAACAAAATTTTGTGCACCAACAGAAAGGACTGCAAAAAGCCCAATGAATAATGTGAATACTTTTCTCATAGATTTTTATTTCTTTATAATTCTGACTGCTTGTTGAACTCCATTGTCATTATACACAAAAGCAACAATGCTCAACCGTTCTTTATTCCATGTTGGTTCTAAAGCCTGCGTAAACTCTCGTTCTACCTTCTCGCCTTCATTGATACTGAAGTCTTCACCCCATGTGCCGTTGATTGCTGTGCGGAAGACATGATTGTGGACATACTCCTGATTGGCAGATCCGTCTGGCATGAGTTGAAGTGTCTTAATGCCGTCCTCGAGAACCCAGACTTGCAGTTTGCCCGTAACGTTGCCGTCGGTTCCTTCGGCATAGAGATGTATCGTCATGACGTCATCCTCATGGGAAACTGTGCCGGTCAAACGTAACGCAGACAACTTTGTCAGTTCTTCTTTCACGACAGCTGCCCATTGGGGATAATCGACAGGGCTGTGCCTATTGATCAATCCAACAGGCTGGTGCTCCAGGTTCCAGTGGTTGTAGTATTCGTCGCCTGTCTTTGTAGCGAGACCTGTGACTTTTGCATTGCCAGCAAAGCCAAGAGGGCCACCATGAATACCAACAGCTACCAAGGCATCGCCATACGTCTCCAAAAGTTGTTCGATGACATCCGTTGCTTTGGGACAGTTTGTGCAGCGCTGACCAGTGAAGTCCTCAAGGAGAACTACACGCTGAGCGGGTTCTGGTTTTTCGTATATCAGTCGCTCTTGTTCCGAGATGTGGTCGCATCCGACCAGTATCATGCACAGGCAAACGATTACATTATATGTATATTGTTTCATCATTTTTGTCTTGCTTCAGAAATTATAATTGTACGAGAGCGTGAAGCCCGTAGTTGCCGGCACATAGCGGCACACGCCTCCCGAGCAATTGTAACCTGCCCTTGTGCGTCCGTAGCCGCCTTGTATGCGATGCTGACCAATGTTATAGGTTACGAGTCCTTGATAATAGTGTAGATTTGTCTCTCCGCAGTTCCACATATCACTGACGGACACCATCCAATGGGGCGCTAATGAGAGTTCGAGCAACCCGTAAGCCCAGTCGCCTTGGTCTTGTTTGGTTGTCATATATTGTAGTTCGCCTCGCAGTGTCACCTTGGGAGAGAACTGATATTTGGCGTCGGCAATGTAGATGTTGGTATGTACTACCCCCCCATGTCCCTCGACAACAGTTTGGTTGTATAGCTGGTTGACATACATCAGGCTAATTTTAAATGCTTTTGACAGTTTGCGAGTCAATACAAGATCAAAACTTCTGTAGTAAGTATCATCGCCCCACTTGAAGAATTTCGATTCGTAGCCATTAGTCTTTTGAATGAGATCGCTCGTATTGTAGAACTGCCTGTCGATGGCACGGACGTACGAGAAGTTGGCTTTTATGTTCATGCCGTAACGGCCTCCCAGTGGTGTCTTTTTCTTGAAGTTATAGCCTACTTCTGCTTGATAAGCCCATTCGCCATCGGCAAGTTGTGTGGCGTAGGGATAGATAGCGGCAAGGGCATAGGTTTGATCTTGTGTAAAGGCTGGCAGATGATTGATGGCAGACGAAATGCCGATGGCTTTTGCCACGTCGTTTGTGCTCTTGAATGACATGTTCTCCGACCGCTTTGCCTGCAACAGGATGCTCAGCCCTTTTCCGGAATAAGAACCCGATAGCATGACGGCCGAACCTTTTCTGTAGATATAATCATTGGCAAAAGAGGGGTCAACACCTTTCTGTGCATACTCTGCCAGCACATTCCACGCACCCTTATTGAAGCTAATTCTGACATCCCAGGCGTTAACGAACTTCGGAAGTCGATAGCGGTATACGGGAGATGCATAGACTTTGTCGTCGTTATCCTCGTACTTGTTCACCCACGAGCCACCAAGCGTGATGCCTATGTCTTTCTGTTGCCACGACGGGATGTACTCGGCGAGACTTATCTCGACATCTGTACCACTGACGAGCGACTTGTTCCATCCCCAATAACGTCGTTGCACACCAGTGAGCGCTTTCAGTGTGATGCCTTTAAACGGTCTCACAACAACACGACCGCCCAGCAAGGAGTTGTCGATACCGAGCGAGCGTTCTTCATAAGTTCTGAGAATAAAACCAGAGCCAAACTGTTCGTAGAAAGTACCTGCGGTCAGTTCTACTTTTCCCAACTTTCCTTTTACCCAAAAGTGAGGCACCCCCCAGCCTTCAAAATCCTTCTCAAAGCCAGGAAGCGGATACTCCAGGAACTCCAGGCGAGCACCAGCATCGACATACTTGCTCTGCAACTGTAGACCAGCATATGTGTTAGTGAGGAAGCTGCCCGTCTTAGTGGCACCAGTGCCGCTATCATAATGAGGGACGAGCATATCACTTTGTATATTGCCGGAGAACGACACACCCTTCCAATCCCACGACCAGGCCGCGAGAACATTAAGACATAAAGTCAAAGACGCGAGAAACCTATTCATCACTTGAGTAACTCACGCACCTTTTTGATGAGTTCCGTTTCGGCACCATCAGTATAACCACTGTGTTTATATACGATTTTTCCCTTTGCATCGACAACAAGTGTATAGGGAATCATCTGTCCGCCAACAGCACGTAAGAATTCGCTGTTAGGGTCAAGCAGCACATCATACTCCCAACCGTGGTTACTAACCAAAGGCTTCACCTTGTTGATGTTTTGCGCCTGGTCGATGCTTACGGCAAAAATTTTCACTCCTGTTTCTTCCTGCCATTCCTCATAAACTTCGTTGATGGCATCCAATTCGCGATTGCAAGGCTTGCACCAGGTTGCAAAGAAATCGATAATGAACGGTTTGCCACCGTTCGAAAGAGTGTCTGTGCGCACTTCAGTACCGTTCATCGTCTTCAAAGTAACGGACGGCAATTGAGCCAGAACGTTATTAAGGAAAAAGGCAAAAGACAATGTTAGAAAGAGGATCAGTCTTTTCATTATTGTTTATTATTAGGAATTTGCATGCAAAGTTACATTTTTTTTCTAAAATTAAAAAAAAACTGTCAAAAATGCACTTTAAAAATTTTCTTGCCTGCCATAATCCCAAATCGGTCATTAGCGTTATGATGATAATAGCCTCTATTTTTGAACCTTTTCGTTAAGCCAATGGAGCGGACTCAAAACTTGTTTTAAGTCAGCCTTGGCGAGAAAAGGTCGGATGTAATTCAACAGATGTTTTGCCACTTTGAGGGCGCAATGGGGTTCCATTGTAACTGAGAAGTGACGAAACAGATGACAAAAAGACGGTTTCATTAGCGCATAATAGTCTAATGAGCGATTTGGGTTTAACCTTTTTTTTGCTTGCTCTTATCTCATCTTTTGCCAAAAAGTAGTAACTTTGCACGCGATTAGTAAAACATTAAGGTAAAAGATTTATGGCAAAGATTACAAAAGAGGCTGCCTTGGCATACCATGCCGAGGGCAAACCTGGTAAGATAGAGGTAGTTCCCACCAAACCTTACAGTACCCAAACCGACCTTTCCCTGGCCTACTCGCCAGGCGTGGCAGAGCCTTGTCTGGAAATCCAAAAGAATCCCGATGACGCCTACAAGTACACCAGCAAGGGCAACCTTGTGGCCGTGATAAGCAACGGTACAGCCGTGCTGGGCCTCGGCGACATAGGCGCCATGAGCGGCAAGCCCGTAATGGAGGGCAAGGGCCTGCTCTTCAAGATATATGGCGGCATTGACGTGTTCGACATAGAGGTGAACGAGAAGGACCCCGAGAAGTTCATCCAGGCGGTCAAGGCCATTGCCCCCACCTTCGGCGGCATCAACCTGGAGGACATCAAGGCGCCCGAGTGCTTCGAGATAGAGCGTCGCTTGAAAGCCGAACTGGACATTCCCGTCATGCACGACGACCAGCACGGCACGGCCATCATCTCCAGTGCAGGTTTGCTCAACGCCCTGGAAGTGGCAGGCAAGAAGATAGAGGACGTGCGCATAGTGGTGAACGGTGCAGGTGCCGCGGCCATATCATGTACCAAACTCTATGTTGCTCTGGGTGCACGCAAGGAGAACATCCTCATGCTGGACAGCAAGGGCGTGATAACCGACGACCGCGAGAAACTGACCCCCGAGAAGCAGGAGTTTGCCACACCGCGCCGCGATGTGCACACCCTGGAGGAGGCCGTCAAGGGTGCCGACGTGTTCCTGGGCCTCAGCAAGGGCGGCGTTCTCTCGCAGGAGATGGTACGCTCCATGGCAGACATGCCCATAGTGTTTGCCCTGGCCAACCCCGAACCCGAAATCACCTACGAGCAGGCCATGGAGGCACGCCCCGACGTGCTCATGTCCACGGGCCGCTCCGATTATCCCAACCAGATAAACAACGTAATCGGTTTCCCCTACATCTTCCGCGGGGCGCTGGACACCGCCGCAACCGCCATCAACGAGGAAATGAAACTTGCCGCCGTGCATGCCATTGCCGCACTGGCCAAGAAGCCCGTGCCCGACGTGGTCAACGAGGTGTACAACGTCAACAACTTCACCTTCGGCAAGGACTACTTCATTCCCAAGCCTGTTGATCCCCGCCTCATCACCGAGGTGAGCATGGCCGTGGCAAAGGCTGCAATGGAGAGCGGAGTGGCACGCAAGCAGATAACCGACTGGGACGCTTACTCCGCACACCTGAAGAACATCATGGGACAGGAGAGCAAACTCACCCAGCAACTCTACGAGACGGCACGCCACAATCCCCAGCGCGTGGTGTTCGCCGAGGGCATACACCCCACCATGCTCAAGGCTGCCGTGGAGGCACGCAACGAGGGTATCTGCCATCCCATACTCCTTGGCAACGACGAGATGATAGCCAAGAAGGCGGCAGAACTGGAACTCTCTCTCGAGGGCATTGAGGTCATCAACCTGCGCCACGACCGCGAGGCTCCCAGACGCGAGCGTTTCGCACAGATCCTGGCAGAGAAGCGTGCCCGACAGGGTTACACCTTCGAGGAGGCCAACGACAAGATGTTCGAGCGCAACTACTTCGGCATGATGATGGTGGAGACGGGCGAGGCCGACGCCTTCATCACCGGTGTCTACACCAAGTACAGCAACACCATCAAGGTGGCCAAGGAGGTTGTAGGCATCAAGCCCGGCTACGAGCACTTCGCCACCATGCATATCCTCAACTCCAAGAAGGGCACGTTCTTCATCGGCGACACCCTCATCAACCGCCATCCCGGCACAAACACCCTGGTGGACGTGGCACGACTGATGGAAGGTGCCGTGCGTGTCTTCAACCACGAACCCGTCATGGCCATGGCCAGTTACTCCAACTTCGGTTCCGACACCGTTGGTTCACCTGCAGAGGTTCACGAGGCCGTGCGCATCCTTCAGGATGAAGACCCTTCACGCCTCATTGACGGCGAGATGCAGATAAACATCGCGCTGGACAAGGAACTCCGCGACCGCAAGTACCCCTTCACCCGTCTTCGCGGCAAGGACGTGAACACCCTCGTGTTCCCCAACCTCTCCAGTGCCAACATGGCCAGCAAACTCATCCAGTACATGTCGCCCGACGTGGAGGTTATCGGCCCCCTGCAGATAGGTCTGAACAAGCCCATCCACTTCACCGACTTCGAAAGCAGCGTGCGCGACATCCTCACCATCACCGCCGTAGCCGCCATCGATGCCATCGTATCCAAGCGCAAGTGCACCGAGAACTGCCTGATCTGATTGAACGGTGAGCACTTAACGATGAGCGGATGATCGGTGAGCGAAAGTTCAGAGTACTCAGTCATATATAGAGCGCCAGCGGAACATCACCGCTGGCGCTCTTGTCATTAGGCATTAAGGATCTTACCAAACGGATTCCCATACACCTTTAATCTCAATGCTCTCGTCTTCACGAGCAGCAGGAACACTTGGTGTGTCGTCAATAGGTACTCTGTCGCTGGTTGCCATTATCTTCTCTACTGCAACTCTTATTGCCATAGTCTGTGGCTGGATATACTTACGTTTCATAATTCTTAAATAATTTACATTTTGGGACGGACGTAGCACGCTACGTCCCTACCCTTTTATAACTTATGTCTCACTATCTCACAACTTTCTTGCCGTTCACTATGTAAATACCCTTCTGCATTCTCTCCACACGACGGCCAGAAAGGTCAAAGTTTTCCGTTTTTACCTTTGTGTTTTCCGTTTCAGTGATGCCTGTGGCATTGTCCTCACCCTGAACACGGATATTAATCCTTGCCTGTGCACTCTGCGATACCTTTACGGGAGAACCATCGCGGTTGGTGATAGTCATATACAGACGGAAGGGATTCAATGATGCTCCGCTAGCTATTGGCGACCATGCACCGCTAGTGTTTATGGCATAGCATCCATCCAACTCCTGAGCAGTCATCTTCTCGTATGTACCAATGGCCTCAAAATCGGTGTAAGCAGAAGAGCAGGCAATGCTGGTTCTGTCTGCCTTGGCAGAGCTATACAGAGTAGCATCAGTAACAACTATGCTCATTTCCTTAGCCTCATCATTCTTGGCACGAATCAGGTAAGGATGATTTGCATGCAAAGTACCTTCCTTTATGTAAATCACTTCCATCTCCATCTGGTCAATCTCTCCATTGAAATCCTTGTCATAGGAATGAATGTCGTTGATATAGGCTATATCGTAATCTTCAACCAAATCACTTATAGGAATCTCAAAGGGAACAAACAATGCATTCCATTGTAGATTGGGAAGGGTGCGGGTGTAGGTGATATTTACATTGTATAAATTTCTGGCATTCAGAAACTCTTCTGTATTGTCATTAATCACTATATTTTCATCAATGGGAAGAATGTTGGTAAATTCACTCCATCCCGTAGCTGTACTATAATCAGAGATTGATTCAGCAGGAACATAGAGAGTGCATTCATTCAATGGAACGCCATACAATGCCTTCGTATATTCTGGCGCATCTGGAGAGTCAGTGAATGTAGGAGGAGTTACAGCACTGCAGGTGAGCGATCTCAGACTGGTGCAATCTGCAAAAGACATGGGAGGAATCACACTCATTGTACTTGGCAGATTGATGTTTTCAAGCGAATAACAACCTGCAAATATTCCTCCACCAGACATACTTACGCCTTCTGAAATAGTTACAGAAATAAGATTACTGCATTCTGTAAATGCATTATAAGAAATCATTTCCACCCCTTCTTGAATGATAACTGAAGTAAGTGATTTATAACCCCAGAATGCGAATGGATTGATTTTTTTTACTGTTCCTGGGATAGTGATTTTTGTAACGGGTTCATTGTCAATATACAATTTTGACGTGGGAACAGCATATAGAGGGTTGGATTTTGGACTATCTACAAATTCTATGTTTAACCACACACTGATATCATTAATATGGATTTGTAAATTTTCTTGCATCGAAAAAGCTAATTCATATATTTTTGATATACTACTAGGAAGATTGACAGAGTTGAGTTTATTACAACCTTGGAAAGCAAAACGCCCTATGCTCGTCACACTATTGGGGATAATAATCGAGGTCAAACCAGAGCAATCAGCGAAAGCCAGCTCCCCTATGCTCGTCACACTATTGGGGATATTAGTCGTCTGACATCCAACATGAAGTGTATTTGTTGCTGTTTCTATTATAGCGTTGCTGTTGTTTCGAGAATCATAAACTGAATTTTCATCCTCCACAACAATTGAGGTCAAACCTGAGCAACCTTGGAAAGCCCTCTCCCCTATGCTCGTCACACTATTGCCGATAGTAACTGAGGTTAAACCAGAGCAACGATAGAAAGCGTCCTCCCCTATGCTCGTAACACTATTAGGGATGGTAACTGAGGTCAGACTTTCGCAATTATAGAAAGCAGAACTACCTATGCTCGTCACACTATTGGGGATATTAGTCGTCTGACATCCAACATGAAGTGTATTTGTTGCTGTTTCTATTATAGCGTTGCTGTTGTTTCGAGAATCATAAACTGAATTTTCATTCTCCACAACAATTGAGGTCAAACCTGAGCAAGCAGCGAAAGCCTCATCCCTTATGCTCGTCACACTATAGGGGATAGTAACCGAGGTCAAACCAGAGCAAGAGTAGAAAGCCATCCACCCTATGCTCGTCACACTATTGGGGATAGTAACCGAGGTCAAACCAGAGCAACGATAGAAAGCGGCCTCCCCTATGCTCGTCACACTATAGGTATTACTATTGTATATTACTGTTGCAGGAATGAATATATCTCCAGTGTATGTTGCTGAAGCAAATGAATTACCTTCATAAGTAACTGACACAGTCATCTCATTTGTTGATGTAATGTTGTAATAAATACCATTAACCACAAAGTCGTGGGCACTCGCAGAAACGCTGCACAACAGCACTGCTATCGTTGCGAGCCATGTTTTAATTGTTCTCATAAAATAAATAATTTAAAGTTAATAATACGTATATCCATATACCGTCGCCTACCACTCTCCCTGCTTCAGCATTAAAGTTAATACCTGGCTTATGGACATAAAAAAGACGTGGGAGAAACTTCTGCCGCTTATCCCACCATATCAGGCCTTCGCATTGCCTTTCCATCGAGATAAGCAACTTAGCCAGCCCACGCCGTAGGGTATTATAGGATAATACATGTTCTGCAATCCAAATACGGATTGAGACATGACAGGTATAATACACCCAGCATGAACGCTTCGTTGCGGTATCTTCTGATGGATCAAGTTTGCGAAGTTTGATATGGTCGAAGATAACGTTTAGAAAACGTCCTTTTCTGCTCCGAGCAAGGCAGATGGGAGAGACGAATCTCCACGTAGCGATGCAAACGGAAGCAATTCCAATAAGATTTGACCCGCCCCTCCCCATTGGGACTGGCTAGGTCTGTGCAAAGATACGGAAAATATTTATGAGGTTAATGGATTTTAACAAAAAAGTGATTATATGCTCTATTTGAGACCAGTTAAACACCAAGTTCCTTGTAATCATCCTTCATATTGCACCCATTCTGTTACCGATAATGGCAAACATTATCACTAATGGCGGTAAACTTTATCATCAGTGACGGTGAAACTTATCATCGGTGGCGGTGAAACTTATCATCAGTGGCGGTAAACTTTATCATCAGTGACGATAAATCTTGGCATCACTGAGAACGCGATGAAACACTCTATAAGGCAAAGCGAAAAGAAGCAGAGCACAATGACATGGCAAGAGAAATGGGGCATCGTTCCTACATTGGTGATGCCCCACACGTTTCTTATATAAAAGATATACCATTACAAAACAATGTATCCATTACCATTGTCACTTTACACAAATAGAGAGGGCAAGCATGTATTTGTTAAGAAATCCTATAATAATAATGTATATGTCCTTATAGTCGGTTAAAATGCTTACCTTTGCACGAAGAATATAATAAACATACAGACATTATGGAACAAGGTGACCTACAAAAGGGACTTACCTCGCAGGAGGTGGAAGACAGCAGAAGGAAACACGGTACCAACATTCTCACTCCACCCAAGAAGACTTCATTGTGGATTCAGTTCCTGGAGAAGTTTGAAGACCCCATCATACGCATCCTGCTCTTTGCATGGGTGCTGGCCATGATAATCTCGGCAATACATTGCTGGGGACCCGACCAGAAGGGACTGGAGGCTTTCATAGAACCCGTGGGCATCTTCTTTGCCATAATGCTGGCAAGCACCATAGGCTTCTTCTTCGAGGCCAAGGCGGCAAAAGCTTTTGAGGTGCTGAACCAGGTGAACGACGACATACCGGTGACGGTGGTACGCGACGGACACGTTACGGAAACCACCAGGGCGGACATCGTCGTGGGCGACATAGTGATGCTGGGCACTGGCGACGAGATTCCTGCCGACGGCATCCTGCTGGAGTCCGTTTCCCTGCAGGTGAACGAATCCACCCTTACCGGCGAACCGCTGATTTCCAAGACTACCACAGAGGCCGACTTCGACCCGGAGGCCACCTATCCTTCCAACCAGACAATGCGCGGAACCACCGTGGTGGACGGGCACGGCATCATGCAGGTGCAGGCCGTGGGCGACACCACAGAGTATGGTAAGGTGAACCAGGGAGCGCAGATGGACAACAATCTGGACACTCCCCTACAGTTGCAACTGAAGCGCCTGGCAGGCATCATCAGCAAGGCAGGCTACACCATAGCGGCACTGACCTTCCTGGTGCTCACCGCCAAGGTGTTCTTGCAGGGAGGAGAGGGCGGCAACTTCTACTACATAGAGCATATCCTCAACAACTTCATGATAGCCGTCACCCTGGTGGTGGTGTCCGTGCCCGAAGGTCTGCCAATGAGCGTGACGCTGAGCCTGGCACTGAGCATGAACCGCATGCTGAAGGCCAACAACCTGGTGCGCAAGATGCATGCCTGTGAGACAATGGGGGCCACCACAGTCATCTGTACGGACAAGACCGGCACACTGACACAGAACCAGATGCGTGTAAACACAACATCGTTCTTCCCCCTGAAGGAGCAGAAGTTGGCAGAGGACAATGCAAGCATGCTCATACGCGAGGGCATAGCGGTGAACTCCACGGCAAACCTGAACCGGACGGACGGCACCGTCAAGACCTTGGGTAACCCCACCGAGGCAGCCATGCTGCTTTGGCTGGACGCACAGGGACACGACTATGAGAAGTTGCGCTCCGGAGCCAGGATAGTGAACCAACTTACCTTCTCCACCGAACGCAAGTACATGGCCACCGTGGTAGACTCTCCCCTTTTGGGAAGCAAGGTGCTCTACATGAAGGGCGCACCCGAGATAGTGCTTGGACATTGCAAGGACGTGGCCATGGAAAACGGCACAAAGTCTGCCGCCGACATGCGTGCCGACATAGAATCGCTCCTGCTCTCCTACCAGAACCAGGCCATGCGCACACTGGGATTTGCCTACAAGATACTGACCGACAAGGAAGCAGAGGCACCATACGAGGACGGCAGGCTGTCGGCCAGGGACCTCACCTATCTGGGTGTGGTGGCCATATCCGACCCTGTCAGGGAGGACGTGCCCCGTGCCGTGGGAGCATGCCGCAAGGCCGGCATAGACATAAAGATAGTTACCGGCGACACTCCTGCCACCGCACGCGAGATAGCACGTCAGATAGGCATCTGGACACAGGACGATTCGGACAAGAACATAATCACAGGCCCTGCCTTTGAAGCCCTGTCCGACGAAGAGGCCGCCAAGCGGGTACAGGCTCTGAAGATCATGTGCCGTGCACGTCCCACCGACAAGCAACGCCTGGTACAACTCCTGCAGGAACAGGATGCCGTAGTGGCCGTGACGGGCGACGGCACCAACGATGCCCCTGCACTGAAGGCGGCACAGGTGGGCCTTTCCATGGGCGACGGCACCTCCGTGGCCAAGGAGGCAAGCGACATAACCATCCTGGACAACTCCTTCTCCAGCATAGTGCAGGCGGTGATGTGGGGACGCTCGCTGTATCGCAACATACAGCGCTTCCTCATGTTCCAACTGACCATCAACGTGGTAGCCTGCGCCATAGTGCTCATCGGCTCGCTCATCGGCACCGGTTCTCCGCTCACCATCACACAGATGCTTTGGGTGAACCTCATCATGGACACCTTTGCCGCCGGCGCCCTGGCATCACTGCCTCCCAGTTGGACCGTGATGCGCGACCGTCCGCGCCGAAGCGGAGAAAACGGCGACTTCATCATCAGCAAGTCCATGGCAAGGAGCATCTTTGCCACCGGCATTTTATTCACGGCACTGCTCGTGGCCGTACTGCTCGTTCTTCAGGACAACGGCCACCTGTCTCCCCGCGACCTCAGTTGGTTCTTCACCTTCTTCGTAATGCTTCAGGTTTGGAACATGTTCAATGCCAAGGCTTTCATGACAGGACATTCCGCCTTTGCCGGCATCTGGCAGAGCAAGAGTTTCCTGTGGGTCATAGCGCTCATCATTGGCGGCCAGTACATCATCGTCACATTTGGAGGCAAGATGTTCAACGTGGTTCCCCTCAGCCTTACGGAATGGCTCTGCATATCCGCCATGACTATGCCCGTGCTTCTCTTCGGAGAGATAGCACGCCTGATACAAGCAAACAAGACTGTAAAATAACATGAACGAAATACTTATCATACTGGGACTTATCCTGCTCAACGGCATACTGTCCATGACGGAAATGGCCATGGTGTCGGCCAGGAAGTCGAGCCTTTCCACAGAAGCCAGAAACGGCAACGAACGTGCACGGCGTGCCCTGTCCATAGCGGAGAACCCCAACCGCATGCTTTCCACCATACAGATAGGCATCACGCTCATAGGCATACTCACCGGTATCTACTCCGGCAGCCAGTTGGCCGGTTCCCTGGCCACATTGCTGGACGCCTTGGGCATGGCACACAACTATTCCATGACTTTGGCACAGGGGGTGATTGTGATAATCGTTACCTTCCTGACCCTGCTTTTCGGAGAACTGCTGCCCAAGCGCATAGGAATGGCTACGGCAGAAAGCATTGCCAAGGCTATGGCGGCACCGATGAACTACCTCTCCACCATGGCAGCACCCTTTGTATGGCTTCTGTCCAAAAGCACGGCGGTCATATTCTCGCTGATAGGCCTTCGCGACGAGGGAAGCAAGGTGACGGAAGAGGAGATAAAGTCCATCATACAGGAAGGCAAGGACAACGGTGAAGTCCAGCCCATGGAGGAAGACCTTGTGAACCGCATCTTCATGATGGGCGACCTGACCGTAGGTTCCATAATGACCTCCAAGCACGACCTCGTCTGTCTGGACCTCGGACAAAGCGCAGAGGAGATAAAGACCGTGATACGCGAAAACCTCTACGAGGTGTATCCCGTCTCCGAGGGCAGCATGGACAACATCCGTGGATTGGCACTCCTGAAAGACCTCTTCGTGGCATTGGACGACAAAGACTTTGCCCTGGAGAAACTCATCCGCCCGGCCACGTATTTCCATGAGAACACCAGCATTTACAAGATGCTGGAGCAGATGAAATCCGAGAACATCTCACGAGGCCTTGTTTGCGACGAATACGGTTCGTGTCTGGGCATTGTCACCCTGAAGGACATGATGGAAGGCATCGTCGGCAACATAGAAGACGGAAATGCCGAAGACCCGCAAATAGTGAAATGCCACGACCGCGAGGCATGGCTCGTGGACGGACAGTGCAGCATGTACGACTTCCTTACCTTCTTCGACAGCGAGGACCTCATGGAAAGCGATGCCGACTACACCACCGTGGCAGGCCTGTGCCTGACGGAAATGGAGCGCGTACCCTCCACCGGCGAGCACTTCACGTGGAAGGGTTTCAAGTTCCAGATCGTGGACAAAGACAATGCCCGAATAGACAAACTTATGGTCAGCAGAGACTGAACCTACCTATAACCTTAAATCCAAATCGGCCCACAAGTCCCAACCTACCCCATCATGAAACGCTCCGAAGGCAATTACAACAAACAGGAAAACAATTACAGAAAGCAGAATAGCAAATCCATTTTGGGGAACTTGCTGAACCGCATGCTCACAAGCGTAAGTACTGCTACGGATGTTCAACCAGAGGCCAAACCGAGTGCGGTATCGGAAGAAAAGTCCCAGCCACAGAAGACACCTGTCAACATCTTTTCACCCTCGCCGTCCTATCAGGACTACGATACCGAAACTTCCATATATGACTGGGCATTCGTCAAGGCATCTTACAGCGACTCTGCCACATGCATCTTAATTCAGGAATTTACGGAAAGTGTAGGCAAAGACAATTACGCAACATACATATCCAACGATTTTTTCACATACGACCAACCTCCTATCTACGATAACAACCACGGAGGTTTATCACAACAGAACACTGACATTGGACATGCGGAACGGGATTTCATTGACGAACAATGGGAAACGTGCAAACCATATATAATGATTATAATGGTATGCTTTTATGCCATTATTATGTTTCTCGCTATACTCATTGCAAACTTAGTGGATTAACGCCTTCCAGAAAGCCGTCATCTACAAGCATGGACACAACGGACAGATACGGCATATGGGAAGAGTCCTACGGCCACAGCCAAGCAATCCTGAAAGCGCATCCTTGACCATCTGCGCCGGATTCTGTGACGCTGTGGAACCGAAAGAGATAAAAAACTGATTAACTGATGACGGAAAAGATGAACCTTGTAATTACCCGTGGAGAAGCAGACGACATAGAAAGCATCGTCAGGTTCCAGGCAGACATGGCTATGGAATCGGAAGGCACGACACTCGACAATGATAAACTGACCAAGGGAGTGACCGCCGCCATTAACGACGAGTCAAAGGGCATATACCTTGTTGCCCGTGCAGAAGGCAAGGCCATAGGAAGCCTGATGCTGACACGCGAATGGAGCGACTGGAACAACCTGTGGTATTGGTGGATACAGAGTGTCTACGTAATGCCGGAATACAGGAAGAAAGGCGTCTACAAGGCCATGTATGCCACACTGAAAGAGATGGCCAAGGAAAACGGCGTCGCACAAATACGCCTGTATGCCGACAAGACCAACTTTTCCGCCCAACAGGTCTACCAACGCCTCGGCATGGAGGAAAGCCACTATCTGATGTTTGAGGAAACAATCAGAGCATAACACCACATCAAACATTAATTATATTAAGTTAGGCAAAACAGAGACTTAATCGCAAATCGGCATCTTCACGAGGACCGTTTTGCGCACATATAATACAACAACAAAGGTCCTGGATGCAGGGCCTTTGTCGTTTATTGATGAGCAAGACTCTAATCTCTTGCTTCTAATCAGTCAAGGGGTGAGAACTGGTCTGCACCTACATCGCACAGAGGGCAGAAGAAATCCTCTGGAAGGTCCTCAAATGCTGTGCCGGGGGCAATGTTCTGCTCGGGTACTCCAACTTCGGGATCATACTCCCAACCGCATACGTCGCAAATATATTTTTTCATAGTTGTCTTGTTTAATGGTTTGTAATTAGAATGTTGTCATAAAACTTCGGCAGCACGAAGCTGCCGTAAGTCTTGAAGATTAGTAGTTGTCAATGTGAATCTCGAAGTAAGCCTGGGGATGTGCACAGGTGGGGCAAATCTCGGGAGCCTTCTCGCCTACTACGATGTGACCACAGTTGCGGCATTCCCAAACCTTAACGTCGCTCTTTGCAAACACTTCCTGCATCTCAACGTTCTTGAGCAGTGCACGGTAGCGCTCTTCATGACGCTTCTCGATGGCAGCAACCAGACGGAACTTCATGGCAAGAGCCTTGAAACCTTCCTCCTCGGCGGTCTTGGCAAAACCCTCGTACATGTCTGTCCACTCGTAGTTCTCACCCTCGGCAGCAGCCAGCAGGTTCTGTGCGGTATCGCCGATGCCTTCCAGTTCCTTGAACCAGAGTTTTGCATGCTCCTTCTCGTTATCTGCAGTCTTCTGGAAAATCTCTGCTATCTGCTCGAAGCCCTCCTTCTTTGCCTTAGAAGCGAAGTAGGTGTACTTGTTTCTTGCCTGTGACTCGCCAGCGAATGCTTCCATTAGGTTCTTTTCGGTCTGTGTTCCTTTGTACTTTGACATAATCTTATGGTTTTATAGGTTAATATTAGTTGCTCTTTTGATGACTTGTCTTTTGTAGTCATTACAAAGGTATGGCAATTTCTAATCACTTGCAAGTATTATCTTGGAAAATATTTGTAATTTTGCATCAATTTTGAACTCGAAACACTTTTTAAGTAAACCGATACCCAAATACATTATATATATTATATATAGGAGGAACAGTCATGAGATACGTGATACAACTATTTATAATAATATGCTTCTCCTTTGCAGGGGAACTGATGCGCAGGCTACTGCCCTTCCCTATCCCGGCAAGCATCTACGGCATTGTCCTGCTGTTCATAGCGTTGGAACTCAAATGGGTTAAGGTAAAGCAGATACGGGAGGTTAGCACAACGCTGATAATTTCCATGCCGGTGATGTTCGTGCCCCCTGCCGTGGGACTGATAAGTTCGTGGGAGAACATCAAAGACAACTGGCCGGAGTATCTGGCCATCACTTTTGCAAGTACCTTTGCGGTAATGGCCATAGCAGGATGGACAACGCAGAGGATTATACTATGGCAGAAGAATAGAAGAATACAGGAGGAAAGCAGGAATAGAAAAGACAATGCATGATTTTCTGGCAGAGTCCGTATATATGGGCGTAATGCTCACCCTGGGAACATACTGCATAGGCATATGGCTGAAGAAAGTGAGCGGATGGACACTGATGAATCCGTTGTTGGTTTCCATAGTCCTGTCCATTGGTTTTCTGTGTGCCACAGGCACATCGTACGAGAGTTATGCCAAGGGGGCGGACGTAATCAGTTACCTGCTCACCCCCGCCACGGTGTGCCTGGCCGTGCCGCTTTATGAACAGATAGAGCATCTGAAACGCAACTATCATGCCGTGGCCACCGGCATCACCGCCGGAGTACTGGGCAGCATGACAAGCATATTGGGAATGGTATTGCTTCTGGGCATGGACCATCAGGCATACGTCACCCTTTTGCCCAAGTCCATAACCACAGCCATCGGCATGGGGGTATCCGAGGAACTGGGAGGGAATGTACCAGTGACAATATTAGTCATCGTGATCACCGGTATAACAGGAAACATCTTTGCCGAGAAGTTCCTCAGGCTAATAAAAGTAAAGGAACCGATAGCCAAGGGTATAGCTATCGGTTCGGCTTCGCACGTAATAGGAACGTCCAAGGCAATGGAAATGGGACAGACGGAAGGTGCGATGAGTTCGCTGGCTATAGTCACCAGCGGTGTGCTCACTGTCATAATGGCTTCGGTGTTCGCACTACTGGCCTGACACCCTGCCAACAAAAGACAACTGGGCACTTCAAGCCGGGCAGGCGACCGGTTACTGTCCGCGCTCTGCCATCAATATCCTGATTTCACTCTCATTGATGCCCACCATGGCTTCACCAAGGTCCTCGCTCAGTTCTGCTATGATTTCAGGATTATCGTAGTTGGCAACGGCCTGCACAATGGCATTGGCACGCTTTGCCGGGTTCCCGCTCTTGAATATACCGCTACCCACGAAAACACCTTCTGCGCCCAACTGCCTCATCAGGGCTGCATCGGCCGGAGTGGCCACACCACCTGCAGAAAAGTTGGGAACTGGCAAATGGCCATTGTCGTGGACATACAACACAAGTTTGTAGGGGACACACAGGCCTTTGGCGGCCTCGTAGAGTTCATCAGCATTGAGGGATACGATACGACGTATCTCACTTTGCATGGCACGCATGTGACGGACGGCCTGCACCACATCGCCCGTTCCGGCCTCTCCCTTTGTACGAATCATCATAGCACCTTCATTGATGCGTCGCAATGCTTCGCCGAGGTCACGCGCTCCGCATACAAACGGGACACGGAACTGACGTTTGTCCACATGGTAAACGTCGTCGGCAGGTGACAGGACCTCGCTTTCATCTATGTAATCTATACCCAATGCTTGCAATATCTGTGCCTCCACGAAATGACCTATGCGGCACTTGGCCATCACAGGGATGCTGACAGCATTCTGTATTGCCTTTATTACCTTCGGGTCGCTCATACGGGACACGCCACCAGCAGCACGGATGTCGGCAGGCACACGTTCAAGAGCCATAACGGCCACAGCACCGGCCGCCTCGGCAATACGGGCCTGTTCCGGTGAGGTTACATCCATGATTACACCGCCCCTGAGTCTTTCTGCAAGGTTGCGGTCAAACTTCTTCTCTTCCATAATTCTGCTTGTTAACCTTGTTGATACGATTAATGTTTATGCCGGCATTCTTTTCTGCCGGCAAAAGTATGGAGAATAAAGAAGAAGGATGGCGTTTTATTCCCGTAACGCAAAATCTTATTCCGAAACGGACAAACTGTGCCTGTATGCCTGCGGTGCTGTACCCTGCTCTCTGGTAAAGAAACGCGCAAACTGTGCCTGTGAGGAAAAGCCCAGTCGTATGGCTATTTCCTGGATGGTAAGGCGTGTACACATGAGCATGGAGCGTGATTCCTGCATCAGGTAATCCGATATGATTTGCTTGGGCGAACGCCCCACCACCTTATCAGTAATGTATTGCAAGTACCTTGGAGACACGCAGAGCATGGACGCATAGTAAACAACATCGTGCGCCTTGGTGTAGTGGGCAGCCAGGAGGGAAAGAAAATTGTTGTATATGTCGGCCGGGCGCATAGTATATGTCCCCTTTGAAGGCGAAACAGCATATACTATACGAGAATGTACATAGGAATGTGCATTTGCCACCGCCTGCTCCGTGGAATCTCCCATGGCATAACGTACGGCTATTGCCGACGTCATGGCACCCGACACACCATGGCGTTGCCATCCCGAGGTGTTGCGCGAAGTAAAGAAACTATGCTTTTCACCATCATACAAAAGGGCGGTCAGATAATTGTCTATGACATGACCGCCACGCAACAACACAGCACCTGCACCAAGGGCATGCAGTTCCATGGCCGCCTGCAACATCTGTTCGTCCGAGGAAATAGTCCGACCAAGCATTATCTCCGCTTCGCGGACCCTGAGAATCAAAAGGTTTGATAAGGGCAGAAGGTGTTTCATCCATGCAGACACCTCCTCTGTAGAAAGAAGCAGTTTACCTTCGGAAGTCATGATTGAGGGTGCCATCACCCTGTGAGGCAGGCCGGCAATCAATCGGGATACGAGCAACATGGTTTCAGGCAGGCGTACCAGACCAACCTTCACTGCCTTGGGCTTACTGTCAAATAAAGCCGCTTCTATCTGGTCGGCTACCAAGTGCGGCTGGAGGTCGTGAAATACTACGTCCTCTCTTCCTGTCCTGAGGGCAAGCGATGTCATTGCCACCAGGGAACGGCCTCCCATTGCGGAAATAGTATGGACATCAACACCAAGGCCTGCCTCGCCTACGGCATCCGAACCGTTAATAGTTAATACAGACGGAAGTTGAAAACGCATAGAATATCCTCCCCTTCTGTAATATATAGTTATTCTTTATCCGATTTAGGGTCGGGCATGAACCTGTCTCCGTGCCCCACATGCTCTGTCCATGGACATACAGTGCGCTCGTCCTTGTCCTCCTGGTCTCCTTTTCGTGTCCAATATTGTCCCATATCTATATATGTATTATAAAGGATTCAGTGTCTGCTTCTCATAATAATACTTCCAAAGGGGAGCTGCCATAAGGGCCTGAAGTATCTCTCCACGTTGCAGCATGCCAAAGACCTCCTCCTGGGAGAGCAGATGACATGTGAGTTCCTCGGTGTCGTCGAGATGCTGCTCTGCAAGACGTTCAACACCTGTTGCCAGGAAGGTGCGTGCCAGATTTGTATGGTTGGAGGGGTTGGCGCAAATGGTCATGTATTCCGTCCATTCGCCACCACCGAAACCGGTTTCTTCCATGAGTTCACGCTTGGCAGCCTCTAAAGGCGTTTCGCCTTCCTCCATCACACCGGCACATAGTTCATATTCCGTAATCCCCAAAGCATGACGGTACTGGCGTACCATCACCATCTTTCCGTCCTTGGTAATGGCAATCACATTTACCCAATCCGGAAACTCCAGAACCCAATACTCGGGATTGATTCGTCCGTCGGGCAGTTGCACCTTATCCAGACGTGCCGTCATCCATGGGCGCCGTGATATGTAGGTGCTTTCCAGAATCTTCCACTTGTCTTCTCTTTCCATCTCTATACCTATATATATATTGTTACGCCATTCATGTCCGGAACTACAGTTTGCACTGCCACTGGAAACAACCGGAAAAGACCTCTCCAAGGACCGGCTGTTGGCGGAACAGTCCATATACCGTGCTGCCGCTTCCGCTCATGGCTGCATACGATGCGCCGAGCATGTAAAGTTGGTCACAGATGGAACTGACTACCGGATGCGTGGGGAATACGCTTGCTTCAAAGTCGTTCACCATCAGGCCACGCCAGTTCTTGACAGGTTGCGAAATAATTTCCTTCAGGGATATCTTGGAGGGTCGTGGGGTTACAGAAGCGTAAGCCTCCCTCGTGGAAATGAAATCATTTGGCTTCACCAGCACCAGCCAATAGCCGTCCAGGACAGACGGAATGCACAGGGGGATGGTTGGAGGCAACACACTACCAGCCGGAGGCAGGCAGAAATAGTTCTTCTCCACCAAGGGGACGGGGAGTGGCGTGAATACATCTCCCTTACCCTCGGCATAGACGGGCTTGTTGGCAATGAATACCGGACAGTCTGCCCCCAAACGGCCCACTCGCGAAGCCATCTGCGCCTCGGAAAGTCCAAGGTCGAACAGTTCGTTCAGCCCCTTGATCATGAAAGCGGCATCAGTACTGCCGCCGCCGAGGCCGGCACCCGAAGGTATGTTCTTTGTCAGGCGTATGGAAACTGGCGGTATGTCCATATCCTCGGCACGGAGCATGTTCAGTACTCGCATCACAAGATTGTCCTGGGCAGAGCAGTCCAATTCCCGTCCGTCTATAGCAAAGGTGTCTTCGTGGGCTGGAGTTATCTCCAGGCAGTCAGACAATGGTATGGGCAGGAACACTGTCTCTATATCATGATAGCCATCGCTGCGTCTGGCAACTATGTTCAATCCAAGGTTTATCTTGCAGTTGGGATAAAGTATCATTTCTGTTGTGTGTGATTAGGGTTGGTCTTTACGGCGCAATTTGTTCAGCAATTCGTCGTTTATCTTGCTTATCTTCTTTGGCGTTTGCTTGAAAGGAGCACTCACACCCGTATAGATATCTGTAAACATCCTCAGCAATGGCGGTTGCCATGGCTGTTTATTGGCATTCACCACCATGCGTATATCCTTAGGGACCAGCGAGACACGCACCTCAGACTCAGAATCCTTCGGATCCCCGTCCACGTGAATTACGCCTGGCTTAGTCCTTCGGATAATCAGGTCCTTGCATCGGAACGTCTTAATGTGCGAGTTCTGTGTAATGGTCTTGTGTACCAACTGGTAGGCTATCTGTGGAGTCTCGAAAACGGTAAACGGTTCCATTATCGTCACGTCCATCAGACCGTCGGACATAGATGCATGTGGGGCAATGTAGAAGTCGTTGCCGTACTGCGATGCATTGGCACATGTTATGAGGAATGCCCTGTATGTCTTTACCTCTGACTCCTCACCCAATATCTCCAGTTCGTAGGTCTCCGGTTCATAGGAAACACCTTCTGTCAGTGCATTTTCTATGTAGGAGAGCAAACCACGCTTGCCGGACTTGTTGAACCTGTCCGAGAGGAAAGCATCAAACCCCACACCTGCCGTACAGAAAAAGGGCAGACCGTTTATCAGACCGTAATCCAGAGTATGAATGTTACATTCGGAAATCACCTGCAATGCACCGTCGGGATTCATGGGAAGGAAAAGATGACGGGCAAGCCCGTTGCCACTGCCACATGGCACGATACCCAAGGCCACATTGGAATGGATCAGAGCACGGGCGGTCTCGTTGACCGTTCCGTCACCGCCAATGGCCACGACTATGTCCACCCCCTGCTCAACGGCCATGCGGGCTATCTCAGCTGCATGACCGGAATATTCCGTATACTTTATTTCTGTCGCAAATCTGCATTCGGGAAAGTATTCCGGTATCTTGGCCACAATTCCTTTTTTGTCATGCGTTCCCGATATAGGATTTACGATGAACCAAATTCTCTTCACTAATGTCGTGTTTTTATATATTACTGGGCAAAGATACTGATTTTATGCCTTTCCATACATATTATATAATATACAGAGGAATAAAATTGCACACAAACAAAGAAATCATGCAAGCATAGGCAGATTTTAAAAATAAAATTCTTATCTTTGCAGTTGATATTAACACATACAACAGTACATATAATACAGACAAAGATATGGGATTGTTACAAGACAAACTGGCCAAGTACACCTTGCCAGATGAAATCAAGGCGAAAGGCATTTACCCCTATTTCCGTGAAATCGAGGGTAAGCAGGGCACAGAAGTTGCCATGGGCGGACACAACGTACTGATGTTCGGCAGTAATGCATACACAGGCCTGACAGGCGACGACCGTGTCATCGAAGCCGGTGTTGCGGCTATGAGACAGTATGGTAGCGGATGCGCAGGCAGCCGCTTTCTCAATGGAACTCTGGACATCCACGTAGAATTGGAAAAGGAACTTGCCGAATTTGTCGGTATGGACGATGCCCTGGTTTTCGCAACAGGTTTCACCGTAAACAGCGGCGTTATCCCCCAACTGTTGGGCAAGGACGACTATATCATCTGTGACGACCGCGACCATGCATCCATCGTGGACGGACGCCGTCTCAGTTTCGCCACACAGTTGCGCTTCAAGCACAACGACATGGAGGATCTGGAGCGCGTACTGAAGCGTTGCAACCCCGACAGCATCAAACTGATTGTCGTTGACGGTGTATTCTCCATGGAGGGCGACCTCTGCAAACTGCCCGAAATCGTAGAGTTGAAGCACAAGTACAACGCCGCCATCATGGTGGACGAGGCTCATGGCATTGGCGTATTCGGACGCAACGGCCGTGGCGTATGCGACCATTTCGGTCTGACACACGAAGTAGACCTCATCATGGGCACTTTCTCCAAGAGTCTGGCAAGCGTGGGCGGTTTCATTGCCGCAGACAAGACCGTCATCAACTACCTTCGCCATACCGCACGTACATACATCTTCAGCGCCAGTTGCACTCCTGCCGCCACTGCATCGGCACGTGAGGCACTTCGCATCCTGAAGGCAGAGCCCGAGCGTCTGGAAGCCCTGTGGGACGTTACACGTTATGCCCTGAAGCGCTTTAAGGAAGAAGGCTTCGAGATTGGCGATACAGAAAGCCCCATCATTCCCTTGTATGTCCGCGATCTGGAGAAGACCTTCATTGTCACTGCCCGTGCTTTCGAGGAAGGCGTGTTCATCAACCCCGTTATCCCCCCTGCATGTGCCCCCACCGACACTCTGGTGCGCTTCGCCCTTATGGCCAACCACACTACCGAGCAGGTTGACCGCGCCGTAGAGAAACTGAAGAAGGTATTCATGGAAATGGACATCATCAAGTAAATTCACTAAGTGTTATAAGCCTAGTCTATTCCATTTCTATATTTCATACCAAGCAAAATCAAATCTATATAAAAAGCAGTGTTGTCCAATTGTAAACAACACTGCTTTTTTCATGCGCCACCATAAGTTATTGGGAGTCCTAATCCATGCGGTCGCGGTAGTCCTCGTAGCGGAATTCACGCAGCATGTCGTGGGTTCCGTCCTGGCGGAGGATGGTGAGGGAGGGATGGTGTATGCCGTTGAACATACAGGTCTTTACCGTGGTGTAGTGGATCATGTCCTCGAAGATAATTTGCTCCCCTATTTGCAGTTGATGGTCGAAGCGCCATGAACTGAGGAAGTCTCCGCTAAGGCACGAGTTGGCACCAAGGCGATAGACGTAGCCTCCATTGTCCTGCTCCGAAGAAACAAGGCCTTCGGGGTCTTCTATGGTTTCCGCACCTCTGACAGCCGGCCAGTATGGCATTTCCAGGCAGTCGGGCATGTGGCAGGTGAAGGAGACATCCAGAATGGCGGTGCGGATGCCGTGATTCTCCACGATATCCACCACAGAGGAAACGAGGGGACCCGTCTGCCATGCAAAGGCGGAACCGGGTTCGAGGATGATGCGCAGGTTGGGATAACGCTGGCGAAGGCCACGGATAGTTTCTATGAGGAGAGGTACATTGTATCCATGGCGTGTCATGAGGTGGCCTCCGCCAAGGTTGAGCCATTTGAGTTGGGGGAACCAGCGGCCGAACCGTTCTTCTATATATATAAGGTTGTCGGCAAGGTCCTCGGCACTGCTCTCGCAATGGCAATGACAATGGAAACCTTCAATGCCAGAAGGCAGGCACTCGGGCATCTGCCCGGAGATGACACCGAAGCGCGAACCCAGTGCGGTGGGATTGTACAGGTCGGTTTCAATGTGAGAGTGCTCGGGATTGATGCGCAAGCCACAACTGATACGTTCCTCCTCGGCATGTTCCATGTTCCACTGCTCTACCTTGGGGAAGAATGCCTCGTATTGCGAGAGGCTGTTGAAAGTAATGTGAGAGGAGTTGGAAAGTATCTCGCCGAAGGTGTCTTCGGTATATGCAGGACTGTAGGTATGGGCAGGGCTGCCAAACTCTTCCTTGGCCAAACGTGCCTCGTAGGGACTGCTGGCGGTGGTGTGCGTGATGTACTCGCGGAAGATGGGAAAGGTCTTCCAAAGGGCAAAGGCCTTGAAGGCCAAAATTATCTCGGCACCGCTCTGTCGGGCAACATCCTGAATCAATGAAAGGTTGCTACGCAGCAACCTCTCTTCTATCATATAATATGGTGTCTTCATGATACTGTTTGTCATTTATTGTTTGTATTACTCAGCGCTCATCCGCAAAATGTTAAACGTTAAATGCTAAAACCTTACCCTCTCCTCCCCCTACAGGGGGACTGAGGGGGGCCTGCCGCTCACCAATCAATACACCCACTTGATGTTGTCCAGCCACAATGTCGTGCCTATGCTGCCTATGTATGCTCCGCCATGGCTGCTATCGAACTTAACAATGGCATGTGTGGGTGTTGCCGAGGCGTCGGCCCATCCGTTCTCGTCCACTGGCACATTCTCTCCCTTGCTGTTACGGGCATAGATGGTGGCATCGCCACGCATCAGGTCCATACGCTTGGTGTAACCGGGGTGCTTGGTAATGTCGCCGTACATTATGTCGAAGGTCTTGCCCTCCACCCATCCGTTTGTACTTTGGGTGAACTTGTATATCTGTGTGCCCACACGCTTGGCGGTGATGCTGCCATCGGCATTCTCCTTTCTCTGTTGCAATATTACGACCATCTCGGGCATGTCTCTGCCGGGAACGGTAGACACCTTGGAAAAGCCTGTCTGGCGGATACGGTTGGGCGAGTCGGTAAGTTTTACGCGATAGTCAAGTTTTATTGCCTTGGGGCGACGGTTGAAAGGCATGCCAAGGTCCATCTTGGACATGGGATTGTCCGTGCCGGTGATGGGTTCTATCATTTCGCCCGTGAAGATGGAGCCTGATGCCAGGACGCTGATGTTAATCATGCCAAGAACCTTTACCTTTACCACCTGCGTGACGAGTTTTGCGCAATAGCCTTCGTTGTGATTGTCTCTGTACACACAGGCATTGGTCTTGGTAATGCCGCTTACCCGGGCATAGACGTTGCTGGTTGCCCAGGGGGAACCTCCCTGATTGGTATAGGGGATGTTCTGCTTGCCGTTGGCCTTGTTCCAGTGCGCCCGGGGAGCCACCTCGAACAAGGTACGCGTCTCTCCTCCGATGATAGCGCTTTCCTTTATGTCGCGCTGTAGCCATTGGTCGAAGTTGCCAAACTTTATCAACTCCTCGCTCTGTGCAAAGGAACCAATGGCGAGAAAGGCCGAGAATATGGTAATGATGCTCTTCTTCATGCTTTACGAACAGTTTTTTCCTTTATGAAGGCTACATTAGAATGCCTCGCCGATATTGAAGACTATGCTGTTGCCAGTCTTGGTGAAACCCCAGTCGACTCGCACGTTCACACGCGGTTTGAACTCCCATCGCAAGCCGAAACCGTATGTGGGCAGGGTTTTGTTCATGTAGATATTGTTGAAGTCGTGGAAGATGTTGATGGCTCCCACCCAGGCAACGACACCGAAGCGCCATATCAGACGCTGGCGAAGTTCGAGTTGGGTTTCCATAACGTTATTGTCGCGGTACTGGCCGAAGAAGTATCCTCGTCCCATTCCCTGATTGCCCGTGCTGGCCAGACGTATCCAGGGAATCACGTCGTTGCCATAGTTGAAGCGTCCGTGCGCCTGGAATGCCAACGTACATTTCTTCCACAAAGGGGTGTAGACCTGATACTTCACATCGGTGGTGAAGAATCCGTACTTGTTCACACCGGGCATGAATCCCAACTGCTGGAGGTTGAAGTAATGACCCTTGTAGGCATTGGTGGCAAAGTCACGGGAGTCATAGGTAAGGGTAACGCCCAAACCGAGGGCCACCTGAGAGAACGGCTGGTGTCCGCTTCCGTCGGGAAGAGCCAGGAAGTGCTCCATAAGGCCGTTGGGATACAGGTGTTCCTCTCCCTTGGGGATATTGTCGTGAGTCTTGTACAGGTTGGAATAGAGGAAGTCTATCTTGGGACCGAAGTACAGGTTCTTGGCCAGACGCCATGTGTAGTCGCCCTCCAATTTCACAAGCAACTGTTTGGAGTCTACCATTCGGTTGGCATAGTAGTTGTCGATGGACGTATCATAACCTATACCCCAGAAGGCAGAGGGATAGTGCGTGAAACTGAACTCGTAGTTGAAGCGCTGCTTGTCGCCCTTCATATAGTTATGGCCCTCAACACCGATGGCCACGATGCCCTTCACGCTGACCTGGAAGAATCCGTTTACAATGCTCTTCTGCAATGTGGGGTCGTTCTTGTCAAAAGAATACAAGGCGCTGTATCCGCCACCTATGGCAAAGCCGGTGTTGATGTTGTAGGCAGGACCGAAAACGAAGCCTCCGTCGTAACTTACATCGCTGCGCATCTTGTTGGAGTTGGCCAGATAGTTGTACACCCAATAAAGGGGCTTCAGCGTCTTGTTGTCCGTCAACTTATACTTACGCACGTCTCCCGTGATGGAGTCAACCACAATGCTGTCCCTGGTTGCTGATGCAGGTTCCTGTCCGGCATAAGAAAGCAACACGGAAAATAACATGGTCAGAAGCAAGAACTGTCGTTTCATACACGCATTATCTTTTAATCCATTTACTGTCTTCGTATCTTTTCGGATACAAAGTTACAAAAAAAGCCCCTATAATTTGTGCAGATGCTTTTAAAATAGTACATTTGTGGATAAATTTGAACACTTTATACTGCTATGGAGCACACTAAGAACGATATGGCCGAACGTATCAAGGCCGACATGAGACTTTTGGGTCTGCTGGCACAAAACTTCCCCAGCGTGGAGGCGGCATGCACGGAAATCATCAATCTTGAAGCGATACTGAACCTGCCAAAGGGCACGGAGCACTTCATGGCAGACATACACGGAGAGCACGAGGCCTTCGAACATATCCTGCGCAACGCATCGGGCAACATAAAGCGCAAGGTTCGCGAACTCTACGGGGACGAACTCAGCGAGGAAAGTATCCGCGAACTCTGCACGCTGATATACTATCCCGAGGAGAAACTGGAACTCCTGGAGGCTCAGGAAGAGGAACTTCCTGCCGATTTCTATGGCGACACGCTCCTGCGCCTCATCCGCGTGTGCCAGAGCGTGTGCAGCAAGTACACCCGCAGCAAGGTGCGCAAGGCCCTGCCCCAACAGTTTGCCTACATCATAGAGGAACTCATGCACGAGAATGCCGAGGACGGCAACAAGCAGGCCTACTTCCAGTGCATCATAGACAGCATTGTGCAGACGGGACAGGCGGGCAACTTCATCACGGCCATCTGCCAAGTGATACAGCGCCTGGCCATAGACCAGATGCACATCCTGGGCGATGTGTGGGACCGCGGTCCCGGTGCGCACATCATCATGGACGCACTGATGAACTACCACAACTTCGACTTCACCTGGGGCAACCACGACGCCCTGTGGATGGGCGCCGCCGCCGGCAACGAGTGCTGCATCTGCACGGTACTGAGGTTCTGCCTGCGCTTCGGCAACATGGACACCCTGGAGGACGGATACGGCATCAACCTCCTGCCTCTGGCCACCCTGGCACTGGAGGCATACAAGGACGACCCCTGCACCATCTTCCTGCCCAGCAACAGGTACGGCAAACTGAGCGAGCGCCAGAGGGAACTCATAGGCAAGATGCACAAGGCCATCACCATCATCCAGTTCAAGGTGGAGCAGCAGACAATAAACGCACACCCAGAATGGGTCATCTCGCGCGAAGGCACACTGGAGCATGTCAATCCCGAACGTGGCACGTTCAGCGTTAACGGCCAGGAGTATCCCCTGCGCGACACCCTGTTCCCCACCGTGGATTGGAGCGACCCCTACAAACTTACACCCGAGGAGGAGGACATGCTGCGCAAACTGAAGCACTCCTTCCGCGTGTCCGACAAGTTGCAGAAGCACATCAAGTGCATCCTGTCCCATGGCGGCATGTACAACATCTGCAACGGCAACCTCCTGTTCCACGCTTCCGTTCCCCTCAACGAGGACGGCACGTTGAAGGAGGTGGAACTGATGGGCAGGAAGAGTTCCGGCCGCGAACTCATGGACAGAATTGGCATCATGGTGCGCAAGGCCTTCAACCGCGACATCCCACGCAAGGAACGCGTGGAGGCGCGCGACTATCTTATGTACCTGTGGTGCGGTCCCGAGTCTCCCCTGTTCGACAAGAAGCGCATGATCACCTTCGAGCGCTACTTCTGCTCGGACAAGTCGCTGATACATGAAGAGAAGGGCGCATACTTCCGCCTGCGCAACGACCCCAAGGTGTGCGATTACATCCTGGACAGTTTCGGTGTTAAGGGCGAACACCGCCACATCATCAACGGACATGTGCCCGTGCACGTGGCAGAGGGCGAAAGCCCCATCAAGGCTGACGGCCGCCTGATGGTCATCGACGGAGGTTTCTCCCAGCACTACCACTCCACCACTGGCATTGCCGGTTACACACTGGTGTACCACAGCCGTGGATTTGAACTCATCCAGCACGAACCGTTCACCAGCCGCAAGGATGCCATACAGAACGGCACCGACACGCACTCCAGCATACAACTGGTGGAAATGACCGGCCACCGCCTCCGTGTGCGCGACACCGACCTGGGCGGCAAGATACAGGTGCGCATTGCCGACCTCCGCGAACTGGTATATGCCTACAGACACGGCTACCTGAAGGAGAGGAAGTAATCCCCCCCATCCCACCTGCACGGAAAGGATACCATTACATTCATTATGCGAAACACTAACGGCGCGGCCTATGCCGCAAGCAAATACATAGAAATACCCGTCAGGGAGGAGAGCACGCTGCTGGACTTCCTGCTGAAACAAATGGGCATAAGCCGCAACAGGGCCAAGGACCTGCTTTCTGGCAAAGCCATCACCGTGGACCGCAAACTGGTCACACGCCACGACACCCCCCTGCACGTGGGCGAGGTGGTGCGCGTTTCACGCCACCGCCAGAGCACGATGCTGGAGAACAAGTACGTGAAGATTGTCTACGAGGACAAGGACATCGTGGTGATAGAGAAGAGCGAGGGCATCCTGTCCATGGCATCCTCGCCCAAGCAATATTGCGTGAAGAACGTGCTGGACGAATACTTCGAGAAGCGCCACTTCAAGTGCACCGCCCACGTGGTGCACCGCCTGGACCGCGAAACCAGCGGACTGATGATCTATGCCAAGAACGTGGATGTGGCCAGGATACTCGAAGACAACTGGCACGATATGGTCTACGACCGCCGCTATGTGGCCCTGCTTTGCGGAAAGATGGAAAAGGAGGGCGGCACGGTGCAGTCATGGCTCAGGGAAAGCAAGTCCTTCGTAACCTATTCCTCACCCACGGACAACGGCGGCAAACTGGCCATAACACACTATCACCGGTTGAAGAGCAACGACGACTTCTCCCTGGTGGAGATGAAACTGGAAACGGGGCGCAAGAACCAAATCCGCGTTCACATGGCCGACCTTGGCTTCCCCGTGGCCGGTGACCGCAAGTATGGCAACGGGCGCGACCCTCTGCACCGTCTGGCACTGCATGCCTTCCGTCTGAACTTCATCCACCCCGTCACCAAGGAGAACATGCAGTTCGAGACTCCCATACCCCGGGAGTTCCTCAGACCTTTCCAAAGCAAAGAACAGTGAGAGAATGAACGGCGAGCGGCTTTAAAGACTTTAAGGACCTTAGAGACCTTAGGGACCCTAAGGAAATACGCTCACCGCTCACCGTTAAACGCTCATCCCCCCCTTACTGGTCTGGATTTTCCACCATGCCACGGTAATGTGGGGGCAGGGCGGACTCTATGACGGAGTATGACTCCTGCATGATGCTGTCCAGGTCCTCGCGGTATGGGATGGGGTCGTGGATAACGAGACGAAGTTTGTGGCGGGTGAGGAAGTTGAAACCCTTCTGACGGGGCAGGACATCGAAACTGCCGTCTATGGTCACCGGTACTATGGGCAGGTGCAACTGGTGTCCGAGCATGAAGGGGCCACGGCGGAATCGTGCCATGTGGCCGGTGAAGGTGCGGCTGCCTTCCGGAAAGACCACTATGGAGGTACCTCCCTGGAGTGTTTCGCGTGCCTGTGCCTGAGTACGGGCAATGGCCTTGGGACCGCTCTTGTCCACCATTATGTGGCCGGCCTTCTCGCATGCACGTCCTATGAGGGGGATGCTGCGCAGTTCCTTCTTCATGAGCCAGCGGAAACTATGCCCCAGATAGCCGTAGACGAGGAAGATGTCGTAAGGTCCCTGATGGTTGGAGACGAAGACATAACTGGTATCCTTCTGTAACTTCTCCCTACCCACAACCTCGACAGGCAGCAATGGTATGCGGCACATGAGCCTGCTCCAGATGCACGGGGGCCAGTATGCCCAGAAGGATGCCTTGCCAAACGTGCACCCTACAATGGTGAGCAGGGCGGTGAGCAGGGTAGACAGTCCCAAAAGGGGCAGACATACTACGAACTGATATATCTTATATAGCATCGGGGAAGTGGTATGTATTATGGAAAATGATATTACTCGGCCGGTTTTACGTACTTTATCACGAAGACATCCTCGTCGGGACGCTTCATCAGATACTTCTCACGGGCCAGACGCTCCACGTTTTCATATTCCTCCAGACTTTCCAACTTGCGTGTGTCCTGCTCGTATCTGGCCTTCAATAAGGAAATCTCGTACTGGAGGTTCTCTATTTCCTCTATGCGTTCCTGGCGGTTCAGGAAACTGTTGTCATCCAAAAAACCGACAACGAGGATGATAATCGCCAGCGTGACGATATACTTTGTAAACCTGTTGTTCCGGATTGAAGTTGCGATGCTTTGTAGTCTGCCCATGATATTCGTCTTATTTGTGGACAAAGATATAAAAAAGAACGCATGCCTGTAAGGATTATAGAGAATTTTTCCTAAATTTGCATGAAATAATGTCAATGTAAACACTTACAGAAATGCAGGAATATATAGTTTCGGCACGCAAATACCGTCCCATGACCTTCAGCACCGTGGTGGGGCAGTCGGCGCTCACCACCACTCTGAAGAATGCCATTGCCTCGGACAAACTGGCGCATGCCTATCTCTTCTGCGGTCCTCGCGGTGTGGGCAAGACCACATGCGCACGCATCTTTGCCAAGACCATCAACTGCCTCACTCCCATGGAGGACGGCGAAAGTTGCGGACAGTGCGAGAGTTGCGTGGCCTTCGACAAGGGCCGCTCGATGAACATCCACGAACTGGATGCCGCCTCCAACAACAGCGTGGAGGACATCCGCGAACTCATCAAGCAGGTGCAGATTCCGCCGCAGACGGGGCGCTACAAGGTGTTCATCATCGACGAGGTGCACATGCTCTCGTCCCAGGCCTTCAATGCCTTCCTGAAGACACTTGAGGAACCGCCATCATACGTAATCTTCATCCTGGCCACCACCGAGAAGCACAAGATTCTGCCCACCATCCTGTCCCGTTGCCAGGTTTACGACTTCTCCCGCATGAGCGTAGAGAACACCGTGGCACATCTGCGTAGCGTGGCCGAGAAGGAAGGGTACACCACCGAGGACGATGCCCTGCAACTCATTGCCGAAAAGGCCGACGGCGGCATGCGCGATGCCCTGAGCATCTTTGACCAGATGGTGTCCTTCACCGCGGGCGAACTCACCTACGACAAGGTCTGCGCCAGCCTCAATGTCCTCTCCACGGAGTATTACTTCCGCCTGACCGACCACTTCCTGGCACAGGAGGTGGCACCCTGCATGCTTCTCTTCAACGAAGTTCTTTGCAAGGGGTTCGACGGAAGCAACTTCATAGCCGGATTGGCCAACCACATGCGCCAACTGCTGGTGGCCAAGGATGCCTCTACCCTGCCCCTGCTGGAAGTTTCCGAGAAGACACGCCAACGCTATTGCAAACAGGCAGCCAAGTGCAGCAGCAAGTTCATATACCGCGCCATAAAACTCTGCAACGATTGCGACCAGGCATACCGACAGAGCCACAACAAGCGCCTGCAGATGGAAATCTGCCTCATACAGTGCGCACAACTCTCCGATGCCGACGATGCCGCAGGTTCGGGGCGCTGCCCCGGCAAGATTCTTAAACCCATATTCAATCTGGGAGCATTGGCTCAGCCATCCCCCCAGACCGCTGTCCCCCAACCAGAAAAGGCAAAAACAGGGACACATGCGCCCCAGCATGCAGCACACACACTGAACATCCCCACCACCCAACCTTCCGGACAGATGGGAGGTGGCGGACCACGACTGAAGAAATTCAACCTCAACCAACTGGGGCCCAGCATCAACGTGGCACCACCCACACACACCACCGAAGAGAAGAATCTGGAGACAGAGACGTTAGAGGCCGCCAACAAGCCATATACCCAGGAGGATATCACCTTCCAGTGGCATTCCTACGTGGAGCGCATGCCCCTTGAACGCCGCGCCATGGCCATGAGAATGCGCGCCATGACACCCAAACTCATCAGCCACAACACCTTTGAAATCGTGGCCAACAACCCCCAGATAGCACAGTACCTGCTGAACCTGAAGGACAACATCCTACAGACCATGAGGAAGAACCTCTGCAATCTGGACATCAACATGAGCGTACGCATAGCCGACATCCAGGAGGTGCGCCACATAACCAGCAAACCCGCGCTCTACCAGATGATGGTGCAACGCAACAAGAACGTGCAGCGCTTGGCCGAGATGCTGAAACTGGAGATATGCATGTAAAGCAGATGAGGGCCCCAACCAGACAAACGGACATAACGATTTTTAGGACATACCCATACCGACATGAAACAACTATCAACTGAAATGGAACAGCGCGTGCGCCTGTCCGTAGACCTCTTCATGCAGGGCTTCGGCTGCTGCCAGAGCGTAGTGGCTGCCTTTGCCGACCTTTACGGCATGGAGCGCGACACGGCACTGCGTATAGGAGCCGGTTTCGGCGGAGGCATAGGCCGCATGCGCATGGTGTGCGGAGCCGTATCAGGCATAGTAACACTGGTGGGACTGCATTGCGGCAGCACCGATGGCGAGGACCGCGAGGGAAAGGCCCATTGCTACAAGGTGGTGCAGGACCTGCTTGAGAAGTTCCGCCAGAAGAACGGCAGCATCATCTGTGCCGACCTGCTGGCACAGAACGGTTGCAAGGTGGAGACAGACACACACGTCCCCGACGAGCGCGACGCGCATTATTATAGTACACGCCCATGCGCGCGCAAGGTAGAGGATGCCGCCCGCATCTTTGCCGAGTACCTGGAGGAATAGCGTAGACGCCTCCACTGACAAAACTATCATACGGTCAACATCCACTCGTTTTGGCAAGATGTACACTCTAAGCGAAATAGACGACTTCAACAGATTTTTCTCTACACCTACACTACATCCCCAAGTAAGCGTAGCTGATTTGTTTTGTGCCGACGTTTCTCTGTATAATGCAAAGATTTACAACATGTATGCATTAATCCTGATAGAAGAGAAATTCGGAGAACTGATAAAAGACAACACTGTTTTGCCATATACAAAGGATTCTCTCATTACCTTGAGGCCAGGACAAAGCATAGAAATGCGGATGGATTTCCAAGCCACTCCCAAGGGATGGATACTTGCATTCAAACCAGAACTACTGGAGAAAACTGGCCTGGGGCGCGACTTCTATATGTTCTCATATTTCAATTCTGACTATCCCGAAGCCATCAGTCTGACAGAAATGGAATTCGGTGTTATCAAAAACTGCTTTGCCAACCTATATGCAGAACTGATTACGCCCCAAGACCACCTTTCTGGACAAATGATACGACTTGGCATAGGCACATTATTGAGTTATGTGAAAAGGTACTTCGAAAAACAACACACCATCAGCATACGTATGGGAGAGACCCTTGTCGGCAAACTAGACACTCTGCTTGACAGATACCTTACCAGCGGATTGCCTGCACAAAACGGACAACCTACGGTAAAATGGTGTGCATCGCAATTTGACCTCAGTCCCAATTACTTCGGAGATTTGATAAAAAAGGAGGTACAGATAACCGCCCAAGAATACATACGCAGCAGAATTGTCTCGCATGCACAGGTCCTGCTGAGGCAGACCAACATGACAATCAATGAAATAGCAGAAGAACTGGGATTTGCATATCCCAACCACTTCACCAGGATGTTCCATAAAGCAACCGGATACACCCCTCTAAAATACCGTAAAGGAAATTAGAACAAGGTATATACCATGGTCAGTGCCATTGCAGCAAAAATGATGTGAATATCATCGCGCAAGAAACCTGTTCCCGTATATGCCGTGCTGTAATATTGTTGAGGGCCAGGCATAAAACGGGAAAGGACAATACGATGCAGCAAATACACAATACTGCCCACTACCACACCAAGCAATCCTCCGCACAACACATCCAACGGAAAATGCACGCCAAGGTATATCCTACTGAAACCCACCACAAAAGCCCATGCAAACAGACATAGTGCCATGGCTCTGTGCCTGAACACCATGGACATGAAGGCGGCAATGGCAAAGGTATTTGCTGCATGGGAACTGACAAAACCATACTGCCCTGCCCTACCGGCAATGTGCCTTACCTTGAACATGAGATCCGGATCGTGTGTTGGGCGGTAACGTGCAACCCACGGCTTTATTAGCGACGAACTAATCTGGTCTGCCAGCAGTATACATAAGGCTATCCCGAACAGTATAAGAATCGCCTCCTTCAATGGCCTGTCACGTAAAACGACAAACATTACGGCAAGCAACAGGAGAGACCATGTATAGGTGTCACTGACCCTCAACATGAAAGTATCCATCAGCACATTGTTGCACTGGTTGATGTATAGTAACAAATCCGTATCAAAAGATGGAAAACTCATAATGACTCCTGACTCCGCTACACGTTAATTAAATAACTTTTATTCTTTTAGTGGACAGCCCAAAAGCAGTCCCGTCTATTGGTCCTGGCAAAATTACGAATAAAATTAGAATTACCTACGCCTTTTGACGGATATTTTGCATAATATGGCTTTTTGCAGTTATATGGCATGAAAACGGGACTAACCGACAGACATGTCTTTAACCCAAATCGGTCATTAGCGTTATGATGATAATAGCCTTTATTTTTGAACAGGTGTTTTGTCGCTTTGAGGGCGCAATGGGGTTCCATTGTAACCGAGAAGTGACGAAACAGATGACAAAAAGAGGGTTTCATTAGCGCATAACAGTCTAATGAACTGTAATAAAAAAATGTATGCTGTTAACAATTATTAGCGTTTTGTACTGATTTGTACTCTCTCATGGGGGCTTCTCGCCCCCAAACCCCTCGGTGTTTTCAGGTATTAGAC
>JAZNYM010000030.1:0-17106 GCA_045594385.1 Bacteroidaceae bacterium
AAGGACAAGGGGAATTTGGTGCATTCAAGACACAGATCCATTAACAATTTCCTGATGAACCTCATTGCGGCTATCAGTGCATATTGCTTCTTTGACAACAAACCTGAGGCAATCAAAGGATATTGTGTTGAGGACAACAAACAACTAACATTGTTCTAATATTATCCCGAACTGACGTAGAAATGGTTATGACAGCAGGAACACTGTCAGGTTGAGAATTGTACAGACGCGAAGGGAGACGACGTTCTTGCCTTCGCCCCTCCTTGACGATTGGCAATGGCGGGATACAAGGGTCCTAACTTTTTGGGTTAGGCGTGCATATAACTTGCGCTTGCTGATAGAGCCTGTAATTATAGCCTCTTTATTCGCCGTCTTCGGAAAAATCAAATTATATTTGCTTTTTCTCTCACTTAATTGTACCTTTGTGGCATTATTTACCTAAAAACGAGTATATACCAGTATGGCAAAGGAAGCGCTGACACCGATGATGAAGCAGTTCTACGACCTGAAGGCAAAGCACCCGGAGTGCGTGCTACTGTTCAGATGCGGTGACTTCTACGAGACATACGGCCAGGATGCCGTGGTGGCTTCGGGCATACTGGGTATTACGCTGACCAGAAGGAACAATGGTGCAGGCGGAAGCGGACAGTTGGAGATGGCAGGCTTCCCCTTCCATGCCCTGGACACATATCTGCCCCGACTGGTGAGGGCTGGGCAGAGGGTGGCAATCTGCGACCAGTTGGAGGACCCGAAACTGGCCAAGAAACTGGTGAAGCGTGGCATAACGGAACTTGTCACACCCGGTGTGGCCATGCAGGACAACGTGCTTTCGTGCAAGGAGAACAACTTTCTGGCCGCCGTACACTTCGGCAAGGGCATGTGCGGTGTCTCTTTCCTGGACATCTCCACCGGAGAGTTCATGACCAGCGAGGGAAGCATACAGCACGTGGGAAGCCTCTTGTCCAACTTCTCGCCCAAGGAGGTGCTCTACGAGCGGGGAAAGGGAGAACTGTTCCGCTCGTCATTCCAGGAAAAGTACGTTACCTTCGAGATGGAGGACTGGGTGTTCAACGAGCAGACGGCCAGAGGCAAGTTGCTGAAGCACTTCGGGGTGAAGAACCTGAAGGGCTACGGCATAGAGCACCTCAAGGCAGGAACCATAGCCTGCGGTGCCGTAATGCAGTATCTGGAGAACACCCAGCACACGCAACTGGGACACATACGCAGTGTGGCACGCATAGAGGAGGACCACTATGTGCACATGGACAACTTTACCATGCGCTCGCTGGAACTCCTGCGCCCCATGAACCACGACGGAAAGTCGCTTCTGGACGTGATGAGCCGTACCGTCACACCCATGGGAGCACGACTGCTGAGCCGTTGGATGGTGTTCCCCCTGAAGGACACGAAGGCCATAAACAACCGTCTGGATGTGGTGGAGTACTTCTTCCGCGACCTGGAGACGCGCGATGTGGTGTGCGAGCAACTCCAGTACATAGGCGACATGGAGCGCATCATCTCGCGCATCAGCACAGGACGTGTGTCGCCGCGCGACCTGCTGACCCTCACCACCGCCCTGCAGGCCCTGAAACCAATACACGAAGCATTGGTGAATACGGATTCGCCCGTGCTTCAGGAGATAGGCATGAAAATGGACCTGTGCGAGGAGATGCGCGACCGCCTGCACCGCACCATTTCGCCCAATGCCCCGTTGCTGGTGGCCAAGGGCGGTGTAATCAACAATGGTGTTAACGAGGAACTTGACGAACTGCGTGCCCTCTCAACCGGAGGCAAGGACTACCTGCTGAAACTACAGCAGCGCGAGGCAGAGAAGACAGGCATACAGAGCCTGAAGATAGGTTACAACAACGTCTTCGGCTACTACCTGGAGGTGCGCAACACCTACAAGGACCAGGTGCCCGAGGAGTGGATAAGGAAGCAGACGCTGGTCAATGCTGAGCGATACATAACACAGGAACTGAAGGAATACGAGGAGAAGATTGTCAGTGCCGAGGAGCGCATCCTGGCATTGGAGACAAGGCTCTTTTCCGAACTGGTGGTGTGGTGCGCTCGCTTCATCCCGGCCATCCAGGCAGATGCCATGCTCATAGCCCGTCTGGACTGCCTGATGAGTTTTGCCATCCTGGCCAGGGAGAACAGATACATACGTCCCGTGGTGGACGAATCCACGGAACTGGACATACGCCAGGGCCGGCATCCCGTCATAGAGACGCAGATGCAGGCCGGCGAACACTATGTGCCCAACGATGTGCGCCTGGACACTGAAGAGCAGCAGATTGTTATCATCACTGGTCCCAATATGGCCGGTAAGAGTGCCTTGCTGCGTCAGACGGCCCTCATCACGCTGATGGCACAGATGGGAAGTTTCGTGCCTGCCGAGAGCGCACGCATAGGCTTCGTGGACAAGATATTCACCCGTGTGGGAGCCAGCGACAACATCTCCCTGGGCGAATCCACATTCATGGTGGAGATGAACGAGGCGGCATCCATACTGAACAACCTCTCGGCACGCTCCCTTGTCCTGTTCGACGAACTGGGACGCGGTACAAGCACCTACGACGGCATAAGCATAGCATGGAGCATAGTGGAGTACATACACGAAAGTCAGCGTGGCCGTGCACGCACTCTGTTTGCCACACACTACCACGAACTGAACGAGATGGAGAAGTCCTTCCCGCGCATACACAACTACAACGTCAGCGTGCTGGAGAAGGACGGAGGCATCATCTTCCTGCGCAAACTGGAACCCGGCGGTTCGGCACACTCCTTCGGCATACATGTGGCCCGTCTGGCAGGCATGCCCCAGAGCATAGTGGCACGCGCCGAGGTGATACTGGCCCAACTGGAGGCCGAGAAGAACCATGACAATGTGGGTACTGGCATGGCGGCAGGAAGCAGGAAGGACAGCGACACGGGTACGCAACTGAACTTCTTCCAACTGGACGACCCCATCCTGGAGGACATACGCCAGCAACTCCTGAACCTCGACATAAACAGCCTCACACCCCTTGAGGCCCTGAACAAACTGAACGACATAAAGAGGCTGGTAAAGCCTTGAGAACGGAAAAAGGAGAAAGGAGAAAGGAGAAAGGAAAACGGAACCGACGCAGGAAGCGAGAGCAGAAGCAAAATTTATTTTGATTATGCCGAGCAACAAGGAGGAAAAGACCGCGAAGCGGGATTAGAACGGAAAGGTGAGAACGGAAAACAGTCCGATTACTCCGACCCCATTCTATCAGGGAAAACAAACAATATAACAAATATATATACTATGAAGAAAAATCTGTTCAGAGTGTTATCGCTTGCCATGGCATTCTTGTGTCTGTCCACCGTGCATGCACAGGAAACTAAGGCTGTAAGCATTATCCCCCAACCGCAGAAGTTGGAGGCAAAAGGCGGAGAGTACCTTTTGCCCGAGAAGGTGGTAATCGGTTATGACGCTTCGTTCAAGGCCCAGGCCGAGTACCTGCAGGAACTCCTTGCGCGCTCCACAGGCCGTGTGGCTCTCCTGAAGGAAGGCAAGACCAAGGGCAGTATCGTCCTGCAGAAGGACACAGTGGCCGTGCCCGTGGCCGAGGCCTACACGCTTTCCGTCACTCCCAAGTGTGCAAGAATCGTTGCCTCTGATGCCAACGGTGCTTTCTATGGCATCCAGAGCCTGTTGCAACTTTTCCCTGCCGAAATATACAGTGCCAGCTGGCAGCGCAGTACCGAGTGGAAGGCTCCCTGCGTGGAGATTTACGATGCCCCCGAGCGCCCCTGGCGAGGCCTGATGATGGACGTGGCACGCTACTTCTACGACAAGGAGTTCATAAAGAAGACCATCGACATGATGGGCATGTACAAGTTGAACAAATTGCAGTTCCATCTGATTGACGACTCTGGCTGGCGCCTGGAGATAAAGAAATATCCCCGACTCACCGAGGTGGGCGCATGGTCAGGTCCCGACACAAGACGTCTGGGCGGATACTACACCCAGGACGACATCCGCGAGATGATAGCCTATGCCAAGGTACGTGGCGTGGAGTTGATTCCCGAGATAGAGTTCCCTGCCCACATCCTTTCTGCCGTGGTGGCATATCCTTGGCTCAGTTGCACCGGTGTGCAGCACGAGGTGCCCACCCAGCACTTCATCAGCCGCGACCTGCTCTGTGCCGGCAAGGAGACAAGCATCGAGTTCCTGCGCAACGTGTTGGAGGAGACCTGCGACCTCTTCCCCTCTGCCTATATCAACATAGGTGGTGACGAGGCCGTGTACACCCGTTGGGAGAAGTGCCCCGACTGTCAGGCACTGATGAAGCGCCTGGGTCTGAAGAAGACGTCCGAACTGCAGGGCTACCTGACCAACGTGGTTGCAGAAATGATGAAGAAGAAGGGCCGTACCCTCATCGGTTGGGACGAAATCATTCAGCGTGGCAAGGTTAACGAGCAGGTGGTTGCCCTCTCATGGCACAACCCCAAAGATACCCTCAGGGCTACCAATACCGGCCATAAGGCTATCCTCACACCGGCATCCCACATGTACCTCGACTTCCCCGAGATGAGCATCCCCGGCGAGATTCAGGCCGCCACATGGTGTCCTCCCATCTCCCTGGAGAAGTGCTATTCAATGCCCGTCAACGACTATTCCGAGACCTCAACCACCATCGGTGTGCAGGCTTGCTACTGGAGCGACCAGTTCATCCACGGCAATGCTCTGCAGGAGTTCGTTCCCCTCAACGAGAACCGTTCGGAGAACTATGCCGAATATCTGCTTTTCCCCCGTCTGATGGCAGTCAGCGAGGTGGGATGGATTAAGCAGAGCAAGCGCAACTGGGAGGACTTCCGCACCCGTGTGGGTTCTCATTTCGCACGTCTGGACAACAAGGGTTGCCATTATCGTCTGCCTCAGCCACGCATAGTCAAGGAGGAGAAGAATGCCGATGGCAGCGTTACATTTACCCTGGCATGCGATGTGCCCGGAGCCGACATCCGCTATACTACCAACGGCAGATACCCCAACGTTCATTCCACAAAGTACACCGGTCCCGTCACATTGGCTAACCGTGAGGACCTGCGTGCCATAACTGTAGTTTCCGGCACACGCTATTCACTGCCCCTCTACTTCGCCCCCGACTATTCTGCCTATAAGGCCTATGGACAGCACGTATTCGGTTGGGAACCCCTGCGTGTACAGCCCAAGCCTGCCAACTGGCGCTTTGAGGTAACGGGCAAGGTTTCCGGCAACGGTACCTACGAACTCACCGTTATCCCCACCCGTGGCGACAACCCCGTCCGCCTGGGTACTATGAAACTCTGGAAGCGTAAGGAACTGATGGCCGAAACCAAGGCAGACAAGACCGTAAAGACCGGCCAGCAGCCTGTCACCTACCGTTTCACCCTTGACCAGTTCGAAGCCGGTACCCCCTTCCACATCGAACTTGAAGGTTACGCCCCCAATGGCAACAACACCACCGGTATGATCTTCCTGCGCAAGGTGGAATAATCCCCGGATATACCTTATTTGAATATAGCACAGTCCCCATTCCTTATATGGTTTGGGGACTGTTTCGTGTGTATGTTTAAACCCCAATCTTTCATTAGCGCGTAACAAGCTAATGAAAGATTGGGGTTTAAAGAAGTTTTGTTGCCAGGTAAAACTATTAGGTCAATGACTTGTTTGCGTGGTGCAACAGTTTCATGTCTCCAATATAATGTGAGTTCGGTGAAATCAAGTTCAAACTATTACCCAACCCCAACAAAAGGGATCTACCCTTACATAATTAATGTTCTGGAAAACAAATTAATCCAGTCAATACTTGTTGCCTGTTTTTTATAATAGTTATTTGCTGGCGATGCAATAAATTACACCAAGTGGCGAATTAGTTCCTCCCTGTCTCCCGGTAGATAGTCAATGACGGGGATTTCTATCATCGTGTAGGCACCGGGTTGCTGGCGCATGGTGGCACGTGCTGCATTTACCAGCACCTGCGAGGTGAGGGCGGGGTTGTTGATCTTCATGTTGAACTCGAACAACTGGTTGTGTGTCTGTCCGCTGACACCCTTGCGCACCAGGTTCACACCATGACCCACATCGTTCAGGGCATCCACACTCTCCACCTGGAATACGTGTGTCTCGTCGTTGGAGAAGTAGGGGTCGGCCTTTATCTCCTTGGTAACCTCCTCCAGAGAAACGCCTTCCTCCAGTTCCACATACACCATGCGGCGGTGTATGCCTTCGCCCACTGGGATGGTCATGGACAGAGCATCCTTGACTCCCTTCTTGGAGCGCACGCAAACACTATGTCCCATGGAACGGCCGGGACCGAAGTTGGTGTAGGTCAGTCCCTTGGGGGCAAGGCTTTCCATCAGTGTGCGCACCACGCTGTCCGAACCTGGGTCCCAACCTGCGGCAATGATGCTGACGGCACCGCTCTCCTTGGCGGCCTTGTCCAGAGTGCGGCGGAGATCTACGATGAGGCCGTGGATGTCGAAACTGTCCACCGTATTTATACCCAGTTTCAGGCACTCCAGTGCATACTCCTCCACCGAGCGGGTGGGGGTGGCAAGGATGGCCACGTCCACATTCTCCAGTTCCTTTATGTTCTTTACTATGGTGTACTCTTCTATCTCGCGGGGGCATCCTTCGCGACCGGCACGGCGCACAATGCCCGCAATTTCCATATCAGAGGCTGCCTCCAGGGCTTCAACGGCTGACTTACCAATATTGCCGTATCCCACCACTGCTACTCTAATTTTGTTCATATAAAGTTCGTTTAAGTGTCTTTTTATTGTTTTTCGGTGCAAATGTACGACAATTTGCTTGAATAACCAAGTGCCTCATCTCAGTTTTTTATACTCTTTTAGCGCAAAATCTTTGTAATTGTTACAAATTCTTTGTACCTTTGTAGACAGAAAAAGCGATAAAGAAAACATATTAACCACTTAATACTTCAAGCTATGCAACTGCAGAACTTACAGAACGATTTTAAGGGAACGGCATGGAAGCACGAGATTGATGTCCGCGACTTCATCCAGAACAACTACGAGCCTTACAACGGCGACGAGAGTTTCCTGGCCGGTCCCAGTGAGAAGACAAAGAAGCTGTGGGACATCCTTTCCAAGATGTTCGAGGTAGAACGCGAGAAAGGCGTTTACGATGCCGAGACAAAGTTGCCCCAGAGCGTGAGCACATACGGTGCCGGATATATTGACAAGGAAAGCGAGGTTATCGTTGGTCTGCAGACCGATGCTCCCCTCAAGCGCGGTATCTTCCCCAAGGGCGGTATCCGCATGGTTGAGGCTTCGCTGAAGGCTTACGGCTACGAGTTGGATCCTGCCACCAAGGCAATCTTCACCAAGTACCGCAAGACTCACAACGAGGGTGTGTTTGCCGCCTACAACGATGACATCAAGGCTGCCCGTCACGCACACATCATCACCGGTCTGCCCGATGCCTATGGCCGTGGCCGTATCATCGGTGACTACCGCCGTATCGCCCTCTATGGTACAACAAACCTGATTGAGGAGAAGAAGCGTTTCCACAAGCGCATTGACATCCAGGAGTTCACCGAGGAGATAGTTCGCTGTCGCGAGGAGATTACTGACCAGATCAACGCCCTGAAGGAGTTCGAGCAGATGTGTGCTTCTTACGGTTTCGACGTTACAAAGCCCGCCACCAACGCTCGCGAGGCTATCCAGTGGACCTACTTCGGTTATCTGGGTGCCGTTAAGGACCAGGACGGTGCTGCTATGTCTATCGGCCGTATCTCTGCATTCCTTGACATCTACATCCAGCGCGACCTCAAGAACGGTGTCATCACCGAGGAGGAGGCTCAGGAGATGATCGACCAGATGGTGATGAAACTCCGTATCGTGCGCTTCCTGCGTACTCCCGAGTACAACGACCTGTTCTCCGGCGACCCCATCTGGGCAACTGCCAGCATAGGCGGTATGGGCATTGACGGCCGTAGCATGGTTACAAAGACCGACTACCGTCTGCTCCACACTCTGTACAACATGGGTCCCTCTCCCGAACCCAACCTGACCATCCTGTGGTCAGAGCGTCTGCCCGAGCCCTGGAAACTGTACTGCGCAAAGGTAAGTATCGACACCAGCGCCCTTCAGTATGAGAACGACGACCTGATGCGTCCCGAACTGGGCGACGACTACGGCATCGCATGTTGCGTTAGCCCCATGAAGATCGGTAAGCAGATGCAGTTCTTCGGTGCTCGCGCCAACCTGGCCAAGTGTATGCTTTATGCCATCAACGGCGGTCGCGACGAGGTTAGTGGCCAGCAGATAGGTCCCCGCTTCAGCCCCATCACCAGCGACTACCTCACATACGAGGAGTTCTGGCCCCGCTTCGAGCAGATGATGCGCTGGTTGGCAAAGACCTATGTGAACGCTCTGAAGATTATCCACTACATGCACGACAAGTACGACTACGAGGCATTCGAGATGGCTCTGCATGACGGTGATGTTCAGCGCACACGTGCCACAGGTATTGCCGGTATCTCCATCGTTACCGACTCTATCGCCGCAATGAAGAACTGCAAGATCCGTATCATCCGCGACGAGACAGGTCTGGCCGTTGACTACCAGATTGAGGAGGGCGAATACATCCCATTCGGCAACAACCACGACGAGACCGACCAGATTGCCGTGATGATTACCGAGAAGTTCATGGAGTACCTGCGTCAGCACCGTACATACCGCGACGCCATCCCCACACAGAGTCTGCTCACCATCACCTCAAACGTGGTATATGGCCGCAACACCGGTTCTACACCCGACGGCCGCAAGGCTGGTGTGCCCTTCGCTCCCGGTGCCAACCCCATGAATGCACGCGACATCAAGGGTGCCGTTGCCGCTCTGGCTTCTGTTGCCAAGCTGCCCTTCCACCACTCTAAGGACGGTATCTCTTACACCTTCGCCATCACTCCCGCATCTTTGGGCAAGGACACTGAGACTCAGAAGCAGAACCTCGTGAACCTGATGGACGGTTACTTCACTCCCGACGGTGGCCAGCACCTGAATGTCAACGTCTTCGACCGCGAACTGCTGGTAGACGCCATGGAGCATCCCGAGAAGTATCCTCAGCTCACCATCCGCGTTTCCGGCTATGCCGTTAACTTCGTGAAGTTGACACGTGAGCAGCAGTTGGACGTTCTCAGCCGTACCATCAACCAGAGTTTGTAAGAAGACCCACCCCGCCCCTCCCTGCAAGGGAGGGAGTGAATGACGAATATCACGCCATGCCCCTCTCCTATATATATAAATAAGGTGAGGGGCATGTCCTCTCTTACTTGAAGCCCCTAAAGTCTCTAAGGACCTTAAAGCCCTTAAGGTCCCTAAAATCCCCTTCCCCCAACTATGGCAAATACTCCATCCCCCCTCATAGGTCGTATCCACTCCCTGGAATCCTTCGGCACGGTAGACGGTCCGGGCATACGTTTCCTTGCCTTCATGCAAGGCTGCCCCATGCGATGCCTCTTCTGCCACAACCCTGACACATGGGACTTCAAGGCCCCTGTCAAGTACGAATGGACTCCGGAGCAACTTCTGGAGGAAACCCTAAAGTATCGTAATTTCATAAAGACCGGAGGCGTAACCTGTACCGGTGGTGAACCTCTCGTTCAGGCTCCTTTCGTGGAGGCATACTTCCGCCTCTGCCGTAAGGAGGGCATACATACGGCCCTGGACACCAGCGGTGTTATCTTCAACGATGCCGTGCGCAGTCTTCTGGAGGTCACGGATCTCGTCCTTCTCGACATAAAGACCGTGGACGACGATCTGCACCACCGCCTTACGGCGCATCATCGTACGCACACGCACCAGATGATGGAGTATCTGCAAAGCATAGGCAAGCCCGTATGGATCCGCCATGTGGTAACTCCCGGCATCAACGATGACGACGACCACCTTCTGGCCACCGCACGCTACGTCAGTCAATACAGCGTTGTAGAGCGTGTGGACATCCTCCCCTACCATGTAATGGGCGAATACAAGTACGCCCCCCTTGGCATAGAATATCCTCTCAAGGGCACTCCTGCTTTACCCATAGAAAAGAAGCGACACGCCGTGGAACTCTTCCAAAGGGTGCTTGCATGCAAGGTGGTGTAATGCTATTTCTTTTTTATTGCTTCCGCTAAAAACAGAATAGTCTACAGTAATGCGTCCGCAGTGCCCGTAAAGGTATTACGGAGTTATTTTTCAAAATTATTAGATTCTGCAATTATCTTATAATTAACCCCTAATCGGTCAATAGGCTGTTACGCGCTAATGACCGATTTGGGTTAAACTTCTTTTAGGGAACAGACCGCACCATCGCTTGAAAATGATTGACTAAACAGCGATGAGGCGAACTTGCATCAGTTTTCCGCGTATGCAAGAAAATCGTTTTTCTGTCTAATGCACTTATCGTATGTAAAAATGCGCTGATATTCCAACTATAGTTGATTATTCCAGCGTTTTTTTGTATTTTTGTGTGCAAAACATTATAGACCTATGCCACAGACTCTGAGAATACGATGCCGCAATAACGGGCAGATAATCAAAGTACCGTTCGGGACAAGTTTGAAGGAACTGTATGAAGTGAGCGGTTTGGACATGAAGCATGGCCCCATGTGCGCCCTTGTGAACAACAAGGTGCAGGGCATGAACTACCGCTTCTACAATGCCAAGGACGTGGAGTTCAAGGACATCACATCCTCGCACGGCATGAGGACATACACGCTGACTCTCTTCCTGGTGCTTGCCAAAGCCGTGGAGGACCTCTACCCCGGAGGGCAACTGATAATAGGTGCGCCGGTGAGCCGCGGTTACTTCTGCGAACTGCGCATAGGCAGGGAGGTGACGGAGCAGGATGCCATGGCCATACAGAAGCGCATGCAGGAGATAGTGGCCATGGACGAGAAGATACACCGCGTACAGTGCCCCATAGAGGAGGCCATAGACCTGTTCCGCTCCAAGGGCATGGAAAGCAAGGCAAGGCTTCTGGAGAGCCAGAGTAACCTCTATACCTACTACTACCGCCTGTGCGATACGGTGAACTACTTCTACTCCTGCCTCCTGACGAGGACAAGCCAGTTGCACCTCTTCCGCGTGGAGAAGTTTTTCGAGGGTCTGCTCCTGCGTGTCCCTTCTCGCAAGAATCCAGAAGAACTGGAGAAGATGGTGCCTCAGGAGAAGATGCACAACGTCATTCAGGAGTTCCACCGCTGGCAGGACATCCTTGGGGTGCGCAATGCCGGTGAGTTCAACGAGGCCGTCAAGGACGGGCATGCTTCGCAACTGATAAACGTGAGCGAGGCCCTTCAGGAAAAGAAACTGAACGAGATAGTGGACAACATCGTGGAGAAGGGTGCCAAACTGGTGCTTCTGGCCGGTCCCTCGTCCAGCGGAAAGACCACCACCAGCAAGCGTCTGGCCATCCTGCTCATGGCATCCGGCATGCGTCCGCACATCATCAGTACGGACGACTACTTCGTGAACCGTGTGGACACGCCCAAGGACGCCAACGGCAACTACGACTTCGAGTGCATAGAGGCCGTGGATACCGCGCTGTTCAACAGGCAGATGAACCAACTGCTGGCAGGCGAGGAGGTGGAGTTGCCACGCTACGACTTCAAGTTGGGTGAGCGTGTCTACGAGAACCGCCGCATACGCATCGGCGAGGGCGACATCATCATCCTGGAGGGCAACCATGCGCTGAATCCCATACTGTCCGAACTGGTGCCTGAGGACAAGAAGTACCGTATCTTCATCAGTCCTCTTACCACCATAGCCTTGGACGACCACAACAATATTCCCACAACGGACATACGCCTCCTGCGCCGCCTTATCCGCGACTTCCAGTACCGTGGCTATTCAGCTCTGGAGACCATCCGCCGCATGCCCAGCGTGAGTGCCGGCGAGGAGAAGTGGATATTCCCCTTCCAGGAACTGGCGGACTCCATCTTCAACAGTGCCCTGCTCTATGAACTGGCCGTGATAAAGGACCAGGTGAAACCCATCCTTGACCAGGTGGGCGAGTGCGAGGTGGAATATGCCGAAGCAAGCCGCCTGCGCAAGTTCCTGCGCTACTTCCGCAGCGTACCGGCCGACCAGGTTCCGCCCACGTCCCTGCTCCGCGAGTTTGCCGGAGGTAGTTCGTTCAAGTACTAACGATTAAACGGACTTGCGTAGCTTGATGAGCGAAGGCGAATAAAGATGAAAACGGAAAGGTAAGCAGATGGAACAATATCGAGTACAAACTGCTCCCCTCCCTTGTGGAGGGGCTGGGGGAGGGTCCGATATAACCGACATCCCCTTCCTGCAAAGCATCCTTCGCCCCCGACCTGTGGAGGGGCACAAGGGAACCTTCGGGCATGCCCTGCTCGTAGCGGGCAGTTATGGCATGGCAGGTGCTGGTATATTGGCAGGCAGAAGTTGCATGCGCTCGGGCGTGGGTAAACTGACGGTACACATCCCCCAGAGGAATAACGACATAATGCAGGTGGCGCTTCCCGAGGCAATACTGAATCACGATGAGGACGACTTGCGATGGGCATGCAGTCCTTTTGAATCATGCTTGCCTAACAAATACGCTGCCATAGGCATAGGGCCTGGCATAGGCAGGGAGGAGAAGACGGCAGAAGCCTTGTACAAAACGCTGCTGGAATTGAATTTCACCGAAGTATCCCTGGTGCTTGACGCCGATGCACTGAACATCCTGGCCGAGCATCCGCAATGGGCAGATATGATTCCCAACGGCACCATCATCACGCCACACCCGTTGGAGTACAGGAGACTGGTGGAGGCAGGGGCATGCATGGACAACGTCATCCTCGTGCTCAAGGGACATCCCACCACCATCACCATCCCCGGCGTCATCCCTGCCCAATACGTATGCCCCTATGGCAACGATGGTATGGGCACGGCAGGTAGCGGTGATGTGCTCACGGGCATCATCCTGGGCCTCCTGGCACAGGGCTATCCCCCGCGGGATGCCGCCATCCTGGGCGTGAGCCTGCATGCCATCAGCGGCGATATTGCCTCGGAGGCGCTTGGCAGGCACAGCCTCATCGCCTCGGACCTTACCGACTATTTACCACAAGCATTCAAACAGATAACCAAAGATACATTACAACTATGATCAGCATCATTATGGGCAGCACCAGCGACCTCCCCGTCATGGAGAAGGCTGCCAAGTTCCTGGACGAAATGGAGATTCCCTTTGAGATGAACGCACTGTCGGCACACCGCACCCCCGACGAGGTGGAGCAGTTCGCACGCGAGGCCGAGAGTCGTGGCGTCCGTGTCATCATTGCAGGTGCCGGTATGGCGGCAGCCCTGCCCGGCGTGATAGCCGCAAGCACCACATTGCCCGTCATCGGCGTACCCATCAAGGGCATGCTGGACGGCTTGGATGCCATGCTCTCCATCATACAGATGCCTCCCGGCATACCCGTTGCCACCGTGGGTGTGAACGGTGCTCTCAATGCCGCCATCCTGGCCGCAGAGATGATGGCTCTCTCCGATGAGGCTCTGGCCGCCAAACTGAAGGCTTACAAGCAGGGCCTGAAGGAGAAGATTGTAAAGGCCAACGAGGAACTCTCGCAGGTTAAGTACAGGTTCAAGGTCAACTAAACATCAACTATGGCATACGCACGTCGCAAGTCCCATGAAATCACCGTGGGCAACATCCGTTTGGGCGGAGACAACCCCATCAGGGTTCAGTCAATGACCAACACCAGCACCATGGACACCGAAGCGAGCGTGGCACAGATTCTGCGCATAGCCGAGGCTGGAGGCGAACTGGTGCGCCTCACCACCCAGGGCACACGTGAGGCGGAGAACATGGACCTTATCAGCCAGGCGGTGCGCCGGGCAGGCAGTTCCGTGCCTCTGGTGGCAGATGTCCACTTTAACCCCAACGTGGCCGACGTGGCGGCACACTATTGCGAGAAGGTGCGCATCAACCCCGGCAACTATGTGGATGCCGCACGTCAGTTCAAGCAACTGGAGTACACCGACGAGCAGTACGCCCAGGAACTCCAGAAGATAGAGGGCCGTCTGCTGCCCTTCCTCGACATCTGTCGCGAGCACGGCACGGCGGTGCGCATAGGTGTGAACCATGGTTCGCTCTCCGACCGCATCATGTCGCGCTATGGCGACACCCCGGCGGGCATCGTGGAGAGTTGCATGGAGTTCCTCCATATCTGCGTGCGCCACAACTTCATGAACGTGGTCATCTCCATCAAGGCCAGCAACACCGTGGTGATGGTGCAGAGCATGCGCCTGCTCGTTCAGGAGATGGAGAAGGAGGGAATGACCTTCCCCCTGCATCTGGGTGTCACCGAGGCTGGCGAGGGCGAGGACGGACGCATCAAGAGTGCCGTGGGCATTGGCGCCCTGCTTACCGAGGGCATCGGCGACACCATCCGCGTGAGCCTGTCCGAGGCGCCCGAGAAGGAAATCCCCGTAGCACGCCAGTTGGTGGACATGATTCCGGAGTGTAGCCGTCTTCGTCAGGAGGCAGAGGAGGGCATTAAGGACGATACCGTCACCCTCCGTCTGGAGGCATCATCCCTGGAAGAACTCCAACTGAAGTCCGCCATGGCCGTGGGTGCCATCTTCATAGACAAGAAGGCGCACCTGCTCGATATAGAGGCAGAGGGTTTCGACGAGGCCACCTTGCGCGACCTTTCCGACTCCATCTTGCAGGCGGCCCGCATTAAGTTCGTCAAGACGGAGTACATCTCCTGCCCGGGTTGCGGACGCACGCTTTACGACCTGGAGGGGACTATCCACAAGATAAAGGCCGCCACGGCTCACCTCAAGGGTCTGAAGATTGCCATCATGGGCTGTATCGTCAACGGTCCCGGTGAGATGGCCGATGCCGACTACGGCTACGTTGGTGCCGCCCGTGGCAAGGTTTCCCTCTACAAGGCCAAGGAGTGCATCGAAAAGAACATCCCCGAGGAAGAGGCCGTGGAGCGCCTGCTCAAGTTTATAGAGGAGGATTTGAAAACGGAAAGGTGAAAAGTAAAAGGTTAAAACTGCGAGTAAGCGGGGGCATTGTAGGGACACGGCATGCCGTGTCCGAATACAATATCAAGGCGGACTCGGCCGAGTCCCTACAATGCCGCAGTTTTGACTTTAGCACCTTCGGGCGTCGACCTTCGGTTTTTCGCCTACGCTCATCAAGCTCCGCAAGTCCGTTTTCCGTTTTCCGTTTAGTATATGACAATACGCAAAGCAACCATATCCGATTCTCCCTTCATTGCCCTGGTGGTAGTGGAGGCTTTGGGCGATGACATCATGGAGAGGAGCGAAGGCACTCTCAGCGAGCAGGACAACCATAGGTTGGCCCTGCTTGCCTATGTGATATGCCGTGACGATACGCTATACAGTTGGCGCCACACCAGCATTGCCGAGGACACTGACGGTACGCCACTTGGTGCCATTGTGGCATATCCGGGAGACAACTACATGGAGATGCGCACCAACACCTTCTCCCTGCTCCGCGAACTCATCTCCTTCGACGTGGAAAGCATGGATGCCGAGGCACGACCAGGAGAGTATTATCTCGATAGCCTTGCCGTCACTCCCCATGCTCGTGGCAGGGGCATAGCACGCCAACTCCTATTGTACGCCATAGATGAGGCTAAGGGACAAAGTCGCCCTGCCATCCTGGCATGCGAACCTAACAACCTTGGTGCCAAGGCCCTTTACGAATCCCTCGGTTTCCGCCACGATGGCGACCTCTTCATCTTCGGTCATCATTATTTGAGGATGGAACGAACGGAAATGTGAAAACGGAAAACTGCGAGTAAGCGAGAACAGAAGCATGGTAGGGACGCTGCGTGCAGCGTCCGAGAACGACAAACAAAACGGACGCTGTAATATGCCAGTAAAATGTACTGCGTCAAAATAAAAAAGCCATCCCGGTTGAAATTCCTTGATTTCAGCCCACTTTTTCTCTTTGCTTTGTAGTATTCTTATCAGCGATGATAAGGATTTGATAAGCATTATGAAATAACAGTAGAAATTGCAATCAATTTATTTTATAATACAGTTAGATAAATTCAAGTTTGACGGTCAATTTTCCACCACCGATGGTTGATTTCTCCCCACTCAACCATCGGTTCGTGTTCTTTGTTCCCCAAATTGTCTATACTGAAAGCGAAAGGAGGTAACCTATGGACCAAGTAAAAATTGGAAAGTTCATTGCCGAGTGCAGAAGAAAAACAAACTTAACCCAAATGCAGTTGGCGGAAAAACTGAACATTACCGACAGAGCAATATCAAAATGGGAAACTGGCAAATCTCTGCCCGACTCGTCTATTATGCTTGAACTTTGTGATGTTCTGGGTATCGGTGTTAATGATTTATTATGTGGGGAGGTAGTTACAATGGATAATTACAACAAAGAATTAGAGAACAATTTGCTTGAGATGATTAAGCAAAAAGAACAGGCAGACAAAAGATTGTTGTCCGTAGAAGTGTTTATAGGCATTACCGCGACGGTCGTTCTTTTTGCTTTGATATTTGTTGCCGCTTTTGTGCAAATGTCAAATGGACTAAGAATTACTCTCATTGTATTTGGATTTGTTTTGTTCTTAGCGGGTTGCTTCTATGCACTGCGGATGGAGCAAGTGGCAGGATATTATACATGCAAAGAATGCGGACACCGATATGTACCGACATATAGAACCGTTGCTATGGCTCCGCATATGGGCAGAACAAGATATATGCGTTGCCCCCAATGCGAAAAAAAGTCCTGGCAGAAAAAAGTGTTAAGCAAGGATTAAACCAATTCAAGTTTGTCGAACTGTTGGCCTGCACTAGCAAGCATGTCATTCCGAGTGGAGCGAAGCGGAATCGAGGAATCTTCGTACCGATTTATCTGCAAAGGTTATCATACTGCGAAGATCCTTCGACTGCGCAGCCTTCCGGCTGCTTCGCTCAGGATGACACACAGGGTAGTGATGTTGTCGCCAAATTCCATTTTACCGAATAGTTTACCGCAGCACTTGGAAAGGCGCTGCGGTTACTTTTTTATGTCAAAACAAAAAAGATATGACCCTTGACTGTCCGTCTTGCAACCGTTCAGCCAAG
>JAZNYM010000031.1:0-34070 GCA_045594385.1 Bacteroidaceae bacterium
ATCCTTTACTTCTTCTCCATTCAAATATAAATGCTGAGCATAAGATAAAGGATTAGAATTATAGTCTTCAAAATCAATATTGCACCAAGCTGCAATATCTGAGATATGAACCGAGGTCAAACGACCGCAATCAGAGAAAGCCCCCCACCCTATGCTCGTCACACTATTGCCGATAGTTACCGAGGTCAAACCAGAGCAATACATGAAAGCCCTCTCCCCTATGCTCGTCACACTATTGCCGATAGTAACAGAGGTTAAACCATAGCAACCATTGAAAGCCCCCTCCCCTATGCTCGTCACACTATTGCCGATAGTTACCGAGGTCAAACCAGAGCAACCAGCGAAAGCACTATTCCCTATGCTCGTCACACTATGAGCGATACCTTTAAACTCCACAGACTCCGGGATAACAACTTTACCAGAATAACTGCCACTGCTCTTCTTTATTACAGTAGCCTGCTTTGCCTCTGCATTAAGATTATAATTTATCCCATCAATCTCAATCTCTACTGCCAACATGGGCAGGGACAGGAGCACTGCCAGGGACAAACACAGTGCTCGTAAGGAATTGTGTAGATGTTTTTTCATCTTTCATTTGTTTTTCGCCTCTCAATTCCCAGAAGAAAGCAGTGAGTATAAAATAAAGGTGTGGGAACTATATCTGCTTTATCCTTAGATTAGGCCTTCGCATTGCCTTTAGCATGGATAAAGCAATAGCCCACACCATAGGATATGCAGGAAGCCAATAATGGCTGTACATACCAAACGATGTGGTGCTACTGCTATCATCTTCATGCTAAAATTAAAGTTGCGAAGTTTAATCTAAGAAGATAATCTCAATAACACCTTTTTTCGGTAAAGTCCTTCCTACACCACCGCTGTGGCAACGGAATTCAAGCATAAAGGTAATGCTATTTTCCCGAAACAGCAAATATGAGCACAAAAAATTGCCAGCTTAAATACTTTGTATTACATTTGTGCACAAATAAGTACAAAAAAGTATGGAAACAGCAATGAAAGTGTCCACTTCCTTCCGTCTCAATGCGGATTTGGTGGAGAGTACCACCCTCGCTGCCATTGAGGAGGCGAAGGCGCAACAGCAGGCATACAGGGACGGCAAGACCCAGATTGAGGCCATCGACCTGTCAAGCGTTGAGAACATGCTGAAGTCAATGGGTATATGAAACAACTCATCCCTACCTACCCCCCCCCAAGACGCAATACAGGCCCGGCCGTGATGTGCCCCGAGCCTGTATTATTATATTAAGGTGCAGAAATTCTTCATCAGAAAACAAAACAAGTGCTACGCATACCAAAAAGCAAAACGCCCCAAGGAACAAACCTCGGGGCGCTTTTATTATCTTTATCCCGGACACAGCATTTCAGTGTCCCTACGTTAAACGTTAAACATACTATCCCAGGAAACTCAGCAACAGACCTGCCGCTACGGCAGAACCGATAACACCGGCAACGTTGGGACCCATGGCGTGCATGAGCAGGAAGTTGCGGCGGTCCTCCTTCTGACCCTCCTGCTGGGATACGCGGGCAGCCATAGGTACGGCGCTGACGCCGGCAGAACCGATGAGGGGGTTGATCTTTTCCTTCAGGAACAGGTTCATGAACTTAGCCATGAGCACACCACAGGCAGAACCCACGCCAAAGGCCACAATACCCACACAAAGGATACTGATGGTCTGTACGTTCAGGAAGGAAGAAGCAGTAGCGGTAGCACCCACGGTGATGCCGAGGAAGATTACCACGATGTTGTTCAGCTCGTTCTGTGCGGTCTTGCTCAGACGGTCCACCATGCCACATTCCTTCATCAGGTTACCGAGCATAAGGCAACCCACCAAAGTGCCGGCGCTGGGCACAATGAGGCTTACAATGACGGTAACGATGATGGGGAAGATGATCTTCTCCTTCTTGCTGACAGTACGCAACTGGGACATGCGGATGAGGCGCTCCTCCTTGGAGGTCAGTGCACGCATGATGGGAGGCTGGATAACAGGTACCAGCGCCATGTAGCTGTATGCCGCAACGGCGATGGGGCCGAGCAGTTCGGGTGCCAGTTTGGAGGTGAGGAAGATGGCCGTGGGACCGTCAGCACCGCCAATGATACCGATAGACGCAGCCTGCTCGGGGGTGAAACTGAAGGGAACGACATCCGTGAAGGGAATGGTGAAATCCCACTGGGTTACGATGAATGTGGCAAAGATACCTACCTGTGCCGCAGCACCCAGCAGGAGGCTCTTGGGGTTGGCAATCAGAGGACCGAAGTCGGTCATGGCACCCACGCCCAGGAAGATGAGACAGGGATAAACGCCCGCCTTCACACCGATGTAGAGCACGTCCAGCAGACCGCCGTTGGCCATGATGTAGCCGTAACTGTGGTAATGGGGACTCTCGGGGTTAAGGAACTCGTTGTTCCACATCTCTGAGTGGAACAGGCCTGCACCGGGCAGATTGGCAAGGATCATGCCGAAGGCAATGGGCAGGAGCAGGAGGGGTTCGAAACCTTTCTTGATGGCCAGATACAGGAGAAAGCATCCGATGCCAATCATTACGAGGTTCTTCCATCCTTCGCCATGGAAGAAGGAGACAAATCCCATCTCGTTGACGAAGTCGGTCATGCCTTCCTCCAGATTGAATGCCATGGCCGGTGTTGCCACAAGCAGCATGATGACCAATAGGGGGAGATACTTGATATAGTTCTTCATAATGAAATGGTTCCCTGTTAATCCAGTTCGACAAGTGCCTGGCCGCTCTGTACCTGGTCACCCTCCTTGCAGAGGATGGCCTTCACGATACCGCTGGCCTCGCTGGTAATACTGTTCTCCATCTTCATGGCTTCCATCATCAGGACGGTGTCGCCGGTGGAAACTCGGTCGCCCACCTTGACGCTGATCTTGGTGATGGCACCGGGCAGAGGAGCGGTAACGGTCTTGCTGCCGGCTGAGGGTGCAGACATGGCAGGTGCGGCGCTCACTCCGGCAGGTGCTGCGGGTGCGGGCTTGGGTTCCAGGGCTGGTGCCTTGGCTGCAACGAAGTCGGCCACCATCTCCACGAGCAGGTCGCCCTGATTAACGCTCTGGCCGCTGCTTACGGCTACGCGCTGTACGGTACCGTCCACCTCGGACACGATGTCGTTGGCCATCTTCATGGCTTCGATGACGAGCAGTACCTCGCCACGCTTAACGTGCTGGCCTGCGGCCACCTTGACCGCGGTAACTGTGCCGGGCAGTTCGCTGACTACGTTCTTGGGACCGCCAGCCTGTGATGCGGCAGGGGCAGAGGCTGCGGGACGGGGACCCTGAGCCTTGGTTTGGGGAATCTCAACCTGATAGGTCTGGCCGTTCACAGTTACCTGCATGTTGCCGCCTCTGAGGTCTTCCACGGTGGCCAGATAGTCGGTGCCACCTATCTTGAACTTGAATTCTTTCATTTGTACGTTATTTAAAATGGGTTACACGACTTAGAGCCTGGGATTCAACTGTGATGTCCAGGTCTGACTGGTATGCGTGATGGTGAGCACGCGGCTTTCCTGATTCTTCTTGTCCTGTTCATACAGGTAGAGAGCCATGGCCACGGCAGCCTTGTCCTCATCGCTGGCATTGGCAAAGGTCTTGGCCTGCTTCTGCTGGTTGTATGCCACCTTGGCACTGCTGGCCTTGGTGGCGGTCTTTCTGGCAAGGAGACTGAAGATGTTCAGAATCCACACCAGAACAACCAGAATGGCGAAGACTACGGCAACGCTGACACCTGCCAATCCCCATGTTTCAGTTGTTACTGCAAGGATATTCATAGATTACAGGGGTATGTTGCCATGTTTCTTGGCAGGGTTGGTAAGTTTCTTGTTCTCCAGTTGGGCCAATGCGCGGATCACGCGGAAACGTGTGTTGCGAGGCTCAATGACATCGTCGATGTAACCGAACTTGGCAGCCTGGTAGGGGTTGGCGAAGAGTTTGGTGTACTCGTCCTCCTTCTCCTTGATGTAGGCCTTTGCTTCCTCCACCTTGCCTTCGTCCTTCAGGGCCTTGGCATCCTTGGCATAGAGCACGCTGGCTGCACCGCTGGCACCCATAACGGCAATCTCGGAAGAGGGCCATGCATAGTTGATGTCGCCACGGAGCTGCTTACAGCTCATCACGATGTGGCTGCCGCCATAACTCTTGCGCAGGGTAACGGTGACCTTGGGCACAGTGGCCTCGCCGTAGGCGTAGAGCAACTTGGCACCGTGCAGGATGACTGCATTGTACTCCTGTGCAGTGCCGGGCAGGAAGCCGGGAACGTCCACGAGGGTGACGATGGGGATATTGAAGGCATCGCAGAAGCGCACGAAGCGTGCACCCTTGCGGCTGCTGTTGCAGTCCAGCACACCGGCCAACTGCTTGGGCTGGTTGGCAACGATACCCACGCTCTGACCGTTGAAACGGGCGAAACCGATAATCAGGTTCTTGGCATAGTTGGGCTGAACCTCGAAGAACTCGCCATGGTCAACGATACCGGCAATAACCTGATACATGTCGTAGGGCATGTTGGGGTTGTCGGGGATGATATCGTTCAGATAGTCCTCCATGCGGCCGATGGGGTCTGTGCAGACCTTGCGGGGAGTCTTCTCCATGTTGTTCTGGGGAATGTAGCTCATCAACTTCTTGATCATGGAGATGGCCTCCTCCTCGGTGCTGGCGGTGAAGTGTGTCACGCCGCTCTTTGTGGCATGCACGCTGGCACCACCCAACTGCTCCTGGGTAACCACCTCGCCAAGAACTGCCTTAACGGGGCCGGGGCCTGTGAGGAACATGTATGAGGTGTTCTCAACCATCAGGGTGAAGTCGGTAAGCGCAGGGCTGTAAACGGCACCACCTGCACAGGGGCCCATGATGGCGCTGATCTGGGGAACCACACCGGAGGCCATGATGTTGCGCTGGAAAATCTCGGCATAACCGGCCAGGGCGTTGATACCCTCCTGCAGACGTGCACCGCCTGAGTCGTTCAGACCGATAACGGGAGCGCCCACCTTCATGGCAATGTCCATTACCTTGCAGATCTTGCTGGCAAGCATCTCTGACAGAGAACCTGCGCTGACGGTAAAGTCCTGTGCGAAGACATAGACCAGACGGCCGTCGATGGTACCGCTACCAGTAACCACACCGTCGCCCAGATAGTGCTTCTTCTCCATACCGAAGTTGTAGCAACGGTGCTCTACGAACATGTCCATTTCCTCGAAACTGCCTGGATCCAGCAACAGGGCGATACGTTCGCGTGCTGTCAGTTTGCCTTTCTCGTGCTGCTTGGCAATGGCCTTCTCACCACCGCCGATGCGAGCCTTCTCGCGGAGTTCCATCAACTCCTTGATCTTTTCTGTTTGATTGCTCATTTTGAGTTTTAAATGATATAGTGTTATTACTCGTTCTTGTCGTTACCTCAGACTCTCGCGCGTACTTATTTATATATATAAGCACAAACTTCTGCAAAGTTAGCAATAATCCGCGAATGAACAGGGAGGCATCGGGCGGTTTTTGTGCAAATACCATGCTTTTTCCCAAATAATAAGCAACGGAGGACGGCATTTCCTTCTTTTTTTATAACTTTGGCATCCGATATGGCACAGAGAGTTCCTACAGAATTGGGCGAGAAACCCATCGGCATACTGCTGATTAACTATGCCCTTCCTGCCATCATGGCTATGGTGGCAAGTTCGTTGTATAACATAGTTGACAGGGCCTTCATCGGACATTACGTCGGCACCCTGGCCCTGGGAGGCCTGACGGCCACCTTCCCGTTCATGAACCTGGGAGCAGCCTTCGGCGCCATGGTGGGCGTGGGTGCATGCACGGTGATAAGCGTAAGGTTGGGACAAAAGGACTATGCCACGGCACAGAACGTGCTGGGAAACACCATCACCCTGAACCTAATCCTGGGCACACTGTTCACCATCGTATGCCTGACGTTCCTTGACCCCATCCTGCAGATATTCGGAGCATCGGACACCACCCTGCCCTATGCCCGTGAGTACATGCAGATAGTACTGGCGTTCAACGTGATATCGCACAGTTACCTTGGTCTCAATGCCATAATGCGCGCGGCAGGACACCCTATCACGGCCATGGCGCTGACACTCTGCGGTGTGATGGTAAACGCAGCACTGGACCCTCTGTTCATCATTGTCTTGGACATGGGCATACGGGGAGCAGCCATAGCCACGATAATCTCCCAAAGCCTGGCACTGGTAGCCATATTGCTGCTTTTCAGCCGCAAGAGCGAACTCCTGCACCTGAGACGCGGCATCTACAAACTGAAGGCAAGCATAGTAAGGCAGACACTGGCCATCGGCATGTCGCCATTCCTGATGAACTCATGTGCATGCCTGGTGGTGCTGCTTCTGAACCGCAGCATGCAGGAGTATGGCGGCGACAACGCTTTGGCGGCATACGGCATAGTGAACAGCATTGCATTCGTGTTCATAATGATTGTCATGGGACTGAACCAAGGCATGCAACCCATTGCCGGCTACAACTGGGGTGCGCACCAGAACGACCGTGTCTGGCAGGTACTCCGCTACACCATGACTGCCGCTACGATGGTTACCATCATAGGATTTCTAACCGGCATGTTCATTCCCGAAATGCCTGCCAGGATATTCACCAATGACGAGCAGATAGTATCCATGGCGGCACACGGATTCCGCATCTGTGTGCTCATTTTCCCTCTGGTGGGCGGTCAGATAGTGGTCAGCCACTTCTTCCAAAGCATAGGACATGCCGGCAAGAGCATCTTCCTGAGCCTGTCACGCCAACTCATCTTCCTGATACCTGGCATACTGATCCTGCCCAAATACCTCGGACTGGACGGCGTGTGGTACAGCATGCCCTTTGCCGATGCCATGAGTTGCATCATTGCCGCCACACTGCTATGGTGGCAGGTAAGGCACATTCGTTCCAAGGAGGAGAGCAGGGCATGAGACTTTTTGTCAGGGACAACCTTGCCGGGTACACGCAGGAAGACTTGGACACGGACATGGTCCTGCTCCCCCGGTGGCGCAGGGAACAGGCCCTGAGATACAGGCATTTTCAGGGGCGCAGGAATTGCGCCTTGTCCTATCTGCTCCTTTGCCAGGCACTGGAGGAGGAGTATGGCATAACGGAAAAGCCTACCTTCGTCATAGGCGGACATGGCAAACCCTCCCTGTTGGAATATCCACACATACACTTCAACCTGAGCCATTGCGCCAAAGCCATTGCCTGTGCCGTGGCAGACCGCCTTGTGGGTATAGACGTGGAGAGCACGGAGCGCAAAATCAGCGACGCACTGATACGGCACACGATGAGTCCACAGGAACAGGAGGAAATGGAAGGCGACCCCGTGCGCTTCTTTCACCTCTGGACACAGAAGGAGGCTCTGGTAAAACTGCGTGGCACAGGGCTTCAGGACAACCTGCACGACCTGCTTCTGCCACACAACACGGCCGACGTGGAATTCTGTACCGAAGACCACTCCGATCGGGGATATGTAATATCAACAGCAATACTTAAGACATGAAATTCATCAGTTGGAACGTAAACGGCCTTCGTGCCGTAGTAGGCAAGAACTTCCACGAGGCATTCTGTGCCTTGGATGCGGATTTCTTCTGCCTTCAGGAAACGAAACTTCAGGAGGGGCAGATTGCCCTTGACCTGCCGGGATATAACTGCTACTGGAACTATGCCGAGAAGAAAGGATACAGCGGCACGGCCGTCTTCACACGCCACACGCCCCTGTCCGTATCCTACGGCATGGGCATAGAGGAACACGACCACGAAGGGCGCCTCATCACTCTGGAAATGGAGGATTTCTATCTCGTGTGCTGCTATACGCCGAACTCGCAGGACGGGCTGAAGCGCCTCGACTACCGCATGCAGTGGGAAACGGACCTGCGGGCCTACCTCATGCAACTGGACGTGAAGAAACCCGTCGTATATTGCGGTGACCTGAACGTGGCGCATCAGGAGATTGACCTGAAGAACCCGAAGACTAACCGCACGAACGCTGGCTTTACCGACGAGGAGCGCGCCAAGATGACCGAACTTCTGGATTCCGGCTTCACGGACACCTTCCGCTTCCTCTACCCGGACACAAAGGAGATATACTCGTGGTGGAGTTACCGCTTCAAGGCGCGCGAGAAGAACACGGGGTGGCGTATCGACTACTTCATCACATCTGACCGCCTGCGCGACAGGATAGAATCCGCCACCATCCACACAGACATCTTGGGCAGCGACCATTGCCCGGTAGGGTTGGTTCTGAGATAAGCAGATACCAATAGGCAAGACGCCCTACCCTGACGTCCCTTTAGCAAAGAACAAACAACTGCCCCCGCCAGTACAAACTGACGGGGGCAATTCTATGTTGTCGGGATATCCCTTTACTTCAAGGCAACCTTCTTGCCGTCTACGATGTACATACCGGCAGGCAGACCCTTGACGGTAGTTCCTACATACTGGCCGGAGAGAGTGTAAACGCCCTTGCGTCCTGCTGATACAGGCTCATCCTGCCATACGTCTTCAATGGCAGTTACCGTCTCGTTGGGGAGTTTCTCGCCGAAGTACAGAGAGAACACGCCCTTAGACAAGCCCCAAGCGTCACCGTCGGGACCGAAGCCTGTGCGCACGCCGGTGTTGCCGTTACCGCTTCGGTCAATCACATCGCCGCCACTCTGGTTGAAGTCATAGTAGGCGAGCAGATTGTCGCTTGCCACGTATGCCTCAGGATTCTCCATGTGCTGGTTGCACAGGTCCTTGACATTGCTGATGAACTTGCCCCACAGGCGGAACTCGTCAATTACACCGATGACAGGAGTGTTGACACCGCCGATGGCAAACTTCTTGATGCCTGTAATCTCACCCTTGTACTGAGCGGGATAAGACTTGACGAGCACACCGTTACGCATGAAGCGGATAGCACCGGAAGAGGTACGCTGGATGGCATAGTGGTTCCACTCGTTGGCGATGAAATAACCTATTTCCGAGGTAACAACCGTACCATTGATGCAAACAGACATCTCTCCATAGTTGCCGACCTTCAAGAGCAGTGTCTCCTCGCTATCACCGAAGCCCCAGCAGTTTGTAGAGAAACGTGTGGGGTTAGCCCAGAACTCGACGGTGAATTCATTGAGTGTAGCAGGTACATTGGTAAGAGTAACCCTTGAGGCTTCTCTTGAGAATGACAGGCCGTTCTTGGAGTCATCATTGGTTACGATGAGGGCACGTTCCTTGGTAACAGTGTTGGCGCCGATGGCATTGCTTGCCTTCAGGCTGATGTTATACTTGCCGGGATACTTGGGAACCCAAACCTGCTCCTTGTTGCCAGGAGTAATGGTAGTCTTCTGAGCCTGACCGTCCAGTGTCCATTCATAAGCAGTGGCGCCATAGCGTGAGGTACTGTTCATCTGTACAGGAGTTTCCTTAAGGACAACGGGATCTGTTACGACAAAGTCTGCCAAAGGTGCTACGGCAGTTACACTTACTGTCTGGCTGCTCTCAGCAGTGCGTCCGTCAGCAGTTGTAATCTTCAAGGTAACGGTGTACTCACCATCGGCCACGTATGTTGCACCTGCCTTGGCACCGTAAACGTGCTCTACTTCTGCTCCGGGGAGAATCCACTCGTAACTGCATGCTTCGATATACTGGTTGGCAACCAGACTCAGATGCTCGCTACATGGTATTACCTGTGCACTCATTGTAAAGGCAGGATCCAATGCAACGGGTTCAAGAACCTCTATCTTCACCTCGCTGCTCAGGGTATCTCCCTTGTAGCTCAAGCCATAGACGGTGGCGGTGTGGGTACCGACTTCAGTAAATGTAACGACGGGAGACTCAACACACTTTTCCACGATGCCGCATGAAGGAATCGTCCACCACATCTTGTTGACACCCTCGCTGCGTGTAGCGGTAAGGGCAACGGGAATACCGGCATAAACGTCGGATACGGGATTGGCCTCGAGAGTTGCCTTCAACGGAGTGTTTACCAGAGTGGGGCTATCCTCTACCTGAGGATTGCCTGCTGCCTGTATGCTGGCATGGTTGCCGCCAACGCAATCCCTCATATAGTAATTGCCGTCCTCACCCTGGAAGGTGTCACCCTTGTAGTATGCGAGCAAACCCTGTGGGAGAACGTCACCATAGAATTCCTGGCGTTTGAAACTTGTGTAGGTAGAACCCTTGATCTGCTGGAGGGTACGCGCATGATTCCAAATACGGATTTCATCGTACACGGCGTTTTGCCATGAATTGTTGCTGCTGTTGGAATTGAACACCAAGTTGCCGAAACCGCCAAGACCACTGTACCCGGAACCGGTAGCAGTGCCTACAACGGTACCGTTCTTGTACATGGTAATCTTGTTGTTGTCAAATACCAAAGCCACGTGTGACCATGCATTGAGAGTGAACGCCTGATCACTGGTTACACGTGCATTGGTGTTCCAACCGCATGTGAACCTACCGTTTGCATTGAAGTGATGCATGTATGTGCCCCAACCCGGACCTGCAGCGTTGTTCCAGTCAAGGAACATGGTAGGTTTGATAAAGAACTCGATTGTGCATTCGTCATAGTGACTGGCAAAGACATTGGGAATTGTGAAGCCTGCATTCTCGAAAGCTACGGCCACGTTGTTCTTCTGCACTGCGGATGCGCAGGTTGCCTTTGCACTCTCTGTGCCGTCGGCATACAGGACACTTACACCGTACTCCTGTCCGCCCTCTATGGCATAGGACAGTTCTGTGGTGTTGCCTGCAAGTGCTCCATCCTTATATATATTATAGGAGACAATCTGGTAGGAACCCTTGTTAGGAAGGTCCCAACTGAGTGTGCCCTCGGCATAGGAGAGATTGTTTACCGGTTCGTAACCCTTGCCATACACGATGGTGGAAATCATCAGCTTATTGCCCTCCTTGGTAATCTCAAACTTCTCGCCTCCGAGATCGAAGGGAGTCTCTATGCCGTCCAAGTCCTGTTCCAAGTCAAGGATGCTGGCGTCATACACGTTACCGTAGCCGGTATTTGTAGCCTTCTTTCTGTTGATGATGAAGAAGTACTTCAGAGGCTTGTTGGTATCGAACTTGTTGCTGAAATCTGTCACGTCGTAACAGAACTCCATGGGTTCTTCGTGCCACTCGTTCTTCCACTTGCCCAGCATGGGAATGGCAGGGGCAGGATTCGTATTGCCATTGTTACCGTCACCGGCATAGCGGAAGTGGTGCATATCACTAACTGCCTCAGGCTCTGTAGCATTCAGGTCGGTGCTGATGCCCACCTGCAGGAACAGTTCGCTTCGGTGAGTGTAGTCCATCTTCAACTTTATCACGCGCAGGGGGCGGAAGTTCTTACGTGCGTGGTAGAGTTCACCCCACCAGTAACCGCCTTTCATGGCACCGGTAGCCGGATCGCTGACGGGACCAGCATACTTGTAGGGGCAGTAGATGAAACCATCGTTGCACCAGTTGCCCCAACTGTTCACGATAATCCATGCACCCTTTTCGTCCTTGTCCAATTCGCCGGCAACGCCATTGCCGTCCAGGTCGAACTCGATGCGGTCGTCCCAACCTACCATTGTCACGGCATGGTCAACCTGAGTTCCCCAGCGGTGTACATAGTACTTGCCAGTAACGCCGGCAGCATCATTGGCCGCGGTCTTGGGAATGTCGTACCACTGGCCGCCGGATGCAACACCAAGACCTATCAGGCCACCAGCCTTGAAATCGGTATCGCCTGCATGGTTGTAAAGCCACATCTTGGCAGCAGTACGGCCTGCCTCCGTCTCCACGCTCTGGGGCATGGAAGTGGGCTTCATCATACGGTTGCCTATGGCATTCATCCATTTGTCATAGCCGGTCATCCAACCGAAATAGTTGTTTGTCTCTTCCTGATAGCCGAACAGTTCGCTATAGGTACGTCCTCCATAGTGCACTACGTTGGGTACACCCACGAACTCCACGAACTGGTCCTTACCGTCGCTCGTGTTGGTGTGAAGCCAAACGAAGTGTGTGGGATACTGGTTCTCTGGCAAACTGGCGTCAAGATCGCGCAAAGCGTTGATTTCGTGCGTGAACATATAACCGATACGGCTTGCACTACCGCAGGAACCGCCCTGCTGGTTGAACGCGGGAGGGAAGTACTTCGTGTCGGCATTGTTCCAGTATTCGGGCAAATCCGATGCAGCACGGGCTACGGCCCTGCTTTGCGACTCGCCTTCCACCTGTACATACTTCATCAGACGGGGTTCGGGCTTATAGGCCGTCCTCGGGTCTACATAGTCAGGATACTTCTCGCGATTCACGGGAACGTCCTGAGCACTTGCGGCCATAGCATAGCAGGCCAGCATGAATAATGTAAGTTTTCTCATAAAATAGATTGTGTTGTTTTGTTAGGTTTCTTATCTCGGGTTAATTGGTGGTGTTATATCTATTTCATCGCACAAATATACCACTTTTGCAATAATTACAGAACATTAAAACAATCTTTAACGCACTTGATAACTCAAATGTCACTTATGCCTTGCATTTATGAAATTATTTCCCTGACCCGTGGCCTTTTCTTCGTCAAAAAAGTGTAACTTTGCGCACGAAAACATGAACATGGAGCCTAAGCACATACACATAAAGGATTACAACTATCCACTCCCTGACGAGAGGATAGCGAAATTCCCCCTGTCCCGACGGGACACAAGCAAATTGCTGGTGTACCGCCACGGGGACATCAGCCAGGACACATTCCATCACCTGCCCGAATATTTGCCCAAGGGTGCGTTGATGATTTTCAACAACACCCGTGTGGTGAGGGCAAGGCTTCACTTCAGGAAGGCAGTGACGTCGGGAGGCGTTTCCGACAAGCCCCAGGGGGCACTCATAGAGATATTCATCCTGGAGCCTGCCCTGCCTGCCGAGTATCAGGAAAACTTCCTCAGCCGAGGCCGGTGCTCGTGGTATTGCCTGGTGGGCAACCTGAAGAAGTGGAAGACCGGTTCCCTGCACCAGCAGATAAGGATTGGCGAGGAAACCGTAACCCTCTCAGCCACACGCGGCGAGGCACACGGCACGAGCCACCAGATAGACTTCACATGGGATACCGGCCACACCTGGGCGGAAATCCTTGAAGCCACGGGCGAACTGCCCATCCCTCCCTACCTGAACAGGAAGACTGAGCAGAGCGACCTCACCACCTACCAGACCGTCTACTCCAAGATAAAGGGCAGCGTGGCCGCCCCCACGGCAGGCCTGCACTTCACCCCCGAGGTGCTGGCAGAACTGGATGCCCACGGCATAGAGCGCGAGGAGGTGACCCTGCACGTCGGTGCCGGTACCTTCAAACCCGTCAAGAGCGAGGAGATTGGCGACCACGACATGCACACGGAGCACATTGCCGTGCACCGCACCACCATAGAAAGGCTCATAGCGCACGAAGGTGCCGCCATTGCCGTGGGAACAACCAGCGTGCGCACACTGGAGAGTCTCTACTACATGGGCATTCTGGCCATGCAGGGCAAGGAAGACCTTCATGTAGAGCAATGGATGCCATATTCGGAAACGACGACTTCAGAGGTGGATACCTGCCAGGCCCTGCAAGCCCTGCTGAAATACATGGACGAAAGGAATCTGGACATCCTGCACTCCTCCACACAGATAATCATAGCACCGGGATACAAGTTCCACATAGTCAGGATGATGGTGACCAACTTCCACCAGCCGCAGAGCACGCTCCTGCTCCTTGTCAGTGCCTTCGTACAGGGCAACTGGCGCAGCATCTACGACTACGCCCTGGAGAACGACTTCCGCTTCCTCTCCTATGGGGACAGCAGTTTGCTGATGGGACCCTCCCCCATCCCCTCCCTGAATGGAGGGGAGTAATTACGACAAGCCTACAAATGAGTAATCAAGAGATAGACAACATACACCACACAGAACATTATACTCCCCTCCCCTGTGGAGGGGTTGGGGGTGGGTCCGCTGATGGCGGGTCCATTCTCCCCCTCGTTGCCCCCGCCGGCAATGTCATTGGCAAAGCCACACGCACCGAGTGCCACAACGGTTCCATGCTTCTGCATCCCGTGGTGCACCTGCATGTCTTCAATGAGAAAGGCGAACTCTACCTGCAGAAGCGCCCCATGTGGAAAGACATACAACCCGGCAAATGGGACACGGCCGTAGGCGGGCACGTGGACTTCGGCGAGGACATCTACACCGCTCTTCTGCGAGAGGCACGCGAGGAACTGGGCATCAATGCCGAGGGTAGCGAACTGGTGCAGATGTATGAATTCCACTCCGAACGCGAGCATGAACTTGTCTATGCCCACAAAATCGTCTACGACAAGGACATCACTCCCAGCGAGGAAACGGACGGCGGACGCTTCTGGACAATGCAGGAAATACGCGATGCCATCGGCCATGGCATACTGACGCCCAACTTCGAACAGGAGTTCATGCGGCTCTTTGAAAATAAAGACAACAAAGAATAGGACTGATAGACGTCCCTGTCTTTCTAGTCTGTCTAGTTCTTCTAGTATATCTAGAATTTCTAGGACTTCTAGTTTCCAAATAAAACCTAAAACACAAAACAACAATATGAAAAAGAACCTCGAAACTATCTGCATCCATGGCGGATGGAAGGCCACGAAGGGCGAACCCCAGCAGTTGCCCATCTACCAGAGTACCACCTTCCGCTATGAGACCAGCGACCAGATGGCCAAACTCTTCGACCTGGAAGACACCGGCTACTTCTACACCCGTCTGGCAAACCCCACCAACGATGCCGTAGCCAAGAAGATTGCCGCACTGGAAGGCGGAGTGGGCGCTGTGCTTACCTCATCCGGACAGGCTGCCAACTTCTACGCCATCTTCAACATCTGCCAGGCAGGCGACCATTTCATAACCTCCAACAACATCTATGGCGGCACATTCAACCTCTTCGGCGTGACGCTGAAGAAACTGGGCATAGAGTGCACCTTCATCGACCAGGACTGGGACGACGAGCGCATTGAAGCCGAGTTCCGCCCCAACACCAAGTGCTTCTTCGGCGAGACAATCAGCAACCCCGGTTGCCGTATCTTCGATATAGAGCGCTTTGCACGCATAGCACACAATCATGGTGTACCCCTCATCGTGGACAACACCTTTGCCACACCCATCAACTGCCGTCCCTTCGAATGGGGCGCCGACATCGTCACACACTCCACCACCAAGTACATGGACGGCCATGCCACACAGGTGGGCGGTTGCGTAGTGGATAGCGGCAACTTCGACTGGGAGGCCCAGCACGACAAGTTCACATGCCTGACCGAACCCGACGAGAGTTACCACGGCCTTACCTACACCACCGCCTTCGGCAACATGGCCTACACCACTAAGATCGTTGTACAACTGATGCGCGACCTGGGCAGCATCCCCGCTCCCCAGAACTCCTTCCTGCTGAACATAGGTCTGGAGACCCTGGCCCTGCGCATGCGCCAGCATTGCGCCAATGCCCAGAAGGTGGCTGAGTGGCTGGAGAAGAACGAAAAGGTGGGTTGGGTAAGTTATGCCGGCCTGCCCAGCAACCAGGACCATGCCCTGGCACAGAAGTATCTGCCTGGCGGCACCTGCGGTGTAATAGCCTTCGGTCTGAAGGGCAGCCGCGAAGAGGCTATCCGCTTCATGGACAACCTGGACTTCATCTCCATCGTCACCCATGTGGCAGATGCCCGCACCTGCGTGCTGCATCCTGCCAGCCACACACACCGCCAGTTGTCTGAAGAACAACTGCGCGAAGCAGGCATCTCTCCCGACCTCGTACGCCTCTCCGTTGGCATCGAGAACGTGGACGACATCATTGCCGACCTCCAGCAGGCCATGGACAAGATGTAAGGAATACTATCAGGCGAGTGCCCGACAGACGGAGCACTCGCCTTCCTTTTAGGACATACAGAAACCCTAAACTTATACAATTATGTTTAACAACTTTCACGGATTCCATCTTGTAGAGGAACTCCACAAAAGAAACCTGGAGAGGGCTGCCAAGCGACTGAACAGCAAGTTCTTCAAAATCCTGCTGGCCATTGCCGCCACCCTCACCATCTGGCTGCTGCCTGCCGAGTCATTCGGCATGGCTAACCTTACCGTTGTAGAGCAGCGCATCATCGGTGTTTTCGTATTTGCCACACTGATGTGGCTCATGGAAGCCATCCCTGCATGGACCACCTCACTCATCGTGGTGGTGCTGCTCCTGTTCATGGTCTCCACCAGTGCGCTTACACCTTTTGTTGCCGGCTACGAAGCCGACCAGTTGGGTGTTATCCTCAAGTATGAGGACATCCTGCACTGCTTCGCCGATCCCATCATCATGCTCTTCATCGGCGGTTTCATCCTGGCCATTGCTGCCACAAAGTATGGTCTGGACGCTACCATCGCACGCGTGCTGCTCAAGCCCTTCGGCACCCAGTCACGCTTCGTCATGCTGGGCTTCATCATGGTAACTGGTCTGTTCTCCATGTTCGTCAGCAACACCGCCACCGCCGCCATGATGCTGGCCTTCCTGGCTCCCGTGCTCAAGGCTCTGCCTGCCGACGGCAAGGGTAAGATTGGCCTGGCTCTGTCCATTCCCGTAGCAGCCAATATCGGCGGTATGGCAACCCCCATCGGCACACCTCCCAACGGTATCGTGCTGAAGTACCTGAACGACCCTGCCGGCATGAACATGAACATCGGTTTCGGTGACTGGACAGCCTTCATGTTCCCCCTCACCATCCTGCTTCTGTTCCTGTCATGGATTATCCTGCTGAAGATGTTCCCCTTCAAGCAGAAGACCATCAACCTGGAAATCCCCGACAACTCACAGAAAGGCTGGCGCACAACATTGGTTTACATCACCTTCTTTGCCACCATCCTCATGTGGATGTTCGACAAGTACCTTGGCGTGAAGACCAATGCCGTAGCCATGTTCCCCGTGGCCGTGTTCTGTGCAACAGGCATCATTGACCGCCGCGACCTGGAGCAGATCAACTGGAGCGTCCTCTGGATGGTTGCAGGTGGCTTTGCCCTTGGCGTTGCCCTGAACAAGTCAGGTCTGGCCGCACACATGATTGATGCCATTCCCTTCAACACCTGGTCACCCCTGCTTGTCATCATCGGTTCCGGTCTGGTATGCTATGCTATGAGCAACTTCATCTCACACACCGCCACGGCAGCCCTCCTGGTGCCCATCCTGGCTGTTGTAGGTTTGAGCATGACCAGCGAACTCTCCGGAGTAGGCGGCGTAAGCACCCTGCTCATCGGTGTAGCCCTCTGCTCTTCCGTTGCCATGGTTCTGCCCATCAGCACTCCTCCCAATGCCCTGGCTCATGCCACCGGCCTCATCGAGCAGAAGAGCATGATGAAGGTAGGTCTAATCCTCGGTTTCATCAGCATGGCCATCGGTTATGTCCTGCTCATCTTCTTGGGCAGCAACGGACTGATCTAAGACTGACGTCAAATCACAACATAAGCAAGGAGGCGAGCCACCAGGGTTCGCCTCCTTGCTTATAGGATTATTACACTGGATTACGTCTGTAGGACGCCCCCTTCACTCTCATCTGTCAACCTTTCTCCTCCACCTCTCTCATCATCTTGCGCCACCTCAGGTAACCAAGGATGGCAAAGACGGTGTATGCCACATGGATGCCGGCTTTGAAGGGGAGTCCCTTGTAGGCAAGCAGATAGACGTCGATGATATTAACCACGAACCAGAGCCACCACTGCTGCAGATACTTCTTTGCCATGGCCCACATGGCCACAATGGAGATAGCATTGGTGAGGGCATCCTGAACGGGCACGGTGGAGTTGGTGTAGTTATCCAAGAACCACCACGTACTGCCCCATATCAGCAGGAAAGCCACCGCCAGCCACAATGCCACACGCAGGGGCATGCTGGTGATGGCAAGGACTTCCTTGCCGGAGGAGGTCTTCACTCGCTTGCCATATCCTGGCATGGTCCACAGGAGCAGGCCATAGAAGGCTGCCAAAAGATAGTAGACAGAGATGGCCATATCGCCATACAGGCCCACCTCATAGTAAAGATACACGTCGACGGCGGGCATGATGATGCCTGCCACCCACACCATCCAGTGGGCACGATACTCCCACCAGAGATAAAGTATTCCCAGAAGGGAAACGAAGAAATCTAAGTATGCTACCATAATGTTGAGCAAGGGGAGGACCCACCCCCAGCCCCTCCCTATATGGAGGGGAGCAGGATGTACTGCTATTGGGGGATTTTGTTTAGTGAACACGGCATGACGTGTCCGTTTAATGTTTTACTATGTTCTATGTTTCGGACTCGTCATGCCGAGTCTCTACGAACCAAAGCCTATTGCCTAATGTAACCACTCCCCTCCATATAGGGCGAGCGAGGTCTTCAGAAGAAGCACTAAATGTGCTTCTGTGCCTCGAGAGGGGCGAACTACCCAGTTCGACGTGCGGACTGGGTTGGGGGTGGGTCTAAAACCTCAGCGTCACATGCCCCATCAGGCCGAACCCTGCCGAGGGAGTGTAGCCAATCTGGTAGTAGCGGTTGTCCTCGGTGAAGCCGTAAGAGGGCACGACACTGCTGTACACCCAGCCACTTTGTGCGAAGTGGCGGTCGAAGATGTTGTTGAGGTCAAGACCGAAGACGACTTGCTTCAGGCGTGCGCTGTTCTGCCTTGGGTTGAGGGTATAACTGAGGCGTATTGCCGTGGTGCTATAGCGAGGCAGGGAGCGGTCCAGACACTGGGTGTTGTCCAGATACTGACGGCTGACGAAGTTGGTGTGCCATACTGCTTTCAGTCCCTGCCAGCGGAAGGTGGCCATGCCGTTGAGCACCACAGAGGGAGAGAAGGCCAGGGTGGAGTTGTCGTAATGCTTCACCTGGAAGGACTCGTCCCAGTCGTAACTGACATGCTCGTCGAAGGAGAGTATGCGGTTGCGGCTGAAGGCTCCGTTCACGTCCAGAGACAACCACTTGAAGGGCGTGTAACCGGCACTTACCTCCAGTCCCATACGGTAGGAGTCCTCGATGTTGGTGGTCAGCGCCTCGCCTATGTCGCTCAGTTCGCCCGTCTGCACCAACTGGTCCTTGTAGCCCATGTAGTAAGCACCCACCGAGGCATACCAGTTCTTGCCGTCATAGGAATAACCCACCTCCACATCGTGCAGACGCTCGGCACGCGGTGCACCGCTCTGGCCGTTGTCGGTGAAGTTGTTGCGCTCAGGCTCTCTGGAACTCATGGCATAACTCACGTAGGCACGATGTCCGTCCTTATGCCAGGCGAAACCTGCCTTGGGGTTGAGGAAGTCGTATGTCACATCCACATTGAGAGGCTGCGCCTGGTACATGCCGTCGGCATCCTTCTGGAACTTGTCGTTATATCCGTCCGTGCGGAAACCCACATGGCGGTACTGTACATCCGCAAAGGCATCCCACTGGTCGCTGAGGTGCAATGTGGCCTTGGCAAAGAGGGCGATGTCGTTCTTCTGCGCATCGCTGTCGTAGTATTGGTACTTGCCTCCGGGAGTGGGGATATAGTGGTTGCGCAGGTCTTCGTTGCTGATATAGGTCAGATAGCCGAAATGGTTGCCGGTGAAACCCTGGGCAGACAGGCCCGTGATGACATCCCAACGGCGGTCCTTGTAGTTGGCATTCAGATGCACGCCATAGGTGTGCTGGGTGAGGCCCTTCTGGCGCACGAAGTCGCTACGGTTGCTGCCGTCCTGCGGCACATAGTTCAGGCCGAACTTGCTTGCACCCTTGTTCTGATAGCGGAACTCGTCGTAGTAGCCATAGCCATAGGTATAGCGCAGGGCTGCCGTGGTGCTCCAGTGGTCGTTAATCCTCCATGCCATGGACAGGATATTGTGGTTCTGCCAGAAGTTGTCCGTAGTGCGGTCCCACAGGCTTCCGTCCACCTTGGCATAGCGTTCTGTCTTCCATGCCGTGGGGTCGTCCCAGTCCTCTATGAAACGCTCGTACAGGCTGTTGTATCTGCCCAATCCCATGCGGTAGAGGTCCTCGTAGGTCTTCACTCCGCCATAGGCATTCAGGCTATAGTCATCGTTGCCTGCCGTCACTCCGTTCCATGCCTGACCGGTACTTTCAAAGTTGCCCAAGTTTCTGTATTTCAGCACCAGGCGAGTGTCCTCGCTCAGCCATGCCACACCTGCCGTGTAACTTCCGCTCTTGCCATGCGTGCCATGCAGATAACCGTCGGTAGTGGTCTGATGATAGGCACCGTCCACCACCCAATGCTTGCCCAGCAGACCCGTGGAGAACTGGCCACCCGTGCGCCATGTGTTGTAACTGCCGTAACTTCCCGTCACCTCCAGCATGGGTTGCATCTGCGGCAACTTCGTCTGCATGGCAATGCTGCCTCCGAAGGCACCGTCGCCCGTGGTACTGCTGCCCACGCCACGCTGTATCTGCACGCTTCCCAGCAGGGAGGCATAGGAATTCATGTTGGCCCAGAAGACGCACTGGTCTTCGGGCGAATTGAGCGACACGCCGTCCAGGGTGACGTTCACACGGCTTCCGGCACTGCCTCGCATACGCATGTACACCGTACCCGTGCCCAGTCCGTTCTCGCTCCACGCCACCACACCCGGGGTGCGTGCAAACAGGTAGGGCAACTCCTGCCCGCCTGTGGAGAACTCCTGCAACTCCATCTTGCTGATTCTGCTCACGGCAAAGGGCGCACCCTTGGGGGCACTTACCGCCTTTACCACTACCTCACCCAACTCTGCCACACGGACAGAGTCCTGCTCCCTCTCTTGGGCATAAGACATGCCCGCCATACCCACTAATGCAAGTACGGCAAGAAACTTTCCTTTCATAGGAATCCTTTCTTTGCTTCGTTCGTAATCACCGTTACGAATTACTGGTTGGAAAATTGGCCCGTCACCTTTACCTTATTTATATATATAAGGAAACAGACCGTTCATACTCTCTACGCCGGCACTACCCGGTTCAGATCATTTGAGGGTATATTCTCAGCAAGGCCAATATCGGCCATGCACCCCTGATGACGTTGGCAAAGGTACGAATAAGCGAGAGAAGTACAAAATAAAATTGGATTTATTTTTACTTCCGAACGAAAGTACCTTCGACCTAAGGTCAAAGGTACGAATAAGTGAACGATTTTCAAAAGAAACGATAGAATGGTAGGGACACGGCATGCCGTGTCCGATAACAAGAGCAGAAACGGACTCGGCATGCCGAGTCCCTACATTGCCGAGGTGCGGAGGAGGAAGACGATAGTCAACGAAAGTGCCTTTGACCGACAAGCCAAGGGTACTAATAAGCGAGAGAAGACGATAACACGCGCGCGGATACGAAAAAGCACACAAAGACTGCATCAACGTCATTTTTTTCTTCTTCTCTTGCATTAGTCAAGCATTTATGATACTTTTGTGTGCAGAACATACAAATATTTCCACACGACAACGCATGACCGTAACCCTTGCCTTCGACTCATTCAAAGGTTCGCTCACCTCCGAAGAAGTGGCGGATGCCTTTCAGGAAGGACTGCTCAGCGCCCTACCCCACTGCACCGTAAACAAGGTGTGCATAGCCGACGGTGGAGAGGGAACCGCAGAAGCACTTGTCAGGACCTTGCATGGGGAATGGTGCGAAACTACCGTATCCGACCCGCTCGGACGCGACATCAAGGCACGGTACGGTATCATCAGGCACGAGCATACTGCCATCATGGAAATGGCATCGGCAAGCGGTCTGCCCCTGCTGAGCCCCGAGGAGAGGAACCCCATGAAGACCACGACCTACGGGACCGGCCAACTCATTGCCCATGCCATAAGCCAGGGATGCAGGAAGTTCCTCATAGGCATAGGCGGCAGCGCCACAAACGATGGCGGCACAGGTATGCTCCGGGCCCTTGGTTTCCGTTTCTTGGACAAGGACGGGCAAGAACTTGCCGGCGGTGGAGAAATCCTTGGACATATCCACAGGATAGACGCATCACAGGCACTGCCACAACTCAGCGAATGCCAGTTCACGGTAGCATGCGATGTAGACAACCCACTTTACGGTCCCAATGGTGCCGCCCACGTCTTCGCACCGCAGAAAGGTGCCGATGCGGAAATGGTCACGCTGCTGGATAAAGGGCTGCATGTTTATGCCGAAGCGATACAACGGTCACTCGGCAAGGACATAGCACACATTCCCGGAGCAGGTGCCGCCGGCGGCATGGGCGCTGGCATGATTGCCATGCTCGATGCACGTTTGATGAAAGGCATAGACCTGGTTCTCGATGCCATGCATTTTGACGATATCATCAAAGGCAGCGACCTTGTTGTCACCGGTGAAGGGCGCATAGACCGCCAGACCCTCATGGGCAAAGCACCCGGAGGAGTGCTGAAAAGGGCAACAGCCCAAGGCATCCCCACCATAGCCATCGGCGGTTGCATACAGTGGTGCAAGGAACTACAGGAAAGCTGTTTCAGAGAAATCCTCTCCATCAACCCCGACAACCTCCCCGAAGCACTGGCCATGCATCACGACATTGCCATGGAAAACGTCAGACGGACGGGCAAGAAGATTGGTCTTGGTATCCTGTCACACAACTCCTGAACAAGATATTGCACATACAGCGCTTCCCTTCACGTTAATACAAGAAACCGAAAGCCCAAAGTGGGATGACATTCTGGTAACCATACTCTATGTCGTCCTTCACCACAAATGCATCATCTACACCTTGTATCTGCTTTTGTTTCTTGTTCCTCCCCCCAACCTCAAAGGTATATTTCCCAACCTTGAAATCAGCCACCGACGACGCCATTACGTCATATTTCGGTTTAACCGAAGTCAGGAAGACCGTTTCACGCAAATTGCCGACATTTGGCACAGAATCATTCAGCGCGTATGCCAGATGAGTATTTCCCAAATATATCTTGTCAACCTTGCCGAGAGAACTCACGCCAAAACTATCGTCACGCAGTATCTGTACCAAATGCGATTTCTCAAGCAAAAGCATCAAGTCACTCACCGAAGTGCGATGACATTCCAAGTCACGTCCCAACTTAGAGTAATTCGGTTTGAAAGGCACGCTTTGAGCCACAACATACATAAGGCGCTTCAACTTCTCTATAGTAGTAAGTGTCAGTTCTGCAAACTTTGGAATATCTACTTCCAGCACCTGATTGACCACCTGCTGCAAGCGTGTATGACTGTCACGTTGCCGGAAGAACGGATAATAGCCCTCTCGCATATATTCCTTAAACAAGGCTATTGGACGGTGTTCTCCAGCAGGGAATTCTATCCGTTGTGCCACTACGTCATCCAGTGTATAGACAGGCAGGTCAATGCCATGGGACAACAACAAATATTCGCGGAATGATAGTCCATACATCGTATACTCCAACTGCCTACGACTCAAATCGGCTCCACCCCGACGGATATCAAGTATGGACGAACCCGTATAAACAACTTTTAGACGGCTATACGTATCATAAATATTCTTCAACTCCACCGACCACTTGGGATAACGATGGACTTCGTCGATATAAAGGGTACGTCCACCATTCTTATAGAACACATCGGCCAGTTCCACCAGTGTATGCGATGTAAACCACAGATCGTCGGCAGTAACATAAAGAGCTGTAGGAGCATTATCATGCAATTTGATATGCTGCAATATCATGGTTGTCTTTCCCACACCTCGGGCACCAACGATGGCCACCAAACGATCGTCCCAAGCAATCTCATCATGAATCCGACGTACATAGTCGGCAGACACTTCAGCAATCTTAATACGTGACTTCTCAATCAGTTTCTCCATGATTTGTCTGTTATGAACGACACAAAAGTAGCAAAATTGTCGTCTACAACCAACAGTTTTTCGAAATTTTGTCGGTTATACGTTAAAATTGCACACTGAACCAGTAATAAAAAGCGCAACACAACCATGGGAAAGCCATGGAAAACGTCAGGCGGACGGGCAAGAAGATAGGAGAGCTACTGCTCCATGAATCAAAATCCAATCACTGGACTAACCTCCAGCGTGCGTAAAGTGTAAGGTTAGAATATATCCAGTTGTCGGTGATAAATCCCCACTACGTGCCGGGCACCCAGTCGCGAACGGCGCGAACGCGAAAGGCATAACCATTATCCAACGTCATTGTGATACCGCCCTGGCCGACGAGCCATGTATTAACAGCACCGTCGTAGCTATTACCATAGGTACCGAATGAATAGAAGTTACTGGGCAAATAGTGTGCCCCTCCCCACCAATCATCATTCTTGTTGCAATATTGGAAGAAGATAGCCAATTCGCGAATGTTTGCGATACGCCATCCTTCAGGGAAAGTACCATCCACGATAGGGGCTTCGTTAGCGCTCAGAGGCGTATAAATCAGCTTAGGATAAGCCTGAAGCCATCCGCCGATATCACCATACTTCAGACCATACCAACCGCCTGTCTCGAAACCTTCGTACGTACGCGACTGCAGACTGTATTCGTTGCCAGGAATCAAGCTTTGCGAGGTAAATGCCAAGCGGCGTGAATCTTCGTTCAGGTTGCGCAAGTCGAAGCGATATATGGAGTTTGCATTTATACTACCCGTAGTTTCTGTCACTACCACCAGTTCGTCTTTAGGGAAGTTATTGCCCTCCGTACCGATATAGGTAGCATCGCTCGCTATACTGGAAGGACTCGCCATACCCAGGTTGCGCACACATCTCACCTTGGGGATCGCTTCTTTTTGCCAGTTGCGCGCATATAGACTGGTCGAGATTCCTTCCTCTGCCCATACTTGTACGGGCACATTGCCTGCTGTCTCTCCATCGGCAGTACTGGTCACATAGTGCCAGCGCCATTGATATACACCGTACAGAGGGTGGGTCGTGGGGACATTTAGCAGAGCATTGGGCAGGTTACCTACGGCTTGTGGATAGAGTTGGGCTTCTGCCGACAGCCCCTGGTCGCCGATGAAGAGGGCAAAGATTTGTTCCAACGAAGTGATATACCAACGCAACTCCCCTACATCGATGGTATCGTTGCCATCGAGGTCGCGATTGCGCAATAAGATGGAGTTCAAACCACAGGCTTTATCCTTCTTGAGCACCACATCTCTGTTGGTATAGTCCAGATAGTCGCTCCAGAAGAGGTCGCCATTGACCAGATTCAGCAACTCTGCTGTGTTGTAAAGTCCGTCTTTGCGGCTCGTATTATTGGGCGTGAAGCTTGTAGGCTTATAGGAATAATTCTCTACATTGGCAGTTGTTTCTTTAGGGCTATAGAACCAGTTCTTGTCGCCCGTTTCGTCCACAGTCTCGCATCCCCAGGCTTCAGAGAGCGAGGTGTGTGACTGGTCGCGGTTGAAAGGTGTCTGAATAGATCTTTGGCGAATGGTCAGGATACTACCTGTCATCGAACTGGAACCGTCCGGGCTACGATTATTCTTACAGAGCACGTGCATCAAGCGGTTGGGTTGGTTCACGAACTTCTTCCACAATCGCTTGTGGTCGTCATTCGGGTTCATCGGGTTGGTATCGTAGTAGAATTCGTCCACATAGATGGTTACCTTCAGGTCATCATTGGCGTCCCACCAACTTTCATTCGTCGCCGTATGTCCTTCCTTATACGCCTTCCACTTGGGATATTCTTCGCGCACTTTGTCCAAGAATTGTACGACATTCATCAGTTGCGGAGCGCCCTGACCGGGATAGTGGTGATTGCGTTCGGTATAGACGCCGTCTATCATTTCATTAGGATAGAACTCCACCCATTTGTAGTCCAAATCGTTGTAGACCAAGTTGCCATTGGCATCTTCCAGAGGAATACCCGCACGCCCGAAGGGGGTACGCACATACCAGGTCATATTCTCCAGTTCTATTTCATTGGCATTGAAGTTGTACACGCGCTGTCCGTAGTGTGCGTCGAAGGTGAAGATATCCTCTTGCGCTTGATACAGGTGTCCCATAGCGCCAGATTGGTTTTCTTCGCCCGTTTCCACTTCGACCGAGATATTGTTCACCCCTTTCACATTGATGGTGTACTTGTAGTTCGTGTTGCGGCGCAGGTCATAGTCGTCCTTGTCCTTGCCAAAGTCGCCCAGGTGGACATAGTAGACCACATCGGCCAGCAGGTGCTGCTTGCCGCCTTCGCTGGTATTGACCTCCATTTCCAGTTCGCCCTTGATGATGACATAGGTTGACAGTTCGGGAGCATATTCCCACATCCCGTTTTCCGTGTTGTAGGTACCATCGGCATTTTTGATGCGTCGGTCTCGCAGGTGGTAGTTGTCCGCCACGCTTTTCTTCTTGTTCTTGGACTGCAGATTTTCCAGCATATAGAACGAGAATCCGTCGAGCACTGCACCCGTAGCATTGTCGCTGGGGTCCTTTTCCAGCTCGTTGGTTTCAAACTTTCTGGGAGCGACATGAAAGTAGCCGTCGGCTGTCAGAGGCACCGAGCCAGCATTGTTGGCCACCAGGTAGCAACTTTTGGGCATGTTTACCACTTCCCACGATTCGGGGATGAATTTTTCTACGCGCTGTCCGTCGGTTTCCTCCGTGGGGGTGACGCGCACGTTCACTTCGACCTTGGCGTCCATACGGGTCAGCATCAGTGTGGCGGGGTTCACGCCTCCTGCCGATATGGTACCCTCTGGTGCGATCGTCACATCGGTCAGAGTCCCCGTCATCATAAAGTAGCCCGCATTACGCATAGGCAATTCCTGGTTCATCGTGACGATCAGGTCCTGCAAGTCCTGCTTGTTGCGCACCAGCCCCAATCGTTCCTCGGAGATATTCATAAAGTCCAAGTCGATATTGGCTATCACCACGATTTCGCCTGATGCGACAGAGGGGACATTCATATAGATGGCGCCATTGGTCTGTATTATGCCCCCCATATCCATCGTTTGCGCCGTCCAGAATTGCTCTGCCGTATTTTCGTTCAGGTTGGAGTTGGCAAAGAAGTGTCCGTAGACCTTGTTGTTATTGGCAAAGACGAAGACGTAGAGATTGTTCACCGTAGATTCGTAGTACGGCTCGTAGGTGGCACGCGTTTGGATATTGATCTGATTGTTCTTGGCCGAACCCCAACTGAGCACCGCCTTCACATTGGGTCCTACGCTACTTTCCTGGACGAGATCGTCGTCCAAGCAACCTGTCAGCATCAAGCAGCTGCATAGGAGGAGCAGACTATTGTATATCCATTGTTTCATATCTTAATATTGTGTCTATTGTTCGTCGTTGATTGGTCCCGTTTTGGGGATGGCATCAATTGAATGTCACATCACCGCCCCCTTCTAGCCAATTCGTAGTATTGAAGCCGATGGCCCCTTGTTTCTCGTTGAACGAAGCATTCACGGTGATTTCGATGAAATCGTTGCGCTCGATACTGGTCAAAGGAGTTGCCACACCCGTCTTGTTGTCAATAATATTGATAGGAATGGTGGGGGTCGATTCCGCCTTGACGGTGGAAGAAGATCCGTCTTGATATGTCACTTTGTAGAGGATGTAAGTACCAACAGTTGTGTAAGCGTATACAGTGTTATTCCCATAATTTAACAAATAATATGGTTTTATTTCCGGAAACGTAGAGCCAGAAGCCGTTTTGAATGCCAATTTATTACCCGTTTCCTCTACCGTAAAATAGTGGTTGAGCGTTTCGTTATCATTGGTCAAAGGGATTTGTCCAGCAGAAATCCCTGCACTCTTGATATAATAACCAGATGAACCCATTGATGCCAATGCATACTTGTGGCCTTCCACTTTCTCAAATCGCCATACATAGTTGGGATCGATTTTTCCTTCGCCATCCTCATAAGATAGGCCCCATTTACAATTGTCCGTACCATTCGCATAGACATATCCATCATCGGAACCACCCGAATGATATAGGATGTACATCGCTTTATCTTCTAAAGCGTTTCTTTGGGTAATTGGCTCTTTATCCGTCGTATATCCCCCGCTTGCCACCTGGTCCACATATCTCAGTCCCAAATTAAAGCTGTAAGTACCGCCGGTGCCCTCCAAGATATACGCATCGAATATGGTTTCCTCTGTCACATTGCCATCAGTGACCTTTGCCAGATTCATATCAGCCTCGAAGGGGGTGATGGCATACGCCGAGGTGGAAACGGGGGCGTAGTTGGTCGAAGCAGCAGGCGCAAAGATATTGGCAGAAGCCTGCGCCATAGCGGGAAAGGTGAGCGAGGTCAACTGCAGATCGTTCGAAGTACTTTGATTACGCACATTGATGCGAACACGAGCAAAGGTGCGCACCAATTCACCCGACACGGTGTTGGCACCAGGATTCAGGTGTATCTCCTTTTGCAAAGTCAAGGGATAGACTTTCGCTTTGTCGCAGATATAGTGCGTACTGCCTGTAGAGAGTGTGATATCCTGCGGAGACTTATCGTCGGGCAAGTCGCTCAAATAGCCAGTCAACGAGACGCCCGTAGCAGTATAATCGCCGTGATTGGCTACGGCATAGAGTTGATAAGCCTTGGTGTAATCCAATTGGTCGAAGGTGACTGTCGCTTCGGTCTTGTCGTCGTTCAATTGTGCATACTCCAATTGCTGATGACGCTCTACCACGCCACCACTGACCAAATATACGCTGACACGATACATCTTCTGCCCATCGCGCATCAGCTCGGCTTCGGTCACATTGCCATCATCGTCCAAATCCTGTATGCCACGGGTGGAGTGCGAGGGTGCCCGGAAAGTAATGGTGAGCGAAGTGCCCCGATGCGACACATCGGGCGAAATATCGTCCTGCTGGCAGGCGATGCACAGCAGTAGCGTGAGTAAATATAATAGGGTTCGTTTCAACATATATCTTTTTTGTAAGGCGGAGGAGGGAGAGGGTGAACGTTGACTGTTGACGTTGACTGTTAACCGTTGACTCTACAACTCCACATCATAACTTGCATCCAACTTATTCCAATCCTGTATCGTAAGGGAGATAGTAGCCGAGGCACCGCGGATTTCCAATATATAATTGTATCGCACGCCGGGTTGGTAGGTTATGGCAGGGATGGTCACCGAGAAGACCTTGTCGCCCGTGTGCTTCATCTTGTAGAAGAATTTCAGCGAACCATCCTTTACCGTCTGTGGTATCACCATAATCCAACTGTCGTTGCGTGTATAGAGTTCGCCCACATTGGTGCCGTTGGGCACATAGAGCGAGTGAGGCTCGTAGTTGAAATTTATACCTGTGGGATATTCCCAGCGGTAGAGTTCTTCGAACACCGAAGAGTAGGGTGTCCACTGTATTTCGGGCGTCTCGTTACCCGTGTGGAGCAAGTAGCCCGCACGCGAGAAGAGATCGTCGGTCGTGCCTTGATTTTGCAACCAGCACGCCACCACCCCTTCGTCCGCACTGGGTGTGTAGCCCTCTGCTGCTTTCACCTGAAACCTTATGGCAGCAAAGATGTGTTGCAATTCTATATCGACGACATCGGGGGGCGACGTCTGCGTATTGACTTGGGTTGCACCGACCAGAATATCGTCTTGCGTATTTTTAGTATTGATGGGGCCCTGAAAGTTTGTGGCATCCATCTGTTCCATTAAGTTTGTCATCAAGTCCTGTGGGAAACAAGCGCGGAAATCGTACAGCACACCACTGTACCAGTATCTTGTCTCGCCTGAATAGTTCCAATCGTTGTATGGATTGGTATCTTGTGCCTTTTCCCCGTAGGTCAAGGGTTCGGCATTGAATATTTCGGTACGCGTGCCAGCATTCACAAATTCGCCCCACAAGCCAATGCTTTCGGTGCCAGTACCTGCAGCACAGAGTGCCTGTAGATGGGCGTTGGTAACGAGGGTACGCGATGAAAGTCCTGCGACACCCGAGATGCCACAAGATATAGCCTTACGAGCCGGTTGTGGCTCAGGAAGCGGTTCGTCCACTTCCTGAGCACAGCCCGCTGCGATTATAGAGATAGTCAGTAACGCTATGATGCGACTGAATTTCATCATATTTATCTACTTTTTTAAGCGATTAAATATAAAACGTTTCATTACTCTCCAGACTCCTTGGTTGTAAACCGATGGGCTATGATCTCCTCCAGGAATATCACATCGTCTATACCCACCGACAATGTATATGTGTAATTGCGTCCGGCCTTCAGGTTTGTACGCAATGGTATTGTCTTCAGTTTCTGTTCTATGGTGGTTTGTGCTGCTGTGGTGTATTCATATTCCACAGTCACCCTTGTATCCAACTGTTGAGGCAACATCAGCCAATATCGTCCTATTGGTTCTGGCTGTCCATGAGAATCGTGTCTGCCTTTGTAAAAGTAAAGTGTAGTGGTGTTTTTCTCTATCTCCCATTGTGGGAGTTTCAGCGAACGGAAAGTCCCTCTATGTGCCACCTCATCAATGGCAATGCTCTTTATCGCTATCTTCTCGTCATCTTCAACCCGGTTCTTTACCTCAAATTGCACCTGGCACAATGCATGCTCGAAATAAATTGGCACGAGCCATCCCTGCAATGTTTTCTGTCTGATAGTCTGTGGTGCGGAATAAAGCAAATCTGTCTGGTCTGTCAACATGTCCATACGGCATGTGATACCGTTCTCGTTATCACACTTGCATTTTGCCTGATATGGAGCATAAGCCATAAAGGCAAGATTTTGCTCTGCAGACACCCATCTGTCATTGTCTGCCACTACCCAAAGCGTATCAACCGCAGTGTCGCGCATTGTTGTATCCGTTACTACCAGTTCCCGACTTTTTGCCTCCGCCAGGGGCAGGTATGGGATGGCCTGGGTGCCGCCATCAGTCCAATCGGTATTGGATGGAAGCACCCAAGCACATACTCCGAATGTTTCTTTTGTTGAAAACTTCTCCACATCCTCATGCGCAACATGCATGTACATGGCAGGTTGGAACATCAGGCGCAACTCAGGGTTATATTCCTGCGCTTCGTCAAACGAACAACCTGCACAGACAAGCAGGAGCAATATGGGGAGAAATCCTTTCACAAATAATAGTCAGATAGAATCAAATGGTAGTGTCCTCAAGTACCAGGAGTACCAGGAGTCAGTGTATCTTCTGTCCACACATCAACTGATGGTGCCAAGGTAATGGGATCAAGGGATATAGTCACAGTATAGGTGTAACGATAGCCAGACTTCCATTCTTTTGTTGCATCAGTGGCATTAAAGTATGTGCTATACACTTGCTCTATCGGAGTGCCACTACCATGCTGGATAGAATATTCTATAACAAGCATTATATCTTCACCAATATCAATGGAGCCCTTAACTCCTTTATCGACTAATTGTGGCAACAATATAAAGTCTGTATTTCTGTATTCAGTAAGAACCCCTGCAGCACGGGTACGGGCACCTGCTGGTTTTTCCTCTTCTGATACAGTAGGGTCAGTTGGGGCATCTTTACCTCCTGTTGAGGGATAATAACCAGCCTCTGTAATTATCTTTCCGTATTCATCTTTACTTGTATCATCTTCATCCAGATTAGACAATGTAACAGAAAGCTTTTTGGTGAACTCACCAGCTGTTTCTGGTGCTTCTGTAACATCTATTTCGTCCAGTTCGGTTAGTGGCGTTTTGTTCAATTCAGTAGCTGTTTTCAAGTTCTGTTTGAATGTACCCTTCATGTGTACATTTTCAAAACGAATACCCTTCAATCTTACTGTAGTACCAGAATAGTCATCTGCCATCCTCACATTAAACAAAATAGAAGACAAGGCGTGCTTGAACTCCAGATTACAACCGCCATATACATCGTCAGGATACATATCTTTCTTTGCGAAATATGTTCTCTCGCTATAGAGGATGTCTACCTGATCCTCTGGGTCTTCAGCAATTATTATGTCCTTAAGGGTCAAGCCATCCGCACCGATTGAAGGTGTGGCGTTCATATTTGCAGGCGAACAAGCAATAAAGGTCAAGGAACCATTGCCTTCCTTGGGCCAATAATAAAGGTTACCAGAAACATCCTTGGGATACCAAGTTTTTTGGGCATCATCATAACTCGCCACTACACCATCAATGTATTGGTCTTCTTTCCACTCATATGCGGAGGCTTCATCACCTTCTGCATGATATTGTCCCCACACCTTGAAGTTTAGGCCGGTGTTATAATTGACACCAACTTCTTTTGCTGCTCTGGTATTCAAACCGACTACCGGCGTGGAAAAGGAGATTGCCTTGTCCTCGCCATTCTGTGGAAGGACCACTTCTTCCTGTACACAACTTGCCAGTGTCATACTGACTACAGTCGCAATAAATAGACTCTTTTTCATACCTTTAAAGTTTAAAAAGTTTATAACTGATTATATATATATATATTGTTCTTTATATTGTAATGTCTGTCTCTATATCCTTCCAGTCATCGACACCAGGATTGAGACCGCCTTCTCCTCCCTGCCCGGCCGGCGGTTCCGGAATGGTGATGGTGTGGTCTATAAGCAACCACTGGTGTTGCTGCGCCTCGGGGGTAAAAAACAGGTCTGTGATATTTATTGTTTCACTATATGGCTTGCCGTATGTAGTAAGGAAGTCGAAGGTTATCTCTAAGTTGTTCTCTCTGTCCGGCAATTTACCGAAGGTGCTGAAGGTGGTGTACAGGGTCATCGTGGAATTTTCATCGGTTCCCCTTCTCAGCAATCCTGTTGCCTTGTTCTCCCCAGGTTGCATTTCGAAAAAAACTGTCACATTGTCCTTCAAGTCCATTCCGGAACCGTTAACCCATGAAGAACCTGACATTCCAGTAAGCAAACCCACAGACGAAGTAGCATACTGCATGCCCTTTACCTGAATCTGGAGATAAAAGGAACGGACTATACTCTTGGCTGTGAAATAGTCACCATCCGTGTTGGTAAGCGTATCCACCGCATCTGCATGTGCTGGCACAATAACATCACCACAATTGGCGGCAAAAAGATGGTCCGGTTCATAGGTGATACGCTCCGCCTCATCATAATCATCAACCATGGTACGACTCGGAATACGTGCATAAAGGTGTGTTGCAATCTCGTTGGTATATGCCTTTGCCGTGCTCAGATTAGCGTAGTCCTTTACACGTGTAGTTTCAGTGTCATAATTGTATGCCATCAACGAATACCGTCCTGGGGAAGCAACGATATGTCCTTCATAATAAACGCCCCGCTTATCCCTACCTATAGTGCGTAAGAATCTCTCTGCCACAGCCCTGCCAGTTTCCGTATCGGACAAAATAAGGCGAAGAATTTGTGGGGAATTATATGTTGGCCGCACATAGTCATCATTATAGAATCCATGAGTAACATTCAGCAGATTCTCGTCTACATATACACGGACATAATGAGCATGAATATCGTGGTCGTAACACAATTCCTTGTGCTCGCACGACATAAAGACCATCCATAACACCAGCATACTGGCAAAGAAGTTCATCCGTTTCATCTCCTGCCTCCCTTCTTTGTTGTGTTCCAATCCAGTCTCCATACCAGTGATATTTCTGCCTTGGTGGGACCTATAAACTTACGGTTGACCCTTTGCTGCCATACATAGCAGTCATCAATGTAGCGGTATTCGTTATAGACTCCCTTCATGTAACCGACACCGATACCGAAGTCTATGTTCAGACATTTGGTTATGGGCAGAGAATAACCATATTCCAATCCAAAGGCATACTGCGGTCTGTCGAACAGTGTTTCATGAGGATCTGCCGACATGTATCCAGTCTTACCTACAAGAAAGTCATAAGTGAGAAGTTGACCATATAGACCTATGTGATGGCCACTTAGGAACTTTTTGCGAGCCTGTTTGCCCAGCCACATGCGCAGAGCCACTTCACCGCCGTACGTGCGCCAGAACCAACTCTTTGTGTTCCACCATGCATAGTGCCAGTTGGCATGCAGACTAAAGTTGCGCCCAAGATGGAATTCCACACCGAGGTTGGGGACAAGTGCAGCATCGTAAAGCATATTTGTCTTCACGGCCCACTTGAAACTACGGGGACTTTCAGGTTCAACCTTATACGGAGACTCCAATGAATCAATCGGTTCCAAGCTGAACAATTGCAGAGATGCCTGAGTGCGGACACTGTCTGCCACAAACTCCGGAATCTTGACATACACG
>JAZNYM010000032.1:0-74202 GCA_045594385.1 Bacteroidaceae bacterium
TCTATGGAAAAAATGGACGGCAAGGACAAACTCGGAGAATAATGATTGGTATATCGAAAAGGTCCCTGCATATAGTGTGATAGATGCTTAAATGTATGGAAACATCACTGAACTGCTTTACATCATATACGATATTAACGATACTTAGAGGATAATTAGACTTCTACAATTAAAGATAGAGAGATGGAGAAACTATTATATCATGATATTTATTCTGCGGTTTACAGTCATAATTCAGATTTGAAGTTAAATCAATCCTCAACACCTTGTGAAATTCGCAATGCAATCCGCTGGGTTATGCGAGATAATCCAGATATATTCTGGTTCGCCCATCAGTATCATCATTACGAGGCAAGTTCTACCATACACTTTCAATACACATTTTCTGCTGAGAGGGTAAAAACTATTCAGCAGAGTATTAATGATGTGATTGATAATGATTTTTGCATTGAATATGTCAAGAAATTGAGCTGGCAAGAACAAGTAGCCTATGTATACAAATGGTTGGTGACGTATTGTAACTATAATGTCAACTCTGCTTATAACCAAAGTATATATAGTGTATTTGTCCGTAGAAATTCTGTTTGTACCGGATATGCCAAAGCTGCTCAATATTTATTTAATCTGTTAGGCATTGAATCTCGTTTAGTTTTTGGGCGATTACACAATGACAAAGAAGATGGCAGGCATTGTTGGAATCTTGTAAAGGTTGATAATGAATACTATCATTTCGATGCTTGTTTTGGAGATAGTATATTGGATAATGTAGCAATAAAATCAGGAGTTCAGGAGTTATTCAAGATTGAAGGTATTAACTATAAATTTTTATGTGTTTCTACAGATGAGATCTTAAGGACAAGAAGCATTGAAGATATTACGACTTTGCCTGACTGCCCAAACTCTTGGTCAAAGACTTTGATAAATTCATTAGCACTAATAAAACTGAAACAACGTGAAGATATAAAGGGGTGTTTGTTGTCTCATATTGGAAGTTCGGCAGATATTTATTTATGTTCAAAAGATAAAAATACGGTACTCAAGGTATTTCGTCCTAACAGCAAAACTACAAGCCTAGAGGAATATCATTATATGCAGCAAACAAAAGGCTGTCGACATTTACTCCAATGCAATGAAGATTATACTGAGATTACTCATAATACAGTAGCAATTGAACAGTCTACTCCTATTGTTGATTTGCTGTGTAGTCATTACTATGAACTTTCTTTGAAAGGGCTAATAAAAATGGCTACAGATGTTGCTAAGGCGTGGAAAGAGTGTCAAAAACGAGGTGTACTATATCGTGATATTCATGTTTGTAATATCTATCGTTCAAATGATGGTACATTCAAATTGGGTGATTTTGGAAGTTGTACAAATAAGTTTGAATTAAAAGAAACTGTAGGTAATCAGTGGTTTATGGCACCAGAGACCTTTGTTTCGGGCGTTTTTACAGAATCTTCTGCCGTTTACTCCATATCTATGGTAATGTACTTTATCTTAAATAACCTACGCCCTGCATTCTGGGCGCAGGGTTGTGAAGATGAAGCATTGCAAAAAAGGATGGATGGGGATAACTTACCTATACCTGTAGGATGCATCAATCTCCCTCATCATATTAGGACGAAACTTGACAAGTTCTTCAATAAAGTATCTGCATCATTACCGAAAGAAAGAATCTGCAGTATTGCAGAGTTCATATATGAACTGGAAGAACTTACTTCTTATTGTGAAGAAAGCGATTATATCATTCACCGCAAAGGCTTTAGTTTAGATTTTGACCTAAATGCAGGAAATGAGGATAGGCTTGATGCACGTGAAAATTACATTCCGCGAGATCCTTACCATCAGTATGCATTAGGAAACGAAGTTGAGCAAATGTGTACAACAGCAATGTCTTTGCCTACTTCTGTTTATACTAACGACATTGTACTTGATGATGCAATTATATCAGTTGATGATGTCGAGGAATTTGCCAGAACCAGAGGAGGATGGAATGATGAATGTGACTCTGTAGAACCGAACAATTCTTCTGATAGTGATTGGTGTTCTGATTTTAGAGTTGATGAAATAGAGTCTTTAGCACATTCTATATCACTTCCCACTCCTCCACATGATGCCAATATTGTTGAAAGCGACAGTTCGTGTAATGTCGATGAGCATTGGATGGATGCATTTCTAATTGAGTCAGTCCATAATGCAACCAAAGAATCTAACAATTCTAGTTATAGCTATGAGTCTTTCGTTCCATTAAGTTCTTTGTCAGATAATACAATATTAAAGAAGTTAAAAAACGAATACGAAAAGACTATTACATGTTTGTCCCGACAACAAGAACAATTAAAATCGGTTCTGAGTCAGATTGACGAATTGAAAAAGAAGAAAACTGAAATAGAAAATCGGTTAAAGAATTCTCCGGGTAAGATTATAGGTAGTGCTATTGGAAGTCTTTGGGTTTCAATAATAGGTGGATTCATAGGAGTTGCAGGGGCACTTGCAGGTTCTACATCTACTTCATCTGATGAAGCTAAAGAAAAACTATTAGAATGTGATAAAGAATTAGAGGCAAAGATAGCTCAAGCACAAATGTGCGAGAGGCATATTAAAGGATTCATACAACAAAAAGATAATCTGAAAAAAGAACTTGCAATTTTAGAGGAACAAAACAGATATAATGAAGTCTATTCTTCCATATTTGCACCAGCAGAGATAAAACGAAAATCACATTTGCAAGTACAAGTGTATCTGCATTTGTATGAGGAGTCTGAAAAAGTTAAATCGCTCGCTCAAGAGTCTGATAAAAATGCAGAGAGACGTGATTATATACCTTTATCGCTTAAGTTGAGAAAAGGTGATAAGATTGATGTCGAGTTCAATGTTTATGGGGAGACTCGCTTGGCATCAGAATGTAAATCTATAATATGGCAAAGTTCTTTTACAAAATGCTCATTTAATTACTTTGTTCCCAAAGATATTGATGTAGAGGAACTAAGTTGTGTAGCGTTGCTCTCTGTGAATGGTGTACCAATTGGTGAGATGCGTTTTATAACAAGGGTAATCGAAACGCCAAGGCAACTGAATCCTGAGATTATTGCTCACAAATATAGTAAGGTATTTATATCATACTCACATCAGGATGAATCGAAGGTGAAGTTCCTGCATGAAGGTCTGGAGCTTGGTTCTGTACCTCATTTCTTTGACCGCAAATATTTAAAAGCAGGTGATGTCTTTCCACAAATGATACAGGATTACATCAACTCTGCAGATTTATTTATCCTCTGTTGGTCAGAGAATGCTTCGAAGAGTGAATATGTCCAAAAAGAACGATTGCAGGCTCTTGAACGTGCCTTTCCGCAGGTACAGCCAGAAAACGCTGCTAAACTCAGGATATATCCCATGAACATTGAACCACGTGCTGAACTACCAGATGACATGAAAGAGGTTTATCATTTTGGAAAAATATAACCAGAAATAGAACGTTATTATAATATGGAGAACAAAAAAGAGCAGAACAACGGTGAGATTATCATTTACCAATCGGAAGACGGTAAGATAAGACTTGACGTGAGGTTGGAAAACAATACAGTGTGGCTGACACAGGAACAGATTGCTTTGCTGTTCTGTAAAGGAAGAACCACTATAACAGGGCATATTTCAAATATCTTCAAAGAAGGGGAATTGGAGCAGGGAAAGGTATGTCGGAAATTCCGACATACCACTCAGCATGGAGCCATAAATGGAAAAACGCAGAGTAAAGAAGTCACACTTTATAATCTTGACGTTATTATTTCTGTAGGATATCGCGTGAAATCTATTGTAGGTACCAGATTCCGTCAATGGGCAACAGAACGATTGGCAGAGTATATCATCAAAGGATTTACAATGGATGATGAGCGACTGAAGAACCTTGGTGGTGGCAGTTATTGGAAAGAACTTTTAGAACGTATTCGTGATATTCGTTCCTCAGAAAAGGTAATGTACCGCCAAGTGCTTGATCTCTATGCCACCAGTGTTGACTATGACCCTCACACGGATGTATCACGTCTGTTTTTCAAAAAGGTGCAAAACAAGTTGCACTATGCCACTCACGGGCATACGGCTGCCGAGGTAATTTATGACCGTGCCGACGCAGATAAACCTTTTATGGGACTAACATCATTCAAGGGAGAACTTCCTTGTATAAACGACATCAAAATTGCGAAGAACTACCTGACGGCAGATGAGTTGAAGATACTTAACAATCTTGTGTCTGGATATTTCGACTTTGCTGAGACACAAGCTCTTCGCCATCGCCCGATGTATATGGAGGACTATGTGCGACAATTGGACAATATACTCTCTGCCAATGGAGATGATTTACTGGTTGGAGCAGGAACTATTTCGCACGAAGAGGCAATGGAAAAGGCTCTTGCAGAATACAGAAAGTTTCAAGTGAAGACTTTGTCGCCAGTAGAGCAGGCTTATTTGGAGTCCATCAAAATGATTGAGAAAAATGCAAAAACAAAAAAGCCATGAGTGCTGATTAGCATCCATCCCCCCCAGGGCCATGTGATATGAAATATGTCTATAATTTTGAAGTGATATAGCTTTATGAGTAGCAATAATGATATCTGGGTATTTCTTTCTCATTCAAATAAGGATTATGAGAAAGTAAGGATATTGAGAAATCTTTTGGAAGAAAATGGTTTTAGACCCATTATGCTTTATCTTCGTTCTAAAGAAGATCCTTCAAAAGTAGAGGAATTACGCCAGTTGATATTTGACGAGATAGATCATCGTAATAGGTTTATTTATTGCAAAAGTCCTAATGCAGAAGCTTCAAAATGGGTAAATGAGGAAATTCAATATATTAAGTCAAAAGATAGAATATTTGAAAGTATTGATATTGAACAATCTGAGACAGGAATTATAGAGCAATTAAATGACTTCAGAAAAAAAACGAATATTTTCATATCATATCAGCGTGATGATATTGAACTTGCAAAATCAATAGCTAATCGACTAAAAAAATACGAGTTCAATGTTTGGATTGATTTTGAAGATATTCGAGCATGTATATCATTTCATGATCAAATTACAAACGCACTACTCAATGCCGTCAATAATGGTTATGTAATAACATTGCTAAACGACCGAATTCTCATTCCTAATAGTTGGGTGAGAGCTGAAGTCATTACTGCTTTACACAAGGGAATGCATACAGAACAAAGTATCATACCAGTAATTCAGGATTCATTGTTGTTAAATAAGTTATCTAATGATGTGGAATTAAAAAGTCTCTGTCAAATTAATCTAATAGATTCGTCGGGGGTAGATTCTGAGAAGCGAAGTGACTACATTGTAGATGAAATAATAGCAAGAATTATGCCGCAGGGTACAATTCTTGCTCATGCTCAAAATTTTGAAAGTGGTTTTTATGGACATCCTGATATTGAGGAAGCAAAAAAACTTTATGCTGTTTGTTTCAAAATTGCAGAACGCCAAGAACGAATGGGTAGTGATTCTGCAAATGGGATTCTAGGATATTGTTATGAACATGGATATGGAACTGAGCAAAATTTAGGTCTTGCTATTGATTATTATAGAGAGGCCGCTAAATATTTCCCAAAATATCAAGACCACTACAAACGATTATCTCAACAATTTTACAAGAATATTGCATCAAATCCAGAAAAACGAATAAGCTTTTTCCAAAGACTTAAAGCTGTCTTCAAGAAATAACCCTTTAATATGAGATGGAGACAATTATAATTCTATTAATCGAACTACTACCAGTAGCCATCCTTGTATATTGCATTTACCATAAGGATAAAGAATCTCCAGAGCCTACAGGACAATTGCTAAAAGCATTCTTTTACGGAATATTGTCTATTCCATTGTCCTTTTGTATGTCAATACCATTAGGATTGATTGGTGTATATCCTGCTGAGGCAACAAGCATTTTGGGAAGTATCAGTACAGCATTCTTTGGAACTGCGATACCAGAAGAAATCGCAAAATTCATTATGTTGTGGCTATTGCTGCGAAAAAATCGTTATTTCGATGAGAAAATGGATGGTATTGTCTATGCAGTCTGTGTGTCCCTCGGCTTTGGGGCATTAGAAAATATATTCCATACTATTCATAATCAACGTAACTCCTGCTATAAGTGGCATCCTATTGATTGTGTTCTTGGTATTTTGCCACAAAATGCAGAAGTATGGAAGTCAAAGAATAAAAAACATCTTGATAGAGATGATGATAGAAATAACCAATTTAATTGTTCTATAATATAGACTTAAACGCAAAGAACAATGAAAAAGAATTATGTACCGCAACCAATGGATACAAGTGACATCCAGTTGCCTGAGGAATTGAATGTATTGATAGAGCAGATGGCTAAAAATGTTCACGAAGTGTGGGCACAAAGTCGTATGGAGCAAGGATGGACTTACGGAAAAGAACGTAGTGATGCTTTGAAACAGCATCCATGTTTAATTCCTTATGAGGAACTGCCTGAAGATGAAAAGGCTTACGACCGTGATACTGCTTTGGGAACTCTGAAACTGATATGCAAACTGGGATTCAAGATTTCTAAACACTAATCACATTATAGGATGAATATAGTAATAAACTACGAAGAGATCTCCAACTTTATTGAACAGAAGTTCAAAATAAGTCCCTCCTTCGTAACTATAGACGAAAAGAGTTTTGAGGTAAGCTACAAGCCTGGGCTGTTCATTCCTACTTTTAGTTTACAATTTCATATTGATTATATCGTTGACAATACAATATCAATATCTTATAATTGCGGACCAGCAGCTTCGCTGATGATTGCAGGTTTTGTAAAGTTTATTGAAAATAACATTCCTTCCGGAATTGATGTAAATGCTATTGATCAACACATTAACATTTACCCATTACAACTTACGCAAACAGAAATGGCCTTTAGGTATGTTAAGTTATCTGACATTGTTTTTAGGGAAAGTTCTTTAAACATCACTCTTGATATGATATAATTAAACTTGAGCTAATTCCTATATCAAAAAAGAACGGGCGACTGAATCTGGTGATAGATTTTGTCGGCCGTTCTTCTCTTATATAGCAAACGATATAATTTCTCACAACACATTAACAACAAACTTATGATTTTATGAAACAGATTACAAAAATCTTTCAAGCATTGCTCGGTGTAGCTGCGCTGATTTGCACGGCACTGATTGCCACAGGACGTTTAACATGGCGAACCACCCGTAATTGGTGGAAGAGGCGTGCGAAATGGCTGCGATGCATCCTTGCAACTTTCTTTATAATGATTCCACTGGCTATGGTTGGACTGTTCTTGTATGTATGCTATGATGAACTATATGGCAGGTGCGATTGGGGAGATGACAGTATGTCCAAGAATGTATGCGCCCATTACTTCCAAGACAACAAATATCGCGTATATAACTTGTACACCGGGAAATATACAACACCTAAACTTAACTGGATTTCAGATACTCAGGATAATGACTCCTTGGCAGTATATGCAATCCGGAACAGGCGCGGATTCATAAATGTTATAAACGGAGAGATAATAATCGATGCCGAACAGAACGACTACCGCAAAGCATGGGTGTTCTCCGAAGGACTTGCCGCTGTACTGAAAGATGACAAAATCGGATTCATCAATGAAAAGAATGAGGTGATTATACCATTCCATTACAAATACACCGAAGATGAGAACATGTACAGCCATAGCTATCTCTTTCACAACGGATTCTGTGCTATGGCCAACACTGAAGGCAAATACGGTTTGATTGACAAAACAGGCAAGTGGGCAGTAAAGCCTATTTACGACGAGGTATGGACGCCACATGAAAGCGGTTACAGAATCATTGTCAATGATGGCAAATACGGTGTACTAGATTCTATATGCAACGTTGTTTACCCCGTAGAGTATGATGATATAAATATCCTATCGGACGGTTTTATCCTTAATAAAGAAGGAAAGAAGTGGCAGGTAGATCTCAGTGGCAACATTATCCAACCATTCATGTATGACGGGACATACTACCTCAATTATCCTGTCGGTTACAGTGAAAACGGCGACATACAATATGCCTTTGCAGATTATCTCAAATACGAGGTGGCAGGCAGCTACGGCATTATTAACCGAATAACAGGTGAGGCTATCACACCTGCAATCTACTCGGACATCAATATGCTCTCAAATGAGTTGTTTGAGGTTCAGAACTCAGAAAGTTACGATTGGTACCTGATAGATACTGAAGGTAATGTCGTTTCCACAAAGTAGTCATTGATTACCTGCGAACCAGTGTCCCTAATCCGCACTGCATTACCAACGTGATTTCAATGTCAACCTAAACATAGGCAACCGCCACTACAAACAAAGGCAATAGTAGTCAACCAAAACACCATGCTGCAGTCCGGCAATAATCTTCATTGTTCCGGACTGCAGTCCTGTCGTATCAGGACTACAGTCCGGGCATGAAAGGACTATAGTCCGAATACGTCAGGACTAGGTCAATAATGTGGTGCGTTACTCGTAATGGCGGGGAGGGTAAACCACAGAAACTGAGCGATAGCCTTGTAACACCGCAATCAATCGAACCAGTTGTACAGATCCAGGTACTTGTCAAAATGGAAGTCTTCCTTCACACCTGCCTTATGCAGGGCATTGAGGACGACTTCCTGCTCGGCAGGAGAAAGGATGGTATCACCATTGCGACGCTCGAAATAGGCAGAGCGTCCGAAATGAATAATGAGCGTTGACATGAATTCCCGATATTGTTCCGGGTACATCCGTTTCTGGAAATTGGTGAACCCCTGGGCATAACGAGCGCGAGACGCATCGCGATAGAACCTGCATGTACTGTCCTTGGAGCAATGGCGCGGATTAGTCATGTGCAGGAAATCTTTGCCCTCGGTCATCTGGGAATAGGCTATCTGGCGGAGACACATTGATGCCACCGGGCAATCGGCATGCATGCAAACGCCAAATCTGGCAGGAAGAGTGGTGTATATTTTCTTTGGCATAGTGTTAAGGATTTGTAGACAAAGATAAAGAAGTTTCTGGATAAGCACAAGGAATAATACACGTTTATCTTGGCAGAACAGTTTTTTAGTGGTACAGAGGGCTTTTAATGCGCTTGATAGAAAACATTATCCTATCTTTGCACTATCATGAAAAGGATTTTGGTTACTGGTGCGAGCGGTTTCGTGGGAAGCCGCTTTGTGGAGAGGTGGAAGGGCGAGTACACCATACTTGCCCCCGGGCATGGGGAAATGGACATCACGGACGTGGTCTCGGTGGAGCGGTATTGCATGGAGAAAGTGCCCGATGTGGTGGTGCATCTGGCGGCGATATCGAACACGTGGTATTGCGAACAGCATCCCGAGGAGAGTTACCGCGTGAATGTGGAGGGGGCATGCAACGTGGCACTGGCTTCGGCAAGGTGTGGGGCGAAACTGGTGTTCTTCTCCAGCGACCAGGTGTATAACGGGAACAGGGAGAGCGGTCTGCTGACCGAGGACATTGCCGTTGCTCCGGAGAACGTGTACGGCAGGCATAAACTGGAGGCAGAGGGGCGTGTGCTTGGCACCTGCCCGGAGGCGGTGGCATTGCGTGCCACGTGGATGTACGACATGGAGAGGGAGGGTATGCCTACGCATGCTAACTTTGTGCTGAACATTGCCCATGCCATCAAGGAGGGAGCACAACTGCGGTTTCCCGTACGTGAGTACAGGGGAATAACGTGGGTGAAGGAGATTGTAGAACTGTTGCCACATGCCTTTGACCTACCCGGAGGCGTATACAACTTCGGTGCGGAGAACCTGCTGAACACCTACGAGACGGCATGCCGGTATTGCGAGATGCTGACTGGGGAAAAGAACAATGCTATAATCCTGCCCGACCATGAGCGATACCCCGAGCATGTGCGCAACATTTCCATCAGTATGGGTAAGGCAAACTGGGCTTCGGGTGGGACAATACGGTTCCATAACACCTTGGAGGGACTGAGGGAGGCGGAACGGTGAGCGGTGAACGGTGAACGGTTAGCGATTTAGTTTTCCGTTTTCCGTTTCCAGTTTTCACCTTTTATCATACCCCCTCCGCTTCGCTCGTCCCCCTGTCTCAGGGGGACAGTTTAGAGCGGATGGGAGGTGAGAGGTGAGCGGATGAGAGAGTCAGAGTAATCAGAGTAATCAGAATATTCCGAGTAATCGGAAAAACCGCTCACCACTCATCCGTTAAAAACATCACTACTATACCTTATTATATATCCCCCCAATAATACTATTGCAAAACCAATCACCTACGAATACATTATACTCCCCTCCCTTGTGGAGGGGTTGGGGGGAGGGTCCTCCTCTCTCACCGCTCACCGCTCACCGCTCATACAAGAAAGCAAAGTGGGCAGGGATGTCGCCCGTGCGGACCTTCCATAGGAGGAGGCCTTCGGGAGAGAAGCAGAAGAGGGTGCCGGGATTGACGTGGGTGCGGGCATCGCCAATGAGTATCTCACCCGTATGGGGATGGACGGCTATGCCGTAGGGCTCCATGATGGAGGCATCGGTGCCGTCGGTTATGAAGTTGGTGGTGAGGACCTGGCGGGTGCGGACGTTGACAATACCGTAGTTGGTATGGTTCTGCATGGTGGCATAGGAGAACTCGGTGCCTATCACATACAGGGAGTCGCCACGGAGGGTCATGTTCTCCACCACAAGGTCGGTGCCGTCCTGAGCGGTGATGCGCCGTACCTGCGGAGTGCCGGCCGGGTCGGTGATGCAGAAGAGGGCACTGGTGTTGCCATAGTAATCACCACGGGAGGATACCCACAACCGCCCGTCAGAGTCGGCCAGGAGATGGTGGAGGTTGACGGCCACGGGGATGCGTCCCTCCTCACGGAAAGTCCCGATATCCACTACCGACACGGTGTTTTCATAGTTGGGAAACATGTAACCGCCGCTATTGGCAACGAATATCTTGCCCCCAGCGATGTCCAGACGGTCGGGTTGGAAACCAACGATGCACGTGTCCACCTTCTCCAGCGTGGCGGTATCTATCTTCACCACCATGCCTTTCTGTTCGTAATCCGGATTTATCTGCACAGGTCCGGCATAACTGGTCACGTAGGCATAGCCCTCGTGGAAAGCGATATAGCGGCAGTTGGCCAGATTGACCTGCCCCACCCTGCGTGTTGTACGCGCCTCCATCACCTCTATCTTGTTGCTGCAGTTTATCACCGCCCACATACGGTTGCCATAGATGCGGAGGTCGTTGCCCACGTCGCCCAGTTCCTTGACGGCAGAGGGGTTGGCATTGCCGTAGATGTTGCGGATGTATGTGCCAGTGGTATAGTCATAGAAGTCCATGGTGCACTTGTTGCTGCCCATATTGCCCTCGTTGAGCAGATAGAAACCAAGGATGCTGTCCGTTCGTGTGTCTCCCACCTCTTCTTCCTCGCTGGGCCACACGATGATGTCGTGGCGGCAGGATTGGAGGAGGAGGAGAGAGAGGAGGAGGAGGAAAAGGAAGACCCACCCCCAACGGACCCACCCCCAACCCCTCCCTGTATGGAGGGGAGTATTTAGTGTAAGTGTTGGTATCTTTTTTAGCATTGAAGTAATCGGACTATATATAATAATAAGGTATAGTAGTGATGTTTTTTTAACGGATGAGCGAAGAGCGGATGAACGATGAGCGATTTAGTTTCCCGTTTTTCCCAACTGTCCCTCTGAGACAGGGGGACAATCGGCTGGCGCAGTGTTTTCTGTCGTAACCACCCCCTCCCCTTGCGGGAGGGTTGGGGAGGGGTCCTCTCCCTCTACCACTCCACCTTCACACTCCCCTTCCAGTTGCGTCCGGGCATGGGATAGTTGTGTATGACATCGTATTGCTGGTTGAAGAGGTTGTTGCACTCCACGGCAAAGGTGAGGACGAGACGAGGGAGTTGCCAACGGTAGGTTGCCGACAGGTCGTGCGTGTACCAAGGCTGTTCGTAGTTCTCACGGATGTTGGCACTGGTATGGTAGCGCTCGCCCACATAGATGAACGAGTAGTTAAGTCCGAGATTCCGCCACGACAGGTTTCCCGCCACGCTACCGCTATGCCAGGGGATGTATGCTATCTGGCCTCCGTAGGTGCCATAGTAGGGATCGTTGTCCGTAGGGTCGGTACGGTCGGTGGCCGACTGGTAGGTGTAGTTCAGGCAGAGCACCAGCGACCAGTCCCTGCGCCAACGCAGCACCGTCTCGGCCGTTGCCTCCACGCCGGCAATGTGCACCTTGCCCACGTTCATCATCATCCAGCGGTACTGGCCCGAGCCCTTGGGAATGGCAACTATCTTGTTGTCCACCATATTGAAATAGCCGTCGGCCTTCACCTCCACATGGCGGAACAGGCCACGGTACCAGTCGTGCGAGTAGATGAAGCCAAGGTTCCACTGACGGGTCGTCTCGGGTTGGAGCGAGGCATTGCCAACCTCGGTATAGTAGAGGTCGTTGAACGTGGGCAGGCGGAAGATGCCTTTATAGAAAGCACGGAGCGAGAGGTCGGGGCACTCCCTCAATGGCTGATAAGACACGTACAAGGCCGGTGTCCATCGGCTGGTGGTGTTGGAAACGGGGTCGGACGTGATGCCCTTGGTGGTACTGTCCCACACATTGGTACCAAGGAGCGAAGCCATCAGGCGCAGACGGCGGTATTCGTATTGCGTGGCAAGAGCAAGCAGGAGTGTGTGGCGCACGGGAAAGACGAAGTTGGTGAGCGAGGCATCCAGCGTGTTGTACTGATAGTCGGCGGCCAGGTTCACCTGCCAACCGGGGAGCAGTTCCACATGGTGTGCCGTGCTGAGGTATAGTTCGTTCTGCCGGAACTTGTTGTCCTGATACATCAGGGTAGTGTCGGGGTTGAGGTAGCGCATGTGGTCGTTGGCATACTTGCCGCTGACCTGGAACTTATACCTGTCGGACACATGCTTTGTCCATTGCCCCTGGGCAAAGAAGTTTCTGTCCCACTGGCGCTGGGAGTGCTTCCATACATTATTGACGATGGCTCCGGGTATGCCACGCTCCGAGTCGTAGTAGTAGGCCTTGGCATTCCATGTGCCGTCCTGGGTGTTGCCAAAGACGGATGCTTCCACACGAAAGGAACGTATATCGCCATTCTGGCGGACGGCAGTAGTGTCCCATGCCACCTGGCCCGAAGGAAGGACACGGCGGTAGCGGAACCTGTACTTGCCCGACGCACCCGTATAGTCGGCACTAAGGCTGCTGCTTATGCGCTTGCTCCAGCGCTGCTCCCATGTCAGCGAGGGGTTGATGAGACCGAAACTGCCACCCTTGAGCGAAGTACGGAGATTGTGGTTCTTGCCCTCCCCAAACCTGGGGCGACGTGTGCGGATGTACACCGAACCCGAAGTTCCGTAGTCGCGTGCCGGCTGGAATATCTGTGCCTTCTGCCCGTTGTAGAGTGCTATCTCCTCCACATTGTCCAGGGAGAAGCGGCCGAGGTCCACAAGGCCGTTCTGTGCATTGCCCAACTGTATGCCGTCGTAGAACACCCCCATGTGGTTGGTGCCCATACTGCGTATGTCTATGGTCTTCAGGCCTCCCACACCGCCATAGTCCTTTATCTGCACACCGCTGAAATAGCGCATGGCATCGGCCACGGAGAAGGAGGACAAGGACTCCAGCCGTTTGCCGCTGAGGCGCTGGCTGGGGACAATCTCCTCCGAGCGACGGGCATAGACGCTTACCTCCATCATACAGGAAACGCTATCCTGCCCATAGGCGGAATGAATAACAGAGTCCCTCTCCTGAGCGAACGTCAGAAGAGGGAAAAGGGTACAGAGTACGGGCAAGATACTCCTTAGGTTCATTTCTTGTGGCGATTTGCCCTCTGGCGACGGATGTCAGCCTTCTTCTTGGCCGCGCCGCTGCCATGGGCACCGGTGATGTACTGCTTTTTCTTGGCCTTGGTCTTCACCTTGGCCTGCTCACGGGGATTGGGTTCCCGCTTGGGACCACCCTTGAAGGTTATGCCACCTCCCGTGATTACTGCATCTATATCGTCTCCACCAAACATGTTCATAATTCAAACGGTGAGGGGTGAGGGGATGAGCGGTGAGCGGGATTTCCGATTACTCGGAATATTCTGATTATTCGGATTACTCGGATTACTCCGACTCTCTCATCCGCCCACCCGCTCACTTTACAGTTTTCCGTTTTAATCCCGCTTCGCGGTCTTTTCCTCCTTGTTGCTCGGCATAATCAAAGTAAACTTTGCTTCTGCCCTCGCTTCCTGCGTCGGTTCACCTTTCAGTTTATTAATGGTGGAACAGGCGCACACCGGTGAAGGCCATAGCTATGCCGTACTTGTCGCAAGTCTCGATAACATGGTCATCGCGCACGCTGCCTCCTGCCTGTGCCACATACTGCACACCGCTCTTGTGGGCACGCTCTATGTTGTCGCCGAAGGGGAAGAAGGCATCGCTGCCCAGACACACTCCGGTGTTCTGTGCCAGCCACTCCTGCATCTCCTGCTCGGTGAGAGGTTCGGGGCACTCGGTGAAGAACTTCTGCCATTCGCCGTCGCGCAGAACGTCCTCGCGCTCGGGCCCGATGTAGATGTCAATGGTATTGTCGCGGTCGGCACGACGTATGCCGGGCACAAAGGGAAGGTTCATCACCTTGGGGTGCTGGCGCAACCACCAGATATCGGCCTTGTTGCCTGCCAGGCGGGTGCAGTGGATACGGCTCTGCTGGCCGGCACCGATACCGATGGCCTGTCCGTCCTTCACGTAGCACACACTGTTGCTCTGGGTGTACTTCAAGGTAATGAGGGCGATTATCAGGTCGCGACGTGCCTCATCGTTGAAGGTCTTGTTCTGTGTGGGGATATTCTCGAAGAGAGCGGGATCGGCCAGGTTTATCTCGTTGCGTCCCTGCTCGAAGGTGATGCCGAAGCACTGCTTGCGCTCGATGGGAGCGGGAGTGTACTCGGGATCTATCTGGATGACGTTGTATGTACCCTTGCGCTTTGCCTTCAGCACCTCCAAAGCCTCGGGGGTGTAGCCGGGAGCGATGACGCCGTCGCTGACCTCACGGTTGATGAGGCGGGCGGTTGACTCGTCGCACACGTCGCTCAGCGCAATGAAGTCGCCGTAGGAACTCATGCGGTCGGCACCACGTGCACGTGCATAGGCACTGGCTATGGGAGTGAGGGGCAGAGGAGCGTCGTCCACGAAATACACCTTCTTCAAAGTGTCGCTCAGGGGCAGACCTACGGCAGCGCCGGCAGGGCTGACGTGCTTGAAACTGGCGGCGGCAGGCATACCTGTGGCAGCTTTCAGTTCCTTGACCAACTGCCAGGAGTTGAAAGCGTCCAGGAAGTTGATATAACCGGGACGGCCGTTCAGTACTTCAATGGGCAGTTCGCCCTCTTCCATGTAGATTCTGGAAGGTTTCTGGTTGGGGTTGCAACCATACTTCAATTCAAGTTCCTTCATATTTTTCTATCTATAAATCAAGTTTCTTCATTAAAACACAAATAGCCACCCTTCCATTGCAGGAGGAGTGACTAAATGGATTTTGTGGAGCTGGAGGGGATTGAACCCTCGTCCAAACAGGGACATCCCATGCTTTCTACACGCTTATTCCGGACTTCGGTTGTAGGGAAGCGACAAGACCCGGACCACCAATCGCAACCTTAGCATCAAGAGAATTTCATCACCGAGTAGATGCGTCCTCAACGACTATCCCCGAATTGCTGTGCCACTGAGCCTGAGAGTTTCAGGGCGTGAACCTCAGAGTGACATCCCGTCTCAGCACCTGGTGCCGAGATAAAGCCGGTAATCTACTGTACTTCGATTAGGCAGCGAGAGCGTAGTTCTTTTCGCCAGATAAATTCTTGAAGGTCAGATATTATAGAGAGCGGCCAACAACCCTCTGCGTGCTTACATGACATCTCATCCTGCTGTCAAATCCATGTCAGCCCCAATGTCATTATGCAGGGGCAAAGGTACGAATAAGTGAGCATTCTACCAAATTTATTCAAGGAAATCAGGTTTCCGTACCCACCAAATGCCGACAAAGCACAGGAAACCGCATATAAGTTTGAAAGTTTTTTACTAACTTTGTTGCGATATTGATGACTCCACACAATATACTCCGTAAGGTAAACGTTATATATTCAAGTGCCCAAGGCAGACAACCGCGCACAGAAACACAGGAAAAAAGAAAACGAACAACCAAGATATGAAAAACAGAATCATTGCCTTTGCCACCATCCTGCTCGTCTCGCTTGCAGCGATGGCACAATCATCAATGACAGACGACCAGGTGCTGAAATACCTGGTTACGGAAACACAAAAGGGCACATCGCAACAGAAGATGGCCGCAGAACTGCTTAAGAAAGGCGTAACACCAACGCAGTTGCAACGTGTACGCAAAAAGGCCGAGAAACTCCGCGAGGAAGCAGAAAACACCGGCAGTAAAGATAAGAAGAAGGAGAAAAAAGGCAAAAAGGACGATGACGAACTGGACATGGACGCTTCTCAGAGCCGTGCTGAAGAATTGGGTCTGGAACAAAGTGATGAAGAACTCGTCGGCGAAAGCACAGACGACATCCTCGGAATAACCGAAGAGGACCAGCGCCAGGTGTTCGGCCGAAACATCTTCAATGCCAAGAACCTTACCTTCCAACCTTCGACCAATATAGCCACTCCGGCCAACTACACCATAGGGCCCGCCGACATGGTGACCATCAACATTTGGGGAGCCAGCCAGCAAACCATTGAAGCAGAAGTCTCTTCCGACGGATACATCGTGATTGAAGGTGTCGGCCCCGTAAAACTGGCAGGACTAACCGTAGAACGAGCAAAAAATGTGCTACGCAACAAATTAAGCCAGCACTATAGTGATTGTAGTTTTGATCTTTCATTGTCCGAGACCCGAAGCATTCAAGTGCAGGTCATGGGCGAAGTCAAGGTGCCAGGCACATACACCCTTAGCAGTCTCTCCACCGCCTTCAACGCCCTGTACATGGCTGGAGGCATAAGCAAAATCGGTACCCTGCGCGATATAAGGGTTTACCGTAGCGGAAAGAACATAAGCAGTATTGACGTATATGACTATATTCTGAACGGCAACAGCCGTGGCGACATCCGTCTGGAGGACAACGACGTTATTGTGGTGGGAGCATACAATTGTCTGGTACAAATCAAAGGCAATGTAAAGCGACCCATGTGGTATGAGATGAAAAAGTCGGAAACTGTCAAGGACCTGCTTACCTATGCCGGATCATTTACCGGCAACGCATACACAAAGAACGTGCGACTGACACGCAAATCGGGAGACGAGTACAGCATCCACACCATTGACGAATTCCAGATGGGCAGTTTTTCTATGGCCGACGAGGACATGGTAGAAGTGGACAGCATCAGGGCACGCTTCAGCAATAAAGTGGAAGTAAGAGGTGCGGCCAAGCATCCCGGTCTCTTTGAACTCGGAGGCAAGATACAGAGTGTGCGCGACCTGCTTCTGGCAGCCGAAGGTCTTAGCGAGGATGCCTACGAAGGCAGAGCAATCATGCACCGTGAGAACGAGGACCTGACCCTGCGCATGATCAACGTGGACATACACGGCATCATAGCCGGCACCACAAGCGACATTCCACTGAAGAACAACGACGTGCTCTTCATTCCCAGCAAATCCGACATGCTGGGCGAGAGAATTATCGACGTAAAGGGAGAAGTTACCTACCCCGGCCAGTATCCCTATGCCAACAACACCACCATACAGGACATTATCCTGCAAACCGGCGGTCTCACAGAAGCCGGTTCACTGGCACGTGTAGACGTTTTCCGGCGCATACGCGACAATAAATCTGCTTTGGCCGGTACGAACAGTTCCATAAACTTCAGCTTCTCCCTAGACGAGCAATTTGCCATTCAGGAGGACACAACCTTCTTCCTGGAACCATACGACATCGTTGTCGTGCGCAAGAGCCCTTCATACAAGGAACAACAGAACGTAACCGCCCAGGGCGAAGTCAACTTTGAAGGTCAATACTCGCTTACCAACAAGAACTACCGACTGTCCGACCTGGTAAAGGCATGCGGAGGCCTAACAGACATGGCATACATCCGTGGTGCAAAACTGATACGCCTAATGACCCAGGAAGAGTTGGAACAGCGCGACCAGGCCAACCTGAAGGCACAAATCCAACTATACGAAGACGGACTCAAGGAAGGCAAGGACATGAACATGCAGATTGCCGATTCGCTCCTGTCCCTGAAGACCAATACCTCAAACACCTTCCCCGTTGCCATCAACCTGGAAGAAGCCATGGCTAATCCGGGGACTGATGACGACATCCTGCTTCGCGAGGGAGACGTCCTCTCTGTTCCAGAAAAGAGCAACATCATCAAAATCAGCGGCGAGGTAATGTACCCCGTGAGCATGAGTTACGAGAAAGGAAAGAAGCTCAGTTACTACATCCACCATGCAGGCGGTTACAGCACCAACGCGTCAAAGAGTAAGGTTTACGGCATCAATGCCAACGGCTCGGTCGTAAAGCTCAGCAGCAATTCCGCACGTGCCATACAGCCCGGCATGGAAATTGTCGTTCCGCAGAAGAGTGCAAAAAAGAAACTGTCCACAACTGAAATCATAGGCATCGGTTCTGGTATTGCCGCTCTTGCCAGCGTAATCGTAGCCCTGCTGAATGCAATAAAGTAATACCACAGAGACATGAGCACAGACAACAAGACCATTCCTGCAAAAAACATATTCAACAAACTTTGGGCAAAGAAGTTCCTTTTCCTCAAGGTTTGGGTAATAACGTTTATAGTTTCGGTTGCCTACATCGTTCCCCAACCACGCACATACAGTGCAAGTGTACTCTTGGCACCGGAAATGGCAAGCGGCGACGAGATGGGAGGCCTGTCTGCAATTGCATCTTCCTTTGGTTTCAACCTTGGGGGAGGCAATTCGGTAGATGCCATATACCCCACCTTATATCCTGACCTGCTTTCTTCAAACGATTTTATCGTGAGTCTCTTTGACGTACAGATCAAAACCATAGACGGTGAGATACAGACCGACCTATACACCTACATGCTCAAGCACCAGAAAAAGACGTTTTACAAGAAACCTATATATTGGATAAAAAGCAAATTCAAGAACTTTGTAGACCCCAAAAGAACTAATGCCGAAGGAGGAAAACAAAAAACAAATCCCTCTTTCTTGACAGAGCAAGAGTTTAATATAACAGAGGCATTGAAGTCCAACATATTCTGTAATGTTGATCCATTAACAAATGTTATAGCAATCAAGGTAAATGCACAAGACCCTTTAGTCGCGGCATGCCTGGCAGACTCGGTTTGTTCAAGACTACAAAGATTTATTATTGATTACCGAACCAGCAAGGCAAGAATAGATGTTGAACATTATGAAACACTTGTCAAAGATGCCCAAGAGAGTTACGAAAAGGCCCAAAAAGAATTCAGCGACTTTTGCGACAGTCACAAGAACATGACGTCACAGGCCGTGTTGTCTGAGCGCGACAAGTTTGAAATCGAAAGTTCAATGGCACTAAGCAAATATCAGGCCATGAGCGCACAAGCAGAAAATGCCAAGCACAAGTTGCAAGAGAAAACCCCTGCCTTTACAACATTGCAGAATGCATCTGTTCCTTTGCGTCCCTCAGCTCCAAAACGTGTATTCTTCTGCCTAGGCATGCTGATATTATCTACTACAATAACACTGGCTTCAATATTTAAAGACAAGATTTTCTACACCATAGAATTCTTTGGACCAAGGAAGTAATTATTACTATTTATTATATAACATCATTCTTTTTCGACTAATACTACAGATTTGTATTTGCTGGGCATATACTATCTATAGAAGATGAAGTTTATTCAGGAATATATTTTAACAAGAGAAATCTTCTTAAATATTCTCATATTTGTAATGTGGGGATATTTGCTCCTTGCCTATTTCCGAGCTGCCATAGGTCTGCTGCCTGTAATTGGCAACTATCAACTTGAAGCAGAGGCCGTATTGGTAACACTTATAGTTTTAGCCGCCCTACCTGCAGTAATTAACAGAATGGCAACAGTAGATTGGTTATTCTTATTGGGATGTTGTGGCATATACATCGTTAATATTGGGATATTTCACACAAGCTATGACATTCTTATCAAAAATATATTCCCTACCCTATGCATAACTATCCCATTCTTTGTCATGGGACGATTGCTTGATATAAAAAAATACATCAAGCCTATGGTTGCAATCTCTGCCATGTGTATTATCATGGATGCCTTCTACTTTTTGGTATACATGCGCAATCCAGAAAAAATGATTGAGCGTATGGCAGGCGAATACTACATGTATCAAGCCTACAGACTTCTGCCACATGTAGCATTACTTTTTTGGCAAGGAATGAAGACTGGGAACATATGGAAACTTATACTGGCGATATTGGGTACATTCCTTATCATTGCTTATGGCACTCGAGGCCCTTTGGCTTGCCTAGGAACTTTTTGTATTACATACTTCTTCTTATATACTAAATTTAGATACTCCATTTGGATAAAATCCATAATAATCGCCCTCTGCGCATTTTCCGCAATATTTATACAACAACTTCTCATATTCATTCAAGAGCTGTTATCTTCTGTGGATATGAGCACAAGAATTATAGACAGGATGCTTACAGGAGGACTACTACACGATACCGGGCGTGGATATATCAAACACCAATTATACAGTTATCTCGATAATGGAGAGTCTCTCACTGGTTATGGCCTATTTGGATGTTACCAATTATTTGGAAAATTTCCACATGACTACATCCTTGACTTCTTTTTTACATTTGGGTATGTAGCAGGAGGTGCACTTTTGTTTCTAACTACTTATATCATATGCAAAGCCCATATTATCTGTCATAATAGTTATGAAAGAGGTTTCATACTATTGCTTGTATGCGTAAGCATCTTAAAAATGTTCTTCAGCAGCACATTTATTGAGGATAACATGTACTTTACCCTGATTGGTTTCTGTACATCAATACTTATACGCCACCACTACGCCAACCAGCAAACAATACATTCCATGAGTGAAGACAATGTATTGTCCAACCCTAAACAATGCATTTTCTAATTTGCAATTCTATTGTCCATGCCAAAAATTGCCGTCCTACTGACTTGTTTCAACCGTAAAGACAAGACAATTGCATGTCTGAAAAGTCTATTGTCTGCAATCAAGAATTACAACGACATAGCTAAAGACAAGGTAAATATATCCATTTTCCTTACCGACGATGCATGTACAGACAGGACGGCACAGGCAGCCATAAAAGTTTGTCAAGGAGAGGACATACATATCGTTCAAGGCAATGGTAATCTGTTTTGGGCTGGAGGAATGAGAGCGGCATGGAATGAAGCCCTAAGACACAAACAAACATGGGATTTCTTCCTACTCCTTAATGACGATACCGCATTACACGCAAATGCTTTGGCAGAACTCATGGATACCCACAGATACTGCATTGACAGGTATGGGTGTCCTGGCATCTATTCCGGTATAACATGTGCGGCAGGGCATCCCGAAACAATTACCTACAGTGGTGACATCTTTGAAAGTGGAGCCAAAGGAAAATGGCACAGACTTGGACCTGCCGAGAATCCACAGATGGTGGACCAATGCAACGCAAACATCCTGTTAGTGCCCCTAGAGGTGGTAAACAAAATAGGCATTTTCCACAACGGATATATTCATGGTGCTGCCGACTTGGATTACTGCATGCAAGTCCGCAAAGCCGGATTGCCCGCCCTGATAACCGCCAAGGTTATCGGAGAATGCGAATATGACCACTTTAGCGAAAAAGAAGAGTGCGAAAGACTCATACGAATGACGCTAAGCGAAAGACGGAAATATGTGTACCACCCCACCCATTCCGATAAGGACTATCTCCTTTTTGTCAAGCGCAACATTCCCAAGAAATACCTTATCAGCACAGTACTGAGAAAAGTGCGGCTCTATTGTCCAAGACTATATTATTATATAAATAAAATAAGGGGGCTGTACTAAGGAAAAGTTTTATCCGCTACAGCACCTATTCTCAAACTCTCAATACCGCATTTCACAATCATCATCTTCCTTCTGTCACTGACCCTATCCTACGTGCTCAGAAAAAATAAAGCCGTTGAAGGAATATGTGATTTAAGTCAGTACCGATTTTAGTCACACATAATCGGTACTGCAGTACCACCACGTCGGTACTGCAGTACCGACATGTAGGTATTAGAGTACTGACACGACGGTACTGCACTATGACATCATCTGCCTTTCCGCGGCCATCAGTTTGGCAAACTCTGTTTCCCAATTCAGTTCTTCTGACAACCTCTTGGCATTGGCAGCATACTGTTGGTACAGTTCCTTATTCTCGTATAACACAGTTACCGCATCCCTCAGACACTCTGCCGTATTCTCCTTTAATATAATACCGAAATTATACTTCTCGTTCAAGTATCTGTGTTCTGGAATGTCAGACATTATCACTGGCAAACCAGCAGAGATATACTCAAAGATTTTGTTGGACACAGAAAGTTTGAAATTAAGATTTATAGGTACCGTAATAGCCAATCCCACATGAGAACTCCTGGCCGCAGGGATCAGTTCAGTTGTCTTTACCGGAGGTGAAAAAGTAACATTGTTCAAACCTTTATTATCCACGAAAGACCTTAATTCCGGTTCCATCCTTCCAAAACCCCTCAATACATAGTTGATTTGCGGATTCTCTGTTATTGTCGCCGCTTCTACCATAATATCATATCCCCTTCCCTCATAGAATTGGCCATGATTCAGAACCTCAAAATATGGAGACTTAACCGACTCCTGTCCATGATGTACTTGCCTTTTAGCACAATTGGTCACAACCAAAGGTTTGGAAATATTGTATTTTGTGGCAAAGAATTCGGAAGCGGCGTTACTGACGCATACTACCAAATCCACACGTCTGATTATCCATGCCTCTACAAAGGACCAAAAGATCTTTTTCAGCACAGCAGAAGCCAAGCCGAAATTATCGGTATATACTTCGTGAGTATCAAAAACAATCTTGCATTTCCAACGTCTGGTTGCCATATATGCCGCAAGAAGGGCATCTAAATCATTTGCATGGATTATATCCGGTTTACAGGCTACAATTTCATTTGCCAATGATTTGCAGACAGAGATCTCTTTAAGAACTGTATTAAATTTATTTTGAATTCTCTTATATTTCTCCTTTATCTTGACTATTCTGACAGAAGCAGAAATTCGCTCTATTTCATTGGCATTATATCTGTCATCCTCCTCACCGACAACACTTACATCAAAATCCGCTTTGACATACTCGTCTATCTGCTTTATTACACGAGGGTCATACCAAACCGAATTACGAACGACATCACATACTCTTATCTTCTTCATATACCGACCTTATAAATTTATCTATATCAGAAAACAACTCAATATGATTTTTAATCCACACTTCGTCCCTATCCCACCATTTTATCTGCAATAACTTCTCTATTATTTCATTATTGAATCTATATCGGATTATTTTGGCTGGAACTCCTCCTACAATAGCATAAGGCGGTACATCCTTTGTAACAACCGCCCCCATTGCCACAATTGCACCATCACCGATTGTAACCCCTCCCTTTATCTTAACATCCTCACCTATCCAAACATCATTACCGATCACAACGGACCTCCCATCTACAGACAATTCCTCGTCAAAAAGATTTGAAGAAACATATGTTTTGTTTGTTTGCTTCAAAGTACTAAAAAATACCGGTGAAGTAGAGACAAACGTACGAGTAGGATGTGTGTATAATACAACTTTTATGCTTTTTGCCAAGCTGCAATATGAACCAATAATAGAATTTGGCAAATAACAGCTCTCATCTATATACGTATCATGACCAATATGCGAACCTGAAACGCAGGTCCCTTGGCGAATGACATTATATCCCCCAAAAAGTGTCTTGTGGTTAAATAGCACGCCACTATGAAGAGTTATATCTTTAGAAACAGTCTTTCGTTTCCAACATCTCCAAATATATTTTAATAACTCCATAATTCAAACAATTAATCATTATATTGGCAAAGAAGTACCTTAGAAAATTCACTTACAGAATGTGTTTTGACATAATCTACAGGAATAGGCTTTGATTTACATTCTATAGAAGAAATCTCCTTACATACTGCTTTTATATTAGAAAAATCAAAACTCCACCCCAACTTATAACGTCTTACAAGTTTACCTAACATTCCATTTTTTGTAGATATTACCGGGACGTTGTATAGAGATGCATATCCTATTACACCACTACTCTGATAGACTTCTTTGTACGGTAAGAACAAGAAATTGGACAACTGGCAAAAAGATGCGATCTTCTCAAAAGAACAAAACTCATCAAAAAGCAAAATGCGGTATCGCTCACTCAGTTTCTGAACTCTATTATAGAATTCTTCTTTTATATCAGGGGCGACAATACCTGCGAAAATATACGTATTTATAGAATCTAAATATTCTATGCATTTAAGAATGTCTAATGTTCCTTTTCTATAAGACATTGAACCAAAGTGAAAATAGACTCTTGACTTTTCTGGTATTCCAAGTGATTTACGTGATATTGACAAATCTGGAGAAACTTTATTAAAGACCGGATCTAACAAATAGCAGAACTTAGATGTTTTATATTTTTTATTAATATACCTGACTGCCACATAATCATTTAACAAGAATACCCTTTTAACATTTGAAGTATACTTTATACACAAATAATTTAAGACCTCTACAATTCGAGAATATATTCCCAAGCTCTTCCACTTATACAAATATATATAATACAGTATTCCCGAGATACTAACCCTTCGTGGAAGCAGAAAAACAAATGGTAGGATTTGGGCAAGAACTATTAATATTACAGAATCTGCATTGTATTGCTTGACAATTCTCCGAAGTATACAACAATTAATAAGTGGTCTACGCCAAAATCCACATATAGTTGGCCTTAGTTCATCATGAGTAATATAATGGAAACTGATATTGGACGCCTCCCGCCATGATAATTTATGCCTGACATCCTTAAATGCTTCTGGTATTGCGAAAATAAAGGTTTCATCTGTTCTATTTATTGCTTCTGAATAAATATGATGAAGGTACTCCAAATTATGTCCAGTAATATGCGTATCAAAAATAACAGTCCTACTCATCCTTAATTGTATATTTAACGGCGACACAATCCTAATCTTACAGATATGTAGTTCTTTATTTTATTTCGCACTGAAAAAGTCAAACCATATCTATATATGACAACACACGACAATATCACACTAAATATCATAACTAGTACCATACGCAAATATTCATTCGCTCCTGACATACTATAATGTAATATATATGAACAAAAATATACAAAACAGAACAGCAAAAAGACTGGCATATAAACATTTTTGTAAAACCGCGATATCGGAAATTGTATATAATGGTGCATCCAATACAGTTCAAAGAAGGCGTCCAATATTGCCGCTAATATATTTAACACAAATGGTATATATGGAGGCAATCCAGCTCTCAACATAAAATAACTTATAGGAAGGACTGTAAGTAATATTCCCCCACTAAATATACCAATATTTCGAAGATATCCTGTTGCATGAACTGCCATAATTATACTACCTGTCATAGACGTTACTATTGAACGCAATAATACCAACTGTATAAATATTATCGTGTAATCAGGAAATTCTCCCAACCACAAAGTCAACAATGGTTCTATCTCTAATAAAAGCGGGACGGATGCAATTATCATCAAATAGGCCGAATATTTTGCTGAATTGAAAACCAGTTGTATCATCTCGTTCACTTGTCCTGAAGCATAACACTTTATCACCTGTGGTTTTACGGCCAACTGAAAGTTGGCAATAAGTTGTTGTAACAAACCGTTTACTTGAAAGGCAATACCTTGAGCAGCATTTATAATCGTTCCGAAAAAAGCATTCATGACAAGATTTAATCCCTGAGTGTTACATACAAAAGCTACATTTCCTATTACATTCCAACCAGAAAAACCCAGCATACTCTTAAATAAATCTTTATTATAAGCTAAGTGAAATCTTGCTTCTTCAAAATTCTTTTGACAGTATACATTATAAATGATTGCAACCAATATTTGAACTCCAAGTATCAGTCCTGCATATAATATTAAATGATCAAAATCCACCAACTGCAAGACATAAATAATCAGCAGTTTTGAGATTCCTTCAATTAAACTGACATAGGCATATACATTCATCCTCTCATGTGCAATAATTGAAGCCATAAAGGGTAATTGGACAATCTGTATGCATATCGCAATCACGGAGAATTGGTAGACGCACATTGCAGCAAACTCTCGTCCAGAAGGCACTACCAAATAATTCTTAATATACCACAACCCGATTGTTTCTGCTATAATAAATACGATAAAAACCAAAAAAAAATGTAGTAACAAGGATGTGGAAAATACAACCTTAAGTCGTTCTTTGTTGGATTTTCCTAACTCTATATTTAGAAATCGCTGCGTACTTGTAGATAATGTTGCGTTTAGGAAGCCTAACAAAGCCACAGCACTACCAACGACATTATATAATCCATAGTCGCTTACCCCAAGTGTACGAAGTAATACTCTTGATGCATATAAGCTAATAAGCATCAAGAGTATCATTCGGAAATACAAGAAAACCGTATTCCTCGCTATTCGACCATTATTAAGATCCTGGTTCTGCATACTTCTTTCGTATCTATGATACCAGCAATTTTAACTTTCTACTATCAATGACGATTAACAGCATATGAGAAATATCGGTTAGGATATACGATGATACTAATATCGTTTATATACACCACAAAAATCCAAGATTACCTTACCTTCATCGTATGGCAAAGTCTTGAATTGGTCATGTGCCGTAAGCATAGCGACTATATCGGCCTTGCCGTATGCTTCTTTGTATTCTGTTAACTTAAACTGGTTGTGTTCTTTCACATTAGGCTCTACAATCAGTATATCGGCATTGTTGCATATCTGTATCACCCTACTGACGATATTCTTTGATGGAGACTCACGAAGATCATCAATATTGGGTTTGAAGGCCAAGCCCATCATTGCGACTACAGGCTTACGTTTGTTCAGCAACTCAAACTCCAGAATTGCTGTCTTCACCTTTTCTGCACACCATAAGGATTTATAGTTATTTATTCCTCTGGCTGTAGCAATAAGTTTTGATTCCGTAGGATACTCCGCCGTTATAAAATAAGGGTCCACTGCTATACAATGCCCACCTACTCCACATCCTGGTTGCAGAATGTTAACCCGTGGATGCTTGTTGGCAAGTTCTATCAACTCCCAAACATTGATGCCGGCCTTATCGCAAATCAATGAAAGTTCATTTGCAAAAGCAATCTGGACATCACGACTGGAATTCTCCGTCAGTTTGCACATCTCGGCAGTGCGACAATTTGTCTTATGCAATTGCCCCTGAACGAATTTAGAATAGAATTCAATTGCCTTATTTGTGGATGCCACATTCATTCCACCAATCACACGGTCGTTATGAACCAATTCATAAATCACGTTACCCGGCAACACCCTTTCTGGGCAATAGGCGATATATATTTTATCCTTCAGCTCTGGACGCAGGGAGAAGATCAGTTCTGCCATCTTCTCCGTTGTACCTATTGGAGAAGTTGATTCAATGACGTACAGGTCGCCATCCTTCAGCAAAGGAACCACCATTTTTGTCGCTGCTTCGACATAAGATATATCCGGTTCATGGTCTCCCTTAAAAGGAGTTGGGACTACCATAAAGTATGCATCTGATACCGAGGGTTCAGTATAAGCCTTGAAATTTCCTGCCTCAAGGACCTCCTGAAGCATCTCTTCCATTCCTGGTTCAATGATGTGAAGCTTTCCTTGATTAGTAACATCGACAACATGAGGATTTATGTCTACGCCAACGACATCCACACCATGCTTTGCTGATATTATTGCTGTAGGCAGGCCTATATAGCCCAAGCCCATAAAACATGCCTTCATATGAATAATTTTACTCTTATCCGCTTATATCATAATATATCATCTACAAATATACAACAAAAATATTCATCTTACAGGTTTTTCAACTTCTTTATGAACATTTTCTTGTTTTTCTTATAGAACTTGCGGAAATCCTTAGCCGAAGCCTCACCCGGATATGTACAACATGCCCCAGACTTAGGCACTTCTATCCACTGGTTACTCCAGCAATTGACAAAAATCGGACTATATCCCTCCAAAGAGGGCATCAGGCCCTTTGTCCACCACTGGGAATCGGAATCTGGGTTCATGCCTGTCTCGGTAACAGCATACGGCATATCAAACTCATCTGCGACATGCTTGGCAATTTTAAGATTCTTCTGCATGTGCACATAGAATCGTCTTCTTGCCTCTTTGACGCCAAACTCCTTCTGACGATAACATTCTATTCCTATCACATCAACATATTCCCGACCGGGGAAACGCTGCATATAATCCTTTTCATCGTTAAACCATGCACCCGGAGAAAAACAGTATTGCAGATTCGTAAGCCCTCTCGAAGTGAGATAATCACGAGTCATGTGCCATAGTCGAACATATTCCTCTGGAGAGCAATCGTCAGTACCCCACCAGAACCAATTGCCGTTGCATTCGTGCCACGGACGGAAAACTATCGGAATCAATTGTCCTTCTTCATCACGAAGGGTCAGCAAGAAATCAGCAACACGGCTCATATAGAGCATGAAAGTCTGGTAAGTCGGACCCTCAAGTCTTAAGATACGCGCTACCGTCCCCTTGTGCCCGTCCTTATAAAAATAGCCAAGACCATGTTCCGGATTCCTCACATGCCATGAGATGGTAATCATCCCGCCCGACTTGTGTTGTCTGATAATTGAGGTACGCATCTTATCAAACGTTACACCTCCCCAATAAATATCCCTTCCAAGTTCCAAGCCATCCAAATCTGTAGACAACAGGCCTGGATATGCTTTGCAGACTTGGTAGACATCTGGCTGAAGTTGCTTCTTTTTCTTGCCTGCACGACCTTGAGGACTATCACTCCAATAACGGCCATAAAGAAGGGCATCGTTATGTCCGAAAAGAGTAGAATGACCCTTCTGGGCACACAATGAAAGAGATAGGCTCAACAAAAAGAACGTATTAACGAGAAAAGAACGCATCTATTTCCTTTTTTAGAATTACAAAATCATCTTCCCATGAAGTCTCTTTCTCATGCTGTTTCTTCAAAGATTCATGTATTTTCATCAATTGACCTCTATTGGAAGACAATTCTGTCAATAGGGAACTGATACTCTCCACGCTATAGGGATTTACCTGATAACCGAAGTGTTTTTGGGAGGCATACTCCCCTAAACGTGTTTTATCTGCATACACGGCAGGTACCGCATAGGCCATTGATTCATGGAACTTGTTTGATATTGCATAACGGACATTGAAATCCCTGTTAGGATATGCTGCCCATATAACATCTGCATTACGATACAACTGCTCGATATCTTCGTACTTATAGGGACCTGTCAAAAATATATTTGATACGCCGGAGACATAGTTTCTTAAGGTCTCATAATCTGGTCCTCCCCCATGATACGAAAGCAGGAATCGCTCGTCACCTTTAACGACATCTGCAAGATTCTTCAATATCTCTATATACCTGACATTACCCAAATATGCTATCCGCAATGGTCTCTGAGGAGAATAATCTACTGAGTGGACATTAAACACAGGTTTGTTTTCAAGTACAATTTGTCTATACTTCTTGGAGTATAGACTGGTATAGAAACGGGATGCATGTATTGTTAATGCATGGGACATATAAGAACTTTCGATACGCCTAAGCATGCATCGGATAACAGATGGTCCTGTTGGAGCATCCAGATTCTCATATATCAACATCTGCCTATCGTAATTCAAACGGGGCAACATAAGAAGATTGTTCCAGTGCGAAGCAATTACAACATCCGGCGCTATCATACGAATTTCCTTCCTGCAAAAAGAGCGGTAGCCAAACATGCCAGCCAACTTCTGGAGTTTGTTGCCATACCTCGCCGGACGCTTATAAAGATGCCATTTCCATTCGCTACCCTCAACTGCATTGGTATCAAAATCCCCAGCCCGGTCCCACGTTATAACGTGAATCTCAGAATAAGGATAATGCAGACACAAAGATTTTAAAAGCTTTGTGTTCCTTGTATTCAATGGATAGCACTCGTCAACTAACAGTATCTTCATAGAAGAAGAGTTTTGTTTAATGCAATAATGAACACCTAAGTTCCGTCAACCTAACAGGAAAGTCTTTACTATTCTCTCACAAGCCTTACCGTCTCCATAAGGATTTACTGCCTTTGACATAGACTCGTATGCCGCTGAATCATCTAACAGAGCAGAGACTTCTGTGACTATCTTATCGTAGTCGGTACCCACCAGACGAACTGTACCACTCTCCAGTGCCTCGGGCCTTTCTGTCGTATCTCTCATGACGAGAACCGGTTTTCCAAGACCAGGTGCTTCTTCCTGTATTCCACCAGAGTCTGTCAAAACTATTGATGACTTCTCCATCAAATACACAAATTCAAGATACTGCAAAGGTTCAATGAAGAACATGTTATCCAAGTTGGACAGGTCCTCTCCAAAGACTGCATGTATAGGCTTGCGGACATTGGGGTTAAGATGCATTGGATATACGAAATCCACATCGGGATACTTCCTTGCCAGATCACGTATGGCAGTGCACATGTTGATAAATCCCTCACCAAAATTTTCACGACGATGGCCTGTGATAAGAACCATACGACGACATGGGCCATTTAATCTGCCAACATCATAACCTGCATCATACAAAACTTTCTCTTGCTGGGTACGCAAGGACTCATCCTTCTTGAGTCTACTTACAACCATGTGCAATGCATCTATCACAGTATTACCAGTAACATATATCTGTCCCATAGCAGACTCTTGAACAAGGTTTACTCTAGACAAAGGAGTCGGAGAGAAATTATATGTGGCTATTCGTCCTGTTATCTGACGGTTCATCTCCTCCGGCCAAGGACTATATATGTTATGTGTACGCAAACCAGCCTCAACATGACCAACAGGAATCTGCTGATAAAAGGCTGCCATAGCAGCAGCCGTGCTGGTTGTTGTATCTCCATGGACAAGAACAACATCGGGTTTGCATTTGGCAAAGACATCCCTCATGCCCGTCAACACACGAGTTGTGACATCCGTCAAATCCTGTCCTTGCTTCATAATATTGAGATCATAGTCCGGTTTAACACCAAAAATAGACAACACCTGATCCAACATCTCGCGATGCTGCCCAGTAACACAAACCACCGTCTGAAAATCATCTGGATACTTCTGGAACTCCTTTACCAAAGGACACATTTTTATAGCTTCTGGGCGTGTGCCAAAAACAAGCATTATCGTCTTCATCACTAACTATCATTTCATTGACTTTACATACATGTAATAAGTTCAAGACCCGAATTACACCTTATTTATTATATACCCTCTAAGTTTTTCTTCCCATCCATAATGTTCACGAACCATCTGGTATCCTGCCATTGCTATGACATTGCGTTCTGCCGGGTGAGTCATCAGACGTAAACAAGAGTCTGCTATCGTTGCCACTTCATCACGTATAATACAATTCTTGTCATCTTCCAGTTCTGGTATTGCACATGATATTAATGTTGTCAGTACAACCGGCAATCCACAACCCATTGCTACTAATACCTTGTTCTGAATCCCGGCAGCCACACGCACAGGAGCCACTGCTACAGCTGCATCACAGATAGTAGCAGGCAAATCATCGACAAAACCAGTTACGACAATATTATCCCGAGCTAATTCCATTATTTGCGAAGGCGGTTGCGCACCTACTATATAAAACTTAGCCTTGGGAATTCTTTTGAGAATACGGGGAAATATATCCTGCACAAAAGACAAGACAGCATCTTGATTCTGCAAAGTACGCATATTACCTACAAAAACTATCTTATGGGAATCGTATTCTTTCTTAATCGAAGGTAACACATCAACACCATTTGTATGCACTATCAGACTGGAATGGTGATTAGAAATGCTGCGTAAATACTCTGCATCTGCTTCTGATACCAGCACATTAACAGGGAAATACATCATGGCATATTGCTCAGCCCTACGAATCAGATGCCTTTCTATCGCATACACATGCTTCAAGAAACCACTTCCTTTACTTCCAGAACTAAGAGAATATGTTTTTGACAGCGCATCGGTCATCTCTATAATGGAACGGTCATGCAATTGCAATTCATCCAAATATGGCATCATCCTAAGCAAGTGTGCAATGTACAGATCTGGATGTTCCTTTTCAATTACGGTGCTTAGCAAATGCCTATATCTGGCAGAGTAATAATATCCACACTGCATTGCACGTCCCATAAACAGATGCCTCAAAGATTGCCATAGGCTGTTAAACCGATTTCGATGTACAGTATATACCTTGTCGTAAATGCGTTCAGCTTCAAAAATCTGGGGCATACCATCGTCCTCGAAACTAACCAAGACTAGTTCATATCCATCCCGCTTCAGTTGTCTGGCTATATTGTTAATCCGCAACACATCACCTCCGTTCTCCGGAACTGGAAAGCGTGGAGTAAGGATACATATTTTCTTGGCCTTAACAGCATTCTCCGCAAAACGTTCCCTAACGGTTTCACTCATTAATTGGGTTCGTTCAAAAGACCTCACTTTTCTGGAAAGCAATATCATCAATATGATATAGAGCACTATATCTGCAGAAACTACAAGACTAAGAGAACATCCTAAGGAATACAGCAATGCATTCATTACCATAAACAGCAATGACAACGCTAACACACCCGCTAAAGTAAAGTTGCCAAATATGCCGGCAGACATCAATCTATGGTGTATGTGCCGTTTGTCTGGCATAAACGGATGTTCACCATGCGCAATGCGTTCCAACACCACTCTACACAAATCTACGCATGGAACAAACAGCAGTGAAATGCACAATAGGATGCGAGCCGACACATCTACGCTTGCCTCATCCTCTGCAACAATGTATTTTATGGAAAGGTAGGCCAAAGAGAATCCAAGCAACATAGAACCACTGTCTCCCATGTATATCTTGGTCTTCTTCTCAACACTACCAAACATGTTATAGTATAAAAATACCGCCAAAGCCCCAATCATGGCTGCCGATATGTAACAATATATCATATTGCCGGCATCCCAGAAGCAGAAACCAAAGCAAAGAAAGCATATTATGGAGAATATAGATGCCAAACCATCAATGCCATCAATCATATTTACAGCATTGACAACCAATACTACACCAACCACCGTAAGTATAACTCCTGCGTATACCGGCATGGATTCGATTCCCCAAAGTCCATGTAAATTATGCAGGAATAAATCACACAAAGGGAGAGTACATGCGGATAATAGTTGGATAAAGAATCTCAACTTGGCCGACAATGCAAACAAATCATCTAACAAACCAATGAGATATATCATCATCACTCCACAGGCCAACAACATTGTTGAGGTCTTGATACTTTGGTCCAATCCCTCACCTTCGTTCATAAGGACAACTGCCAGACTTGCCCCCATCAACACACTGGGTGCCAAGACCGTTCCGGCAAAACGCGGAACACCGTTACTCTTTCTTGAATGTTCATTCCTAAGCTTATATAACCCTTGGGCATAGGAATGCTTCAAAATCCAGGGCAAAAGCAGAGCCGAGGTAAGAGCGGCAGTAAAGAATGCGATAAGAATGTATATAAAATCTGACATATAGATGTATCAAGTTAGTGTATAGGCAACATATTATACATTATATATATATTATAACGTAAGCATCTTTGGTTTATTGTGTCCTCATCGCAGAAACAATAAATTATTGCTTCGTTTATATTATACAAATGGACAAATAATTATTCATATACACAATTCCTTCATCCATTGGATACCAGTAATAAGGCGTAATTGTGCTGCCAGGGTACTCGCAGAATACATTAAGGCACGTCACTTCTTCTTGTACATCATGAAATTATTGGTACTGTTTTTCAATATTTCCTGAAAATCAGTCTTCCCGTTTCATTACTACTAAGCACTAAGGTGTCATTGGAGAGTCTGTCTATCTTCATCAGACCGTCAGAAGGAACACCATACTGCTTCAAAGTATCCATCGACAATATTAAATCATGCCCGTCTCCCTTATACTTTATCGGGTCGTATATACGAATAGATGTTTGCTGATTATGGAAGGACGAAAACACGTAGGTAGATGGGGCTGATAACTTTTGAAACATCATCATCTGCAACTGGAAACAGTAATATATCTTAGCCTCCTTATTTGCAACGATTTCTCCATCCGCAGATTTCCACTCTAACATCTGCCACTGCCCATCCAACCCATCATTACAATCAAGTTTGTCACAACCAGATAGAAATAAAAGGGTTAGGTATAATATCAAGGATAACATCGTTTTCTTCTTCATTCTTCTAAACACCAATTAAGAATTATAGATAGAGGTAAAAACCATTTATACACTGTATCGATACCGTGGTATTGTATAGTCACAATTAACTACCTTTGAGCACGATTTAGCCATCCCCCAAAACGAACAGCCAGCATGGCTCCGTTTGAATTACCCAACAAATTACCATCGTTATGACCATAAGAGGCAGCAAACGACAATCCCCGACACCATTTGGGACTATACGAGGCCTCTACCAAAATATAATTGGCAGAACATGGGTCATCAACTGGCATGATATACTTTCCTAAACTATAGTGATGTGTATATAATATCCTCCAGGACCATTCCTCTGATGGTCTACCCAAAAGACCTATGTGATGAACACGCACACGATTATGCATCAGCGCCAAATTACCTGTCTGGTTGAAATAAGTATTGTATATAGGAGAAAGAAGCAACGGATTACCAATAACGAACCCTCCCATCTGCCACGAACCATATACATGATTATTGTAGTAGTCATCTCGTGCACTTATCTGTTGCTGGTTTTCTTCCGTTTTATCATGATATATCGGACCAGACTGATGCATAGTAGTATTATACTCGTAAACTATGCTTGAGACGAATGGATTCTGAGGGAGTTTCACCTCCAATCCCAAGAGCATATCCTTCCAACCGTATTGAAAGAACATCTGACTATGATCTTCATACATATGCTCCATATACACGCCCATCCCCCATTGCTTTTGCAACCAGTCCAACCGCAAATGCCACGATCCTATGTGATTACCAGCTGCATTGGCATAGTTTTCATCGTTGACATCACCTCCTCCTGGTATTAAAGCCGTCCATAAATTACCACCCAAGTCAACTGACTGCTCCATGGATTCTCCGGTATAGTGACGCAAGTTCCACCCTGTACCGCCAAACTGGCAGGCCATCTCCAAACCACCGGTTACCTCTAAAGGAAATCGATTCTTATTGCCTAGCTTTACGAACAAGGCTTTTGAATGGAACATACTTCCACAGGTATATGCATTGTTGGTCTCTGCATTGAATTTGCGTTGCCATCTATTGTCGGTATACCATCCATAGGCTATGTGTGCTTTAAAGGATAATATGTCCTTAGTTCCAGGAATAGTCCAAAAGTCTGGCATCTCTAACCTGATTTGCGGCAAAGGGCGGGAATTCATGCCAAGAACCATACCACCAGTGGACAGATATGGATTCTTAAGTTCCGATGAACGTTCTTTCTGCCCAAGACTTAGACATAACATTTTCCATTCTATATCCGCATAGGCCTGTTGAATACAAAAATAACTATTCTCCGCGTTTATCGGCGATGCAAAATCTATTCCATACCCAATGCGCCACATCCTAAGCGAATCTACTTCAGGTGTACGCCATAGTGCGACACGAGCAAGTCCGCCAAAGTTTTCTGTTGTTCCAAGACCATAGCGATTGTTGGTGAACCAGAATGGTGCATTATCCCCACCTCCAGCCGTTCCTTGCATAGAAAATTCGTATTGTATGTTCTTACTCAAAAAAGAAATTTGAGCCTTTATGCATAACGCGTTAAAGAGCAACACATATACTACAATAATGACATTTTTCATCAGCAAAACGGCATTACTTTAGAACAACTAGGCGAGTTACTATTGTTTGGCTGGCATCTTCTGTGTTACAGATAACATGATAGATGCCACTTGAAACACGATTGCCAGATATATTACAACAATTCCAACGCACACTTCCACCTATACTTTTAGTTCCCCACACTACCTGGCCTGAAGGTCCTACTATCTTGACCTCAGCACCATCTGTGAGTCCCTGAATGGTCACTATCGCGTTGGTATTGGGTCTAACGGGATTTGGGAAAATCTTAATATTACTCTCAGAGAGAGTCGTTTCCGCCTCAACAACATTCTCACTATAACTGCAAAGTCCCAAATTTGTCCCAAACATAACAATGCCTGTTTTAGGATTTATTGCAATACTATGTATGTAGTCAGATAACAAATGTGAGTTCTCAGTTGTAAAATGATGTATCGTTTCCTGCCCATCATGGCTGACAAGATATACACCATCGTCACTGGTTCCGATCCATTTACGATTGGAAGGATCTACAGCTATACATGTAACATGCACCCCAGCCAGCAGATAATCGGCATAGCCACTTCCATCATTACGATTACGCTTTATCTGATGAAAGCGAAAATCATTCTCAAACCATGACTGAGGATTGGTCATTACAAACAAGCCTTCATTAGTTCCGCACCATATCTGTGCATCATGGTCTTCCGTCAGACAATAAAATTGTGTCGGCAGTACAGTTGTACCGTCCTGATTGGTGATGGTATTTCTGAGCAAATGACGATCGTCATCCTGCATATTCAAAGTCCCGTTGGTATCAAAACCAAAGAAACCTCGCTTTCCTCCCTCATACGTTACCATAAAATTAATGCCACATGATGAAAAAAGATACTGGAACACATTCTCCGACTCAACTATTTCCGGGTAATACAATGAAATCCACTTGCCATTAGGACGCATAATACGCACTATAGTGTCTGTCTGCTGATTAGCCATCCACAGGTTACCGTTAGCGTCATACTGCAATGCGGCGCATGTACAATAATTCCAGGGTCTAGGCGTATTTACAGCAATACACCGGAGAGGCGAGTTTTCGTAGTTATATAATCCCACAAAGTTTATTTCACCATCTTCATTCATACGGTATTCATGCAATCCATTACGATAAACAGCTCCATAAAAATGATTGGCATCAGCAGGATCTTGTACCAAATCTACGGCGTTGTAATGAGTAAGGTGAGGATATGCCTCCTTCGGAGACTTTTCATCAAATAACGTCCAATGAGGTTGTATACCATTATCCTCCATGAACATAAAAGTTACAGGATAATATGAAGCCAACTGAGTATTGATTCCACCTGCAACCATCAACCTGTCTCCTGCATAATTCATATGATAGAACAGATCATTACGTGGAGAATCAATCGTAAAAAGCCTGCTCATGTCAGCAAACTGATTCTCCTCCCTGGTGCAAGTGACTAGACCATCAATTCCTCCTGCTATATAGTATCTATCGTTATGGCAAGTTATACCATTAACGAAAATGGTTGTTGGAATCTGGATGTTATCCCACCTACTGGTGTACTCTCCTTCATATATAAACACACGATTGTGAACGCCAAAGACCAATTTATCCTCTACTGACAAGAAATATGACAGTGCACTTTCAAGTATGCCCAACGGTGTTCCATCCAACTTTATTTCATCAACACCCTTAAGTTTACAACCGAACAAATGTGAGTCATGAACAGCCAACTTTGTATAAACTACCTTACTAATCGGAGATTGCCACAAAGCCTTATCATGCATGTTGCTTCCGGCCGAAACACAGAACAGTCCCTTGGATGTCGATATGTACAACATGCCATCAATCTGCACTATCGAATACGCTATTCCATCCAGTGATTTATAAGTTTCATTAATGACCGCTGCTTCTGAATCCAATTCAATTATACTATTACTCGTACAAAAAAATACAGTTTCATCAACGTGACTTATTCCTGTTACATCGTCCCCTAAAATAGATTTATCCCTTAATGCCGGGATATTATATACTCCATCATCCGAATCCAACAGGTCTATATTTCCATTCTTGTATAGTATAATGAGTCGCTCACTTTTGATATTATATGATATACGTGATATTTCCTTGTCGTTAAGATCGTGTATACAATCGTATGTCTTCAAGCTTCCATCATCCACGTCATAGCGAACCAAATTGCCCGTCTGGGAATTTAACGTACCGCTACCCTTCATTATACAATATAAGTAGTTGTCAGCAACCTCCACTTGTATGGCCTCACTAAAAGCAGGATACACCTGCCACTTCTCGTTTTGCGGATACAAGAAGAGACAGGTGCAGAAACACAAAGTAACTATCAAAAAGACTCTGTGCATATTACTTTTCAGTAAAGGTTTTGTCACCTCCATCTGTACGGCCATAGTGACCATAGTGACCATAGTGACCATAACGCCCGTAATGACCATAATGATATGACTGGCGACGTTTGCTCATGTTCACACCGTTCAAGACAATATTACAATTAGGCATCTTTTCCTCATTGACCAAACTATTTATCAGCTCAAAATTAACCTTAGGAGAATGGTCAACTCGGGCAACAAACAGGGTAACGTTTGCCAACTTGGCAATCATTAATGTATCAGATACCAATCCAACTGGTGGTGTATCCATGATAACATAGTCATATTTCTTTGAAAGATAGTCTATTGCCTTCGGAAGCAAATCACCGCTAAGCAATTCAGCAGGATTAGGAGGTATTATGCCAGCAGGTAACACATCCATATTCTTATGTATTCCAGAAGGTATTATCTGGCTCTCCAACAATTCATAGTCAGGTTCTAAACCGCATAGGAAATTTACAATGCCTTGCTTGGTCGGTTTCAACCCAAACAATGCCACCAATCTTGGTTTACGGATATCCAAACCAACAACCACCACTCTCTTTCCTAAAAGAGCCAATGACATCGCCAAATTGGCAGCCACAAATGTCTTTCCTTCCCCAGGGATAACCGAAGTTGTCATTATTATGTTCTGACCTGGTTTAAGCACAAAACTGATATTTGTTCTCAAACCTCTAAATGACTCTTCCATAGAATCATTATAATTCTCACGAACAACAACCGCACGCTCCGCATTCTTACCCGTTTGGTTTTTAATTGCTGGAATATCTGCCAAAATTGGCAACTTAGTGAGACTTTCAACATCCTTACGGCCTTCAATGCGATAACTTAGCAATTCTCTAAGTAGCATAATACCTATTGGCAAAGCCAAACCGAGTATCAATCCCAGCAGCAGAACCATACTAGTCTTTGGGCTTACCTTCCCGTTTATGACAGGAGTATCAATCAAGCGTCCCTTAGTTGCTGTGCTGTATAGTTGAATAAAGTTCTCTTCACGCTTTTGCAGCAAAGTCAAATACAGTTCTGACTGCAAGGTTTGCTGACGTATGATATTTGCCAAAACACGCTCTTGCGTAGGAGTCGCAGAAATACGTCCTGTCACATATTTATACTCATCTTCTACGGCTTTTTTCCTTAGTTCTACATTACGACAAATATTCGTCATGTTCTGACGTATGGAGGGCCACATGTCGGAAATTTCGCGAGTCAACTGTACTACCATTGGATTTTCTTCGCTGCTACCTCTAAGATAACGATTCCTCTTTAGAACCATTTCATTATAACCGGTAATCATCGAAACCAGAGGCGCAATAAGAGGAGAATTCTCCAATCCCATATTCGCCGGTATTATCTGGAGGTAGTTTTCCGGATTATCCATGTACTCCATCAACGACTTCAGAACCGTATATTGAGTTTGTACCTCCAACAAATCTCTCTTGTATTCCGACGATTCTTTAAGAACTGAATTGGCATCGTTGGCGAGGTTAATAAGTTCATTCTTTTTCTTATAAGATTCCATATTACCCTCCGTCATATCCAATTCTTGCCTTATGCTAGCCAAACGATCGGAGATGAATTCCTCTGTCTTTCGTGCAATCTCGTTCTTGTCCTCATTGGCCTCCTCATTATAGCATACGAACAATTCGTTCAGGAAGTCCAGCGCACGTGTCTTCTTTGTATCCGTCAAGCTTACATTAGCCACAGTTGTCGTCTTGGCTGTAGCCGTAGCATTCAAAATTTTTGTCGAATACACTCTTCCCACATATTGAGGAGAGTAGATCGCCACGTACAAATCCTTGCCCTTCTTCATCAATTCAGTCACCTTTTCCGCATCTAGTTTTGACTGAAGATTTGCAAAATCAGAATTGGCGGTAATCGTAATAACTCCATAAGGAGTTGCAAGCGATGCAGGCAAAGACGACACGTCGGCACTATAAGTGATTTCATCAGGTTCCAAATGGTTGAAGTATCCGTCAACGTGGTAACCAGAGGTCCCCAAAGCACTTATTCTCAGGCCAAGCGGAATACTCAAGGTATCTCTGAAACACTTATCCAAATCAATCGAGATAGGACTATTCTTATATAGTTCCTGTTTCTTTACAGTCCCTTCCAGATAATATCTGACGTACAATTTCAGACGGTCTACCACATCTGAAGATAAAGCCGCACTGCGCAATATTTCCAACTCATTGTCAAAGGCGTCCGAATTTGACATCAATCCCATCTCCCCCAGGCTCATACTCATTCCCCTAAAAGCGGAATTCTTCTTATCTGACTCCTTTACCAGAATCTTCATGGATGCAGAATACACTGGAGAAGTGTATCTCAAATATACCACAGAAATACACAAGCATACCAGCACAGAAAGCAATACCCAATACCAATTGATGAGGACAAGAGCCCAGATTTTCTTCAAGTCAAAAAGCTCGTTTTCCTCCACTTCATCATACACCTTCTTTTTAACATTTTCTGCCATAATTTCCACTGATTATATTCAATACATTACAACGCAGCAATATTATACTACGCATTACAACCGCCAAAGTTATGGAATATTTTTCAAATGCACAAGTTTATCAGGCAAAAAGAGTCTCACGCAAAAGAAAAAGAGTGTTTAATTTTAATTATTCTTCAATATTACCTAACTTTGCGCAATATATGGAAAAGTACATGGACAGGAACGGTGCAGAGTTCCAAAAACGCCTCATATGGTCAATTGACATCATCATGCTGAATGCATGTGGTGTTGCCATATATTATGCCCTCGCCATTGACACTGACTATATTTCCGCATTGTTGGCAATTAACGGCATCGCTATAATTGCTTTCCGCCAATGGATATGCTACTCTTTACAAATCCACTGGCTACTAAGTCCTCTAAACCGCTTTTTGAAACGTTTGGCCGATATCGTTTTGGCAACTCTTTTCTTACTCACGCTATTCCCCATTATGATAATACTGCATGCTGTTGTCACCAAAGCGAATCATGGAGGGCCGATTTTCTGTTTTCGAAAATTCACAACCGGCCAAAATCGTTTTTTTACAGCAATAGCATTTAACGCAAACCCATTTAGAGGCAATAAAATCCTGGAGATGACACCACTGGCTTTTAACATCTTAATCGGTTCTATCTCCATTTGGGATTTGGGGATTGTGCAAGAAGTCCCGACGGACAACCACAATCCTTCGCAGACCGAGCACGAAGAACCTTGTTTTGAGGCATTTCCTACACAAGAGACACAAGACAAACAGACAATAGAAGATGAGCATATTTAACAATTTATTCAAAAAGAAGGAACAAGTCAATACTGGAGGCGTGGAGGATTTCATGCTGTTGATTCGCGTATACTACCAAGCTGCCATAGCTGCACAAATCGGGATAAACAATCTTGCGGCATTGCCGGATCTTAGGATCTTCAAGCAAACCTACCATGTCACCACCTTGAACAACAAACTGGGACTGGCAGAAAAGAAGCAATGCCAGAAAATGCTTCAAAGCATCTATCACAGCAGCGACAATTTCTTTAAGGAAATAGACCTCAGCATCAAGAAAAGATGCCGCAATATACAGGACATACAGCCCTACCTTATACAATTCCAGGGATTCAGCCAAGACCTCATGATGCTGATGGGCAATTTAATGCAGTGGAAGTTTCGCCTGCCCGGTTTCTTCCAAAAAGCAATACGCAATATGGTAGAAAAGCAAGTCCACGACATAGTGACAAAGATCGACTGGAAGGATGACTCCGTACGCAGAGCCTGCATATCAATACGCAAATACCAAGCATCACTTGCCTACAGCGAAGCATGGATGAGCGAATATGCCTATACGACCATAATGCTCGCAAAAAAAGAAAAAAGCCATAAAAATCCAGAATAGGCATGAATCAGAATGTCACATCATTGCTTTCAAGGCTTGAGACGCGTACACGGCAACTTATGCTGGAATACGACAAACTCAAGCAACAACTGGCGGAAACCAAGCAGCAACTCTCCATGCAGCAGCAGCAGTGTGTCCATCTGGAAGAAGAAAAACGCGAGCTCGAGGAAAAATACGCCAGACTCAAAATGGCCAAAATGATTGATATGGCTGATGATGACAATTTGAAGACTACGCGCCAACGCATCAACAAAATGATTGCATCGGTAGACAGATGCCTTGCAACACTGAAAGCACAATAGCAACAGGTATGGAAGACACACAGAAAATAACCATACGCTTTGGTTCATGGGACCTGCCAATGAATGTACTTCGCAAAGACGAACACCTTTATCGTGAAGCGGAGAGACTGATGAAAGAGCGATACACTTTCTATACGAGCAACTATAAAGGTCTGGCCACAGAGCGCTATATGGTAATGTGCATGTTGGACATTGCCGTCAGACTGCAACACGCTTTGGAGAACAATGACAACGCAGATACTGTAGAAAGATTGACCCCTCTCGTTGAAGAGATTGAACAGATGTTGAAAGAACAACGAAATTAGAATTTACACATTATTATATATATAACATTTTAACCTAATTCATTAAAAACAACATGATCGAAATAATAATCGGAGTAGCCTGTGGCCTTATTTTGGTAGCAGCTTGGTGGGCTGTCTGGTACTTTGTTGTAGTACCACAAAAACAACAGAAAATGGAAGCAGAAATCCAGAAAGAGGCCGAAGTCATCAAACAGAAGAAGCTTTTGGAAGTCAAAGAAAAATTCCTTTCCAAAAAGAATGAATTGGATAAGGAAATACACCAGCGCAACCAACAGCTTCAACAGGCTGAGAATAGAAACAAACAACGCGAAATGAGCCTAAACCAGCGACAGGATGAACTTAACCGCCGTAAACAGGAAACAGAAGCCTTGCGTACGCGTTTGGACAATCAACTGACTATGCTGGAAAAGAAGGAAGAGGAACTGGATGCGCGTCAAAACGATCTGATAAACCAGGAACGTTCAAAACTGGAAGAACTTTCCGGACTGTCTGCAGAAGAAGCCAAACAACAGCTCATAGACTCTCTTAAAGATGAGGCCCGTACCAATGCACAGGCCTACATAAACGAAATTGTAGACGAAGCAAAACTCAATGCTAACAAGGAAGCCAAGCGAATTATTATTCAAAGTATACAGCGTGTAGCAACAGAAACCGCAGTAGAAAACAGCGTTACCGTTTTTCATATCGACAACGACGAGGTCAAGGGCAGAGTAATTGGACGTGAAGGACGTAACATACGGGCTTTGGAAAACGCAACAGGTGTGGAAATTGTTGTAGACGACACTCCCGAAGCAATAGTCATAAGTGCCTTTGACCCTGTTCGTAGGGAAATTTGCCGTCTGGCACTGCACCAACTTGTTTCTGACGGCAGAATACATCCGGCCCGTATAGAAGAAGTGGTTGCCAAAGTCAAGAAACAGGTAGAAGAAGAAATTCAGGAAACAGGCAAGAGAACGACTATTGACTTGGGAATACATGGTCTTCATCCCGAACTGGTACGTATTATCGGCAAAATGAAATATCGCAGTTCATATGGGCAGAATCTCCTCCAGCATGCCAGAGAAACAGCCAACCTCTGTGCTGTAATGGCTAGCGAACTAGGCCTGAATCCAAAGAAAGCCAAACGCGCCGGTCTATTGCACGACATAGGAAAAGTACCTGACGAAGAACCGGAAATGCCACACGCATTATACGGAGCAAAACTGGCTGAAAAGTATAAGGAAAAGCCAGATATATGCAATGCAATCGGCGCACACCACGAAGAAACGGAAATGACCTCACTTATCGCACCAATTGTACAAGTGTGCGATGCTATCAGTGGAGCACGTCCCGGAGCACGCAGAGAAATCGTAGAAGCATACATCAAGAGACTGAAGGATCTGGAGAACATTGCCATGTCATATCCTGGTGTCACCAAGACCTATGCCATACAAGCCGGACGTGAGCTAAGAGTTATAGTCGGAGCAGACAAGATTGATGACAAGCAGACAGAGAAACTCTCTGGAGAAATAGCTACACGGATCCAGAATGAGATGACATATCCTGGTCAAGTTAAGATTACAGTTATACGTGAAACCCGTTCAGTAGCATACGCAAAATAACAAATTATGATTATTGCTGTAGATTTCGACGGAACTATCGTCACCCATGAATATCCAAAGATTGGCAAAGAAATACCATTTGCCACACAGACATTAAAAATGCTCATAAACGACGGACACCGTTTAATATTATGGTCAGTACGTGAGGGCCAGCTTCTTGAAGATGCTGTTAAATGGTGTAGAGAGCGTGGTTTGGAGTTCTATGCGGTAAATAAAGATTACCCCGAGGAAGAAAAGGCAAACAACAACCATTTTTCAAGGAAGTTGAAAGCCGATATGTGGATAGACGACCGTAATGTAGGAGGACTACCGGATTGGGGCACCATCTACCGTATAATAAAGGAAGGAAAGACATATGAAGAGGTGCTCAATGGTAACATCACCGCAGAAGAGCAAACCGGCAAAAAACGTAAATGGTGGCAGTTTTAGTCAAATAGTTTAATCATACCATAACATAGACAGACATGAAAAAATCCTTATTCTTCATGAGTACCATGTTACTCTTGGTGGCAAGTATGCTGACAACCGGTTGCGTAAGCCAAAAGAAACTGGTCTATTTCCAAGGTGCAGACACACTCTATGCTACTGCTCAGAGAATTTCGCAGCAATATGAAATGAAACTGAAGCCGGCAGACCAGATTCTTGTAAAAATCACGACAACCGATAATCCTGAACTTCTGCAAATCTTTGCAAGAGACATAACAATGGGCGCACTTGCTACAACCCAAACCTACAATCAGGGCGGAGGTTTGTCAAATGCCTACGGATACACCGTTACAAACGACGGTTACGTTATTCTTCCTGCTATAGGCAAAGTATACGTTGACAACATGACTTGCGAAAATGCGGCAAGAACTATTGAAAACAAAATCAAAGAGCTCCAAATCATTCAAGAACCTGAAGTGACAGTACGCCTGTTAAATGCACGTGTCACTGTTGTTGGTGCAGTAAAAGGGCCCAGAAGTGTCAGCCTCACAAGTGAACGTAATACTATCATCGATATTTTGGCCCAATGTGGCGATTTAGATGTCACATCCCTCAGACAGAACGTGAAGTTATTCAGAGAGGTTAATGGCCAACGCCACATGTACACGCTTGACCTTACGGATGTAAATGTCTTCAACAACCCCGCCTTCTATGTAGAGCAAAACGACATGATTTATGTAGAGCCCAACAAGAGCCTAGGCGTAAAGAGCAGTGCATTCTACACATTCCTTAGTGCAGGCGCAAGCATTCTTGGACTTGCTTCAAGTATCGTAGCCTTAGTGCTTACCATCAAGGATTCCAAATAACCCAAGGTCACATCACTGCTGTCAAACAAAAACCAAGTCGTTTTATTGCTTTTACCCAAGGACATTCCATCGGACAAAAGCAATAAAACGATTTGCTTTTTTTATCTTGCTTTTTTTTATCTTTTCACTCCCCTTCTCGTAAATAGCGGACCGGCTTCGGCTAATATGCAATACATTGTCACTAACCGTTCGCCGAAACATCGATAATCGTTCGCCGAAGCATCAGTAATCGTTCGCCGAACGAACGATAATGATTCACAGGCATCACCGTGAGAGTAAAACTCGTCACCATGATAATGGAGGCAATGACTTCTATATTTCCATTATCAATGCCTCGTCCTGACTGTAATATCTGTATTGGCGCAAACGCTTCCATTCAGGATTATGCAGCATCCATGCTGGAGAGAAGTTCTCCGTCCCCCTGGAGTCAAGTCTATCCACTACCATACGCACCGTAAGACGATGAATGTCTATGGCCGGTATATAAAGCATTTCCGTACCGGAATTATTGTGCGTGATGGCCAATACACCCACACTGACAAGTTCATCCAAGAGCACCGTAACCAAAGTTTCCGGCAAGTGTGTTGCGCGCGAAAGGGAACGCTGGCTCAACGGACGGTTGCCGGCAGCAAATCTTTTGGCAACATGACTTACCAGCAAAAGGGAAAGTGTATCGCGGAAACGACGGCTCATGCCACGTGTCGAACGCTCAAATGCATATTCCTGTACCATCTGGTTGGCATAACTCAACTGACATCCTATAAGACAGATATACCAAGTGAACTGCAAGAAAATCAAAAGCAAGGGGATTGCGGCAAAAGAACCATAGATGGCGTTGTATGCCGACAGTTTTATCTGGTAGTGTATGTAGAAAAACTCTAACCCCTGAAACAACAGACCTGCAATAATGCCGGGGCCGACACATGCACTCCATCTGACATGCGTGTTTGGCATAAGTTTGTACAACAGGACAAACACCAGACTGCTGATAAAGAACGGCACCATCACCACTATGACATGAAAGGTACTTCCCATGGAAAAGTATATGTCAAGCCACGACTCCAACGTCAGCATTGCCACATTCACACCATTTGTCAGTATCATCAATATGGGTAACAGCAGGAATACGGATATGTAATCTGTTATCCGTCTGTAGATATTGCGCGTGTTTGTCACTTGCCAAACGGTATTGAAGGCCGTTTCTATATTCATGGTCAGGTTAACCAAAGTATAGAACAACAACAATATACCTACGCCCAAGAAGACACCGCTCTTGGTATGCTGAAGATAACTTTCTACAAACGTGAGAACCGTATGGGTCATTTCCGGACTGAATGAATCCAGTGCGACACGCAGACGACTTTCTATAATGTTGTCAAAGCCAAAGCCCCGGGCAATGGCAAAGATAATGGCCAGCACCGGAACAACGGCCAAGGTGGTATTGTATGTAAGTGCCGAGGCATAAGAACTGAGATTATTGTTGACAAAGTGATCTATGGTGATATAGACACGTTTGAAGAGCAGCAATGCCCAACGCTGTAAGCACTTGCACTGCCGTTCATCCATGTTCCACCAGGATTCCATTCTTTCTTCTATTGTCATAAGAGGAAATTCTTTTTTTGGACGAATAAAAAGAAGCAGTGGCCCTGTAAGCCGGGTTCTGTGCACGGATATTTCTGCATCAAGCCTCCATATCCGCCGCCTGTCATTTATCCACTACCGGCGTCACCGCCAGTCTCTATCGTTCTACCCTCCGGCTCGGACGGACAACCCTCCCACTCCCGCCATTACAGCAGGAGCACCGCCGGTATACGCGAACTTTCAACATCCGGAGTGCACAGCACGCATGTCGCCACACGCCTGGTGGGCTCTTACTCCACCTTCTCACCCTTGCCTGCAATATATACAGGCGGTTGTTTTCTTCTGCACTGACCAACCATCACTGGCTCCTACCCGTTAGGTAGCGGATTGTCCTGTGTTGCCCGGACTTTCCTCTCGTCTCCTCCCAAAAGGAGAAAACCAGCGACAGGCCGGACCACTGTTTCTTTGTGTGCAAATTTACGAATATTCCTTAAAATGACAAAACAGCCGTAACTAAAAGGTTAAAATAAGACAAGGAAAATGACAACGGACATCATTTATAGCTACTTTTGCGAACGGAAAAGCAATCACCCCCATACTTACTGAATATTAACCATAAAACATCAATAATATGAAGAAAGCACTATTCATCATCCTTGGTTCTACACTGATTGCATGCTCCGGCAATGCGGAAACAGCCAACACGACAGAGTTGGAACTGAAGACGGAAGAAAAGACCACCACACTCTCTGCCCCACAGGGCGGATATGTGGACCTCACCTATGCGGCAGAGAGCAGCGTAAATGCTGTTGTATATATTAAGGTGACACAGATGGGCAAGACACATAAGGTGACATACCGCGACCCATTTGAAGAATTTTTCGGAGATTTCTTCGGACACAGCCAGCGTACTCCCCAGCAACGCGAATACAAGGAACCCGACCGCCGCGGTTCCGGTTCCGGTGTGATTATCTCTGCAGACGGATACATCGTCACCAACAACCACGTTGTGGCCGGTGCCGACGAGATTCTTGTAAAATTGAATGACAACCGCGAGTTCTCCGGACGCATCGTAGGCCTGGATGCCAACACCGACCTGGCTCTTATCAAGATTGAGGGGAAGAACCTCCCCACACTGCCCATCGGCAACAGCGACAACCTGAAGATTGGCGAATGGGTACTGGCCGTGGGCAATCCCTTCAATCTCACGAGCACTGTCACAGCCGGCATCGTATCTGCCAAGGCCAGAAGTCTTGGAGCCAACGGCATTGAAAGTTTCATACAGACCGACGCAGCTATCAACCAGGGTAACTCCGGTGGTGCCCTGGTCAATGCCAAGGGAGAACTTGTAGGCATCAATGCCATGCTGTATTCTCAGACTGGAAGTTACAGCGGCTATGGTTTTGCCATTCCCACATCAATAATGAACAAGGTCGTTGCCGACCTCAAGGCATACGGAACCGTACAACGTGCCGTATTGGGTGTAACCGGAGGTGACGTAACAAACTATATCGACAGTGAAAAAGCCAAAGGCAACACCCCTGACCTCGGCACTCTTACCGGAGTATGGGTAAACGAAGTCATGGAAGGTTCTGCCGCCGCTGAAGCCGGCCTAAAGAAAGGCGACGCAATCATCCAATTCAACGGCAAGGAGGTCCACAAGATGTCTGAAATGCAGGAAGCCATTGCCCAGCATCGTCCAGGCGACAAGGTGAGTATCACCTGGTTGCGCGACAAGAAGAAGCACACCGAAACAGTTACTATGAAGAACAGCCAAGGTTCGACAAAGATTCTGCAGGAAGTGGACGTTGACGAAATGGGCGTCTCCATGGAACCTTTGCCTGCAGACGAGAAAGCACGCCTTGGAGTACCATACGGCCTTGTTATCAAGGCTATACGCAATGGCAAGATGCAAAAGGCTGGAGTCTCCAAGGGCACAATCATTTTGGCTGTAAACGACACCCGTATGGAAAAAGCAGAAGACTGGGAGAACGCCGTCAAGGCTGCCAACCAGAGCGCCGACCGCACTCTTTGGATCAAGGCTATTGCCCCAAGCGGACGCAAGCAAAGTTTTGTCATCGACCTTAACGAGAAATAGGCACAGTCCGCTCACATACCACACAGAAGACACCCCGTAAGTACCAGTATCCTTATGGGGTGTCTCCTTTTTAACCCAAATCTGTCTTCATATTTGTGAACATGACAGCCGTAATTAGATTTTTACAACACGTACATTGCATTTTTCATTTCTCCTTGGTCATTTCTCCACTTAATTTCGTACCTTTGCGCAGAATAAACATAACAGACTTATATGAAGAACAGAGGCAAACTCCTGTGCATAATCCTTACCGCCTTACTGACCGTCTGCGTCACAGGCATCACGGCCAAGCCCAAACAGACAAAGGTATATATCTTCGGCGTAAGCATCAACCTTACAGATTCAGTCACCTACCTGACTGACGTGCAGGTTCTTGAGCCTGCATACATCGAAACCAAGACCGGTTTCCTTTATGACCGCAGCATCTACTCCCAGCAACTGCAAATATGGGTAGAACATGCAAAGGGGCAGCCCAACACAACTTGCACCGTATTCTTCAGCACCAACAGATCTAAGCTTGAGGAGAAATTCATCAAAGTCCGCAATAAATACAACAAGGACCAGTCTACCATCTTGAAGAGCCTTGACGCCGGGGAATTCAAGTTCATACCACAAGAATGGACAGAACATGAAAGACTATAAAATCGCCGGGCACCGTCTGTCCATAGACTTCTTTGACAACGGTATTAACGAAAAACTGTTGCCCAACCTTGCTCCCTTTGCCTACGACGGTTCCGAACCACCTGCCATCACTCTACGCATTGTCACGGACTACGAATGGGCACAGGAAGTGCATGAAGTCGGCACTTTTGACGTAGGTGGCAGCAACTATGGAGTGTTCCGCACCTCCGACGGCGGCTACGTGTTTGACATTTACGACACCACCGGACACCTATGCAGCCGCATGCAGTCCAACCCCGATTTCACTCTTTGCCACATCAAGGTATATGACGGCACCTCTGTACAACAGAATTACGGACTTAACAACAGCATGATGATGGCATATGCATTTGGCACTGCCACCATGGACACGTTGCTGGTTCATTCCAGCGTCATACGTTGCGACGGCCAAGGCTACCTGATGACAGCACCCAGCGGCACAGGCAAAAGCACACACACACATCTTTGGTACACCAACATTCCCGGATGCGACCTGATGAACGATGACAACCCCATCATCAGGATTATGGATGGCAGACCTGTCGTCTTCGGTTCTCCATGGAGTGGCAAAACCCCCTGCTACCGCAACATCGAGGCACCGATAGGAGGCATAGTTCGCATCAAGCAGCATTCGGAAAACATAATCCGGCGCCTGTCTCCAATAGAAGCGTTTACAGTACTGTTACCAGCCTGCAGCAACATGAAATGGGATGCACGCATATACAACGGCATCTGCGACAGCATCACAAAAGTCATACAGACCTGCAAGATCTGGGAACTTCAATGTCTACCGAACGATGAAGCGGCCATAATCTGTCATGACACAATCTGTAAAGAAAGCAATACTTGAAGGGCTTAGACTACTGCTCTTTCCCATAAGGAGTTTCTACCGGAAAAGAAATGGTACCGCCACTCCCATGCCACGCATGGAGATTCCTAACGATATCCTTCTCGGTTCAGCAAGGGATGCGATACGGGAGGGTTACACGGCCACGATAACAGTAAAAGGCTGGAGCATGCGCCCCTTTCTGGAACATCAACGTGACAAGGTGATACTGGACACACCAAAATGTGCAAAAGTAGGAGATGCCGTTTTGGCTGAAATACTGCCGGGGAAGTATGTCTTGCACAGGATTATAGAGATAATCCCACATGCCACAAACGAAGGGTTGGACAAAATAACATTGATGGGTGACGGAAACATCCAAGGCACAGAACAATGCCTGCGCAAGGATGTATGTGGAATTGTAACCCATTACATACGCCCCGGCAGGACAATCCCCTCCAACGACCCGAAACTTATCGGAAGAATCAGACTTTGGAAGAAATTGCTACCTTTCAGAAGATTTCTGCTCTTAATCTACAAATCAATAATATAAACCTATAGAAATATGAAAATAAAGGAAGGTTTTGAACTTCGCGAAATATGCGGAGAGTATATAGTTGTAGCACATGGAGACCGCAACATCGACTTCTCCAATGTGATATGCCTCAACGAGTCGTCTGCACTGATGTGGAAGACTGCAGTGACCAAGGACTTTACACATGAGGACCTTTGTGCTGTCCTGATGGACACATACGAAGTGGAAGAGGATATCGCCAAGAATGATGTCACCCGCATCGTAGAGGAATGGAAAAACATGGGTATTATAGAATAACATCTACGATTATGGAGCAAATATGGCAAGACATAGCAGAATGGATCAACCTTCTTGCACAGACATTGCGCATCCCCACATCATTTCTGCTCATAGAGTTCATCGGTACCTTTGCATTTGCCCTGTCGGGCATACGACTGGCCAGTGCCAAGCAGTTTGACGTCTTCGGCGCATGGATAGTGGGCATGGCCACAGCCATCGGCGGAGGAACGTTCCGCGATGTCATGCTGGGCGTCAATCCATTCTGGATGACCAATGAAATCTATTTCATCTGGTGTGCACTTGCCGTCCTGTTCGTACACATCTTTGCCAAATACCTTGTAAAGCAGAAGAACACATGGTTCATCTTCGACACCATCGGTCTTGCACTCTTCAACGTGGTCGGCATCGAGAAGACCCTGCAGATGGGGTTCCCCTTATGGACCGCCATCACCATGGGTTCCGTTACCGGTGCTGCCGGCGGCGTCATCCGTGATGTCCTCATAAACGAAGTGCCCCTCATATTCCGCAAGGAAATATATGCCCTTGCATGTGTGGCAGGCGGCATCGTTTACTCCATACTGCACACCATGGAGTATGATCCCAACATCAGCGCATTGTTCTCCAGCATAGTTGTCATAGCCGTTAGATGCTTTGCTGTAAAGTTCCACTGGCACCTGCCCATCGTAAAAGGAGAATAGGCTTCTGTATCATGAAACGTACGCTCCTCATACTTGCCACATTGCTGCTGACCGTTCTGGCACATGCTCAGCACATGGTATATGACACGAATGTACGTACACTGCAAGTCACCCTTAACGACAATCCGCTCCTGCCTCCAGTACTCAAACTTGGCAAGTCCTCGTTCCTGAGAATTTCATGGGACGAGATGTCGCACGACTACCACCGCTATGTCTACCGCATACAGCACTGCACACGAGACTGGGAACCTACCGAAGACCTGTTTGAAAGTGACTATCTCCACGGCACCAACGGTCTGCCTGTGGAGGATTACGAAACAAGCTTCAACACCACACAACTCTACACACACTACTCCCTCACATTCCCCAACAGGGATGCATCGGTCCTGCTCAGCGGCAACTACAAGCTGCTGGTATACGAAGAGGATTTCATGGACAACGGCCCTATAATCGAAGTGCGTTTCCATGTTGTAGAGGCCGAAATGGGATTGACCATGCAGGTTTCCTCCAATACGGACATCGATTTCAACGACAAGCACCAGCAGGTATCACTGAATCTGACCTATGGCGGCATCAAGGTTACCGACCCGTACAACCAGATTCATGCCGTAGTAAGCCAGAACCGCCGTCCCTCGCGTACAGTCACTGGCATACGCCCCGACATAAACAAGGCCAATGGCCTGGAATGGCAACATTGCGAAAAACTTATCTTTCCTGCCGGAAACGAGTATCACAAGTTCGAAATCCTTGACGTGAATCATTCCGGCATGAATGTAGACCACATGCGATGGTTCGAACCCTACTACCATGCCACTCTGTGGATGGACGAGGTTCCGCACAGCTACCTTACTTCAGAGGACAGAAACGGTGCCTTCTATCCAAGAACAGATGATCAGGAGAGCAACGACACACAGTCGGAATACGTAGTCGTACATTTCTCGCTGCAATCTCCACGCCTGCCCCAACAGGTCTACGTGAACGGCAAGTGGAGCAACGGTGAAACATCGCCCGACTGCATCATGGAATACAACGACAACTACGAATGCTACGAAGCCTCCATACTGCTGAAACAAGGTTACTACGACTATCAATACATCACGGCAGACGGATCCACACTTGAAACCATGAACGACTTCTGGCAGACAGAAAACGAATATCAGACTTTTATCTACTACAAAGAGATTGGAGGACGTTATGACAAAATAGTCGCATACAACCGCGTCAATACTAGGTTCTGACATAAACCCTCCGCATACTCGCCTTAACATACTAATGAAAAAACAAGGATACACATCTATCCACCACATACTGAAATACATTGGCGTCTTCGGCGGCGTTGAAGTCCTGAAAACATTGGCAAACCTGTCACGTGGAAAGATAACCGCATCTTTCCTTGGTCCTTTCGGCACCGGTTTGATTGCCATATACCAAAACATACTGGACGTCATCCGTTCATGTACTAACATAGGTCTTGAAACCGCCAGCATACAACAGCTTAGCGAAATAGACTCCCATACGCAACAAGCTGAAGTAGCCACAATGGCCAAGGTAATACGAACCTGGTCCATGGCAATGGCTCTGCTGGATGTTGTGGTGTGCCTGGCGGTTGCCATGCTACTGGGCAACGTATTCTTCAACGACTCCAACTGCCACCAGGCGGAAATCCTCATGCTTATCCCAGCAGCCTTCATGGCACCCATTGCCGCCGGAGAATGTGCCATCCTTAAGGGAACCCACAAACTCAAGAGAGTGGCTATCGTAGAGTTGCTTGGCGCCATAGGAACCGTTATCTGCACCCTCACTATCTACTGGATATGGGGACTGTCAGGCATAATACCAGCCCTGAACCTGTGCATAGCCACAGAAACCTTCGTACATCTGTTCTTCTGTATCCAGATTATGCCATACCGCATAAACATGTTTTCTGCAGAGGTTTGGAAACGCGGAATTCCCTTGCTGAAGTTCGGTATCCCCTATGCAGCCACAGCCATCATGGGAGCAATCACCACCACCCTATTATACAAAATCATCTCTTCCACCGACAGTATTGCGTTCTACAAGACCGGCTATGCCCTAATCATGTACTACATCGGCATCGTATTCAGTTCCAATGCCACAGACTATTTTCCCCGACTGACAAGCGTTTGCCACGACAAAGCGCTCAAAATGGAAACCGTCAACAAACAGATACACGTCAGTTTCACTCTCACCACCCCTCTGGTAATGACGTTCCTTTTGGCCATGCCGATAATCATCCTGACGCTATACACCGAGGAATTCATGCCCATGGCAAGCATCTGCACTATGGCTGGTCTGTTCCAGCTGCACAGGTCTGTGGCCTTGCCCTTGGAATACGTTTCCCTGGCACACGGTCACTCATGGATGTTCCTCATTTTGGAAAGTGTGTACAATGTCCTTATCATATCATCAGTATATCTTCTTTACAACATCTGGGGATTGCCGGGCATAGGCCTTGCCCTATCCTTCGTGGGAATTTCCAACACCATCATCCTGGGCATTGTCAACTACTACTTCTACGACATCAGGATATCTCGCAGCAACATTGCCATGATACTTATCGGTTCATGCATCGTTACCGCCATCATCATATTGTGCAATATTGACAACATGTCCCTGCGCTTAGGCATCGGTATACCCCTTACCTTGCTTACGGCGACGTACTGCTACAGGACACTGAAAAAGGGTATTACAGATGAAGCATGATCCCATAGTCAGCGTTGTTGTTGCCGTACACAACATAAAAGAACATATACGGCAATGCATTGAATCGGTACTAGACCAAAGCCTACAGGAATTGGAACTGGTGCTGGTCGACGATGTCAGCACGGACGGTACTGCTGACATACTCAGGGAGTATGCGGAAAAAGACAAGCGCGTAAGACTCGTATGGCAACCGCAAAACGGCGGCGCACAACTGGCACGCAATGCCGGCATATCCGTTTCATGTGGCAAGTATATCACCACTTTGGACCATGACGACTTTCTGGCCTCCGATGCTCTAGCCTGTGCCATTGATACGTTCCGCAACCATAAAGACCTGCAATGTGTCTGCTTCAGGGAAATCAGGCTCCTGCCGGACGGTTCCTTCCTTGAGCACAAGGAAAAGAACTCTTTCGGCCTCATCAACGGCGAAGAGGCATACCGCAGAAGTATCAGTTGGAATGGCATTACCGGCAGGATGATAGTTACCAGGGAATTGCAGATGCAGTATCCCTTCGACAACTGCGAACGTGTATACGGCGAAGACAATACCGCACAGATGCAGTTCCTCGCCTCGCCCCTAGTGGCCAGTTGCCAAGGCATATATTACCACCGCCTGCTCGACACATCGCTTTCGCACAAGGTCAGCCTTAACAATATCCGTGGCAATATCCGTTTCACCAACATGAAGCGCCAACTCAAAGCACATGGTTATAGCAATGAGATTCTAAGTCTGAACGAAACCGCCTTTTGGAAAAGCATAGTCAGTTCCTACTATTACTACCACCGCTACCGCCATCGTTTTTCCCAAGAGGAGCAACAGGAGGCCCTATACCTTATTAAATATATGAGGGAGCAGATAGACACCGCCCTACTGGCACCTTCTACAAGATGGAGACCCGGCTACTGGAAGATGCCTTCATGGATCCTGTTCAGACTACAGGAAGAAACTTACTTCTTGCTTAGGCGATTAATCAAAAACGACAATAGTACATTGGAGTAAAAACCATCACCTGCTATGAAGTCCCTGAAGAAAACCATCCGATACATTTGGCATATTATCGCCCTGCTCTTAATACCGTTGCGGTATGCTATCTACTGCACAAGATTCCAAAAACATTTACACATAACGGCAGAGGTTGCCGAAGAGAAACTTTCTGCCATCCAGCCCGACAAAGGACAAACCTGTCTGTGCAACAACAGCATAGAAGCCGCCTACGACCTTCACATCATCGTACCCGTATACAATACTGCCCCATACCTAAAACAATGCCTCGATTCCATCTTTCAGCAAGAGACAGAGTTTTCCTTCTTTGTCTCCATAGTGGATGACGGCAGTACAGACAACAGTCCAGCCTTGCTCGACGATTATCATGCGTCCCTACAAGGAAGTTCCCATTACTCTAACACTGAAATCATACATCAGACCAACCAAGGGCCGTCTGCCGCCAGAAACGTTGCCCTCAGGAACATACGCGGCAAATACCTCATGTTCGTTGACAGCGATGACATGCTTCTGCCCGGAGCCATCCAGACGCTAATGAACGTCGCCATCCTGTCTGGGGCAGACATTTCTGAGGGGAACTTCAACTGTGGCCCATCACATGGCTGTGCGTGCGGAAAGGTTTATCGTTCGGAACTCTTCCGCCATGTCCATTTCCCACCCGGATATTGGTTCGAGGATACCCTGAACATCTTCTATCTTTATCCTCTCTGCCACAGGATTGTCCAGGTTCCGGGCACACACTACTATTATCGGCCAAATCCAGTTTCCATCATGCATTCCTTTCAGGGCAATGAGCGTACTGTGGACTCTCTTTGGGTAAGCCGACGCGTCCTTTCCGACTACTTCTCGCAAGGACACAAGGCGACGCCCAAACTGCTACGCTTCTATCTTCAGGACACTCTTTCCACTGCCTCACATTTCCACACTTTGAAAAACGAGCAGGCCATGCAGGCGCTTTTCGTCACTCATTGCGATATATTCCAGAAATACTTTGCCGCTTCCCAAAATGACAGCAGTCACAACACCGGACTCCCACTTCTACTGAAAGGGGTTGCCTTTTCTTTGTCAAAAGCAAACTACAGATTATTCCGCACTATTGCAGACTGTATTTAACCCAAATCGGGCATCAGACTGCTACGCAATAATGAAACCATCTTTTTGTCACCCGTTTCGTCGTTTCGCGGTTACAATGGAACCCTATTGCGCCCTCAAAGCGGCAAAACATCTGTCCAAAAATAGAGGCTATTATCATCATAACGCTAATGAGCGATTTGGGTAAAAAAAACAAAGGCTTTAAGGTCCTTTTGGGTTATTGTCATCATAACGCCAATGACCGATTGGGGGGAAGGGTAAATGCTACGTTGTCATGATAAACGAGTATAGTTTCTCGTATTCTCTGGCAACCTTATCCACACCGTGGTGCTTGCGGACATATTCCACACTCTGCCTTTTCAGTTCAGGCAAGCGTTCAGGATGCAGCACCAACTTCTCCAACTGGCCATACACGCTTTCCTCGTTCGGTTCCACGTTAATTATCGGACGTAATGCGCTCTCCCCTATGAGGTCATAATGCTCTTCCTCTCCACCTCCCACGCATACAATACCCTTGCTCATGGCCAGCAGGGCATTCATGGCTGGCGTGTAACTATAGAGTTGGTCCAATATCACATCACTTCCGTCCATCATGCTCTGATACTGGGCAAACGGTACGCCCTCTGCCACAATCAGTTCCAAACGACCAGGATAAGCCCGCTTCAGACGCTTGGCTGCACGTAACATTATGTCTGTTCCTTTGTATTGTGAACGTCCCTTGCTGATGCCCACAAATATCCTTATCCCATCTCCCTGCGCAGGACGTGGTTTATTCTCCGCTATGGGGAAAGGTATGAATGAAGTCTTTGGCTTGAAGGCTCCGCTCTCTGCCAACTGGTATGTAATCCAATATTCGTACAGACCTGCCACTATAGCCTCCGAGCGTTCTGCCACATAACGGCAAAGGCGCTCGGCATCTGTACCTATCCACGTGTCAATGTCCGCCTGAGCCACAGCATCCGTACGGGGGAAGTCTCCTATGTTGAAGTCGCTGTAGCGCATTGGGCGTATATCGCGGTTCACCTGTACCCAATAATGGTCCATACCGAAAGCACCTAGCACAACATGCTTGTTGTTCCGGCGCAGATAGTCAAAGATAAGACGATGAGGCCCTGGGCGCATCTCCAGAAAGACCGGGTTTATCAGTTGCACTATGTCATATCCGCGTAACCTTGGCAATGCACACAACAGGCGCCATGCAAAAGAGACATGGCCACGCCAATCCAGTCTGTGGCATAGGTCTATATCCCTAGGATAGTCCTTCCAACCATCGCCTCCGCTGACCACAGTCACTTCATGACCAAGGGTACGAAGTCCCTGTGCCAAAGTCCAGTGTACGTTGCTGTATTCACCTACGAGGAGTATCTTCATATATTCGTGTCTGCTAAACTCACCCCTGTCTTATACTAAACCAGAAGCGTTTCCATTTTTCTATCACATTACGCTTTGAGTATTCCGCTGACATCTCACTTGCATTTCTTCCCATCTGCTCCCTTAGGCAACTGTCTTCCATCAGTTCAGATACGGACCTCACAAAGGCCGCATCGTCATCCTGAGGTACAAGGAAACCGTTCTCACCGTTCCTGATTATGTCAGCAGGACCGTATGGGCAGTCTGTACTTACCACAGGCAGACCGTTTCGCATAGCCTCTATCAGTACCATCGGTAACCCTTCGGTTCTTGAACAGAGCAGAAGAACAGCACTCTTTGCATACATGCCGCCAATATCTGATACCTGACCATGCATAACCACACTGTCACCTATACCAAGGCGAGATATCTCGGCACTAAGTTCCGTTTCCAGTTCCCCTTCTCCGCAAATGTCCAACTGCCACCCAGGATGCCCTTTTACAATACTCTTCCACAGACTAACAAGCCTCAAAGGATCCTTCTCCGGACACAACCGTCCTACAAACAGGCACCTTCTTCCCTCCTCACTGTGATGGTTAGGGCGGATTCCAGTGAAGTTAGGTATCACCTCCACCCTCTTTGCTCGGACATAGTTTGCCGCATCTCCCTTTGTCAGGCACACCACAGCGTCCACCCTGCGCTCCATCAGCGGATACAGCCACCTGTGGTTACTATGCTGACGTGCCGTATGTGCCTCGAAAACAGTATATCCCTTCCATGAAGAAAACGTTGCCAGCATAGCACCCATGGCACGGAAATGCACCACCGCATCAGGAACTATCGCGCGTACCTTATTATTATATATATATAGGACACGTGGCATTACCGCCAACATACCCAAGGCAGATTTCGGGCGTCCCACACCCAGGCAAACATGCTCCACCCTTTTGTCCAAGGGGAAGGCAGGAGCGTTTTCATCCTGCCACACCGTCATCAACACTACCTCAAAACCTTCCTCGGCGACCAGGGCGTTCATCTTCTCTATAATGATACGCTCCAGTCCCCCAACGGTGGAAATATGCTCTATGACGTATAGCAGTTTCATGACTGTTTTCTCTAATCAAGGTCTTCAAAGATCTTGGGGAGCTTGCCCCCAAGATCCTTAAAGTCCCTCCTATCCCTATCTCTGATGAATCGTCAATTGCGGATAGGGGAAGTTAATACCTAACTTGTTGAACTCGTTGTATATCTTCTCATTGGTTTGGAAGAATACATCCCAGTAGTTCTCGCTCTTCACCCACACACGTACTGTCATGTTCACACTGCTGTCCGCCAGACTGCCAAGGACGATTACTGGTGCAGGTTCCAGCAATACCCTTTCATCTTTGGATAGGATTCCAGACAGGGTCTCTCTTACCTTGTCTATATCCTCGCCATACTCCACAGCAACATTAAAGTCCACACGACGCAACGGTTCCTTGCTGTAGTTTGTGATATTGCCGCTGGACAAAGCCCCATTGGGCAGATAGATCTTCTTGTTGTCAGGGGTTGTCAGTATGGTGTGGAATATCTGTATTTCAGACACAGTTCCGCCAGTTCCCTGAGCTTCTATGTAGTCTCCTACCTTAAAGGGACGGAACAGCAGTATCACAATGCCACCTGCCAGGTTCTGCAGATTGCCGGACAAAGCCATACCTACTGCCACACCGGCCGAAGCCAACAGGGCAGCAAAACTGGTTGTATTCACTCCCAATGCACTCACTACACTGATAACCAGCAGTATCATCAGCAGGATGTTCACCAGGCTTCCCAAGAACGTCTGTATTGCAGGGTCCACCTTCTTACGCTCCATCACACCATGAAGCATGCGGTTTATCAGCGATATCAACGCCTTACCGACAAAATATATGATTATGGCAATGATAATGCTCTTGCCTGCTTCCACTCCAAGGTCAATGCCTTTATCTATCAATTCCTGTATGTATTCGCTATTGCCTAATTCTTTCATGTTACCTTTTTACCTTATATATTATTATAGGTTCATCGCCTACAGTTTCTCTTTTATTTATTGTTGCAGACACCTCTTCGCCAATTGGCGGAGAGGTGTCTTATCATGGATTGTATGCTTGTATGCATCTAAGTTTACAGAGACCAGTCCTCCTGGGTCTTGCGGATGTATGACTTGTAGCGGCGCTGTGCTGCAGCCTTACAAGCATCATACAGTTCCTGTGCCTCCTGTGGAGCGGCCTTCTTCAGAGAGAGGAAGCGAACCTCGCCCTCGAGGAAGTCCTGGAACTTGTCCCATTCGGGCTCCTTGCTGTCCAGCTGGAAGGGGTTCTTGCCCTCTTCGCCCAGAGCGGGATTGTAGCGCCACAAGTGCCAGTAACCGCACTCTACAGCCTTGGCCTCCTCGGCCTGGCTCTTGCCCATGCCGCCCTTGGCCTTCAGGCCATGGTTGATACAGGGAGCGTAAGCGATTACCAGTGAAGGACCGTTCCATGCCTCAGCCTCGCGGAATGCCTTCAGACACTGTGCCTGGTCGGCACCCATAGCCACCTGTGCCACATAAACGTTGCCGTATGTTGCCTGCATCAGACCCAGATCCTTCTTGCCCACACGCTTGCCGTTGGCAGCAAACTGTGCAATGGCACCGATGGGAGTAGCCTTTGATGCCTGGCCGCCGGTATTTGAGTAAACCTCGGTGTCGATGACGAAGATGTTCACGTCCTCGCCTGAACCGATAACGTGGTCCAGACCACCGTAACCGATATCGTAGGAAGCACCGTCACCACCGATAATCCACTGGCTGCGCTTAACCAGATAGTGATCCAGTTCCTTCAACTGCTGGCAAACGGGGCAACCAGCCTCGGCACCTGCGGCAATCATGGGCTTCAGCACTGCTGCCGCTGCCTTAGAGGCACCGGTGTCGTTCTGACCCTCTAACCACTGCTGTGCAGCAGCCTTGAATTCGGCAGGAGTCTCCTCCGAAGCAATAGCCTCATTAAGCAGGACGTTGATGCGTGCCTTCATCTTCTTGTTGGCCAATACCATACCCAGACCGAACTCGCAGAAGTCCTCGAACAGGGAGTTTGCCCATGCAGGACCCTGACCTTCGGCATTCTTGGTGTAGGGGGTAGAGGGGATAGAACCGGAGTAGATTGAAGAGCAACCGGTAGCGTTGGCCACCATCTGACGGTCACCGAACAACTGGCTGATGAGCTTCACGTAGGGAGTCTCACCACAGCCGGCACATGCACCGCTGAACTCGAACAGAGGCTGTGCAAACTGGCTGTTCTTGGGGCTCTGCTTGATGTCCACCAGATGCTGCTTGCTTGTCACCTTCTGCATGAAGTACTTCCAGTCGGCGGCATTCTTCTGAGCCTCCTCGGAAGAGTCGTCGTAGGCCTTCATTGTCAGAGCCACGCCCTTCTTGGGGTTGCCGGGACAAACGTCGGCACAGTTGCCGCAACCCAGACAGTCCTTGTCATCCACAGCGATGACGAAGTGCATGCCCTTCATAGTGGCGGGAGCCTTCATCTCTATGCTCTGGCCCTCGTAGCCTGCCAGTTCCTCGTCGGTCATTACGATAGGACGGATAGCGGCGTGAGGACAAACGAATGCACACTTGTTACACTGGATACAGTTCTCGCTGTTCCATACGGGCACAAAGCCGGCAACGCCACGCTTCTCGTATGCGGCAGTACCCTGCTCCCATGCACCGTCCTCTATGCCCTTGTATGCACTCACGGGCAACAGGTCGCCGTTCTGTGCGTTGATGGGACGTACCAAGCTGGTGATGTATTCGGGCTCGTCATACTTGGGAGCCTCGTCGGCAGGCAGGTTCATCCAGGCGGGATCCACGGGCAGAACCTTGTACTCGCCACCGCGGTCCACGGCAGCATAGTTCATGTTCACCACGTCCTCACCCTTCTTGCCGTAAGACTTCACGATAGCCTTCTTCATCTGCTCTACTGCCAGTTCCACGGGGATTACCTCGGTAATACGGAAGAATGCAGACTGCAGAATGGTGTTGGTGCGGTTGCCCAGACCAATCTCCTGAGCGATCTTGGTAGCGTTGATATAGTAAACGGTAATGTTCTTCTCGGCGAAGTACTTCTTCAGGTTGTTGGGGATGAAGTTCACCAGTTCCTCGCCCTCGAAGATGGTGTTCAGCAGGAACTGACCGCCGGGCTGCAGACCGCGGATAACATCATACATGCGCAGATAAGCCTGAACGTGACATGCCACGAAGTTGGGAGTCTTGATCTGGTATGTGCTGCGGATGGGAGTGTCGCCGAAGCGCAGGTGAGAACAGGTAAAGCCGCCGCTCTTCTTTGAGTCGTATGAGAAGTAAGCCTGACAGTACTTGTCGGTATTGTCACCGATAATCTTCACAGAGTTCTTGTTAGCGCCCACTGTACCGTCGGCACCCAGACCGAAGAACTTGGCCTCGAAGATACCCTTGCCACCCAGCGCCATCTCTTCCTTCTTGGGCAGAGAGGTGAAGGTAAGGTCGTCCACGATGCCCACGGTGAAGTGGTCCTTGGGCTGAGCCATCTCCAGATTCTCGAATACACCCAGAATCATGGTGGGGGTAACGTCGGCACTGCCCAGACCATAGCGGCCGCCCACGATGAGGGGAGCATTCTCCACACCATAGAAGGCATCCTTCACGTCCAGCAACAGAGGTTCGCCGTTGCTGCCGGGTTCCTTGGTGCGGTCCAGTACGGCAATGCGCTTGCAGCTTGCAGGCACGGCCTTCAGCAGGTGCTTCACAGAGAAGGGACGATACAGGTGTACGCTCACCATACCGTACTTCTTGCCGTTGGCGTTAGCATGGTCAATAGCCTCGCGTGCAGCCTCGGTGGCAGAACCCATCAGGATGATGATTTCCTCTGCATCCTCTGCGCCATAATATGTAAACAGGTCATACTTGCGGCCTGTGCGCTCGCTGATTGCGGCCATGTACTTCTCCACGATGGCAGGAACGGCATCGTAGTAGCGGTTGCAGCTCTCGCGGTGAGCGAAGAAGGTCTCGGGGTTCTCTGCCATACCCTTTGCCATGGGGCGTTCGGGTGTCAGTGCACGTGAACGGAACTCGCTCACTGCCTTCATGTCCACCAGGTCGCGAACGTCGTCGTCCTCTATCAGTTCCACCTTCTGGTATTCGTGAGAGGTGCGGAAACCGTCGAAGAAGTTGATGAAGGGCACGCGGGCCTCTATGGCAGCCAGATGTGCTACGGCACTCAGGTCCATAACCTCCTGCACGCTACCCTCTGCCAGCATGGCGAAACCGGTCTGGCGGCAAGCCATCACGTCGCTGTGGTCACCGAAGATACACAGAGAGTGTGTGGCCACAGTACGTGCGCTCACGTGGAACACGCTGGGCAGCAACTCGCCGGCTATCTTGTACATATTAGGAATCATCAGCAGCAGACCCTGGCTGGCGGTGAAGGTAGATGTCAGAGCACCTGCCTGCAGAGAGCCATGCACGGCACCGGCGGCGCCGGCCTCAGACTGCATTTCCTGAACCAGGACTGTATCTCCGAACAGATTCTTTCTGCCCTGTGCAGCCCACTCATCCACATGCTCCGCCATAGGAGACGAAGGAGTGATGGGATAGATGGCGGCAACCTCACTGAACATGTAAGCCACATGTCCGGCACAGGTATTACCGTCCCATGTCACAAATTTCTTTTCTTTTGCCATTGTTATTGTTGTTTTATCGTCAGGCCCCAGGCCTGATAACGGTTAATAATTGTTTTCTTATCTTTTTGGCCATCTAGAACACCTAGAAAGACTAGAAGTTCTAGAAAGTCTAGGATGTCTAGGAAGACTAGGATGTCTAGGAAGACTAGGAAGTCTAGTTCCTCTAGTAGATCAGCCCGAACATCCACAAGGGAATCTCCTGTCCCTCTCCTTCCTTTTTGTCGGTACTCACGTATATCACGTCTGTCGACCTCCTTTTGGGAATCTCATCCAGTATCCGGAACCTATACTTGTCATCCAGTATGAATGTACAGGACCTGTCACCCACACTCACCTTGTGTTTCGGACTTGTGGCACTCTGGAAGAATGTCTCTATCATGTCCTGCCTGTTCACTTGTCCCGGTGTCATCACATGCATCAGATTGGTATTGTGCATCATCAGACGCACAGGCTTCTTTGGGAATCCCTCACCTCTGCGATATAGCATATTCAGCAATCGCGCGTCACCCAGAAATTTGATATAGTTCATTATCGTGGTCCGCGAAGTCTGGACCTCCAAAGCCAGCTGGCTCACATTGGGGGTTCCTGTACCACCCGTAGCCAACAGGAAAAACAGTTTCTTTATTCTGTTGAGGTTCTTCTGCTCCATCTGGTATATGAGCAGCACATCCACCTCTATCATCATGTTCATCGTCTTCAGCAGGTTCTCGCTGAAATTCCTTTTGTTCAGGAAAAACGGATAATAGCCATGATGCAGATATGCCTCGAAGTAATCCAGCGGATTGCAGCGTGCACAAATCTCCTTGGCAATACGCTCATGGCGGTTCTGCAGTTCTCTCAGCGTGACGGGTCTGATATCTGTACCTGCCTTTATATTCAGGAACTCACGGAAAGAAAAACCTCTCAGGCTATAACTCCGGCATATTCCGTTCAGTTCGGGATTTTCGTCCTTCAGCCTCATCACTGTGCTGCCTGTGAATACTATGCGGAGCATGGGATATTTCTCGTAGCACTCGTGCAGCACATGGCTCCAGTTGGACACCTTGAATATCTGATCTATCAGCAACACCTGTCCTCCGGCCCTATAGAAGTCTCCAGCAAACTTCAGCAAACTGTAGGTCTGGAAAAAGAAGTTGTTCATATTGATGTACAAACATCTCTTGTCGTTGGCCGTATAGTTTTCTTTTGCATATTGTAGCAGGAAAGTTGTCTTTCCCACTCCACGGCTGCCCTTTATTCCAATCAGGCGGTCACGCCAATTTATCTCGTCCATCAACGCACGATGCACGGGCTCTCCCAGATGTTCCAGCAAATACCGATGTGTTCTGAATAGGGTCTCCAACATACTTGCAAGTTGTATTTACATGTAACCGACACATATTTTACGCAGACAAAGATACACTTTTTTTGTTTAATTGCAAAGTAGAAGTGACAAAAAAGATAAAAACGTGAAGAGGTGAGAGGTGAGAGGTGAGCGGTGAGAGGTGAGCGGTGAGCGGTGAGCGGTGAGAGGATGAGAGGATGAGAGGTGAGAGGTGAGCGGTGAGAGGATGAGAGGATGAGAGGTGAGCGGTGAGCGGTGAGCGGTGAGCGGATGAGCGGATGAGCGGATGAGCGGAAACCTGAAACTTGAAACCTGAAACTTGAAACCTGAAACCTTCAACCAGTAACCTTCACCGTTCAAATTCCACTTTCCCGATATTCCTCATCTGGCGCATTATCTGTGTCTGTCTGCGCAGCATATATGGCGAAGGGTCCTTTGAACTGAACTTCAACGGGTTCGGCAGCGTGGCGGCTATCAGGGCACAGTTGGCCCGTGTCAGTCGGTCGGCTCCGCGTCCGAAGTTTTGCCATGCCACGGCATCGGCACCATATATGCCGTCTCCCATCTCTATGCTGTTCAGGTACACCTCCATTATGCGGTGTTTGTCCCACATCAGTTCTATCAGTATGGTAAAGTATGCTTCCAGTCCTTTTCTGAACCATCCTCCTCCGGGCCACAGGAACACGTTCTTTGCCGTCTGCTGCGATATTGTGCTGGCGCCTCGTCTGCGCTTTCCACTCTGTCTCTCGTCCCAGGCCTTGGATATGGCGTCAAAGTCGAAGCCGTTATGCGTCATGAACCTTTGGTCTTCGCTTGCCACCACGGCAAGAGCCAGGTCGGGTGTCATGCCCTTGTCCATCTCCACCCAATGGTGCTTCAGGCGTATTTTCTCGCCCCTGCCCATCTGCTGGCAGCAACGTATCAACATCAGTGGCGTCACCTGCACCGGCAACCACCTGTATGCCAGCACCGCCAGTATGGAACTGAGGAAAAACAGTCCCACTATCCAACGGAGTATATTGCGCAGTCGTGTAAATATCTTCATAAAGCAATCTTTTAGAAAAGCCTAGAATATCTAGAATATCTAGAGAGACTAGAAAGACTAGAAGGACTAGAAGGACTAGATTGTCTAGATTGTCTAGATTGTCTAGAAAACCTAGCCCCCCAGTCCCTCCTACTCCCTTTCCTTATCAGGAGAGTAGATCAGTCCTTCCACGGCATTCCTGCCCTCCAGGTCCGTGAGCACGAAGGTAAACATCCACTTGTCCAGTCGGTATCCTGCATTCACGTAGGGCAGTTTCAGGAACACCTTGTTCCAACCCTTGTTCAGTGTCACTGCTATGGGTTTGCGGGCAGGGAAGTTCTCGTTCTTCAGTTCCACCTCCTTGTTGCTTATGGCCACACCGGCATTCTCATAGTCGGGAGCCTCTATTTCCTCACCGTTTACCCATATTCTGGAGCCATACAGGTCCCAGTTGCCTGCCGTGGGGGCCGGGTCCTGCTCCGAGCGGCTGTAGTTCTGGAACTCTATCACGGCACCCACCTCCTGCTTCTTCTTGCTGTAGACGTATGTCCAGGCGTATGCAGTGTTGTTGAACGAGGGCGACTCGTAGTAGGCCTTTATGATGCTGTGCCCCCATGTGTGTCTCAGGTATATGCCGGCACCCGTGGCCACTCCTGTGCCGTAGGTTTTGCCCTCGTGTGTGAAAGTGTTGGGGATGTTGCACATCGCGCATGTTGTGGCATGCTTCTCCGGAGCGAACTCTGCGGCGTTGTTGCCGCCGTTGGGGAAGGCATCCGTTATGCGCCAGCGTACGTTGGTCTGTTTCACGTATGGTATGGGCTCGTCCTTCAGCGCATGTGCCTTATGGAACAGGAAGCGGCGCTCCCAGTCGCGGAACTCATCGTACTCCTCGCCGCTGTTGGGCAGCATCACGCCGCCACCGCCGTTCGTGCCACCGTTGTTGCAGTTGTCTATGTAGCGTTTGCCTCCGCCCACCCAGGCGCGTTCTGCCGTGGCAATCACGTTGGCCCACACGTTGTTCTGCGCCATGATATCCTCCTCGGTGGAGAGTTTGCGGTCGTTCCAGCAACCGGAGACGGCACCTGCCACCTCGGCATCGCCCTTCTCCTTATAATATATATTGCTCTTGAAGATGCCCACCAGGTCGGCAAACACGTCGAAGTGGTTGGTGTAGTTGTATCGGCTGTCTATGTTGGCCTTGCCCCCGGCAAAGTAACCGCGTGTACCCCACATCTGTGTCAGCGAGGCGTTCAGGCTCTTCTGTCCTATGCCGTTGATGGGGTTCCATATCTCTGCCTTCTTGCCCTTGCTCTCCACATAGGCAATCATTTCGTTCAGGTAGGCGGCAGTCGTGCTCACCTCGTCACCGCCAATGTGTATGTAGGGTGCATCGGCAAAGACCTCTGCCACCTCGTCCAGCACCTTCTTCAGCACAGCTTTTCCTTCGGCGCTCTGCATGTCAAAGCCCATGGCACGCCTGAAGGCCGCGCTGTGTCCCGGCATGTCTATCTCGGGGATAACCGTTACGCCGTGCTTCTTGGCAGCCTCCATCACCTTGCGGCAGTCCTCCTGTGTGTAGTACTGGCCGGCGAAGCGAGTCATGGACTCGGCAGAGGTAAGTTGCGGATAAGCCTTCACCTCGAAGCGCCATGCCTGGTTCTCTGTCATGTGCCAATGGAAAGTGTTCACCTTGAAGCGCGAGAACAATTCTATCTGCCTTACCAGTTCCCCGGCGCTGATGAACGAGCGGCCCACATCGTGCATGTATCCGCGCAACTTGAATGCCGGCCAGTCCGTCATCTTCACGGCCTCCAGGGCGGGCTTGCCCTTCCATCCCTCTGCCATCTGCACCAGTGTCTGTGTTGCGCGTATCACACCGGTGGGCGTTACCGCTGTGATGTTTATGGCCTCCGGTGTCACCTCCAGGGTGTAGGCCTCGTTCTCGTATCCGTACAGTTCATAGTCGTATGCGCCTTCTATGCTCTTCACCATGCTCACGTTCACAGCCTTGCCGCCACTTGGCACCAGTTTGCAACCGTTGCTGGTCAGGAACTCCTCCAGCAGGGCACATGCTTTTGCCCCGTTGGCATAGTTTATGCTTACTTTGCCCTTCAGTTTGAAGGCCGCCACGTTTTCCGTGGCAGTAATCTGTTGTGGACGTGGCAGTATGTGCTGCACCTTTGCCTGTAATGCCGATGGCACCAGCGACATCATCATTGCCGTTACAAGTAGAGTCTTTTTCATATGAGGTTAAAGTTTCAAGTTTAAGGTTTCAAGTTTCAAGGTTTCAGGTTTCAAGTTTCAAGTTTCTGGTTTAAAGTTTTAGGTTTCCGCTCATCCGTTCACCGCTCACCGCTCATCCGCTCACCGCTCACCGCTCACCGCTCACCGGTTTCAAGTTTCAAGTTTCTGGTTTAAAGTTTAAGGTTTCCGCTCATCCGCTCACCACTCATCCGCTCACCGCTCATCCGCTCATCCGCTCATCCGCTCATCCGCTCACCGTTTATCGCTCACCGCTCACCGCTCACCGTTTATCGCTCACCGCCTGTGCAATTTTTACGTACTCCTCGAAGCGTATTCCTGTCACGGGGGCATTGTTTATATTCCATTGGTTTACAGGCCTGCAAAAGCTGCCAACAGCCATGCGCCTCATGGCATCCACCGTCGGTAGGCTGGGATGCTCCGGAACAGCTCTGGCAACCATGTCCACAAAGGTGGCGTACATCTCCGACTCACACAGTCCCATGTCCACCAATGCCCTGTACACGGCATACCAATGACGTGAATTGCGTACCATGGGAGCCGCCTTGCATATCAGCGGACCGGGATCGTCCATGGGTTTGTCTTCTGGCGTTTCAGCAGCCTTAAGCACCCGCATTATACTGGCATGGCTATAGCGTGGAGCATCCTTTGTCACTTTCACCACCTTTCCCACTATCCTCACGTCCATGTCTTCCGTCAGCCTGATTGGTTTGTAGGCTTCGTTGGCCGGCACCAGCCAGCATTGTCCGTTCTCATCGCGGAAGAAAGCCTTCAGCGTAAACTCTCCGTCTATGGCGGCCACCACTATGTCACCGTCATCTGCACAGGGACCGGATTTTATCTGGAGCTTGTCGCCGGGCATGATGCCTATGTCCGTCATCGAGTTGCCTGTCACGTCCACGCTGAAAGTGATTCCCAGATTCAGGAAACTCTTGGACAAGAACAAACATTCATCCCTTGGAATATCTCCGCACACGGTGGGAGTGCCGGCCCTCACGGCCTGGTTCATGTCTGGAACGGGTATATTGCAGAGTTCGGGGTTAATCACATCGCCCTGCATCTCTCCCAGTATTTCCTTCAGTTCTTCGTCTGTCATGGTAATCGGGTTTCGGGTTTGAGGTTTCAAGTTTCAAGTTTAAGGTTTTAGGTTTCAGGTTTCAAGTTTCAGGCTTCAGGTTTCAGGTTTCAGGTATTTGGAGCCGGTAATGGAGCTCTTCTTTAAGCTTTTTATAAAAGCTGCAATTGCGCTGCTCAGTTCCAGACATACGTTATACAATCTCTTTGCATCCGTGTTATTGAGGAAATTTGTATCTGATGCTCTGATAATTTGCGAGCGGACTTCCCCACACGAACCTTTTGCCACATAAAGAAACTGTATAAACTCCTTGTTCCCGTCTCGCTCAAACCCTTCTGCGATATTATCCATGACACTTCCTGCAGCTGCACGAATCTGTTGTACGAACCGCGTGTCCGTTTTCCATGGTTGGGTTTCGGTATGAAGATAAACTTCCTGACACAACTCCCTTGCCATCTGCCAAATCCGTAATTCCTCAAATCTTTCAACCACTGCCATAGTTTTGTTATTAGATTAGTTTAAGGTTTCTGGTTTCAAGTTTCAAGTTTCTGGTTTCAAGTTTCTGGTTTCAAGTTTCTGGTATGCCTCTTGCTCTGTTATCATGAGATGCCCTTACGCTCCTTGGCTTCTTGAAACTTGAAACTTGAAACATGAAACCTATAATTTGTACTTCCTTGACTTCTTGAAACATGAAACTTGAAACTTGAAACTTGAAACATGAAACTAGAGCCTCCACGCTCCTTTTCTCCCCGCAAATTTACTTTTTTTATTCCACATCACCAAAATTTTGGGACATCTTGTAGTAAAACGGCAATTCAACCCAAATCGGTCATTAGCGTTATGATGATAATAGCGTTTGTTTTTGAACAGATGTTTTGCCACTTTGAGGGCGCAATGGGGTTCCATTGTAACCGAGAAGTGACGAAACAGATGACAAAAAGAAGGTTTCATTAGCGCATAACAGTCTAATGAACGATTTGGGTTAAACATTGTTACTACAGAATCAAAAGACCTCCCCCATGGCACTGTCATTTTATCATCGGTAATGGTAAATTTTGCCATCGGTGACGGTAAATCTCACCATCGGTAATCGTTCGCCGAACGATCGGTAATGATTCGCCTTCATCATCGTGAGGACAAGAAGCACCCCTCAATAGGAAGGTTTAAAGTTTAAAGTTTCAGGTTTCAGGTTTCTCGCTACTTTGTCCCTCTGAGACAGGGGGACGAGGAACAAAGTTCCGGAGGGGGTATGATAAGTACTGCTGTCAGGCTTCATCGTTCATCGTTCTTTTACAGACCCCTCAGCCCTTCGGGCACCTCGCCCTAACTTAGGGGAGGAAAGGGGGAGGGGGGGGCAAGTTTCAGGTTTAAGGTATCCGCTCAGCACTTCCCGGTTTAAGGTTTCAGGTTTCAAGTTTCAAGTTTAAGGTATCCGCTCAGCGCTTCCCGGTTTAAGGTTTCAGGTTTCAAGTTTCAAGTTTAAGGTATCCGCTCAGCGCTTCCAAGTTTAAGGTTTCAAGTTCGCTAAGGCCTTAAACCCGAAACATGAAACATGAAACTCCAAACCTGAAACATGAAACCTGAAACATGAAACCTGAAACTCCAAACCCGAAACATGAAACTTGAAACATGAAACTTGAAACTCCAAACTCTAAACCCGAAACTTGAAACCTGAAACCTGAAACTTTAAACCTGAAACTTTAAACTCCAAACCCGAAACAAAACCGCCGAGGTTTTTCGAACCCCGGCGGCTTGATATATTACCATTCGCTGTCCCAGATGCCGGGAGCAGAAGGACCATTGTCCTCACGGCCAAGTTGGACATCAGCGACTGAAGTGTCAACTGTCTCTTCATTGATGCCCAAACTTGCTGCCAGCATGTTTACGGCACTTACCTTTATTGTCTCCACTGAGGGAGTGATATATGTCTTCTTGTTCATAATAACGGACCCCCTTTGCCTTTGGCGTCTCCCCCTCTATGGGGAGAAGTTTCCGGCTGCCTTGGTGGGGGTATGGCTTTTATTGTTTTACTTCTTTTATCATAGCCCTCCGGAAGCGCTCCCCATAGAGGGGGCGAACAAGGTCCTCGGAGAATTGACCCAAGTCAATTCGTGCCTGGTGAGGGGAAAACTCCCCAGTTTGACGAGAGGACATTGTCCGAAGGACTGAGGGGGTCTTTTACTTAATCACTTTCTTGCCGTTCACGATATACAGACCCTTCTGTGCGTTCTGAACGCGACGGCCAGCCAGGTCATAAATCTCAACTTTCACATTTCCGTTTTCACCTTCAATGCTCTCAATGGCGGTCTCGGTGCCGAAGTCGAAGACGAGAGAACGGGCGTTGTTGCCATCTGCAGGCAGGTAGGCCTTGAAACCGTTGTTCAGGAATGAGGTGTTCTCCTGCTGGTTCATGATAGCCTTGTAGAAACCTACAACTGCGGGTGTACCCTGTGCAGAGAGAACATAAGATGGTGTGCTGATATACTCAGATGCAACAGTACCACTCAACTTGTTTGTTACGCTTTCTGCCTCGCCACCGATAGCCAGGTCGTATGTTTTAGCCTCACCCTGCAGGATAACACCTGTGTTTGCAGGAATCACGCCTGTTATCTCTGCCATCTGGGCCTTGTCATTTGCTGTGTTTGAAACATAGTATGCTTTCAAACCGTCGGGCAGCGTGACGGCAACGGGACAGTAGAATGTAGCATAACCGGCAGAGGTGATTGTAACGGGAAGTGACTCTACTGGTTCAAATGTCCAAGCAGCATTGGCATCATTATTACCATAAGTAGTTCTGTCACCAGTAAGACAATCTGACAGATAGAAGCCATCTTTACCTCCCAGCGCATATGTACCCATCAAACCGTTGTTCTCAACAATTATCCACGATGTAGGTTCTGAACCAACCTCGCCAATGAGACCTACGCCATCTTCTGCATCATAGTCATTTACATAAAGACCAGAAGCATAACTGAGCATGGAATTATTAGCAATATACATAATGCTTCTTGCATCAATATTAGCATCCAATTTAAGTCCATTTCCATCTACATAATTTTGGACATACTGACCTTTCTTGGTATTATCATTGCCATTCATGCTCTTAATACGATAGAATCCTGCTTCGGGTTGGTTGATGTCAAGCTGAATATTATTGTGTTTGTAGAGGCAATATACAATTGCCTTTATCTTTTCTGCATTGCTCGCATTTGCGTCAATGTCTGTTTCTCCCATATGCTCGCCAAACATTTCGTCAGTACAAGTATATTTACCTATACCATCACCCACCAATTCCAAACGAAGATTTAGCTTAGTTTGTTCTGCCTGCAGTTTGTTATGCCAATAGTATTCCGCAGTTCCTACGTTAACATCCTCAATACTCCACCACGAACCATCTTGGATATTGCCGTTTTGGTAGTCTACCCAGTCAACGATAGAATAGTCTCCACCCCATGAACCTTGGTTGAAGTATTCGTAAGTACTTCCCTCTTTATTAAGACACTTCAGTGCAAAATAACCATTAGCTGCATCGGTACCTTCAATGATTTGGAAAATGCCTGCCCATTGTTGTTCCTTAGCTAAGTTGACAGCGGCATTACGACCAGCAATCTTTCCAGCATACCAATCATAATATTGGTTATACAAGTAATATCCAGATGTCTCGTTGTATGTCGTAGGTATAAGTTTCCAACAGAACTTGTAATTAGGTTCCTCCTCATAACTAAATAACTTGTGGGTTGATGGTTCTGGACTGCAATCCAAATCTCCGTCCACAAAATTTACACCAACATATCTGCTAGGATATTGCTTGCTTTTAATATAACGTGAGTTCGACGAATTATAACTGCTTATAAATTTGGTGATTAGCGAAAATTGTTGTAACTTTGTAGTGCTAAAATACAAAGTGTTACAAACAATAATCGCTATGCTCACCGAAGACAAAGTTACAGAATTAT
>JAZNYM010000033.1:0-1658 GCA_045594385.1 Bacteroidaceae bacterium
ATGAGCACTGTGCCCGAAGTGATAGTGGCACGCCATTGCGGCATACGCTGCTTCGGCATCAGCATCATAACCGACCTTGGCGGTCATGCACAGGTAATGAAAGTTACACACGAGGACGTGCAGAAGGCTGCCGCAGAGGCACAACCACGCATGGCAGCCATCATGCGCGAGATGATAGCACGTTCCTGAAACGACAAACACACAGACAGAACTTTGGAAATAGCAGAATTGGGTGAGTTCGGCCTCATAAAGCATCTCACCAAGGAAACCGAGACCATAAACGAGTCCACACAGAAAGGTGTGGGCGATGATTGTGCCGTACTCTCGCCCGAAGCCGGCATGCAGACGTTAGTAACCACCGACATGCTCATGGAGGGCGTGCACTTCGACCTCACCTACATGCCCCTGCGCCACTTGGGCTACAAGGCAGTGATGGTGAACCTGAGCGACATATATGCCATGAACGGCACGCCACGGCAGATTACCGTCAGCCTGGCTATCAGCAAGAGGTTCATGGTGGAGGACATAGAGGAACTCTACAGCGGCATGCGCATGGCATGCAAGCGCCACAACGTGGACATCGTAGGCGGCGACACCACCAGCAGCATGACCGGTCTGGCCATCAGTATCACTGCCATAGGCACGGCCAAGGCAGAGAACATAGCCTACCGCAGCGGAGCCAAGGAAACAGACCTAATCTGTGTTTCCGGCAATCTTGGCGCCGCATATATGGGACTGCAGATACTGGAACGCGAGAAGGCAGTATACAACCAGCAGGTGACGGAAGCCACACAGCAGGCCAGGAAGAACGGCAGCAACGTGGAAGAAGCCATAGCACAGATTCCCCAGCCCGACTTTGCCGGCAAGGAATACCTACTGGAAAGGCAGATGAAGCCCGAGGCACGCAAGGACATCATAGAGAAGTTGCGCCAGGCCAACGTGAAGATAACCTCCATGATAGACATCTCCGACGGTCTGAGCAGCGAACTGATGCACATCTGCGAGCAGAGCAGGTGCGGATGCCGTATCTATGAGGAGCGCATCCCTCTGGACTACCAGACCGCTGTAGCTGCCGAGGAGTTCAACATGAATGTCAGCACCTGCGCCCTGAACGGAGGCGAGGACTACGAACTGCTGTTCACCGTACCCCTGACCGCCAACGATGTGGTCAGCGCCATAGAGGACGTGAAGGTAATAGGCTACATTACCAATGAAAGCCTGGGCAAGGCCCTGATAAGCCGCGACGGCAGCGAGTTCGAGTTGAAGGCACAGGGTTGGAACCCTTTGAAGGACTGACACAAGCAAAATACACTTTTGAATCCAAATCGGTCATTAGCGCATAACAGTCTAATGAACTGTAATAAAAAAATGTATGCTGTTAACAATTATTAGCGTTTTGTACTGATTTGTACTCTCTCATGGGGGCTTCTCGCCCCCATAACGCTCGGTGTTTTCAGGTATTAGACTATCTATGCTGATACACTTCGGGAAATAGCAGGAACTACTGCTTATAAGATACATAACCGTCGACGTAAGGTTTTTCCTGAGTGACAACGGCAAAAGCCTGCCGGATAAGTTTATTTGCTACTGCAATAACATCTCCTATCCTATGAGCAAATTTGTGTGTGCATAGCGGAATCGGTCCTCCGCCTTATCTC
>JAZNYM010000034.1:0-37704 GCA_045594385.1 Bacteroidaceae bacterium
CACCGTCCGAAAACTGGAGCAAGCGGACGCTGCTCGCAGCGTCCCTACTTATCTTTGGAGAAGGCGATAGTCAAGACTGCGAATGGAGAGAGAACTTACACTCCAAGAACAGAGTTGCTGAGTTTGTTGCAAAACAGAGGGACAGCCTCAACGGATGTGTGCTGTCCCTCCAGTTAGTTTATAGAAAAGGCGTTTCTGATTATTCGCCCTTCTGCATCTTGGCCTTCAGTTCTGCCAGAGCGTCCAAGTCACCGAGAGTGGTGCTTGCTGCCTGGTTCTGGATAGCGGGAGTTTCCTCCTTGCGAGCAGCGTTAGCGGCCTTGCGGGCTGCGTTGGCTGCCTTCTTTTCGGCACGAGCCTCTGCACGCTGAACATCTTCGAAGATGCGGCTGTGGCTGAGGATGATGCGCTTGCTGTCCTTGTTGAACTCGATTACCTTGAACTGGAGCTTCTCGTTCAGCTGAGCCTGAGAACCGTCCTCCTTAACGAGGTGCTTGGGAGTAGCGAAGCCTTCTACGCCATACTCCAGCTGGATAACGGCACCCTTGTCCAGGAGTTCGATGATAGTACCCTCGTGGATAGAATCCTGAGTGAATACGGTCTCGAATACGTCCCAGGGGTTCTCCTCCAACTGCTTGTGGCCGAGAGAGAGACGACGGTTAACCTTGTCAATCTCCAGTACGCAAACGTCGATGATCTCACCTACCTTGGTGAACTCATTGGGGTGCTTAACCTTCTTGGTCCAGCTCAGGTCGCTGATGTGGATGAGGCCGTCAACACCTTCCTCAATCACAACGAATACGCCGAAGTTGGTGAAGTTGCGAACCTTAGCGGTGTGCTTGCTGCCGATGGGGTACTTGGTTTCGATAGTCTCCCAGGGATCGTCCTTCAGCTGCTTGATGCCCAGAGACATCTTGCGCTCGTCGCGATCCAGAGTCAGGATAACTGCCTCTACCTCGTCGCCAACCTTCATGAAGTCCTGAGCGCTGCGCAGGTGCTGGCTCCAAGACATCTCGCTAACGTGGATAAGACCCTCTACACCGGGAGCAATCTCAACGAATGCACCGTAGTCGGCCATAACCACAACCTTACCCTTAACGCGGTCGCCTACCTTCAGCTCGCTGTCCAGAGCATCCCAGGGATGAGGAGTGAGCTGCTTCAGGCCGAGAGCGATACGCTTCTTCTCGTTGTCGAAGTCCAGGATAACAACGTTGATCTTCTGGTCGAGCTCAACAACCTCGCGGGGATTGCTTACGCGGCCCCAGCTCAGGTCGGTGATGTGGATCAGACCGTCAACACCGCCCAGGTCAACGAATACACCGTAAGAAGTGATGTTCTTGACGGTACCCTCGAGTACCTGACCCTTCTCCAGCTTGCCGATGATCTCCTGCTTCTGCTGCTCCAGCTCGGCCTCGATGAGAGCCTTGTGGCTTACAACAACATTGCGGTACTCCTGGTTGATCTTTACGACCTTGAACTCCATGGTCTTGCCCACGAAGATATCGTAGTCGCGGATGGGCTTAACGTCAATCTGAGAACCGGGCAGGAAGGCCTCGATGCCGAATACGTCGACAATCATACCACCCTTTGTGCGGCACTTAACGTAACCCTTGATGATCTCGTCGTTGTTCAGAGCCTCGTTCACACGGTCCCAAGACTTGGCTGCGCGAGCCTTCTTGTGAGACAGGATGAGCTGACCCTTCTTGTCCTCCTGATTCTCGATGTATACCTCAACGGTGTCACCTACCTTCAGTTCGGGGTTGTAGCGGAATTCGCTGGTGGGGATGATGCCATCGCTCTTGAAACCGATGTTTACAACCACCTCGCGCTTGTTCATTGCAATTACGGTGCCATCCACTACGTCGTGGTCACCTACCTTGTTCATGCTGCCAGCGTAAGCCTGCTCCTGAGCCTCAAGGCTTACCTCTGTGCTGCTGCCGTTCTCGAATGCTTCCCAATCGAAGCCTTCAACGGGAGCTACATTTTTGTAATCTGCCATACAGATTTACATTGAAATTAAAAGTTAAACAATATTGATTTATGATCTCTTGTGCCTTCCCATAGGGAAAAGCGGTGCAAAGGTACGCTTTTTATTTGAGATAGCGATGCTTTTTGGCCGTTATTTTGTTCCTGCCAAGCGAATTACGGGTAAAATGTCGTTTTTCTTTGCTTCTGCCGGCGGTATGGCATACAGAAAACGAGGATTGCCTTGCGGGTAATCCTCGTTCTATGTGTGTGCGGTTGCTGCTGAATTATGGCTTCAGTTTATAGCATTCCTCCCTGAGCCACTGTGCCCATTGCGTGTCGGTTTTGGATTGGTTGAAGTGCTGGTATGGGATGGGCTTGCCTATGTATATCTTGAAGTGCTTGCCACGGGCGGTCTTCATCATCTGGCGGGGCAGGAGGATGAGGCCTATGTTGAACTTCATGCCCAGTTTGCGGCGTATCCATTCAAGGGCATAGAAGGGTGTGGAGTTGCGGCCGTCGAAGTACATGGGCACTATGTCGCGCTTTGCTTCCACGCTCTGCTTTATGACGCTCTTCTTCCATTCTATGTCCTGGATCTTGCCGTCGATGTAGCGCGAGCAGAAACCGGCAGGGAAACTGATCAGTTGGGTGTCGGGGTCGTTGTAGGCGCGTTGTACCCCCTCCATGTCGGCACGTTTCTGGCGTCCCATCGTATTGACGGGCAGAAAGACGCTTCTGAGGGGTTCGATGTACATGAGCAGGTCGTTGACGATGACCTTTATCTTGGGAAAGAAGTCGCCGAATACGGCTATGTAGGATATGCCGTCGAAGGCTCCCAGTGGATGGTTGCTGACGAGCATGTAATGCCCCTGCTTGTCAAGGTTTTCCATGCCTTGCACGGTATATGTCACCTTCATGTCCTCAGACATGGCTTTGGCAAAGGCCGCCCCATCGTTGTGCCCCAGACGGGTGAGTATGTCGTTCATCTCCTTTTGGCAGATGAGGCGCTCCATCATGCGTATGACGAAGGAGGGAAGTTTCTTCCTTAGCTTGGGGACCTTGTTGGTGATGACGGATTCGAGGTTGATGAGTTGCATTGTTTTGTAGATAGGATGGAGAAGGAAGGCCTGAGGAGTCTAGGATGGCCTAGGATGACCAAGGAAAACCTATGATATCCTAGTAAGTCCTATGAAATCCTATAGCGTCCTATGAAATCCTATAATGATTAGAAAGCGATAATTCCGAGTTCTCCGCTCTTGCTCATCAGGCTTAGGCAGGCTCCGAGTCTTCCGGATTCTCCGGTAAATCTTAGGTTGAGAGTACGGCCAGGGCGTTGATGAGTTCCTTTTTCAAGGGCTTGTCGCTCTTTACGGCGTTGGTAAAGGGCACGTAGACAATCTCGTCGTTGCGTATGCCTATCATCACGTTGCGCTGGCCTTCCATTAGTGCCTGTATGGCTCCCACGCCAAGGCGGCTGGCCAGGATGCGGTCCTGTGCGCTGGGGCGGCCTCCGCGCTGCAGGTGGCCAAGGATGGAAACTCGCACGTCGTATTCGGGGTATTCTTTTTTCACTCGCTCAGCATAGTACATGGCGCCGCACTTGGGGCTTTCGCTAACCAGCACGATGCACGACTTCTTGCTCTTGCGGATGCCGTGTCCGATGAAGAGTTCCAACTGGTCGGCTCCGGTGCTGTCCTCGGGGATGATGGCCGCCTCGGCTCCTGCCGCTATGGCGCTGTTCTGTGCCAGGAAACCGGCATCGCGTCCCATCACCTCAACGAAGAAGATGCGTTCGTGGCTGTTGGCCGTGTCACGGATTTTGTCCACGCATTCCATGATGGTGTTCAGTGTGGTATCGTAGCCTATGGTCAGGTCAGTGCCGTTCAGGTCGTTGTCTATCGTGCCGGGCAGACCTATGCAAGGCACATCAAATTCTTCGGCAAAGATGCGGGCGCCGGTAAGGCTTCCGTTGCCGCCAATTACCACCAGGGCGTCTATATTGTTGGCCACCATGTTGTTGTAGGCCTTCTGTCTGCCCTCTGCCGTCTGGAACTCCTTGCTTCGTGCCGTCTTCAGTATGGTTCCGCCACGCTGAATTATGTTGCTCACGTTCTCTGTGGTGAACTCTTTTATCTCGTTGTTCACCAGTCCTTCGTAGCCACGGTAGATGGCTTTCACCTTCATGTCGTTTGCTATGGCGGCACGTGTCACCGCACGTATTGCAGCATTCATGCCTGGAGAGTCGCCTCCGGAGGTAAGAATGCCTATGGTCTTTATTCTTGGCATAGTAGTGATGTTTATATGAATGGTTCTCTTTTCCGTATGCAAATATACGAAGAAGTGCCAAGACACCCAAGCATTTGCCATGCTTTTTAACCCAAATTGGGCAATAGACTGACTAATGACTGATTTGGGTTTAAGAAACAATAAGACAGTTTGGATTAAACCTTCTTTTTGGCATGATGTCATAAAAGCAGACGGAGGAACGAAACCTCTGCATGAAGAGACTACTACTGATTAACCACTAATTTCAACATTTAATGTATTATGAAGAAACTTTTTATTCTTTTGTTTGCTGCATTGGCACTCAACGTAAGTGCTCAGGACGCCCAGGGCGGTAATTCGGAAAAGCGCGAGGGTGCAAAGCGCGGAATGATGCACCAGCAGCGTGGCAAGAACAACCCCAAGGCCATGCTTTTGAAGAGCGTTAAGGAGGAGGACAAGGAAGCCTTCAAGGCTCTCATGAAGGAGTATCATGCCGAGCGCAAGGCCGTAATGGAAAAGAACCGTGGCAAGAAACTGGAGAAGGGTCAGAAACCCACAGAGGAGCAGATGGACGAATTCATGAAGCAGGGTTATGCCATGCGCAAGGCTCTCCTGAATCTGGAGGAGAAGTACTACGGCAAGTTCCGCAAGTTCCTCGCTCCCTGGCAGGCAGCACAGGCCGTCAAGGTTGATGGTTTCAACGGCCGGCATAACAACCGCAAGGCTTCCCGTGCTGGCAATCATGGCAAGAAGCACCAGTATGGCAAGAAGCACCATGATGCGAAGTGCAATGGCAAGGGCGACGCATGCCACAAGAAAGACTGCTCCAAGACGCAGGGATGTGGTGCAAAGCAGTAGGCCTATATAATTTACAGGTTTATAGAAATCCCCGAGCCTTTCCGTCCATGGAGGCTCGGGGATATTTTGTTGCGCTATTTACATCACTGTGTAAAACTCTTTTCTTTACTCTGCCGCACCAAGCAGTATCTCGCTCAGTGAGGGGTGGGCATGGATGGAGTCGGCCAGAGTGTGCAGGGTGGCACCGGACTTCATCAGTGCGGCGGCCTCGTGGATGAGGTCGGCGGCATGCTCGCCCAGGATGTGGCAACCCAAGATATGTCCTTCCTCGTCGGCCAGAATCTTCACTATGCCGTCTTCGGCACCCATGGTCAGGGCCTTGCCGTTGGCACGGTAGAAGGCCTTGCGGGTGGAGTAGGGGATGCCCTGTGCCTCGGCTGCCTCCTCGGAAAGTCCCACGGTGGCAACCTCGGGAGTGGTGAACACGGCGGCAGGGATGATGCCGAAGTCGATGCTGTCCTCCTTGCCAAGGATATGGTTCAGGGCACGGTAGGACTGGAATGTGGCGGCGTGTGCCAGTTGGCAAAGGCCGTTGATGTCGCCCACGGCATAGATGTGGGGCAGGGAGGTTTGCATGTTCTCGTTCACCGTGATGCCCTTGGGGGTGTAGGCTATACCGATGTCGTCCAGATTGAGCGATGAGAGGTTGGCACCACGTCCCACGGCCATGAGCACGAGGTCGCAGATTTCCTGCTTCGTTGTCTCCTTCTCAGTATATTCCACCACCTTGCCATCTTCCTCGGTGCGGATGGCACTGACGGCACAGCCGGTCTTGAAGTTGATGCCCTGCTTCTTCAGTGAGGTGCGCAGGCGCTTGGCAATGTCGCGGTCGAAGGCAGGCAGAATCTCCTTGCAGTATTCCACTACCGTAACCTTACTGCCGAAGGCATTGAAGATGCTGGCAAACTCCAAGCCTATCACACCGCCGCCTATGATGCACAGGCGCTGGGGCACTTGGCTGAGGTTGAGCATCTCGGTGGATGTCACCACTCCCTTGTCGTGCGCTCCTTCGATGGGAAGGAACTTGGTCACCGAACCAGTGGCAATGATGATGTTGGGGGCAGAGTATTCCTCCTCGCCCACACGGATGGTGTGCTCGTCAACGAACTGTGCCTTGCCCTGCACGAAGGTGATGCCGGGAGTCTTCATCAGTGTGGCGATGCCGCTGGCCAACTGCTCCACGATGCCATCCTTGCGTGCTATGGCCTTGGAGAGGTCGAATTGCACATCTCCTGTCTCTATCCCGAAGGTATTGCTCTCCTTGAGCTCCTGTAGCAGGGATGCATTCTTGCAGAGGCATTTTGTGGGGATGCAACCCTCGTTGAGGCAAGTGCCGCCCACCTTCCTGGCCTCAACCACAAGGACCTGCAAACCAGCCTTGGCGGCTTTGACACCGACCTCGTAACCTCCGGGGCCGGCACCTATGATTATGAGTTGATGTGTCATAGTTGTAAATAAACGGAAAGGTGAAAACGGAAAACGGAAAACAGCCTGGTCATTCGCTCCACACTCATCGTTCTCCCTCCCTCCAGGGCGAACGAGGTCTTTTGAAGAAGCACTGATGTGCTTCTGTGCCTCGTGGGGGGAGACTTGCGTAGTTTGATGAACGAAAGTGAATAACTACCCAGTTCGACGCGCGGACTGGGTGGGGGTCTTTTTCCCGTTTTCCGTTTTCACCTTTCCGTTTTCCGTTTTACAAGGTTTTGTAGGTAAACTTCGGTTCCTTTACCGCCTTCACATCGTCCAAACGGCGGACGGGAGTGTGGTGCGGGGCAGTCTTCAGGAGTTCGCGCTGGTCGCGAGCCTCGAGGGCTATCTTCTTCATCACATCAATGAACTCGTCCAGGGTCTTCTTGCTCTCTGTCTCGGTAGGCTCTATCATCATGGCCTCGTGGAAAAGCAGGGGGAAGTAGATGGTGGGTGCATGATAACCATAGTCGAGCAGGCGCTTTGCCACATCCAGGGTGGTTACATGCCCTGGATCGTGATGGTCGCCACCGTATTCCTCGCGCAAACCGTCGAAGACAAACTCGTGCTTGCACAGCACATCGATGGGCAACTTGTAGTATTCCTTCAGGTGCTCCTTGATGTAGTTGGCATTCAGCACAGAGAGTTTGCCAGCCATGGGGATGTGCTCCTTGCCCAAAGAGAGCAGGTAGGCATAGGCACGGATGACAATGCCGAAGTTGCCCAGGAAGGCAGAAACGCTACCCAGCGACTCGGGGTTGTTTACCAAGGTGAAGTAGCCGTCCTCCTGACGCTTTACCTGCGGATTGGGCAGGTATTCCTCCAAACCTTTTCTTACGCCAACAGGACCGCTGCCAGGGCCACCACCGCCGTGTGGTGTGGAGAAGGTCTTGTGCAGATTGATGTGCATAACATCGAAACCCATGTCGCCGGGGCGGCATACGCCCAGCATGGGGTTCAGGTTGGCACCGTCGTAGTACATCAGGCCGCCGCACTCGTGCACCAGGCGTGCTATCTCAGGAATCTTTGTCTCGAAGATACCCAGTGTGTTGGGGTTGGTCATCATCATGCCGGCAATGTCATCGCCAAGCAGAGGTTTGAGGTCCTCCACGTCCACGGTTCCGTCCGGCGTGCTCTTCACCTCCACTATCTGCAGCCCGCATACGGCGGCGGATGCAGGGTTGGTACCATGTGCTGAATCGGGCACGATAATCTTGGTACGCTTCAGGTCGCCACGCTTCTCGTGGTAGGTGCGTATCACCATCAGACCTGTCAGCTCGCCATGGGCACCGGCAAAGGGATTCAGTGTGAATTCGTGCAGACCGGCTATCTCGGAGAGTGATTTCTGTACGTTATAATATAGTTCCAGTGCACCCTGTGCGGTGTATTCCGGCTGATGTGGATGCAAGGTGGTGAAACCAGGCAGGGTGGCCATCTCCTCGTTTATCTTGGGGTTGTACTTCATGGTGCAACTGCCCAAGGGATAGAAACCGGTGTCCACGCCGAAGTTGTTGTTGGACATGTTGGTATAGTGGCGCACGGCGGTAAGTTCGTCCACCTCTGGCAATATTGTCTCGCCATCGCGGAGAAGGTTTGCAGGCAGGTCCTCCAATGTGTGGCCGCTCCACTGGTTCTCTGGCAGAGAATAACCAATACATCCGGGGGTGGAAAGTTCGAATATGAGTTTTCCGTAATATGTGTTGTTCATAATGCTTTCGGATATGTCACTTATTGGTTAGTACTATAGTCCTTGCTCTGCACAGAAGGCAGCAATGCTTTCCACCAGAGCCTCCACCTCTTCAGGAGAGCGTTGCTCGGTGGCGGCAAAGATAATCTCGTCTTCCTTTGCTTCTGCCTTCACGCCGGCAATGAAACCGTCTATGTAGGCATTGTCCTGCAAGGCGCTGATGTCCAGAGAGCATTTCAGAGTGAACTCGTTGAGGAAGGGCTTGCCGGGATATGCCTCGGAGAAGCAGGGAAGGGCAAGCAGACGCTTGTGCAACTCGTGTGCGGCGCCATAGGACTGTTCGTTGACCTCGCGCAAGCCCTTCTTGCCCATCAGAGCAAGGTAGGAAGCGACATACAGGCACATGATGCCCTGGGCAGTGCAGATGTTGGAAGTGGCCTTCTCGCGACGGATATGCTGTTCGCGTGCCTGCATGGTAAGCACGAAGCAACGCTTGCCGTCCATGTCGGTGGTGGCGCCTACCAGTCGTCCTGGCATCTTGCGCACGAGGGCATTGGTGGTGCAGAGATAACCTATGTAGGGGCCGCCATAACACATGGGAATGCCCAGGCTCTGTGCCTCGCCACAAGCGATGTCGGCACCCCATTCGCCGGGAGATTTCAGCACTCCCAAGGCAGATGCCATGGTGTTGATGGCCAGCAGAGCCTTGTGTGCATGGCACATGTCGGCAAGGCCGGAGAAGTCCTCTATGATGCCGTAGTAGTTGGGTTGTGCCACCAGCACGCCAGCCACATCATCGGCTTCGAGCAATGCCTGTATGGCACACATGTCTGTAACACCATCCTTGGCAGGAACCTTGACGAGGTCCACGCCATGGAATTTGGCGTATGTCTCCACCACTCGCATCACGGCAGGGTTGAATGTCTCGGAGATGAGCACACGGTTGCGCTTCTTGGCGGATGCCACGCACATCATCATTGCCTCGGCCGTGGCGGTGGAACCGTCGTACATCGAAGCGTTGGAGATGTCCATGCCGGTCAGGTCGGCCATCATTGTCTGGTACTCGAAGATGTATTGCAGGGTACCCTGGGAAATCTCTGCCTGATACGGGGTGTAGGAGGTGGAGAACTCCGAGCGCGATGCTATGTAGGGCACCACACTGGGGGTGTAGTGGTCGTAGACACCGGCACCGGCAAAGGAGATGAGTTGTTCGTTGGATTGCTCAAGAGAACCTATCACCCTTCTCACCTCTATTTCCGACATGGCAGAGGGCAGGGCAAGTTCCTTGTTGAACTTCAGTTCTTCAGGAACCTCGGAATATAGTTCCTCTAAAGAACTGACGCCAACAACCTTCAGCATCTCCTGAAGGTCATTGGCAGTATGGGGAAAGTATTTCATAGGCTTAACGGGCTAAAAACGAAATGGAGGACCCACCCCCAACCCAGTCCGCGTGTCGAACTGGGAAGTTATTCACTTTCGTTCATCAAACTACGCAAGTCTCCCCTCGCAAGGTACAGAAGCACACCCGGTGCTTCTTCAGAAGACCTTGCTCGCCACAATGGAGGGGAGTATAATGTATCGTAATCACATCCGAAAGGTGTATCTACTCCCCTCCATAGAGGGAGGGGTTGGGGGAGGGTCTTCAATAATTACTTGCAACAGTTCTCGTAGTCAGCGGCGCTGAGCAGGTTGTCCACCTCGGAGGGGTCTGACAACTTCACCTTCATAATCCATGTGCCGAAGGCATCCTGGTTGATGAGTTCGGGCTGGTCCTCAAGGTCGGCATTCACCTCCACAACCTCTCCACTGACGGGAGAAATGAGGTCGCTGGCAGCCTTCACGCTTTCCACGGCACCGAATTCTTCGCCTGCGGTAACTTCGTCGTCCACCTCGGGCATGTCCACGTACACTACGTTGCCCAACTGCTCCTGAGCATAATCGGTGATACCAACGTAACCGTACTCGCCTTCAATTCTCACATACTCGTGGCTCTCGCTATAGTAGAGACCTTCAATTGTCTTTGCCATAATTAGATTAGGTTAAGACCCTCCCCCTTGCCTCTCCACATGGGAGTATAATGTATAGGGTTTGGGCAGGTTAATGATTTGTTTATTTTGTAGTATTTATTGTGTAGCACTTTTGCTCTCCCACGTATCGGAACCATCTTCCCTTCGTCATCATTCGGTAGTATCTACTCCCCTCCATAGAGGGAGGGGTTGGGGGAGGGTCTGCTTTTCCTTATTTCTTATAATTCTTCTCGTAGAAGCGCTTCTTGCACACGGTGCCATCCTGCAACTTCTTGTGGATGCGGATTTGCACAGGTGTGTCGAGTTTGGCATATTCAATGTCCACCATGGCCATGCACACGCTCTTGCCGGTAGAGATGGAGTTGTAGCCCGTGGTGACGGTTCCCACAACCTTGTCGTCCACAACCACATCGTAGCCATGGCGTGGTATTGCACGTCCTGCCAGTTCTATGCCCACAATCTTGCGGGTCAGTCCCTCAGCCTTCTGCTTGGCAAGGGCTTCCTTGCCGATGAAGTTCTCCTTGTCGAGTTTCACGAACATGCCCAGTCCTGCTTCCAGAGGAGTGATGTCGTCCGTCAGTTCGTCGCCATAGAGGGGCAGGCCAACCTCGAACCTCAGCGTGTCGCGGCAACCGAGGCCACAGGGTTTCACGCCATGGGCAATGAGTTTGTCCCATGCGCCTTGTATGTAGGCATGACTGCCGTACACCTCAAAACCGTCCTCGCCCGTATAGCCTGTACGGCTAACTATGAGGGTCTCGCCCTCCGCTTCAACGGTCTTGAAGGTGTAGAATGCCAGATCCTCGCAAGCCAGGCCCAGGCACTCGGCCATCACCTTCTCCGATTCGGGTCCCTGCAGGGCTATCTGTCCGTAGGTGTCGCTCTGGTTCTCGGTAACTACGTCGAAGGCCTTTGCCTGAGCCTCTATCCAGGCATAGTCCTTGTCTATGTTGGCGGCGTTGATGACGAGGAAGAACTTGTCATCTGCCATCTTGTAGACAAGCAGGTCGTCCACGGTGCCACCATTCTCATGCAGCATCATACCATAATATATCTTTCCCACGGGAGCACCGGCAATGTCGTTGGTGAAGATGTACTGCACGAACTTCTCCGCCTCAGGGCCGCTCACCAGCACCTCGCCCATGTGGCTCACGTCGAATACACCGCAGGCCTTGCGTACGGCATTGTGCTCGTCCACGATGTCGGTGTACTGTATGGGCATCTCAAATCCCCCGAAGGGCACCATCTTGGCGTTCAGTTCCAAGTGTTTGTCGTAAAGACATGTTCTTTTCTCAGTCATAGTAGTGTGATAGTATTGTTTTAGGTTTGTTTATTCAAAGAGTTTTTCCAACATCGAGCAGAGTTCTGCCGTCTCCAATCCTCTGACGGCTCTGTTTGGGGAATGTTCTGTGGCATGCTTTGTCAGGTTTTCTTTTGTGAACGTGCACCCGACAAAGGCGTTGCTGAACAAGGCATGGGCATCGCCCAGTTCGAAGTAGTCACCGCTAAGTGCAACGGACACCACCATGCCGTCCTTCACCTCGAACTCCATTGCTATCGTACCGCATCCCTCTATCCTTGCCTGGCACCGGTGGGGTACTTCTGCCTTCCTTGCCTTGCCCCAGATGAATGTGGGTGCATAGTATCCGCTCTCTATCTCTCGGATACGGCTGATGTCCTTTTCCGTAAGCGATATGCTCCCCTTGCAGAGATGCTCACTTATGCTTTGGCGCAACTCCCTCACACCCGTGCTCTCGGGTAGGGCATCCTTAAGCAGGGCAATGCGGCTTTCCACGCTCTTCACACCCTTGGACAGAAGTTTGGCACGTTCGGGAGTCAGTGCGCCTCGCATCCTCCTTGCATCCGTGTCGTAGAGCATGGTGCCGTGCACGATATTGCGCCTGGCCATGTGGTAGAAGGCGTTTCCGCAAATCTTGCCTCCACCCTTCATGCGGATGTCATTTCGTCCGGATACCTCCACCTCGGCGCCAAGCCCCTTGAGACACTCGGCCATGTTTTTGGCATACTCGCCGAACAGTTCCTCCACCGCACCTTCCCGTGTCACGAGGCTTGTCATTATGTTCCCATAGTCGGCAAAGATGCTTCCTCCGCCGCTCTTTCTCCTGATTACGTCAATGCCCTCCGCCTTGCAGAAGGCCAGGTCTATCTCCGCCTCGGCATCCTGGTTCCTGCCCATCACCACGGTGGGCGCCAGTTGCCATGTAAACAGATAACTGCCCTCCGGCAGGTATGATGCTATGTACTCTTCCACAGCCAGATAGAATGCCGCCCTTTCTCCCTCGTACTCCGAGGGCAGGACGACATGTGTGGCAGGGAAGATGTGTTCAGGCATGGTGTGAGTGTTGTTGTGTGTGGTCAAGTGTCAGGGTTTATGCCCTATTCTTGGCACGTTTTCTCGCTTTTTGTGCATCAAATTTACTGAATCGTCTTCAATCAGGCAAATAATCGGTCTTTATTTTTGTTAAAACGCAGGATAGGGCCAATAATGAGCGGGCACTTGGATGGGTATGTCTCGTTATATATACATCTTTATATATGCAGACGGAGCAAAACCAATGTTTGCTCCGTCTGTGTTATTTGTTGTTATGTATGCCATGCAAGAAGCATCACTTGAAGATTTTCACCACATGGTCGGGTAGGGCAGTGCGGTTCCAGTTTTCGGTGTTGGTGTGTCCGTTGTACTGGTATGACAGGGTGTGCTTGTCCTTGCCCTGCCATGAAATCTGGCATGGGTTGCCGCCTTCCTTGGTGTGGCCGTCGGGAGTGTATTCCACTTCCTCTATGGTGAAAATCATGGATTGTGCCTTGCCCACCTGGGCGAGGTGCAGGGTCATGCGCACTTCCTTGTCGTAGAACTTGTAGTATTTGGTGCCCGTCATTTCGGGAGCGTGCCATACGCCCAGAAGTTTGTTCTTCTTGCCGGGCTTCTTGTCCACTCTGTCCATCAGGTCGAGGAAGTCCTTCATGTTCTCGGACATGATTTTCTTGGCCGGGGTGTACACGTTGGTCACCTTCACGGTGTTCTGTCCTCCGGGATAGCCGCTCGGGTCGTATGTCCATGTGTAACTGAGGCCTTCGTCGGTGGCCTCCAGCGCCTTCATTTCCTTTTCTACAACGTAAACCCTCTCAACCCCCTCCACTTCGTATGTCTGTATCTCGTATGTCTTTCCGTCCTTCAGCATCAGGTACATGTCCTGCGGATTTTCCATCTCCTTGCCGTCCAGAGTTGTAAACTTGGTCTGCTTGTACAGGCCGGGCTTTGGTTGTGCCATAGTGGCCATTCCAACCATGAGCATCGCGATTGATAGAAAAAGTGTCCTTTTCATAATCGTGGGTATTAGGGGTTATACTTTTACTTTTTCTGCTAACAAAATTAAACGATAATGTTGTTCGTTATTCCCCATTAGTGATGATATTTCGGAAATAACGTGCAAATGCAATGTCCATGTTGCAAAACGCGTGCCGATGCGCCCCTGCACGTCCCGTGTCTGATGCCCTGAAGTTGCGTGGAGTGTGTATAAAAACAAAAAAGAACAACCATGTGTGGCCGTCCTTTCCTTTCTTTCCTGCCTTTGGGTGTGACTCCTGCAGGATTCAAACCTGCAACCTTCTGATCCGTAGTCAGATGCTCTATTCAGTTGAGCTAAGGAGCCATCCTTGATTAGGTCAGGTTTGTGGGCGATGACGGATTCGAACCGCCGACCCTCTGCTTGTAAGGCAGATGCTCTGAACCAGCTGCGCTAATCGCCCGTTGCTGAAAGTGAAGAGGGCCTTGTGCTTGTCTGTGCTTTTTCCTCAGGCCGTTCCTTTCATAAAGAAGAGAACCTCGGCAGGTTCTCGCTCTTTTTTGTTTTGGCGGTGCGGACGGGACTCGAACCCGCGACCCCTAGCGTGACAGGCTAGTATTCTAACCAGCTGAACTACCGCACCAATCCTGTTCAGTATTTAGTTTGAGCGGAAAACGAGGCTCGAACTCGCGACCCCAACCTTGGCAAGGTTGTGCTCTACCAACTGAGCTATTTCCGCATTCTTTTGTTCACACCTTGGTTCGTGTGAAGTGGGCAGGGACGGATTCGAACCGCCGAAGGCGCAAGCCAACAGATTTACAGTCTGCCCGTTTTAACCACTTACCTACCTACCCAACGCTTTTGTGACTCCTGCAGGATTCAAACCTGCAACCTTCTGATCCGTAGTCAGATGCTCTATTCAGTTGAGCTAAGGAGCCATCCCTATTAGGTTTTGTGGGCGATGACGGATTCGAACCGCCGACCCTCTGCTTGTAAGGCAGATGCTCTGAACCAGCTGCGCTAATCGCCCATTGTGCTCTGCGGAGGTGTCTAGTGTGTTCTCTCCAGAACTTATCTCCGTTTTGCGAGTGCAAAGGTACTGCTTTTTGTAATACTGACCAAACATTATGGTGAGATTTTTCTAAAAAACTTTAATTATTGCTCCTGATATTTGCCGTGGGCTTTGCTTATACCTTATATATATTATATATAGGACGGGTGGAAACTGGGGTAGGGTGGCGGAACTGACAAAATGTACGTTGTCCGTTTGCTGACAAAATGCCCAAGTGTGCGTGTCAAGTTGTCACGCAATATTGATTTTGGTCAATAAAAGGGGAATTCCCTATCCTGTTTAGAGATTTACCCGTGGTTTTTCCCCCGAAATGGTATTACCTTTGCAGCAGAAAAGGTGAAAGACCTGACCTGAGAACACAGAAAAGACACACATCAAGTAAGGATAACACAGGTGCTTGCCCCCACAGACGGGCGCACATTATAGAAAAGGTGGCGGCAGAGGCTGCACCGGAGAAATGAAAACACAGTTTAAGGTAAAAAGATTGAAAGATGAAAAAGATTATGACTTTGGTAGCCGCCATCATGATGGCCGTTACCGTAAACGCAAGCAATAAGAGTGTAGAATTTGCAGTTGAGGCTCCCGGCAGAGTGGCTCCCTTCAACGAGGTGAACGTAAACGTTCCTTCACGCATCAGGGTTGTCCAGGGCGAGGATTACGGAGTAATGATAAACGGCACGGCCGTGTACGACTCCACCCTGCTGGACTTTGAGGTAAGGGACGGGGTACTCTACATCAGCACCAAGTGCACGGACATGCTCTCCGCTTCGGGCCGAGGAACGGTTATTACCGTCATCACCCCAGCCGCTGATGCTATCATCAAGACTGGCGACGACGTGGAACCGCTCCGCAGAAAGAGATAGGATTGTTTTGGTTAGATTATAGATTGTTTAAGTTTTTAGGTTTCTGTACCATCCTTTAGGTAATCAATACAGAAGAAAAAAGGAAATGGTTAGGTCCGTGAAGCCCTCCATCTCGTGATGAGATCGGGGGGCTTCTTGTATTCTTGCCCGTTTCCGGCAGTTTTCATGTTCTGCCGGCAAGAAATCTCCTTCGCAATGCCATGCTATTGGGAATAAATCACTATCTTTGCATGCATACGGAGTACGAATTGACGTGCCGTCCGTAAACACCAAACAGCAACAACACTCATTTTATGCCTATGAAAAAGACATTTACCACTTTGTTCCTCTCTGTCCTGATGGCCGCCCCCCTGTCGGCACAGGACATAGTCTCTTCTGAGACGGAAAACACCATCCGCAGCCTCTTCAGCGCTTCGCTTCAGGGCGATGACGTAACCATGGAGGAAAATGCCGAGGTGTCCATGGACAAGATTTCCGCCACGCGCGAAAAGGTATGGCAGATATGGCGCTCGGCCGTAGAGGGCTTTGACGAGGAGAAACTGTTTCCCGTCACCGAACTGGAACTGAGAAAGACCGGTTCCTGGACACTGCCGTCCAAGTTGGAACCCAATGCCAAGATGCCTTTCTACTGGGGATGCAATGCCGAGAAGGTGCAGGCAGGGACCAAGTATCCCTTGTTCCTGTACATGCACGGTTCGGGCGACAAGAACCAGGAGTGGGAAACCGGTATCGGCCTTTCCCTGCGCCGATTCTATAGTCCCGGCATATACTTCGTGCCTCAGATTCCCAACACGGGAGATTACTACCGCTGGGCCATCCAGAGCAAGCAGTGGGCATGGGAGAAACTCCTGCGCCTGGCCTTCCTCACCGAGGAGGTGGATGCCAACAAGATCTATTTCTTCGGCATCTCCGAGGGTGCCTATGGTAGCCAGCGTCTGGCATCTTTCTATGCCGACTACTTGGCCGGTGCGGGTCCCATGGCCGGTGGCGAACCTCTGAGAAACGCTCCCATGGAGAACGTGGCAAACATTGCCTTCTCTCTGCGCACAGGTGCTCTGGACGACGGCTTCTACAGAAACAAACTCACTCAGAAGGCTCTGGAGGTTGCCGATGCTTTGGAAAAGGAGCACCCCGGATACTACAAGCACTTCATCGAGGTCATTCCCGGTGACGGACACTCCATCGACTATCGTCCCACCACTCCGTGGCTTGCACAATATTCGCGCGATGCACACCCCGACTATTTCTTCTGGGAAAACTACGACATGTACGGACGCAAGCGTGAGGGCTTCTACAACATCCGCATAATACAGAAGAGCCTCCTGGATAGCGACAAGGGTCGTGCGTGCTACGAGATGACAAGGGAAGGCAACACGATAAACCTCAATATCAATCGTGTCCTGTATTCTACGGTCAATGCTCCCAGTGGCATAGAAATAGACTTCACCAGAAAGTGTTCCAGCATTACCCGCGGTAAGGTGCGCCTCTACCTGAACGAGCAGGAGTACGACCTCACACAGCCCGTCAAGGTGGTGCTCAACGGCGAGGAGATTTTCTCCGGCCTCGTACGCCCCGACCTGAAGACCATGGTGGAGAGTTGCGCTTTCTTCTTCGACCCCGAACGTGTCTTCCCTGCCGCCATCGACATTGACCTGAAGACCAAGACCGCCCTGCCCACCTCCATAGACGTGATTGAGGCAGAAACCGAAGATGCAGAGCAGGAGGTTATCTACGACCTCAGCGGCCGCCGTGTCCTTTCTCCCAAGAAGAACGGTATCTACGTGAGCAACGGACGTGCCATTCTTGTCCAGTGATGGCTCGATTCTATGCCTGACAAATGAGCAACTGATTTATAGAGCCTGCCCATAGGTTCTACAGAACATTAGTTTCACCGCCAGTGGCCGTAAAGTTCATCGCCACTGGCGGTGAATTTTATCGCCATTGGCGATTCATTTTACCGCCACCGATGACAAGGACGTGTCACCCGGGAGAACAAAATCGGCCCTCCCGAAGCCTTCTCAAACGCGACGTGAGGCGAGGGGCTTCGGAACACGTTGCGAAGGCTCTTGGAACGTGTTGTGAAGGCTCTCGGAACGTATTGTGAAGTCCGTTGGAATACATTTACATTTTCGGCACGTCCGCTATTCCTCTCTCCCCCTCCAGAAGCAGGCGCTTTTGCTCAATCATATCCCCTTGCCGCTTGCCGTGGAAACCGCCTATGGATCCGTCCGAGGCAATGACCCTGTGGCACGGCACCTCGGGTGCAAAGGGATTGCGCTTGAGCGCCTGACCCACGGCTTGGGCGCTGCGGCATCCTATGCGGCGTGCCAGTTCGCCGTAGGAGATGGTTTCGCCACGTGGCACGTTCAGGAGTTCCAGATACACACGCCTCTGGAATGGGGTGATGTCCGTGGCATGGAGTACCCTTTCCCTTATGTCTCCGTGCGTGCTCATGTCAGGGCGCTATTACGAAGGTGGTGCGGTATGAGGGCACGGGGCGCTCGGCCAGGGAGAGTTTCATTCCCTGCATCATCGTTATCTGCCTGGACAGGGACAGGCCTATGCCCGAACCGCTCCGTTTGGTGGTAAAGAACGGGACGAACATTTCTCCGCGCACTTCCGCAGGTATGGGGGCGCCGTTGTTGCTCACGTACAGGGCCTTGTTCCACCTGATGTCCATGTCGGTGGCACCTGCCTCCACGGCATTTTTGGTCAGGTTGGTGAGTACCTGCATCATCATGCTCTCGTCGGCACGTATGCACGTGTCGGGGGCAATGTCCGTGTGCCATGTCAGGTTGGGGTAGAGCGACCTGAGCGAGCGGCAAAGGCCGGCCAGGTTCACCTCCTTCATGTCCGGTTCTTGCACCAGGGTGATGGTGCGGAAGTTGCGCACGAAGTTGGACAGGCTCTCGCTCGTCTTCTGTATGGCCTGTATGCCCTCCTCGTAGGGCGTGCCCTTTATGTTGGGGTCGGCCAGGTATGCCTGGCTGATGCTGCTTATCGGTGTGGCGGCGTTCATTATCTCGTGTGTCAGCACACGGGTCAGTTTCTGCCACGACTCTATCTCCTTCTGTGCGGTGAGCACGTTTATGTCCTTGCTCAGGTCGTTCAGCGCCTTCTGCATGGCACGCTCCCCGAAGAACAGGCCCTTCAAGGGCAGACGGAAGGTGAAGTCGCGGTTTCTCACCGCCTCACGCATCAGGTGTGCGCGGTCGCGAAGCAGGCACTGGTGGCGGTGGAACCTCCACGCCACGTATCCCGTCAGGAGCAATGCCACGGCTCCCGCTATGATGTATTCCGTAGTTCCCATTACTTCTTTATCTTTGCGTACAGGGTCTGCCGTGTTATGCCCAGCATTTCGGCGGCCTTGCTGATGTTGCCGTGGCATTTCTCCACCACACGGCGCACATGCTCGGCCTCCACCTCCTCCAGGGGCACTATTTCCTTGCTCTTGTCTATGGCATCCTTCAGCGTGCGCACCAGTTCGGCATTGTCCCAGGGCTTGGTCACAAAGTCCGCCGCCCCCTCCTTCAGCCCCCTGACGGCCAGTTTTATGTCGGCGTATGCCGTCACCAGCACCACGGGCACATCGGGATGCCGCTTGTGTATGCTACGGAGCCATAGCAACCCGTCCTGTCCCGAGTTCACTCCCAGGGTGAAGTTCATGTCCAGCAGCACCACGTCCACCCTTTCCTGGTTCATGGTGGCAAGGATGCTTTCGGGCGAAGCCAGCGTTATCACCTTCCCGAACACGCCACCCAGGCATATCCTGGCCGCGGTGAGTATGGCGGGATTGTCGTCCACCACCAGTATGGTTCCGTAGTCTTTCATTTTGTGTGCTTTGGGCTTTATGTTACGGTACAAAGGTAATGAAAAGTTGGCAAAGACGTACATTCTTTCCCCTCTAACCTCTCCCCTCTGCCCGATAGTGTATGATTTTTAGACACTCTTGTGTATAATTTTCATACAATCGTACTTGCAAGGCCTTTTTTCTGCATGCAGAATGTAACCTTTGCCATATCTTTGCTTTCGGAAAGCGCTTACATAAACATTATTACAACCCTAAAACAGCACAATCGCATGATAAGAATAGAAAAACTTGTGAAGACCTTCCGTACCGAGGAGGTGGAGACCGTGGCACTGAACGGTGTGGGCATGGAAGTGAAGGAAGGCGAGTTCGTAGCCATCATGGGACCCAGCGGATGCGGAAAGTCAACCCTGTTGAACATCCTTGGCCTGCTTGACAACCCTGATTCCGGAACATATACGCTCGATGGCGAGGAAGTGGCCAATATGAAGGAACGTGAGCGCACACGTCTGCGCAAGGGACGCATAGGCTTCGTGTTCCAGAGTTTCAACCTCATCGACGAACTCACCGTGGAGGAGAACGTGGAACTGCAACTCAAGTACCTGGACGTGCCCAAGAGCGAGCGCAAGCAGAGGGTGCTGGACATCCTGCGCCGTGTGAACATGAGCCATCGTGCCAAGCACTATCCCCAGCAACTCTCGGGCGGTCAGCAACAGCGTGTGGCCATAGCACGTGCCGTGGTGGGCAAACCGCGCCTTATCCTGGCCGACGAGCCTACGGGTAACCTCGACTCCAAGCACGGACAGGAGATAATGCAACTGCTCTCCCAACTGAACAACGAAGGCACAACCATCGTGATGGTGACGCACTCGCAGAAGGATGCAACACATGCCCACCGTGTCATCAACCTCTTCGACGGTCAGGTGGTGGACAATATGAACGGGTTGCTGTAGAGGTGGACCCATCCCGGCCTTCCCTGCGAGGGAAGGGGAGTAAATGGAAATTAAACGTAGAATAAGCATGAAATCATATTTCGTTTTTCTAAAGCGCAACAAACTATACACCGCCATACAGGTATTCGGCCTTGCCGTGGCCCTGGGCTTTGTAATCCTGCTTGCATCGTACGCACGTACAGAATATATGGTGGGCAAGACGCAAACCATGGCGGACAAACTCTATGTGATGGGTTCGCATCGCCTGGCAGGCATGACGGTGGGCACGGGACCCGAAATCTGTCCCAAGATACCGCAGATAAAGGGCTACACACGTGTGGGCGGCATCCGTCCGTGGGACGTGAAGGTGGGAGAGAACAGTTTCTCCACCAATGCCATGGCCCTGGACAGCACCTTCTTCCAGTATTTCGACTATGAATTGCGCGGATGCGACCGCAAGAAGGTGCTGGCATCGCCCACGGACATCCTCGTGAGCGAGGAGTTCGCCAAAAGAGCCTTTCCCGACGGGGACCCCATAGGCAAGACCATAACCCTGTTGAGGCAGGAGGAACCGCTGACCATAGTTGGCGTGATGGAGACCTTTGACGAGGACGACATCTTCACCCGTTCGGAGATATTCTACTCCATGCAGGTGGAGGAACAAAGCCGTCATTGGATGGACAACTTCGGTTCCATCGTCACCTTCGTCACCCTGAACGAGGGCGCATCCGTGGAGGAGGTAAAGGAAGCCTTGCTGGATAAGTATATGGAGGTTTGGAACAGGTTTTGGACACGTGAGCCCAAGGACGGAAGTTTCCTGGGCGGAGTGTCACTTATCCCTTTGAACGAATTCTATTTCTCCAACATTGCCACCAACTCAGGCTTCCGGCATAGCGATGTCACAATGGTGTGGATACTGGTGTGTGTGGCATTGGTGCTCCTTGTGTCTGCCGTGTTCAACTACGTCAACCTCACCACGGCCCTCATTGGCAAGCGTGCCAAGGAGATAGCCACACGCCGCCTTTTGGGCGATAGCATGGCAGAGGCCGTGGGGCGCAACCTGCTGGAGTCGCTCGTGTTTACGGCAGGATGCTTTGTGTTCGGGTGCATGGTGGCGGTGATTATGCGCCCATGGTTCGAGATGTTGCTCGACTCGGAAATACCCCTCTTTGGCGACTTCTTCTCCATTCTGGCCGCCGTAGCCCTGCTTCTGGTGGTGTCGTTGGTGGCAGGCTTGATTCCTGCGGTGATAGTGGCTCGTTTCAAGCCCATCGATGTGGTGAAGGGTTCGTTCCGTTTCCAGAGCAAGATGCGCCTGAGCCGTGTGTTCATCGTGGTGCAGAACCTCATCAGTACCACCCTTATTGCCATAGGGCTTGTCATGCTTGCACAGATGCACCATCTGGCCACCCTGCCCATGGGTTATCGTACGGAAGGGCTGGCGGAGATAGAGTGTTATACGTATTCTTTCAATGTAGAACAACTGACTCCCATCCGCGACCGTCTGTTGGCCATGCCACAGGTAAAGCGCATCGGGTGGGCAATGAACATGCCATGGTATTGCCAGACAAACGGAGTGCAGGAAAAGGGTAGTGGTGATGAACCTGTGTCTTCGTGGACCTTCTATTCCGCAATGGATACAACCTGCATGAGCATGCTCGGTTTCGAGACAGTGGAGCAGTACAGCGCCCCCGAAGACGGCAAGCATTATATTGCGGAGGAAACGCGCGACAGATACGATGTCAGTGCAGAAAATCCCCTTGTGGGCGGTCAGATATCCGGCACTGCCAGTTATCCCGTTTGTGGCGTCATCAAGGACTATCGTTCGTTTAATCCCGTCGATGGCAACTCCATGGCCGACGGACACAATATCATTGCCGTAATGATGAACCCCAACCGTGCAGCATTTATGATGGTGGAACTCTCCGAAGAGGGCATGGAGGACGTAGAGGAAAGCATCAAGCAGATGCAGGAGACGTGCCGTGCCGTAACGAAGGAAGCATGCGGAGTAGAAAAGGACTTCGACATCCGCACCGTGGACGATATCCTTGCCGAACCCATGGAGGAACTGGAGAGCCTGCTCCTGATGGTCCTGTGCTTCATGTTCGTTTCAGTGCTGATTTCCGCCCTTGGCCTCTTTGCCATGTCCATCAGTTATACAGAGCAGCAGAGCAAGCAGATAGCCCTGCGCAAGGTGATGGGTGCATCGGTGACAGGTGCCTCTTGGCAACTGGCACGCCCCTTCATCCTGCTCTCCCTCCTGGCCGCCGTGTTGTCCCTCCCCGTTGCCATCAAGGGTTCGCAAATGTATCTGGAACTCTTCCCCAACCGCATAGACTTCCCCTGGTGGCTGCTCGTTGTCTCCGTGCTCGTCACCCTGCTGATAGCCTTCCTCTCCATCTGCTGGCGCACCCTCTCCGTGGCACGCCGCAATCCGGTGGAAAGCATCAGGACGGAGTGAGGCGAACGGGGAACGGAAAACGGAAAACGGAAAACAAAATCGCTCACCCGCTCACCGCTCACCGCTCACCGTTCCCCGTTTATGACATAAAACTTATTTGTGATGATTAGCATATTTTGCCGCATCCCGATTGTGATAATTATGATGCCGGCACAAAAACGCCCCGAAGATGTGATATCCTCGGGGCGTTGTTTTTATACTAAGGTGTATTCTTATCAGTCGGCGATAACGTCCTTGATGCCGGTCATGTCCATGCGGACAATCTTGAAATCGGGATGAACGCCAACGAATGCTTCTGTCTCGTTGCATTCGGTGTTGAGAGGCAGATAAGCCACCTTCAGGTTGGGGCAGTTCTCCACGGCCCATGCTTCCAGTTCGGTGGTACCTTCGGGGATGTACAGTTCCTCAACATTGGGGTGTTTGCACAGAACGTTCTTCTCTATGATGCCGTTTGAGGTGGGCTTCAGGTACACGATCTTCATGGCATTGGGCACGTAGACGGGAGCATTGCTGTATGCCTCGTACACAAGGCCTTCGTAACTGAGAAGAGTCTGGTTGGCGGGGTCAACGTATGCCTTTTCCACATTGGGTGCATGGTCTCTCAAACCGTATATGCCATCCTGGCCAAGGCTGATGATGTTCTTGCCCAAGTAGATTTCCTTCACGTTGGAAGGCAGGTCTGCGGTGGGGTTGAAGGAGCTGACCTGGAACTTCTCGCCGTTGTTCAGTGTTACGCTGAAAGGCACAACGAATGCGTCGTCGGCAACCTTTACTGTGTTCAGGTTGATCTTCTCATAGGCATAGTTGTAGGCATACTGGTCGTTCTCCAGGAAACTGCCGTCGGCAGACACGGGGATGAAGGTTGCCTGGTATTTGGCCAATTCGGCAGCCTTGTACTCAAGGCTGTTTGTGGGGTCGCTGAGCCACCACTGCTTGCTGAAGTACACGTAGTTCCATGTATGGCCGAAGAAACCGTTGCTATTCAGGTATCCGTTGGCATTGATTACGGGTATGCCCTGTGTGTAGAGCATGAGGTGCAGCAGGTTGGCATATCCCTGGCATACGGCTGTCTTGTTCACGAACACGTCGTATGGCTCGTTGCTGACATACCCCTGGGCATACTTTACGTTTGTTCTCACCCAGTTGTATATCAGGCGGTAAACTCGTGCGTCGGAGGTAGCGTCCTTAACCAGTTCGTCGGTAAAATTCTTTACTTCGTTGAACTGGAAACTGGGCATGTTTGAGTAACTTACTATTCTTGCAGAGAAGATGCTGTCGGCACCCTGCAGGATGTTGTAGAGTTTCTCGGCCGGTTGTCCGGGCAAGGTCTTGGCGCCATCGTCCTCGGGGAATGCGCGTGTGTCGTTGAACTCGGGCAGTTCTGTCTTGTCGTTGGGAAGGAGTTCGTCTGTCCCGTTGGGGTCGTTGCTGCAACTTGCCATGAAACCTGTGGCAAGGACAAGTGACAGGATGTAGTAGATTTTCTTCATGTGTATTTTGGGTTTAAATTTAGTTGTAATCGTTGCAAATATATGTAATTATTATGTAATAATACGACATCTGCCTGTTAAATATTGCTAAGTTGCAGGAATGTGTATGTCTAAGGCGCATGAGGCATGGACCTACCTATGGTGGGCTGTGTGCCCTATTATAGGTCTTGCACGTCAGATGCTCTCGTAGTAATCCAGGAATTCCTTGGGGAAGCGTACTGGCTTGTTCCTGTCCATGTTGAAGTAGTATCCCACCTGTCGGGCGGTGCAGAAGGTGCGTTCTCCCTCCACTATTTCTATCTCTGCTTCGGACCCTCCCCCCCTTGCCCCTCCCAAGGGCGGGGAGTATAATGTACTGCCGATGTGGCCACGAGTCGGTTGTAATTACTCCCTCCCATACAGGGGCGAACGAGGTCTTTTAGAAGATGGACTGAATGTCCATCTGTGCCTTGTGAGGGGAGCAATCCCCATTGCGACGCGCGGACTGGCTGGGGGAGGGGTCCGTTTGGTAAACAAAAAGAGGAGAGTCTCGAAACTCTCCTCTTTGCGGTGCGGACGGGACTCGAACCCGCGACCCCTAGCGTGACAGGCTAGTATTCTAACCAGCTGAACTACCGCACCAGCGTTTGTTCTTTCTGTTTTGCGAGTGCAAAGGTAAGACATTATTCCGAAACCTCCAAATGATTTGGCAAGTTTTTTTCATTTATTCTGGAAATAAGTCTTCGGATGGCGGTAGGTGTCGTGGCTGCCTGGTGCTAAAGGGGTGGGGCGAAAGTGCTCATTTGATATTTATGTTGCCATGCATGTTTTCTATTTGGAAGAGTGTGGGGGCATTGGATGATGTTCCGAAGTATCCTTCCTTGGATGAGAAGAAGTCCTTTTCCACTATATGTGTGTTCTTGTGTTTTATTAGCCCGTCAATGCTTATGGAACCGAACCGGCAGCTCAGTTTGTAGCCGGCATTTATCTGTTTGGGTATACGGAGGTTCAGGTCGGTGAAGGTGCCCTTCATGTAGAAACTCTCAAATTTGGTTATCTCGTTGATGTTGACTTTAATCTTGGAGTGCTGGCTGTTGGGGATGTTGACGAGTGTGCCTGCCTGACTGAGTTCTATGGACGAGTGCTGGCTGGAAATGGTTGTCTTTCCTGTAGCCAGGCCGATGTCTATGGTTGAGTGTTGTATGTTCATGTCCGCATCCTTGAAACTTCCTATGCTGACATGTGAGAAACGTTCTTTAAGGGCAAGTGTGTTGCAGGTGCCTATGCTTACTTCTTTGCAATGGGAGTTTTTCATGTCCAACTGGTTGCATTTGCCTATGCTTACATTGCAGAACGATGCGTTTACTTTGGCCCGGTTGCTTCTGGTGAGATAAAGGTTGCCGTGTGCGGCCTCCAGGATACATTCTCCATCTGCCTTTATGTTCTGGCACAGCAAGGTTCCGAAACTGACCTTGGCCTCCAGTTTTGCGCATTCGTAGTCGGGGATGTGTATGTCTCCGAAAGCGTTTAGTACGGTAAGCGACAGATTGTTCTCTGGCACATATACCGCCCATGTGGACTCCATGCTGTTTTGCTTGTCGTTGTTGCCTGTATCGTTGCGCCTGAGTTCCAGGCTATATGTGTTGCCCTCCTCCTGACGGATAATCTCCGTGCTTTCCAGCATTTTGTCGGCATAACTCTGGCTTTCGGCCTTTATGTGCAACTTGTAATCCAGTTCTATCACGTCCTTGTCCCAGACGTAGATCCTGATGTTGCCAAAGCGGTTGTTTAGTTTCAGCGTTGCGCCTCTCTTTACGTTCCGGAAGGTAATCTTCCCGGTCTTGCTTCTCTCGAATTGTGCCTCGCTTGCAAGGGCATGCGGCATGGCTATGGCGAGTAGTGCCAATAGCAGGCATAGTGTTCTGGCGATGTGTCTCATATTTCTTGGGGTCTTTATTGTTGTTTGCTTAGTCGTGCCTGTTTGCCTTCGTTCAGTATAGTGTGTATGTATTGCAGGCTTCTAAGGTGCGACTGGTATATGGATGCTATATGGTATATCTTTTCGTCTTCGGACAGATGCTCTCCGTCAATGTCGGCAACGAGCGAATCCGGTGCCATGTTAATCTTGATGACTTCGTCCATGAGCCTGTCTCTGGTTTTGGGGTCAAGTTCTTTGCTCAAGTTGACGATGAACTCGGTTTCATTCCACAACAGGGACCTGTAATAGCCACGTACTTCAGCAATCATCAGGTCGGCTTCGGTGGGAGGGGCTTCATCCCTGTGCATGCCGGGTGTGACGAAGAAGAACAGCAACAGGGATGCGGCAATGGCCGCGGAGGTTAGCAGGCGCCATGTTTTCCGCCGCTTCTTCTCGTGCTCGGCTTTCTCCAGCCGTTTCATGAACCTTTCCCTGCTTCCCGGTGGAAGTCGGGGAGTGTCAATGCTTGACTTGATTAGAAGTTCCAGTTCTGTGTCATTTATGTTTTTCATATCGGAAGCATGTTATCAGTTTCTGTTTCGCCCGTGTCAACTGTGTCCTGATGGTAGAGGGTTTGGCATGGAGCAGGGAGGCAATGTCGTCCGAACTCAGGTCCTCCACTACGGATAATAGTAGCACCGTCTTGTATTTCTCCGGCAGGGAATCAATGGCCTGACGCAGATTTCCGCTCCTTTCCGCATCAATCAGCATGTCGTCTGTCTCCTCGTCTGCGGTGATGTCAATGCCGTCCTCCCAACAGTCCCATATGTTTTTCTGCTTTCTCAGGCGGTCTATGGTTTCGTTTATGGTTATACGCCTGAGTCTTCGTTCCATGTCTGCCTGTCTGTCCAGCATCTGTATTTTTCCGGTAAGCGGGAGTAACAGGACTTCCTGTACTATATCCTCCGCTTCGTACTCATCGCCTATAAGACGGCATGCCGTGGAGAACATGGTTTGTGCAAACAGATTGTAGAAGGCCGTCTGTGCACTTCTGTCCCTGTTCCGGCATCCCTTTATGATTTCATCGTAACTCACTTCTTGTCGTTGTTATAGGCAATGTTTCTGTCTATATAACGTAAACCGGCGGTGTTTTGCTACAAGGAAAGGCATTTTTTTTCGCGCTAAAGGGCAAAAAACATTCCAGTACCGATTTCTGTGCCCTGCATTCGGTACTGGAGTACCGCCGTGTCGGTATTGGAGTACCGTCGTGTCGGTATTGCAGTACCGCCGTGAGAGTACTGGCTCTGTAAAGGGGAGCATGCCGACGGGGGAGTAATACATTATAATAAATGATGTAGGGACGAAGTGTGGATATTTGCCTGATTGGGGGTAGATATAGCAGTGAGGCTGTATCGGACCTCCTCCTGCACAGCCTCACTTTGATTGTTGCATGACTCGCTCTCCGTTACTTCTGGGCATCCAGACGCCAGTCGCCGTCGGCATTCTTCACGAGTTTGAACTTCTGATCGTCGGTGGTACCGTCGCCATAGGTAATCTTAGCCTTCACCACGGCGGTGTTGCCGTCCTCGGCAATCTCCTCGCTCAGAATCTCGCAAGATGCTATGCCTTGCTGCTTCTCCAGGGTCTGGTCCAGTTTTCCCTGCAGCAGGGCAAGGAGTTGCTCTTTCTGCTCCTCCACGGTCTTGCCGTTCTTCTCTTCAATCTGGATAAGGTCCACGTAGGCCTCATAGTTCTTTGCCTTTACATACTCGATGGATTTCTCTACCACCTTTGAGGGGGTGTTGCCACCGCCACAACTCCAGAAGCACACTGCCATTACCACGAGGGCAAGGATTCCGAATACTGATTTCTTCATAATCTTTCAGGGATTTAAGGGTTAGTATATAGGTTTGTTAAAAGGCACATATAGTACTGAGGTGTCTGGAGGAGGTAAAGTCCGAGGGCAGTATCACGTCCCTGAACGTGAAGACCGGCAGGTTCACATCGTGCCTGGCACTGTCCGTTATGGACAGCCCCGCCGCCTCTCTGTAGGCATGCTCCACCAGTTCCGAGCAGTACATCCTTGTGGTGTCCTCCGTGTCATAGTCATGGTCGAACAGGACTCCCTTGCGGTAAATCCTCAGCGCCGCCTCTGCTGCGCTTCGTGCGACAATGCTGTCGGCATGCCTCATTATCCTGCCGTTGCTTGTTCTCATGGAAGAGAAGAACACCTCCGGGGCATCCATCTTCACCCTGTCCACGTCCCCGGCACCATCGTGCTCGTCGGGCACGGCATGCACTATCATCATCACTCCCAACGAATCCACCGCTATGCCCACGTGCGAGTAGCATCCTCCGCCGTCGGCCATCCTCACGGCCCTGCTTGTCATACCGCTTCCGCACCTCAGCACCACATCGCCGGCCCTCAGTTGCTGCCCCTGGTAAAGTGTGTGTCCGTCCCTGTCCCGGCATCCCGTGGTGAGCACGGCCGCCAGTATCAGGATTATATGCGGAAGGCATGTTTTCATAGTTAGTGCGGTGTAAATGTAATGAAAATATGCACAAAAGCAAAGGAAAGTGTACAGGAATTTGCTTGGTGGACAGATTTGCCTCTGCCAGTCCGTGTGTCTGTTGCCATATTCAACGACATGACAAACTCGTTTGATATTCCCAAGATGGAGTCAGGGAACTAATCTTACTTTGTAGTACACATATACAATCCGCAGCACCTCAATGGCGAGGTACTGCGGATTTGTTGTTTTGTGTGAAGGTAGGGCAAACGGTGGACTTGGAAGATTGGCCAAATGTCAATCAGTGCCTCGTGAGGGGCGCAAATTCCATTACGAAGTTGGGAAACGGCATGCCGAGTCCGCTTGAGGATGGTTGGTCTTTCGCCCGCTTGCTATTGTTCTTCGGACACGGCGTGCCGTGTCCCTACCATAAACAGTTTTTCGTTTTCCGTTTATCGCTCGATTGTCTGTGCGCGGTCGGGACCTACGCTGACGATGGTGATGGGGCGCTCGAGGGCCTTCTCCAGATAGTCGATGTAGTCCTGGAAGGCTTTGGGGAACTGGTCGGGAGAGGTCATCTGGGTGAGGTCGGTCTGCCAGCCGGGGAGTTCCTCGTAGACGGCCTGCCAGCCTTCGGTGTCGTAGGGCATCTCGGTGGTGCGCACGCCGTCCTTTTCGTATGCTACGCAGGCCTTGATGGTCTCGAAGGTGTCCAGTACGTCGCTCTTCATCATGATGAGTTGGGTTACGCCGTTTACCATGATGGCATACTTGAGGCCTACGATGTCCACCCATCCGCAACGGCGGTTGCGGCCTGTTACGGCACCGTACTCGTGACCGATGTCGCGAATCTTCTCGCCTGTCTCGTCGAAGAGTTCCACGGGGAAGGGACCAGAACCCACACGGGTGCTGTAGGCCTTGAAGATGCCGAAGATTTCGCCTATGCTGTTGGGAGCCACGCCAAGGCCGGTGCATACGCCGCCGGTGCAGGTGCTGGAAGAGGACACGAAGGGGTAGGTGCCGTGGTCTATGTCCAGCATGGTGCCCTGTGCACCCTCGGCCAGCACGTTCTTGCCCTCGGCCAGGGCCTGGTTGATTTCAAACTCGGTGTCGCGCAGGGGGAACTGGCTCATGTAGCGTATGCCCTCCATCCACTTCTCTTCCTCCTCGGTGATGTCGTAGTCGGTGAAGTGAAGGTCGCTCAGTATCTGCTCGTGGCGTGCCTTCAGCGCCTGGTACTTCTGCAGGAAGTTCTCCTCGATGTCGCCCACGCGCAGGCCTATGCGGCTGGCCTTGTCGCTATAGGTGGGACCGATGCCCTTGCCGGTGGTGCCAACCTTGTTCTTGCCCTTGGCGGCCTCGTAGGCGCGGTCCAGCACACGGTGTGTGGGCAGGATGAGGTGTGCGCGTCGGCTGATGTGCAGACGGCTCTTCAGGTCGTAGCCAGCCTGCTCCAGTTCCATGGCCTCTGCCATGAACAGGTCGGGAGCGATGACGCAGCCGTTGCCGATGATGTTCAGTTTGCCCTCGTCGAAGATGCCAGAGGGGATGCTGCGCAGAACAAACTTCTTGCCTTCGAAGATGATGGTGTGTCCGGCATTGGGACCGCCGGCAAAACGTGCCACTACGTCGTAGCGTGGGGTGAATACGTCTACAACCTTTCCTTTGCCTTCGTCGCCGAAGACGATGCCCAGTAGGGCATCAACTTTTCCTTTTGCCATAGTTGTTGTTTGTTGCACCCTCCCCGGGGGGAGGGGTATGATTATTATTGTTTAATTCTCTGTTGGTTGTTTTCTGTTGGTAGTTCTCGGAGTAGTCGGAATAGTCTGAATAGTCGGAGTAATCGGAGTAATCGGAGATTTCCGTTTTGTTTGTCTGGTGAGTGGCAGTTGTGCCTACTCCCCTCCATAGAGGGAGGGGTTGGGGGTGGGTCTTATTTCTTCCAGCGTCTGCATTACCGCTTTCCTGAGGTATAGGGGTGCGTCGGGGGTGATTGCCGTGGCATGGTCGCGCAGTTCCTCTTCGGAGCGTGGCATGAGCGTGGCGCCCTGTCGGAGCAGACGGCACAGGGTGAGCCATCCGCAGAGGGAGGCCAGGGGGGCTGTGCCCGCTATCCAGCGGAAGGCCATGTCCGTGGCCCACGGTTGGGGCGCAACGAGTTCCATGGCAAGGAGCGACACCGCCTCGGGCGTGCTGGCCTCGTGAACCCAGATGTCCGCCACTTCGGGCAGGAACTCCTGTGGAGGCGTGAGCAGTATGCCCAGCAACTGGCTTTCGCGCACGTTCTCGTTCCAGAGGCGTTGTGCCAGCCTCCGGTCCTTGGGGAATTCGGATGCGATGTTCCTGAGCCGTGGCAGTTCTATGCCCCATACCACATGGTGAGGCATGCCCCCGCGGCGCATCTGCGAGGAGGCTATGCCGTTCATGTTGGCACGCAGTTCCTTTTTTATATTACGTATGGTTTCGTCCATCTCTTGCGGGTTAATTGTATTCTCTTCCATATCTGAGCATCTGTTGGTCAAAGGTCTCGTCGTAGGCTATGCTGACGTCCGTGACCGTGCCTTCAGTGTCTGTTACAAGTGTGTATCGGGGGTTGATGAAACCCTTGTAGGGAGCGAGGTCCAGAGCCTTGTAGCGCCGGAGCACCTCCTGGTGCAGGGCGCTGTCCACCTCCACGCCGTACTTCTCCACCAGGTGTTTGGCCGCCAGTGTGTCGCCCTCGCTCTTTATGCGCTGTATCTCTGCCAGCAGTTGGCCTATGAACTGGCGCAGGGTGGGGTAGTCGTGAATCTCCAGCACGGTCTTGCCCTCCCTCTTGACGAGTTCCATGGCGGGTATGGTGCCGAAGACCTTGGCCCAATAGGAGGACTGCTCCAGGCACCAGTGTGCTATGAGGGCACGGTTGCGCATGTGCGCCTCCTCTATCTGCCGTCCCGGCTCTATGCGCACGAGTTGCGTCATCAGTCCGTTCAGCATGTAGGTATAGTAGTTGCTCTTCCACGCCTCGGGTGTGGGGGTGAGTCCCAATTCGTGCATCTTGTGGTCGGCAATGTAGTAGAGCGCAAACAGGTCGGCTCTGGTCTCCTCTATGGTGCTGCCATGCACGCCCAGTGCATCGGCATCCACGCCGGGCAGGATTTGTCCCGAACCATGTCCGAGGCACTCGTGCAGGTCGGTATGCAGGTCGTCCAACTCGTGGGCATACCTGTTCACCATGTCCAGCACCTTGTCATCGGGGATGAACTCCTGCCGGAAACCGTTGCCCTTGGCCGCCTGGTCGTAGGCCTCGGTAAGGTTGCCTATGGTGACGCTCTTGCTGCCGTAGACGGAGCGTATCCAGTTGCTGTTGGGCAGGTTTATGCCTATGGCAGAACTGGGATAGAGGTCGCCGCCCAGGATGGCAGCCTGCACCACGCGTGCCGTCACGCCCTTGCACTCCTTCTTCTTGAAGCGAGGGTCCACGGGGCTGTTGTCCTCGAACCACTGTGCGTTCCGGCTCAGTATCTCCGTGCGTCGGGTGGCCTCACGGTCCAGAAGGTTCACATATCCCTCCCACGAAGCCTTCAGCCCCAGAGGGTCGCCGTAGACCTCGGTAAATCCGTTCACAAAGTCCACCATGCCCTCCACCTCGGAAATCCACTGGATTGTGTATTGGTCGAAGGTGTCCAGCGAGCCTGTGCGGTAGAACTGTAGCAGAAGGGAGACAATCTCTCTCTGCCTGTCGTTCTCGGCAAACTCCATGGCCTTTTCCAGATGCTGGCAGATACGCTCTATCTGGCGCCCGTAGAGTCCCTCGGAGGAATATGTATTCTCGTACAGATTGCCCTCCGCGTCCTTCTCCAGACGGCTGTTCATGCCGTACATTACGGGTTGGTCGGGCACTGGAGCGGAAGCCTTCTTCGCGGCATAGAAACGCTCGGCCTCCTGTTGTGTGACACCCTCGCCGTAGTAGTTGCAGGCAGAAGATGCAATGAGGTCCTCTCCGCTTTGGCACACACGCTTGGGCATGACGCTGGGGTCGGTGATGACTGGCAGGAGTTCCGCAAAGCGCTCCCCTGTGATGACGGGTTCGGGTATCATTCTGTAAGCCTCGCTGAGCCATTCGGCCGAGAAGGCAGGCAGGAACTTGTCCGTGCTGTAGTGGTGGTGTATGCCGTTGGCAAACCATACCTGGCGCAGGTAGGTGAGGAAGGCATCCCAGTCCTTGCCCTCGTGCGCTATGGCCGAGTGCAGGAGTATGTCCTCCAGCAGATGCCGTATGTCCAGATTGTGACGGCAGTTCTGGTCCCAAAGTATGTCGCGCCCCGACAGAGCCGCCTCGGCGAGGTGGTACACGTACTGCTTCTGCCTCAGGGTCAGGCCCTCGAAGGCAGGCACACGGTAGCGGAGCAACTGTATGTCGGCAAACCTCAGGTCTTCGTATGTAAAGAGGTCATTCCTCATTTGTATCGTCTTGGTTTTCGTCCTTTTTCTTCTGTCCTGTGCCGTGCAGTGTCCTGTATTCCGTGGGTGTCATGCCGCTCTTGCGGTAGAAGGCAGAATAGAAGCACTGGCGGTTGGCAAAGCCCGTTGCCTTGGCGATGTCCTCCATCTTGAGGTCGGCAAAGTGCTTGTCGGTAATCATGTACATGGCCTCTTTGATGCGGAAGTCGTTGATGAGTTGGGAGAAGTTGTCCCTGTATCTCAGGTGTACCACGGCGCTGATGTAGCGTGCGTTGCAGTCTATCTCCTCGGCCATCTTGGCGGCAGTGTATGTGGCATCGCGGTATTTCTTCTCCACGACGAACTTCAGCAGTATCTTCTCGTAGATTTCCTCCACGAGGGTCGTGCTTAGTGCGGAGATGTATGCCGCCTCCTTCTTCTTCTTTTCTGTAATGTTGTATTTTGTCATGATAAAGGTTATAGTCAGGTTTTAGTATGGGGTGTCCGTAAGGGTTTTGTGCGAGAGTTTATAGTCCCAGTTCTGTTTTCAGTCGTGCTATCTGCATGAGCACCTCACGGAGCAAGGCCTCCTGTTCTTCAATCTGTGCCTCTGTGGCTATCTGCTTTTCTGTGAGTTGGCTGTTGGACAGGGTCCCCGTGTCCACCTCCAGCGCTATGATTTCCGCTTGCAGTGCCTTCACCTTCTGCTGTTGCAGGGAAGTGGCCATACGGTTCTCGCGTATGCGGCGGCGTTTCTCGTTCCAGTCGATGTTCTGGGTAAGTACGGCATTCAGTTCGTTGTATTGCACGGGAGGATGGTTGGCGTTGTATGCCCTTATCCAGAGGTCCACCAGATTGCGTTGTGCGCTGGCCTTGGCGTCCAGTGCGTCGCCTGCCTTCCTGGCATGGTTGTAGGCACCCTCATGCTCCTTTTGCTCCAATGCCATGTTCTGCAGGTTCTCGGCGAAGCGTGTGTGCTCTGCCCTGGCACCGTAATAGGCCTGTAGGGAACGGTCCAATGCCTCGCCCGTGCTCATATTGGGGAGCAGAATCTGACGTCGTTCGTGCAGTTCCCCGTACTTGCCGCGTTGCAGTCTGAGCTCCTCCTTCAGGTACTCTATGCTCTGCATGCACTGGCTCAGCATGGCGAGGAGCATCTCCTTCTTTATGCTTGCCTCGGACAAAGCCTTGCGTGTGTCGGCAATGTCCCTGTTGGTCTGTTTCCAGTCCTGCGCCATCTGCCTGATGTCCAGATACAGCATTTCCGCATTGTGCTGCCACTGCTTGAACCACTCGGGGATGGTGATGTCCTGCTGGAGTAGTTCGTAGTGATTATGGTACTTGTCCTGCGAGAGTTTGCGCGAATCGTCCAGGCGGTTGCCCTCGGCGGCCAGAATCTGGCATCGCGACTTTGCCTCGTTGGTGCGCAGGCTTATCTCCATCTTCTTGCCCTCCAGTTGCGCTATCTTGCCCGACAGGTTTGTAATCTGTGTAGTGTGGTAGTTGAACTCACCCAGTTCTGCCTCGGCACCCTGCAGGTCGCGCTGTGCGTTGTCCAGCAGTTGGCGTATGGTGGCCATGCGTGCATCGCTGTCCGTACTGGGCGAGCAGTCGTGGAATGTGGGGTCCAGTTGTGCGAACACCCTCCACTCTTTCACGTCCTCGCTTTGTCTCAACCGCACGGCCTCCAGGTTCTTCTGCTCGGCAATCTGCTGTCCCAGGTTCTGGGTCAGTTTGTCGTGCAATGTGGTCAGTTGCTTCTCCTGTCCCTGCAGTTCTCCCGACATGGCCTCGTAGTCGCTTCGGAAGTCGCTGATGAGTTTGTACTGGTCCTGCATCGTGTCGCTATGATAGGGATGATGCGTGGCACCGCACACCGAGCATGCCGTGCCCTCTTTCAGGTCGCCTCTCAGGCTGATGAGGTTCTGGCTTTTGCTCATGTTCAGGGAATACTCCTTGTCCGCCACCTGGCGCTTCAGCATGGCCACGCTGACGGTCAGTTCCTGTTCCGTCTTCAGGTCCTGCTCTATCTCCAGGCGCATGGAGTTGATAAGTTGTGTCTTCTCCTCTATGCTAGTGTATCCGCTGCTTATTCGCCTCCACAGGCTCTGTGCTGCGGCAAGCATCAGCAGGCGGCTTTTCAGTTTCATCACCCTCTCCTGCACGTCATAACTCTGCATTCCGCGTATGTTGGTGCGGTGTATCTCGCTTTCGTCCTGCAGGGTCTGTATCTGTTGTTCTATGTCGGTGTGCTGTGCTATGATGCGTGCCAGTTCCTCTCCGGCCCTTCTCTGTTCCTCCAGGTTCCTGTTGTACTGGAGATTCTTCTGTTTCAGGTTCTCCGAAAGTTCTTCCAACCTGTGCAGCATGCCCAGTATCAGGTCGGCACGCTCCAGCATGGCCTCGTGGCTCTCCAGCGTGTGCAGTTTGCTGTTCAGCCCCTCCAGCCTTCTGTCAAGGTCGGCTATGGCTGCGTTCTGCGTGGCTATGTTGTTGTCTATGACGTGCTTGCGGTCCTCCTCTTTCGCCAGGATATCCTCGTACCTTTTTATCTGCTCCTGGATGATGGCGCACGCACCGTCGTGCTGGCTGCATTCCTCCACGATGGCGCAAAGGTCCTGGTGTTGTGCCTCGGTGGTCTTTATGTTGTCGCGGCTGTTGGTGAATTCCTTGCGCAGTTCCTCTATCCTGTTGCTCGTCTGTCGTATCTGTTGCTCCAGTTCCATGCCCGTGCGGCGGTTCTCCTCGGCCTCGGCTTCCAGCATCTGCATCCTCAGGAACGGGGCCATGATGCTTTCAAAGGTCTCGAAGCGGTCCATCTCCGTCGCCTCGTCGGATATGGAGGCGAACTCCTTGTTGAGGATGAACAGTTTGCGCGAGTTGATGTCCAGTTCGGAATTCAACTGCTGATGTCGGTATAGTTTTTCCTGCAATGAGCGCAGGCGCTTCAGGCTTTCCTCTATGTTCTGCTGGCGGCTCTGTGCCAGACGGAGGGAGTCTCTGAGGCGCTGGTGCTGCACGCTGGTTATATCTGTATTGCTTGATGTCATCAGTCGCTTTTATTTTTCGCAAAGATATATAATTATATGCACAATGGGGAGTTTGCGTGGCGATAATTTGACATAGTCCCTACTTTTTGTAAATATTTATGTTGTGTATGCGGTGTATTATGCGAATATTCCTTATCTTTGCACGAAATAATAGAGACGTTTTTCCGTAAACAAGAACAAACAGGATATATATGAAACCAAGCATACCAAAGGGCACGCGCGATTTCGGCCCCGTGGAAATGGCGCGCCGCAACTACATTTTCGACACCATACGTTCCGTATATGCTCTCTACGGCTTCCAGCAGATAGAGACCCCCGCTATGGAGAACCTCTCCACGCTGATGGGCAAGTACGGCGAAGAGGGCGACAAACTTCTGTTCAAGATTCTCAACAGCGGCGACTTCCGTTCGTATGTATCTGCCGAGGAATGGACGGACAACACCCTGGGCCGCCTCACCTCCCAGTTGTCGGAGAAGGGACTGCGCTACGACCTCACCGTGCCATTCGCACGCTATGTTGTCCAGCACCGCGAGGAGTTGCAGATGCCCTTCCGCCGCTATCAGATTCAGCCCGTATGGCGCGCCGACCGTCCGCAGAAGGGACGCTACCGCGAGTTCTACCAGTGCGATGCCGACGTGGTGGGCAGCGACTCTCTGCTGAACGAGGTGGAACTGATGCAGATAGTGGACACCGTGTTCACACGCTTCGGCATCCGTGTGTGCCTGAAAATCAACAACCGCAAGATACTCTCCGGCATTGCCGACATCATCGGGCAGGCCGACAAGATTGTGGACATAACCGTGGCCATAGACAAGTTGGACAAGATAGGTCTGGACAAGGTCAATGAGGAACTTCTCGCGGCAGGCATACCCCAGGAGGGTGTGGACAAACTCCAGCCCATCATAAACCTGAGCGGCACCAACGAGGAGAAGTTGCAGACCATGCGCGAGGTGCTGGCACAGAGCGAGACAGGACTGAAGGGCGTCGAGGAGGTGGCATTTGTGCTGAATGCCCTCAACAACCTGTGCCCGTTGAACAATCCCATAGAATTGGACCTTACCCTGGCACGCGGTCTCAACTACTACACGGGCTGCATCTTCGAGGTGAAGGCTCTGGACGTGCAGATAGGCAGCATCACGGGTGGCGGACGCTACGACAACCTTACCGGCATCTTCGGCATGCCCGGCCTCAGTGGCGTGGGTATCAGTTTCGGTGCCGACCGTATCTACGACGTGCTCAACCAGTTGGATCTCTATCCCGAGAAGGTGAGTACCGCCACTCAGTTGCTTTTCGTCAACTTCGGTGATGCCGAGGTGGCATACTCCCTGCCCATCGTCGGCAAGGCACGCCAGGCAGGCATACGCACCGAGATTTATCCCGACAGTGCTAAGATGAAGAAGCAGATGCAATATGCCAATGTAAAGCAAATTCCATACGTTGCCATCGTGGGCGAAACGGAAATGGCAGAAGGCAAGGTAATGCTGAAGAACATGGTCAGCGGTGAGCAGAACCTCGTCACACCCGACGAGATGCTTGCAATGATACAAGGATAAGTATCTGCAAATGTAATGAAATAAGGAAGTGGGGCCACACGCGCAAAAGGGGGGGGGGTCCCTTTT
>JAZNYM010000035.1:0-67930 GCA_045594385.1 Bacteroidaceae bacterium
TGCGTTTGAGATAGAATAATACTCTGAAAGTGCTTCTGCTCATAACTCTACTTTTTTGTTTGCGAAATTATTATTTGTAGAGTTGAGTGACGGTAGGCAAAACACTGCGTATCGGTGCAAAAGAATCAGCCGAAGCGAAACTGGAACGAAGATATAAGAAATTTTGCTATATTTGCAATCGCAATCGCTTAACAGATATTGCTATTCTATCAGTTACGGCAATCAATATACTCCATTGAAATCAAGAATCAAAGTAATGTTATAGTAACGAAACTTTGTCATTTCTTGGCTTCTCATTGGCATTTAATGGCACTGCAACATCTTAGCAAACACTATTAAATCGCTAACAGACAACATTCTTTCTCCATATCGCACTCACTTTCGTTTCTTTGTTGTATCTTTGTCGTTGGTTATTGACAAAAGAAAATGAAATGAGTCTCATACGAGTAATTCTATGTGTTATCTTTCCTCCCCTGGCTGTCATAGATAAGGGGTGTGGTTCTATCTTAATCACTTTGTTGCTCACATTATGCGGTTGGGTTCCTGGAGTGATAGCTGCACTTATCATTAATAATAACAGCAAGTAGTTTTTATGGCAAAGGGAAACAAGGAGGAGTACCGCCTGCAAAACGAGATGTTTTTGGAGACAATCGCTCGGGAAGAGGGCGTTTACGCCTTACGTGGCGGAATCTACTACAAAATCATTGAGAAAGGATCTGGCGGTGGTACTGTTGGTCCAAGAAGCATTGTAACTTGCCACTACAAAGGTTCCCTAATCAATGGCAAGGTTTTTGACAATTCTTTTACCAGAAGCTGTCCGGAGGCTTTTAGGGTAAACGAACTGATCAGTGGTTTCCAAATCGCATTGGTAAACATGAGTATCGGCGACCATTGGATTGTCTACATTCCCTCAAACATGGGTTATGGTCCTAAAACATCCGGTCCCATACCAGGAAACTCCACTCTGATCTTTGAAATCAAACTAATCTCCATTGGTTGAAATGTTGAGTAAGGCACGCATAAAACTGATACACTCGCTCGAGCACAAGAAACACCGGCGCCAAGAGGGACTTTTCGTTGCTGAAGGCCATAAGTTGGTCGGTGAACTGCTTTCTGCAGGACATCACCCTGCCTATGTGTGTCATACACCACAGTGGAGCGTTCCCGTGGACCTTTCGTTCAAAGCAAACGTCGGGAACTGTCCTGTTGATATCATAACAGAGTCCGAGTTGTATAGTGCCTCCCTGCTGCAACACCCCCAACAGGTATTGGCATTGTTCCCTATACCCCAATGGCAGATTCCGTTACCAGAAGCAGGCGGGAAACATTTGTTGCTTGCTTTGGACGGAGTACAGGACCCTGGAAATCTAGGTACAATTTGCAGATTGGCGGATTGGTTTGGAATAGAGGATATTATCTGTTCGCAGGAGACTGCAGACATATTCAATCCCAAGGCCACACAAGCCACTATGGGCGCATTGTCCAGAGTGAAAGTACACTACACTGATCTGGCTGTGTTTTTACAGGAGGCATCCAGTTTGTCGGTACCTATATACGGAACATTCCTTGACGGAAAAAACATCTATGAACGCCAGCTTACGCCAAATGGCATAATAGTCATGGGCAACGAGGGAAAAGGAATCAGCCATGCCATTGCCTCCCTGGTATCCGACAGGTTGTTTATTCCCAATTATCCTCAAGACCGCCCCACTACCGAATCGCTCAATGTGGCAGTAGCGACGGCAATAACATGTGCTGAGTTCCGCAGAAGAACCCTTGTATCTGGAACAATCGGCTGATTGGCATCCACCATATAAGGTCTGCAATCCGCAGTCATGTAACACATCTTGTCAAAAGAGTATATTTCCCAACTATATGATTCAACCCAAATCGGTCATTAGACTGTTATGCGCTAATGGAACCATCTTTTTGTCATCTGTTTCGTCGCTTCTCGGTTACAATGGAACCCCATTGCGCCCTCAAAGCGACGAAACATCTGTTCAAAAATAAAGGCTATTATCATCATAACGCTAATGACCGATTTGGTTACAAAACTTATAGTAAAGAAAAGGTTGCACTTCACTGTTACTGAATTCAATTGCCAACTGAATGACAAGAAATAGGAACAGAGGCTTTATCCACCAAGGCAAAGCGATAAACCTCTCCTGTAATTGATAGAACCATCGTTCCCGGATGGCATGGACTAAGATGGCCACAGACATCATGGCCACCCATAGGGGACGTTGAGATATGAATGCAGGAATACATTCGGTATCAAATTCCGTAACGATTCTTTGGAAAAACAGAATTGCCGTAGACATATCTGCAGTACGGAAAACCACCCAAGTTACAAGTAGGAAAATCTGGCAAAGCAACCAACTTGGTATCTTCACCCACCAGCGGTTTGAGGGAAGACGGTCGAGAAAAAGTTTGCGGGACATTTTGTGCACCACCAATGCCACTCCATGCAGTGCACCCCACAATGCAAACATCATGGTGCTGCCGTGCCAAAGGCCTGCCACAACCATGGTGATGAAATTGTTGAAATACAGGCGAATCTTATTTGTCCTGTTTCCGCCCAAAGGAATATACACATAATCTCGGAACCATGTGGAAAGGGAAATGTGCCAACGACGCCAGAATTCGGACACATTCAACGACTGATATGGAAAGTTGAAGTTCTCGCGCAATCGGAATCCCATCATGGCTGCTATACCGATACTCATATCGCTATATCCAGAAAAGTCGCAATATATCTGTACGCTGAATCCCACCGTAGCCATCAGCAGTTCAAAACCATTATAAAGTATAGGTTCATCAAAAGCCCAATTGTTGAATTGGGCGATATAATCTGCCACCACGCATTTTTTCAGTATGCCCATCATTACCAACCAGAGTCCTGTGTATAGAAGTCGAGGGTTAACTTCCTTATTTTCGCGTATCTGCTGGAGCATGATTCCAGGACGGGTAATCGGTCCGGCCAGAAGCAATGGAAAGAAACTGAGGTAAAATATGTACTCGAGAAAATCCATCTTCAAGCGAAGATGTCGTCTGTACACGTCCACCGTGTGGGCTATGGCCTGAAATGTATAGAACGATATGCCTACCGGCAATATGATGTCCTGCATGGGCAGATTCTGGGACAACAGAGTGTTCAGGACATCAATTCCGAAGTTTGTGTATTTAAAATAAAGCAGAGGCATAAGGTCTACCGCAATGATAAACCACAACCACCTTTTACGCAATGCTCCCTTACACTCGTTCATTCTCCTTGTCATGGACCAGCTTAACAAGGCCGTCAAAGGCAAAAGTATGGCCACCTCCGGATTCATTCTACTGAAAAAGAGCAGGGAGAACAATGCCACATATAGCATCATCAGCGTCCTGCTGGTTTTCTGCAGTACGGCATAAATCATCAGGAAGACGATAAAGACGGCATAGAATGATATCGAATTGAAGAACATTGTCTCGTGCAATTGTGATTAGTCTGGGAAAATGAAGCGTTTATTCCATTTGCGTGGATATGGTTTTGAAGGCACATCCATTAAAATGGGGTGTGCCGTCTGGGCAGAGGAGAGCCAAACGGCTATACTGTCCATCCACCGCGAAGAGGAACCGAACGTCGGATGCATATTGTCGGAACCTCTGTTGAACTTTAATCTTGTACTGTCAAAGTATCTGCTGACTCCGACCACAGAACAGATCACTTCTGTGATGGTGGGGTTCTTTACCCAACTGGGAGGCGCAATCCATACCGTCGGTCTGTCTCCCAACGCTTCTTGAATCTTCCTGATATTCTCTGCCCTATAGTCAAGGTCTTTGACCCTAAGTTCGTTTCCTCCCAACGAAACAACGACATAATCTGCTTCTGACCATTTCAGGAAACTACGCAATGTATCCAGATTAGAGGCCCAACCCGTCGTTGAGGAACCATACCAGCAAACGGAATATAGGGCATGCCCGTTTTCTTGGGCATAATCGGAAAAGCGCATGGACAACCCTTCAACCATAGAGTCGCCGAAAAACAGTATACGTTTGCCACAGGTATCCGGTACATCACAGCCTGCGACCGTATCAACAGGCAGACACATATAGGCGGAATCTTTATGTTCTTCTACATCAGTCATTTTCTGCGTCTCATCTGCAATCGTTGAATCCAGTGGACAGACACCCAATTCCGACAGGGTTTTCTGCCACAAACGCGCCTTAGCCACGGTATACCCGTTAAAGTCCAGCAGACGGCCACTAACGGAATATGCTGATACCAATATAAACGGTATCAAGAGAATAAGTATAAGACGTGCATATTCCTTCATGTAATTTTATGACTAATTGCCACGCACACGCGCAACGATAAAGATGCTGAATTCGTATAACAGCCACATGGGCATGGAGACGAGCATAAGAGTGAAGACATCAGAGGTGGGGGTGATAATTGCTCCAATGACAAGCAGGGCAACAATGACGTGGCGACGATAGTGGCGCATCATGCTGGCATTGATAAGGCCCATGCGCCCCATAATCCAGCACACGACAGGGATTTCAAACACGAGACCCATGGAGAGACTTATCATCAGGAGTGTATCTATGTATGACTCTATGGTTACGGTGTTCTCCACCACATCGCTGACCTGATATGTTCCCAGGAAGCGGAACGTGAGGGGGAAGATGAGGAAATAACTTAGCACTATGCCCGACAAGAACATGATGTAACCCATGGACACAAGTTGCACAGCATAACGCCTTTCACTGTGGTACAGGGCCGGGGAGACGAAGCGGAACAATAAATATATTATATATGGCGAGGCCAGCATGAAACCCACATAGGCTGATGTCTTGACATGTAAAAGGAACTGTTGTGCCAAGCCGGTATTGATAAGGCGTACTCCCATAGGAAGCATGGCACTGGATTCCTCTGCCCCAGTGAAACATTCTGCTACCCGTTGCAACAGGCGGTAGGTTATAAAGTCTGCATGTTGAGGGGCAAGGATGACATCGAACAATGCACCCTTAAAACAGAAAACCACAATGGAACATACTGCCACGGCGACAATCATATGGATAAGACTGCTGCGTAACTCATCGAGGTGTTCCCAAAAGGTTTGTTGTCCAGACACGGTTATCTGATTTGAAAGGCTATAAAATCCTTAAAGTCCTTAGGTCTCTAAGGGACTTTATGGTAATTACTCTTCTATCTTCTCTTCCTCCTTGCCGTTCATGCCGTCTTTGAAACTACGCACGCCCTTGCCAAGGCCTTTCATGAGTTCTGGTATCTTCTTGCCTCCGAAGAAGAGGAGTACCACAAGGGCTATGATGATAATCTCTTGAAATCCTATTCCGAACATCTTGTTATTGTCTTATTGTTTTTTTGTTTATATGCATGGATACCTATAGGGTGTCCTGCTTCAGTTTCTCTATGAAAGCATCTATCTTGTGCAGTTCCTTGGGGATGTTTATCCTTTGCGGACAGTGATGGTTGCACTGCTTGCATCCGATGCAATGGTCGGCCTGGCGCAACTTGGGTACGCTACGGTCGTAACCCACCAGGAAGGCACGGCGTGCCTTGCGGTAGTTCTCGTCCTGACGGCTTTCGGGCACGTTGCCTTCATTCACACACTTGTTGTAGTGCAGGAGAATGGCCGGTATGTCTATGCCGTAGGGGCAGGGCATGCAATACTTGCAGTCGTTGCAAGGGATGGTGGGATACTGCTCTATGAGTTTGGCGGTATCGAAGAGGAACTGGGTCTCGTCCGAGGTCAACGGCACAAGGGGCGAGAAGGAACGGATGTTGTCCTGCAGGTGCTCCATGTAGGTCATACCGCTGAGTACGGTAAACACATTGGTTTGAGTGCCCAGGAAACGGAATGCCCACGAGGCAACGCTACGTTCTGGGCTGCGCTGTTTCAGACGACCCACGATATGGTCGGGAAGTTTGGAGAGACGACCGCCGAGGAGAGGTTCCATCACCATTACAGGTATGCCTCGCTTGGCACACTCGGTGTAGAGGTATTCGCAACCTATGCCACTACCCTTGGCAATGTGCCAGTCCACGTAGTTCATCTGCAGGAGCACGAAGTCCCAACGGTATGTGTCGTGTAGGGCAAGGAGTTCGTCGAACACCTCCTTGGAACCGTGGAAAGACCATCCCAGGTGACGGATACGGCCGGCCTTGCGCTCCTCTTGGAGGAAGTCCAGCATGCCGTTGTCCACATAACGCTTGCGGAAGTTATCCATGCCACCGCCACCTAAGGAGTGAAGCAGATAGTAGTCGATATAGTCCACCTGCAACTCGCGGAAAGAACGGTGGTACATGGCCAGGGAGTTCTCGCGGGAAGAGTCGGAGAAGTTGGAAAGTTTCGTGGAGACATAGTATGACTCGCGCGGATGTCGTTTGAGGGCTATACCTGTGGCACGCTCCGACTTGCCTTGCACGTACACTGGTGACGTATCAAAGAAGTTCACGCCGTGCTCTATGGCATAATCCACAAGGCTGTTCACCGCCTCCTGGTCGATGATGTCGCCCTTGCCCTCGGGATTGGGGATGGTGGGCCATCGCATACAACCATAGCCGAGCAGGGAAACCTTGTCCTCGCCAAGGGCAGGGAAACTGCGGTATGTCATCTTGTCTGTGGGAACGGGACCAAGTTCACCTACCGCTCCTGCCTGTTCCTGTCCTGAACTACATCCCGCCAGAGCTGCCGTAGCAGAAGTGACACCCAATATCTTGAGGAATTCGCGTCTATCCATAGTATTCTTACCTTATATATATTATATTATACGGTGGCTGTCGTGTCCTTCCACATAAATGGCGCTGAAGGGACGTGCCGGACAAAGGTTCTCGCATGCGCCACATCCTATGCAGCGCTCGGTGTTGACAACAGGTATCTTCAACTTCTTCTTGCCACCGTCTTCCAGGGCAACCATCTGTATGGCTCCGGTGGGGCAATGGCGCTCGCAATTGCCACACGCCTGGCCGTCGCGCACGGGGATGCAGTTCTTCCTGATCCACACGGCATGACCTATCTGTACGGATGACTTCTCCTCGCGTGTAATGGGGCGTATGGCACCTGCCGGACAAACGTCGGCACACCTGGTACATTCTGGGCGGCAATATCCACGCTCATAGGACATCTCGGGTTGCATAAGCCGTGAAAGGTCGGAAGAGGGCCTGAGCACTCCATTGGGACATGCTGACACGCAGAGTTGGCACGCCGTACAATGCTGGGCAAAATGGCGTGCGCTCAGGGCTCCTGAGGGCAGGATGTGCTTGTGTCGCTTGGGAACCACCTTATCCTCTATCTCGGCCAAACCGCCATCAACCTTCATCTTCTGTGCCTTCAGGGCTGTGGATGTAATGAAGGCGGCACCACCGGCCAGAAAGGCACGGCGCGAGTCGGACACCTTTTCCTTGGAGGGCGTATCGCACTGGCACGAGGTGCACTGGGCTGGTTTGTGGGCATAGCGTATGGCTCCCTTCTTGCACTTGCCTATGCAATCCATACATGCTACGCAACGGCTATAGTCAATTCTGTGACCTGCCACGTCTATGCATGAAGCCTTGCAGTTTTTGGCACAAAGTCCGCAGTCGATACATTTGCTCGTGTCTATGACGGGACGAAGCCAGGAGAAACGTGACAGGAAACCCAACACCGTGCCCACGGGACAGATGGTATTGCAATATGTGCGCCCGCCACGCCATGCCAGCACGGCAAGCACGAGCAGGGTGCAGACGGCCACGCCAAGGGTAAGGCCGCTCTTCAACCACACCTCGGTTTCGTAAAACGCATAACTGCCGGCACGCTCTGCCAGGTGGGCCAAACCGTTGTTGCCCCATTGCCACAAGGGGGAGAGAAGGTTGCCGGCAATACGGCCGTACGCGCTATACGGTGCAATGAGTTTGGCCAGCACACCGCCGCCTAATGCCAGGGAAAGGATGAACAGCACCAGCATGATGTAGCGGAGCCATGACTTGGCGGGAGAGTATGTGTAGCGGTTCTTCCTGGCCTTCTTCCCCATCCAGGCGAATATGTCCTGCATAATGCCGAGGGGACAGATTATGGAGCAGTAGACACGTCCGAACACAAGGGTAAGCACCACGAGCAGTGCCACCACTCCAAAATTCATTGCCAGCACGGCAGGCAGGAACTGCACCTTGGCCATCCATCCGAACCAAAGATGGACAGTACCGGTGAAGTCAAGGAATAAGGCCGTAACAAGCAAGAAGAATACCGTTGCCAGGCCGATTCTCAGTTTTCTCAACATGGTAGTATTTTATTAAAATAAACTTCGCGAGTCAGGTGCAATTGCGGAATTAAATCAATTTTTGTTTATAGTCACTTTGATAGAGACTATACGTCGTTCGTCCATTTCCATAACTTCAAAGATGAAGTTGCGGTAGGTCAGCCTTTCGTGCAGGGTGGGGAACTCGCCCTTCAGCTCAAGCAACAGGCCAGCCAATGTGTCGGCATCACCTTCCACTTCATTGAACAGGCTGTCGTCAACTTCCATAATGCGGTAGAAATCGGTCAGCAAGGTCTTGGCCTGAAAAAGATAGGTGTTTTGGTTCAGGCGTTTAAACGTGTTCTCTTCCTCGTCATATTCGTCGTCTATCTCGCCTATGATTTCTTCTATGATGTCTTCCATTGTGACGATTCCGGATGTCCCACCGAATTCATCTACCACAATTGCGATATGTACTTTGTTCTCCTGGAAATCCCGGAGCAGGTCGTCTATCATTTTTGTTTCAGGCACAAAGTATGGCGGACGAATTAAACTTTGCCAACGGAAATTGTTCTTCTGTAAATGAGGCAAAAGGTCTTTGATGTAAAGCACTCCCTGTATGTCGTCAGCGGTTCCCTTGTACACAGGGATACGGCTATAGTTGTTTTCCACTATACATTTGAGTACGTCTTGAAAGGACGTGTTCATGTCAAGGTCTACTACGTCCACGCGTGGAGTCATTACTTCGCGTGCCGTCTCACCCCCGAAACGTATGATGCCCTGAAGCATTTGGCTTTCTTCCGCAATATCTTTCTTGTTGGTTAATTCCATAGCTTTTTCCAAATCGTCAACCGTCAGGGACTCTGTCTCAAACGACACTATCCGTTCGGTAAAAGCCTTGCTTATCATTAGCATGGAGGAAACGGGGTAAAACAGTTGCTGCATGAAATAAAGGATTGGAGCGGCAAAGCGTGCAAAGGAAAGTGTGTTTTGGGCACTGTAGATCTTAGGCATAATCTCGCCGAACAGGAGCAGGAGGAAAGTCAGAAGTACGGTCAGGAGAAGAAACTCAATCCATTCGGTACTGGGTCCGAAGTGCAGCCAGTCCATGAAAAAATAGTTGAGCAGCATGATAATGCCCACATTGACCAGATTGTTTAGTATGAGAATCGTTGCCAGTACACGGTCGCTATGCTCGCGCAGTTGCAGGATGCGGGTGTCGCAACTGCGTTTCTCTTCGGAAATTTCAGAGAGATGGATAGGTGTCAGACTGAAAAAGGCAATTTCGCTGGCAGAGGCCATGCCGCTGCACATAAGAAGCAGAATACTGCCCCCTAATGCTATCCATGCTAGCATTGAAGGTTCTGAGACGCTAATTGCAGAATCAATGTTTAGATATAAAAAGTGGGACATCTGTCTATAACAAATTATGTGCTATGATTTTAGCCCTGTGAGAGCACTTCGTCTCCGTTTTTCAAACGTGAGATGCGTTTTCAGCAGGATTTTCTGTACGTCGGGGAGATAGCATTTCCATGGCGTCGGCCCATATTTCGACGACATAGCGTTTCTGACCGCTCCTGTCATCATAAGACCTTGTGTGTATCTTGCCTTCAATGTAAAGTTTGTCCCCTTTGTGGACATACTTTTCCACGGTTTCTGCTAGTTGGCGCCATAATATCACATTGTGCCATTCTGTTCGGTCAGGGACTTCTGTCCCGTTCTGTAGACGGTAACCTCGTTCTGTGGTTGCAAGTCTGAGACTGGCAACTGCTACGCCGGCATCGACATAGCGAATCTCGGGCTCCACTCCGACATTGCCGATAAGCATTACTTTATTCATGGTGTATTTATATGATAAAGGTATGCAAAGTTAATGATTATTTGTGAAATAAGCAAATGACAGTCGCCACGCTGACAACTACGTGATTATCTTGAATGGCACGGATGTGATTAGTTGTGCTTGCGGCTATAGTACTCCATGCTTGTAGAGGCCTTGAAGACAATCTTTTCCTTTGCCTCGATGGTAATCTTCTCTCCTGTCTGGGGGTTGATGCCCTGGCGCTCAGGCTGCTGCCTGATGCTGAAACGACCGAAGTCGGCAATGGCCACTTCCTGCCTCTCCTCTGTCAGGCAATCTGCCATTACACCGAAAACGGCATCAACGACCTTTGCCGCATTTGCTTTTGTGCTGCCCGTGCGCTCTGCTACTGCAGCGATAAGTTCTGTTCTATTCATATGGGGATTCGGGTTAAAGTTTCAGGTTCCTGTATGTACTAAGTTCTCATAGTGCAAAAGTAACGAAAAAAAACGAGTCGTCAAAATGCAATTCGCGAAAAGTTTTTCAAACGGTGTCTTTGTCCACCGGTACTCGAACACGCAGAAAGGCTACGATGTCCCAAGTATTACCTTGTTTCTACAGATTGAGGTTATCCAGTCTCCAGTTTCCTCACGATTCTTTCCTATAATGGGCATAAAAGCAACAACTCCCATAACCGGGTTACGGGAGTTGTGATATGGTGAACTTGAAGTATGGCTTCTTACTTCTTGTTCAGGTACAGGTCAGCCTGTACGGCACATGCTACAGAGCAGCCAACCATGGGGTTGTTGCCGATACCCAGGAAGCCCATCATCTCCACGTGAGCGGGAACAGATGAAGAACCTGCGAACTGAGCGTCAGAGTGCATGCGGCCCAGAGTGTCGGTCATACCGTAAGAAGCGGGACCTGCAGCCATGTTGTCGGGGTGCAGGGTACGGCCGGTACCACCACCTGAAGCGACGCTGAAGTATGCCTTGCCGGCACGTACGCGCTCCTTCTTGTAAGTACCTGCGGTGGGATGCTGGATTCGGGTGGGGTTGGTAGAGTTACCGGTGATGGAAACGTCTACGTCCTCGTGCCACATGATGGCAACACCTTCGCGAACGTCGTCTGCACCATAGCAGTTAACGGCAGCGCGGGGACCGTTGCTGTATGCCTTCTTGCTGACAATCTTCAATTCACCTGTGAAGTAGTCGAACTGGGTCTGTACATAGGTGAAACCGTTGATACGGCTGATGATCATGGCAGCGTCCTTACCAAGACCGTTCAGGATGCAGCGCAGGGGCTTGTCGGCTGGTCTTGACTTGTTGGCCATCTGTGCGATTTTGATGGCACCCTCGGCAGCAGCGAATGACTCGTGACCTGCCAGGAATGCAAAACACTTGGTCTCGGGAGAGAGCAGACGTGCTGCCAGCTCGCCGTGGCCGATACCAACCTTGCGGTCGTCGGCAACTGAACCGGGGATACAGAAGCTCTGCAGACCCTCACCAATATAGTTGGCAGCCTCTACAGCGTCCTTTGCCTTTTCCTTCAGAGCGATAGCGGTACCTACTACATAAGCCCACTTTGCGTTCTCAAAGCAAATCATCTGTGTTTCCTCACAAGTCTTGTAAGGATCGATGCCGGCTGCATCACAAATCTCATTAGCCTCTTCGATGGAGGCGATACCGTGGCTGTTCAGACAAGCAAGGATCTGCTTGATACGACGGTCCTGTGACTCGAATTTTACTTCTCTAATCATAGTCTTGTTCCTCCAAATTATTAGTCCTTACGGGGGTCAATACTCTTGACAGCGCCATCCTCGGCCTTTGTGCGGCCATAGGTGCCTGTAACACTCTTGAGAGCCTCGTTGGCGTCCATACCCTTCTTGATGGCGTCCATCAGCTTGCCCATGTGTACGAATTCGTAACCGCAAACCTGGTCGTCCTCATCCAGGAACATCTTGGTGATGTAACCCTCGGTGAGCTGCAGGTAACGTGTGCCCTTGAGCTTGGTGCCGTACAGGGTACCTGTCTGTGAAATCAGACCCTTGCCCAGGTCTTCCATACCTGCACCGATGGTCAAACCGCCCTCTGAGAATGCAGACTGGGTGCGGCCGTAAACGATCTGCAGGAACAACTCGCGCATGGCGGTGTTGATGGCATCACATACCAGGTCGGTATTCAGAGCCTCCAGGATGGTCTTGCCGGGAAGAATCTCGCTGGCCATAGCGGCAGAGTGGGTCATGCCGGAGCAACCGATGGTCTCAACCAGACATTCCTCAATGATACCTTCCTTCACGTTCAAGGTCAGCTTGCAGGCGCCCTGCTGGGGAGCACACCAACCCACACCGTGGGTCAGACCGCTGATGTCCTTGATTTCCTTTGCCTGCACCCACTTGCCCTCTTCAGGGATGGGAGCGGGACCATGGTTGGGGCCTTTTGCCACACAACACATGTTCTGTACTTCGTGTGTGTACTGCATAGTTTTGTTGTTAGGTTGTTTTTATTTTAGTGGTTCAACACTTTTTGCGTCTACAAAAATAGTCATTTTTAGGTAGCATGCAAAGTATTTGCCCGATATTTTGCGTGCTTTGTGGCAATTTCTGCCGTCAATCTTCACGTATCGTCATTTTTTTCGTACCTTTGAACCAATTATGGCCAAGAAGGAAAACAAATCAAAGACAATAAACATAAAGAACAAGCGTGCCTCGTTCGACTTTGCACTGTTCGATGACTATACGGCTGGAATCGTGCTTACCGGCACGGAGATAAAGAGTATCCGTCAGGGCAAGGCTTCGCTGGTGGATACGTTCTGTTATGTGCATAACGGTGAGGTGTGGGTTAAGAACATGTACATCGCCCACTACGAGCAGGGTTCGTACAACAACCATGTGGAGCGGCGCGAGCGCAAACTTCTGCTGAACCGTCGCGAGATACGCAAGATCCAGCAGACGGTGAAGCAACCGGGTTTCAGCATAGTGCCTACATTATTATATATTGACGAGAAAGGACTGGCAAAACTGGATATCAGCATAGCCCGAGGCAAGAAGGAGTATGACAAGCGCGAGACCATGAAGGAGAAGGAGGACCGAAGACAGATGGACCGCGCCTTCAAGAAAGGATACTGAGGAAGCGGAAAGGTGAAAACGGGAAGGTGAAAACTAACATACCCCTCCGTCGCTCCGCTCCTCGGTCCAGCGTCGCACTGGGGAGTGCTCCCCTCAAAGGGCACAGAATGACATTCGGTCATTCTTCTAAAGACCCTCTTCGCCCCCTGTCTCAAGGGGACAGAGGAAAACGGAAAGGTGAAAACGGAAAACGCACCTCTCATCCCCTCACCGCTCCCCCCCTCACCGTGCTTTCCGGACAACAAGTAAGTAAAGATACAATTAAGTAAAAAAAGACTATGAACAGACAACAGGTTATCGTGGCCCTATTGCAGGGTGTGCTATTCGCGGTGCTTATGTGGTTAGGCGATGAGTTCTTCCTGGAGGACGAAAAGGCATCCTATATATACATCATTGAGGGTGCTGTGTTTGCCGTGGCTATGTTCTTTGTCAACATATTCCTGGATGGAAAGAAAAAGTAAGAGATGCTTAAGATAAAGGAATCGGCCGTAATAGAGGCGGCACAGAGTGGCATGGATGCCTTTGTGGAACTGTTCTACAATGCCACCATGGAACATATCGGAGGGGAACTGACACAGGAGAGCATGTCGCTCCTGAATCCCGACCAGATAACCCTGCTGGCATATTGTATCTACCGCGAGGAGGTGATGGACGGCGGGCATGTACAACTGATACACAACGGTTACGGTCCATTCATCTTCCTGAACCCCTTTGCCAAGGCCATGCGCTTGTGGGGAGCCAAGGAGTTCTCCAAACTGGTATATAGCGGACGTAAGTTCTACGAGGAGAACCACAAGGCCCTGACGGCAGATTGTACCGATGAGGAGTTTATGGCCATCTACGAGAATTACCCCGAGGCGGACGACCTTGACGACGAGTTCATCCTGATGGAAGAGGAGGTTACGGAAACCGTGGCCAGATACATAGACGAGCATCTTCAGGACTTTGCAGAGATAGAGGCATGAACATAAGACAGGCATTGGAGGAGAGGAAGAGACCGTTGGTGCTGGACGGAGGTTTCGGCACCATGGTGCAACGCTACGGCTTAAAGGAGGAGGACTTCCGCGGCTACCGCTATCGCGACATACCCGGCATGCTTTTGGGCAACAACGAGATGCTGAATCTTACACGTCCCGATGTGGTGAGCGATATATATAGTGCCTATGTCGGGGCCGGTGTGGACATACTTACCGCCAACACCTTCTCCGCCAATTACATTTCACAGGCAGATTATAATTGTCAGCATCTGGTTGCGGAAATGAACCGCGAGGCGGTGCGCCTGGCACGCCGTGCTTTTGCCGATAGCGGACGCGAAGGTTTTGTCATTGTCACCGTGGGCCCTACCAACAAGTCGCTGAGCATCTCGCCCGACATCAACGACCCGGCATGCCGTGCCATAACCTTTGACCAGTTGGCCGAGGCCTATATAGGGCAGATGGAGGTCCTTGCCCAGGAGGGAGTGGATGCCATACTTTTGGAAACTGTTTTTGACACGCTCAACGCCAAGGCCGGCATATATGCCATGCAGGAGGTGATGCATAGGACGGGCAAGGACATCCCCTTGATGCTCTCCGCCACGGTGAACGATACCTCAGGCAGGCTTCTTTCGGGTCAGACTCTGGAGGCTTTTCTCATATCAGTGTCCCATGCCCCCTTGCTTTCTATAGGTTTGAACTGCTCTTTCGGCGCCGACCAGATGTTGCCCGTGTTGCGCAACCTGCACCGTATGCTCACGGATAGGGCAGGGGAGAGTGGACAGCGTCCTTTCATATCCTGCCACCCCAATGCAGGTCTGCCCAATTCCATGGGGCAGTACGATGTCACCCCCGACCAGTTTGCCCAGAGCGTCAGTCCCATGCTGGATGAGAGACTTGTTGATATTATAGGAGGGTGCTGCGGCACGACTCCCGAACACATTAAAGCGGTAGTGGATTTATGCAGATAGACATTTGCGGTCTTGAACCGTTGGACAGAAACGTCTCCTTTGTGGGGGTGGGCGAGAGGTGCAACGTGGCTGGTAGCCGCAAGTTCCTGCGCCTTATCTCCGAGGGCAGTTACGAGGAGGCTCTGGAGATAGCCCGCCGGCAGGTTATGGACGGCGCTTTGGTCCTGGACATAAACATGGACGACGGTCTGCTGGATGCACGCAAGGAGATGGTACACTTCCTTCACCTCATAGGTTCCGAACCCGACATCTGCCGTGTGCCCCTGATGATAGACTCCAGCGACTGGAACGTGATAAGCGCCGCACTCAGGTGCGTGCAGGGCAAGAGCATAGTTAACAGCATATCGCTGAAGGAGGGCGAGGAAGCCTTCCTTGCCCATGCCCGTGAGGTCAGACGCATGGGTGCCGCCGTTGTGGTTATGGCTTTCGATGAGGAGGGACAGGCCACCACCTATGAGAGGCGCATCCAGGTGTGCGAGCGTGCCTACCACCTGCTTGTGGAAACCGTGGGCATGCCTGCAGAAGACATCATTTTCGACCCCAATGTGCTTTCCGTTGCCACCGGCATGGCAGAGCACGATGCCTATGCCTGGGACTTCCTCCGCACCGTGGAGTGGATAAAGGCCAACCTGCCCGGAGCGCACATTTCCGGAGGCATCAGCAATCTCTCCTTCTCGTTCCGTGGCAACAACTACATTCGTGAGGCCATGCATGCCGTGTTCCTCTACGAGGGCATGCGCCGAGGCATGGACTTTGCCATCGTCAATCCCTCCGCCAAGGTGGCCTATGCCGATATTCCGCAGGAGCACCTCACTATAATAGAAGACGTGCTCCTTCGTCCCTCTGCCCAGGCAAGCGAGGCGCTGATAGAACTGGCCAGCACTCTCAGTGCCCAATCGGAGAAGAGTACCGCTAAGGATAAAAAGTCCGTGTCCGTTGACGATGCACATGCAATGTCCTTGGAAGAGCGATTGGCATATAAGTTGCAGAAAGGTACTACTGATAGGTTAGAGGAAGATATCTGTGAAGCACTCTCCCTGTATCCCCGTGCCGTGGACATCATAGAAGGTCCCCTAATGGAGGGTATGAACAGGGTGGGCCGTCTCTTCGGCGAGGGCAAGATGTTCCTGCCCCAGGTGGTGAAGACCGCCCGCACGATGAAGCGTGCCGTAGGTATTCTGCAGCCACACATAGAGTTACAGAAGGCTGAGGGACAGAAAAGTCAGGGCAAGGTGCTGCTTGCCACGGTGAAGGGCGACGTGCACGACATAGGCAAGAACATCGTTTCCGTGGTGATGGGATGCAACGGCTACGAGGTCATGGACCTGGGCGTTATGGTTCCTCCGGAAGACATCGTGCGTGCTGCCCTGGAATACAAGCCCGATGCCATAGGCCTGTCCGGTCTCATAACCCCATCGTTGGCGGAAATGACCGAAACCGTGCGCCAGTTGTCCGAGGCAGGTATCTCTGTACCGGTGATGATAGGCGGTGCCACAACAAGCGCAATGCATACAGCCCTTAAGATAGCACCCGTGTACGGTGGTCCCGTCTTATGGATCAAGGATGCCTCGCAGAACTGCCCCGCTTGCTCCCGTTTCCTTAATGTTCAGACGGCAGACGAGGCCATGCACGCTCTTCGCCTGGAGCAGGAAGAGTTGAGGCGCTCCTTTGAGCCTGCACCCTTGGCTTCGTTGGAAGAGGCCAGAGAGCAGAAACCACGATTCTATTGACAATACCAGAAGAACGGTATCATGAATAAGACCTTGTCCATAATAGCAATCCTGACAATATCGCTTGCTGCACTTGCTGTGTGGTATGTCTCGCCCATATATGCCTCCATGAATGATACAGACGCTCCGATAGGCGTCTATGTAGATCAGGACGACACCCTGGACTCTATATATATTAAGGTAGGAAGTCCTCGCAGATGGGACTTGCTCCAACGTGTCCTTGAGGCAAGGCCGAGAACCGGTTACTACACCATCCAGCAGGGCGAAACCGTACTGGAGGTGTACCGCAAGTTCCGCAACGGTTTGCAGACGCCCATAAACCTCACGATACCGCAGGTGCGCACTATGGACATGCTTGCCGGCTATCTCTCCAGAAAACTGATGATGGACAGTACCGAACTTTCCTGCACTTTCCGCGATACGGCCTTCTGTTCACGCCTTGGCTACACTACGCAGACACTACCTGCACTATTCATCCCCAATACCTATCAGATGTGGTGGAACATAGGCATGGACAAGTTCATCCAGCGTATGCAGAAGGAGAACACTACATTTTGGAATCCGGAGCGCTCGGCCCTGGCAGAAAAGGCAGGATTGACGCGCGAGCAGGTCATAACCCTTGCCAGTATCGTTGCTGAGGAAACGGCCTATGTGCCTGAGATGCCCAAAGTGGCAGGCATGTACCTGCGTCGCTTGCAGATAGGTATGCCCCTGCAGGCCGACCCGACGGTAAAGTTCGCCGTGGGTGACTTTTCCCTGCGCCGTATCTACCACAAACATCTGGAGGTTGAAAGCCCATATAACACCTACAAGAACAAGGGCCTGCCCCCTGGTCCCATCCGTATCCCGTCGGTAAAGGCCATAGATGCCGTGCTGCATCACGAACAGCATGGTTATCTGTATATGTGCGCCAAGGAAGACTTTTCCGGTTCCCATAACTTTGCCCGCACCTATTCTGAGCACCTTGCCAATGCCCGCCGTTATGTGCGAGCATTAAACAAAAGGGGTATAAAGTAGAGAGCATGCCTAATGCCATGACTTGTGAATAATTGTGGCATTGGGAAAAGACACTGCTATAACAAAATGTTGTTTTTATCGTAAATTTGTAAATTGATTACTTTACGCTGAATGGCCACACAACCCAGTCATTCAGTTCGCCAACCGTTTCTTTTGTGGTCCATGTAAAAATGTATTCGCCGGATTCCAGCGCAGTCAGGGGTTGGAGCAGGAAGGCTTCCTCTCCGTAGGCCTCGATGCGGAAAGTGTTCAGGTCAACCAGGATGCACTTGTTGTCATGAATCTCTGCCTTTGGAATCTTCCTGTATTCCTTCTTTGATTTCAGTTTGATGAGGACCATGTCGCTAAGTAGCAAGGTGTCCGTGTCAACAATGAATTGAGGACGTGCGTCGTCGGTCAGATCTTTGGCGCGTGCGCCCCACAGGTAGCGTTGCAGGGTGCTCTTCAACTGGATGTCTACTATCTTCCAACCCGGTTTCACCTCAGTTTGTGTTTGCTGGGGTTCTATGGGGTATGCCTTGCCATCGGAATAGAGGCTTACACTCTGTGCCTGAAGGTCTGTTGTGTTTAATGCCAGAAGCATGCCGGCCAGGACGGCCAAAGGTTTTCTATGTTTCATACTGAAGACAAAGTTAGGACTTTTTGTTTGAATAACTTTGTGTATGGTTTGTATTTTTTGATTTTTTTAAGTAAATTTGTCGCGGAATATATGCATCTCCGAATTAAATAATTACATACAGATGACGATTGCTATAGTTGTTGTAATACTTTTGGGTTATGTGTTCATTGCCACAGAGCATGTTACCCATGTTAATAAGGCTCTTATAGCCCTTTTCTGCGGTACGGTCGGTTGGGTTCTGTTCATGTGTACAGGAACCTCCTTCATCAATGGCATGCATGCGGAGGAGTATTTGGATTTCCTTGGCGGAGCGCAACAGACTATACAGACAGGCAAGGAGTTTATTTCCGAGCATATATTCCTGCGATACGTGGGACAGGTGGGCGAACTGGTTTTGTACCTTCTGGCAACAATGTCTATAGTAGAGGTGCTTACCAACAACGAATGTTTCTCCTTCATAGAGCGTTGGCTCAGGCGCAGGAGTACAGCCCAGATGCTTTGGCTGACGGTTCTGATTACATTCCTGCTCAGTGCATGCATAGACAATCTTACCGTTACGGTGCTGATGCTGATGATTCTGCGCAAGATAATCCGCAACGGCAAACAGAGGATGTACATTGGTTCTGCCATAGTGATAGCCGCCAGTTGCGGTGGCTGCTGGACGGTGATTGGCGATGTCACCAGCCTGATGGTATGGGGCAAGGGTGCCGTTACTGCCACCAACTTCAGTGCCGCGCTTGTACTGCCTTCTGTCGTTGCCACAGTTATCCCCACTTTCCTTATCCAGAAGAAGTTGCCCGAGTATCTTGACCTTGACCGTCCTGCATACTCATTCCGTGGGGATGACAGTATCCTTGTCTGGTGGCAGAAGTTGCTTCTTTTCTTCTTCGGCATAGGAGGTTTGTGGTTCGTGCCCTCTTTCCATAGGATTACGCTTCTGCCTCCGTTCCTCGGTGCATTGTGTTGCCTTGGCGTTGTGTGGGTTCTGAATGAGATTATCAATGCCAACCGCATACGCACGGAGCAACCTCAGAACATTTCCCTTGGCCGCAAGTTGCAGTACGAGGTGCTGCAGGTCATCATGTATTGTGTGGGAGTGTGCCTTTGCGTTGACGTGCTGGTAGAGATTGGCGCCATGCGTGCTGCCGCAGGTTGGTTGGACAGCAATATCCACAACATCTACGTTGCCAGTGTTTTCATGGGATTCATGAGCAGTGTGCTGGACAATATTGCGCTCGTCATGGCTGGTATAAACATATATTCCGTCCTGCCTCAGGAGGCGGTTCAGGGCGGATACATGGAAAGTTTCGTCCAGAACGGACAGTACTGGCATCTGATTGCACTCAGCGGCAATGTGGGCGGTTGCCTTCTGCCCATAGGAAGTGTGGCTGGCTTTGCCCTGATGAGGGCCGAGGGTGTTACCGTCTGGTGGTATCTGCGCCGTGTCACTCTGTTTGCGTTCATCGGTTGGGTGGCATCTTTGGGGACATACTTCCTGGTGGACCTTTTCCTGAGATAGTGCGCCGGGGACATTAGTGTATTTTATTTCAACAACAAAGAAAACAGTTCCAGACTTTATAGCAATTATGACATACGACCTTCATGCCTTAGGTATTGAGGCCATGAATCCCATGCAGGAGGAGATGTTGGCCGAGGTTCGCCGCCACGACTCCCTTGTCTTGCTTTCCCCCACGGGCAGCGGCAAGACATTGGGCTATATGCTTCCCGTCCTTGAGACCATGCAGCCCCAGCCACATCCTACGCTGCTGGTACTTGTGCCGAGCCGCGAACTTGCCATCCAGACGCAGGGCGTGGCATCCAAACTGTGCCGCGACACCAGGGCCTATGCCTGCTACGGAGGCCGTCCTGCCATGGACGAGCACCGTGCCATGCGCAACCTCTCGCCACAGATGATAATAGGTACTCCCGGACGTGTGCTCGACCACATGCAGAAGGAGAATTTCGACTACACACACATTGACACTCTGGTCATAGACGAGTTCGACAAGTCCCTTGAACTCGGTTTCCGCCAGCAGATGGCCGACATCCTGGCACTCCTTCCTTCGGTCAGGAAGCGTATCCTGCTTTCCGCCACGGACAGTCCCGAGATACCGTCCTTCGTAGGTGCCGGCAGGGTGCACCGCATGAACTACCTTGCCGACACCGATACCGACTATGCCGACCGCATCAGCCAGTATATGCTCCGTTCTCCCGAGAAGGACAAACTGGAGACCCTTGGCCACTTGCTATGCTCTCTGGGCAGCACTCCAAGCATCGTCTTCCTCAATTATCGCGAAGCCGTGGACCGTGTTTATCAGTTCCTCCATAAGGCAGGGTTCTGTGTCTCTGCTTTCCATGGCGCCATGGAGCAGAAGGACAGGGAAAGGGCCCTGTTCCGTTTCCAGAGCGGATGCGCCAATGTGCTTGTAAGCACTGACCTTGCCTCCCGAGGTCTGGACATTGCCGGCGTGGAAAACATCATACACTATCACCTGCCCATGAACAGCGAGGCCTACATCCACCGCAACGGACGTACCGCCCGATGGGATAGGGCAGGGGCGTCGTACCTCATCCTGGGTCCCGAGGAGAATCTGGACAAACTGGATTGCCTTACGGACATTACACCCATGGAGGTACCCGACTCCTGTCACGTGCCCTCTTCCCGTTGGGAGACCCTCTATATCGGCCGGGGCAAGAAGGACAAGATAAACAAGGTGGACATCGTGGGCTTCCTCAGCAAGACAGGAGGTCTCCAGCGCGACCAGTTGGGCATGGTCACCGTATTCCCGCACTGGTCCTTTGCTGCTGTGGAGCGCTCCTGCATACGTTCCCTCATGTCGCGCATAGACGGACAGAAAATCAAGGGGCAGAAGACCATCATAGAACCCATACGCCGATAAGTCCGCACCGCAGGGCGGACAAAGATACAACCAAGCAAAAAAATACAAACAACGACTATTATACATGGCAACAGTAGACGACAAGAAAATCATTTTCTCCATGGTTGGTGTGAGCAAGACCATCACACAGAACCAGAAACAAGTATTGAAGAACATCTACCTGAGTTTCTTCTATGGCGCCAAGATAGGCATCATAGGTCTGAACGGCTCAGGTAAGACTACCCTGATGAAAATCATAGCAGGACTTGAACAACCCTCGCAGGGCGAGGTGGTGTGGAGTCCCGGCTACAGCGTGGGCTATCTGGAACAGGAACCTTATCTGGACGATGAGAAGACCGTCCTGGAGGTTGTCAAGGAAGGCGTGAAGAACGTCGTTGACGCTCTGGACGAGTACAACGCCATCAACGACAAGTTCGGCCTGCCTGAATACTACGAGGACGAGGACAAGATGAACGCCCTCTTTGCACGACAGGGCGAACTTCAGGACATCCTCGATGCCACCGATGCATGGAATCTGGACAGCCGTCTGGAACGTGCCATGGATGCCCTGCGCTGTCCTCCCGCCGACCAGAAATGTGCCGTGCTCTCAGGTGGTGAACGCCGCCGTGTGGCACTCTGCCGCCTGCTCCTGCAGAAGCCCGATGTGCTCCTGCTCGACGAGCCCACCAACCACCTCGATGCCGAGAGCATCGACTGGCTGGAACAGCACCTGCAGCAGTACGAGGGCACGGTAATCTGCGTTACCCACGACCGTTATTTCCTGGACGATGTGGCAGGATGGATTCTGGAACTTGACCGTGGCGAGGGCATACCCTGGCAGGGCAACTACAGTTCATGGCTCGACCAGAAGACCAAGCGCATGGCACAGGAGGAGAAGGTGGCCAGCAAACGCCGCAAGACCCTGGAGCGCGAGTTGGAGTGGGTACGCATGGCCCCAAAGGCCCGTCAGGCCAAGGGCAAGGCCCGTCTGAAGTCCTACGAGAGCATGCTCAACCAGGAGCAGCGCGAGCGCGAGGAGAAACTGGAAATCTTCATCCCCAACGGCCCCCGTCTGGGCAACAAGGTCATCGAAGCACACGGCCTTTGCAAGGCCTATGGCGACAAGACCCTCATCAAGGACCTCGACTTCATGCTCCCGCCCAACGGCATAGTAGGTGTCATCGGTCCCAACGGTGCAGGCAAGACAACCCTGTTCCGCATGATTATGGGTTTGGAAACTCCCGATGCAGGTACCTTCGAGGTGGGTGAGACAGTGAAACTGGCCTACGTTGACCAGAGCCACAAGGACATCACCGCCGATGCCAGCGTATTTCAGGTTGTCAGCCAGGGCAACGAACTCATCCGCATGGGAGGCCGCGACATCAACACCCGTGCCTATCTGTCACGCTTCAACTTCACCGGTGCCGACCAGGAGAAGAAGTGCGGAGTCCTCTCCGGCGGTGAGCGCACCCGCCTGCACCTGGCCATGGCACTGAAGGAGGAAGGCAACGTGCTCCTGCTCGACGAGCCCACCAACGACATCGACGTGAACACCCTGCGTGCCCTTGAGGAAGGTCTCGAAGCCTTTGCCGGCTGCGCCGTGGTAATAAGCCACGACCGCTGGTTTCTGGACCGTATATGCACCCACATCCTTGCCTATGAAGGCAATGGTGAAGTGTTCTTCTTTGAGGGATCGTATTCCGAGTACGAGCAGAACCGTTGCAAGCGCCTCGGCATAGAGGAACCCAAGCGCATCCGCTACCGCAAGTTGGATGATTAGTTCTGCATTGCATTACAGAGGCTTAACCCCAAATCGCTCATTAGCGTTATGATGATAATAGCCTTTATTTTTGAACAGATGACAAAAAGAAGACTTCATTAGCGCGTAACAGCCTAATGACCGATCTGGGTTAAATGTCCTTGCATAAATCTCATGGTATAATATTGCATTGGCAGTCCTTCGTCAAGAAGAACTGCCAATGTTTCTGTTGGTGCTCACCTGCTCCTTTTCCTCCTCGAAGGTTATTATGCCTCTACTGAGAGCAAACAGGAACTTCCTTTCAAGAGCAAATAGGATGTTGTATTGTTTTACTATTTTATATTTTTTCGTAATTTACATAACCCCTAGCCTCTCTATATATAAATAAGGTAGAGCAGGTAAAACTTTACTCCAGTCTTTCGGCATAGTAGAGGTAGTCTTCTACTCTTGCCTCTTTGGGAAAAATGTCGCGGAAGAAAACCTGGGTATCCTTGGGGTTTAGGATGACTGCCATCTGGAGGTAGTGGAGAAATTCGGCACGCAGTCCTGTCTGGTAGTAACAGTAGGCCTGGGCAGGACAGATGACCTTGATGATGTCGGCTCTGGCTTCTTCATATTCAGGTCTTTGTATGAGTTCTTCTATCTCCAGCAGGATTTTTGTGGCGGTGAGGTAGTCTTGGCAATCCATGAACACCTGTGCTATGGTGCGCATGGTGTGGATGTGGTCCTGTGATGTGGAGAGCGCCTCGGAGAAACACTCCAGTGCCTTGTCGCGGTTTTGGAAAAGCAGGTAGATGTGACCGGAGAGTAGGTTGTAGTCCACATTGGTGTCTGGGTCCTGGAAGTCCTTGGAGCGTTCCAGCGCATCCAGTGCCTCCTCCATGTGCCCGATGCGTGCTTCCGTATAGGAACGTTGCAGACAGATGTTCAGGTGCTCGGGACTCAGGCCGTCGCTGATTTCCTCGGCACGGATGAGCATGTCGTTAGCCTCGTGGAAGCGTTCCAGAAAGCAGAGGTTGAAGGCTGCGTGGTAGAGCGCCAGTTCGTCGTCGGGACAACGCTTGAGATACTGGTCGAAGACTTCGCTGGCTTCCTGAAAGCGGTCCTGCCTGGACATGGCGTAAGCCTTTTGCAGAAGCGCCTGGGCGTTGTCCGGCTTGATGGCCAGGGTGTATTCGGCACTGTCCAGAGCCTCGGCAAACTGTTCGCATTGGAGTTGTGCATCGGCAAGGTTCAGCCATGCCTGCACGTCGAAGGGGTCGTTGTCCAGTACGCGGTTGAGCCACAGGATGGAGTCCTGCCACTGATGCGTCTCGAACATGATGTCGGCCATCATCGTTATGGGGTCTTCGGCATCGGGATGCAGGTCCAGGGCAAGCTCCGTGGCCTTCTTGGCTTCCTGGTGCTTGCCCTGGGACATGTAGTAGTCGGCTACGTCCACGAGTTCGTCGCTGTCCATGTAGGGCGTACGCCCCGTGGACATGGCCTGTTCGTAGCGGCCGAGTATGTCCAGAAACTCATCCGACTGGAAATAGTCGTCCTCTTCCTGTTGCATGGGGATTGGTTTTCTTATAGGAGCGTTAGGAGTTCTAGTTATCCTAGTTATCCTAGTATTTCTAGAACTCATAGAACACGGGGTTGCCTCTTCTTACTTAGTGTCCCTCAGTCCTACGGTCTTGTTGAAGACGGGATGCTCCAGAGTGGAGTCGGTGTCCACGTTGTAGTAACCGATGCGCTGGAACTGCAGGTATGAGAGGTGGGGCAGGGTGGCGGCCCACTCCTCGATGAAGGCGTTCTTGTTGATGCGCAGAGAATCGGGGTTGAGGAAGGGACGCATGGCGTCTATGCCGCGCACACCGTTCTCCTTTTCGTACTGCTTTATGGCATCGCGGGGGTTCTCGCATGTCCACAGGCAACTGTAGTCGCGCACTTCGCAGGGGATGCTGTGTGCCTGGCTCACCCAGTGCAGGGTCTTGCCCTTGATCTTGCGGTCGGCTCCGGGCATGCCGCTACGGCTCTCGGGGTCGTAGGTGGCATGTATGCATGTGATGTTGCCCTCGGCATCCTTCTCTATGCACTTGGTGGGATCTTCGTCGCACTTGATGATGTAGGCGTTCTTCAGGCGCACCTCCTTGCCGGGACCAAGGCGCATGAATTTCTTGCCACCATCCTCCATGAAGTCCTCGCGCTCGATGTAGAGTTCACGCGAGAAGCGGATGATGTGTGTGCCTGAGTTCTCGTCCTCGGGGTTGTTGATGGCCTGCATCTCCTCCACCTGTCCTTCGGGATAGTTGTCGATGATGAGGCGCACGGGGTCTACCACGGCGCTAACGCGCAAAGCACGGCTGTTGAGGTCCTCGCGGCAGGCGGCCTCCATCAGTTTGATGTCGTTCAGCGCATCGAAGGTGGTGTAGCCTATCTTGTCAATGAACTTCAGGATGGCCTGGGGACTGTAGCCACGACGGCGTATGCCACAGATGGTGGGCATGCGGGGGTCGTCCCAACCGTTTACCACACCCTCCTTGGTAAGGATGAGCAGGTTGCGCTTGGACATGAGGGTGTAGTTGAGGTTCAGTTTGTTGAACTCAAACTGGCGGGGACGGTTGTCCTCTATGTCGCCCTCGTCGCCCTTCCATTCCTTAATCCAGGTGACGAACAGGTCGTAGAGGTCGCGGTGAGGCACGAACTCCAGTGTGCAGATGGAGTGTGTCACGCCCTCCAGATAGTCGCTCTGTCCGTGTGTGAAGTCGTACATGGGATATGCGTTCCACTTGTTGCCGGTGCGCCAGTGAGGCATGTTCAGCACACGGTACATGATGGGGTCGCGGAAGTGCATGTTGGGACTTGCCATGTCTATCTTGGCACGCAGAATCATCTTGCCAGGCTCCACGTTTCCGGAGTTCATCTCGCGGAAAAGAGCGAGACTTTCTTCGGCAGGACGGTCGCGGTAGGGGCTGTTCTGACCCGGTTCGGTGGGAGTGCCCTTCTGTGCGGCAATCTCCTCGGAGGTCTGCTCGTCAATGTAAGCCTTGCCCGTCTGGATGCACCATTCTGCAAAGTCCCACAGGTCCTGGAAATAGTCGCTGGCATAGCACACCTTGCCCCACTGGTATCCGAGCCACTGTATGTCGCGCTCTATGGCACGCACATATTCCATATCCTCCTTCTGGGGGTTGGTGTCGTCCATACGCAGGTTGCAGACACCGCCGAACTTCTCTGCCACGCCGAAGTCCATGGCAATGGCCTTGGCATGGCCGATGTGCAGGTAACCGTTGGGTTCGGGTGGGAAACGCGTCTGCAATCGTCCGCCGTTCTTGCCCTCTGCCAGGTCCTCCACTATTTGTTTCTCGATGAAATTAAGGCTCTTTACGGGAGCCTCCTGTGTTTCGATAGTAGCCATTATGTTGTACGTATTATATATTTCGGGCGTCAAAGTTACGATTAAGTGAGCGATTTACCAAATTTATTTGAGTAAATCCGAGCGTGAGTAACTTAGAAACGTAGTTTCAGAGTTACGAATAAGTGAGCGAAGTACCAAAATAAAGCCTGCTTTAATTTTGAAATTCCGAGCGAAAGTAACTTGGAAACATAGTTTCAAGGTTACGAATAGGCGAGCGAAGTATAAAATAAGACTATGGAAAAGACGACGAAGTCGGATTAAATTAAGGCGGAAGGTTAAAACCAGACATCCCCCCCTCCGCTTAAAGTCCGCAATAGTAGCCCAGTTTGTAGAATTGATACAGTTTCAGCGAAACGAATCTGGAGCACAGTATCCTTCGTGTTACAGGCAGAAGGAAGATGTGCAGGAGGGCAAAGGCACGGTGCAGACGGTATTTGCGGAGACGGCGGTGCATTTCCGTCATGCGTGTTTTGGGACGTATGTCCTCGGGCAGGGAGTGCAGGGTGCGGAGTGCCTCGCGCGTCTTGGATAGGAACTGGCGGTTGGCGTCTATGTCCAGATGGACGAGGCGGTTCTCCAGGTGGAAGACGGACTTGCCCAGACGTTCGAGGTTGGCGAAGAGGAGCGTATCCTCGTAGCCGTACTGCCTTATGCTTTCGTTAAAACCCGTCTGCACGAAAGCATCCCGTCTGATCATGAAGTTCTGTGTGGTGAGCGAGTCGAAGGGGTGTGCCTGCCGGTATTCCACGGTAAGGCGTCGGGCTGCCACTGTTTCGTAGGTCCACCGCAACTCGCACCCCTCGGGACATTCCCGGGTGTTCTTCATGCCTCCGTAGTAGACATCGGCCGGGTGCTCTGTTGTGGCATCGAGGTAGTTCTTGATGTAATCGGAACTCTCCACCTTGGTGTCGCAATCGATGAAGAGAATCCACTTGCCGGAAGAAAGTTCAAAGAGGCTGTTGCGTATCCTGGAGCGCCCGATGTTCTCCGCAGGTTCGTAGACACGGCACTGCTTCATGGAGGCTATCCTCTGGAAGGCCTTTATAGCCACCTCTGAGGTACTTTTGTCGTTACCGACAATGATTTCGGCATCTTCTGGGAGTTGTGCAAGAAGGTCATTGACAAGTTCAGTGCAATCCCAGTTGTAAGACGGTATCAGTATGGACAGGTTCATCATGCGTTGTTCAATGGTATAGGTTGCTTCCCTCCAAAGGAGCGAAGCGTTTTCTAAGAACAAATATAGCAAATTCTTACGATAAACGGCACAGGAAGAAAGCACAAATGTTCAAAATGAAGCAAGAGACGTATTTTCTCCTCTCTGTACTCTTGGTATGTGCCATTATTTTGTTACCTTTGTCCACACTATGCAACCCCTGGCAGAAAGAATGCGTCCCCGCACTTTGGAGGACTATATCGGACAACAGCATCTTGTTGGCCCGAATGGGGTTTTGCGTCGTATGATAACGAGTGGACGGGTATCCAGTTTCATCCTGTGGGGACCTCCAGGAGTGGGTAAGACCACCCTTGCCACCATCATTGCAGGCACGTTGGATGTGCCTTTCTTTACCCTTTCTGCCGTAACGAGCGGAGTGAAGGATGTGCGCGAAGTCATAGACAAGGCACGGGGTTCCAACTTCTTCAATACCTCTCGCCCCATACTCTTCATTGACGAAATCCACAGGTTCAGCAAGAGCCAGCAGGACTCCCTGCTTGGGGCGGTGGAACAGGGTGTGTTCACACTGATAGGAGCCACCACGGAGAATCCCTCCTTCGAGGTGATACGTCCTTTGCTGAGCCGTTGCCAGGTGTACACGCTCAATTCGCTGACGAAAGACGACTTGCTGACCCTATGCCATAGGGTTATTGAAAAGGACACGGTACTGAAGAAGCAGAACATTGTCCTGAAGGAAACCGATGCCCTGCTCAGATATAGCGGAGGCGATGCCCGCAAGTTGCTGAACATACTGGAACTTCTCTCCGAAAGCGTGCAGGAGGATGAAACACTGGAGATAACCGACACTTTGGTGGCGGAGCGTCTCCAGCAGAACCCTCTTGCCTACGACAAGGACGGAGAGATGCACTACGATATCATCTCCGCTTTCATTAAGAGCATCCGAGGCAGCGACCCCGATGCCGCCATCTATTGGCTGGCCAGAATGATAGAGGGTGGGGAAGACCCTGCCTTCATAGCACGCCGGCTGGTAATCTCTGCCTCCGAGGACGTGGGACTTGCCAACCCCAATGCCCTGCTTCTTGCCAATGCCGCCTTCGATGCGGTGCAGAAGATAGGATGGCCCGAGGGACGTATCCCCTTGGCAGAGGCCACTGTATACCTGGCTACCTCGCCAAAGAGCAACAGCGCCTACAATGCCATAAACACGGCCCTGCAGAACGTGCGCCAGACTGGCAACCTGCCCGTGCCTCTGCATCTGAGGAACGCACCCACACAACTGATGGCCGAACTGGGATACAGCGACGGCTACAAGTATCCTCATGACTATCCCGGACACTACATCAGCCAACAGTACATGCCCGATGCACTGAAGGATACGATATTCTTCACTCCGGCAGATACGGACAAAGTACAGAAAAGACGATAGGAATACAGAACAAACGATATTAGGAATATATGAAAAGTGATATTGAAATTGCACGCGAGACCCCGTTGAAGCCCATAAGGGACATCGCACAGGGACTGGGTATCAGCGAGGAGGTAATGGAGCCGTATGGCCGATACATTGCCAAACTGCCCCTCAGTCTCATCGATGAAGAGAAAATAAGCAAAAGCCGACTTATTCTTGTCACCGCCATCACCCCCACCAAGGCCGGTATCGGCAAGACAACGGTAAGCGTAGGTCTGTCGCTTGGCATGAACCGCATAGGCAAGAAGACAGTTGTGGCTCTGCGCGAACCTTCTCTCGGTCCCTGCTTCGGCATGAAGGGCGGTGCTGCCGGTGGAGGCTATGCACAGGTCTTGCCCATGGATAAGATAAACCTGCACTTTACGGGCGACTTCCATGCCATCACATCGGCACACAACATGATAACCGCCCTGTTGGACAACTATATATACCAGCATCAGGCCGAGGGCTTTGCCATGCGCGAGGTGTTGTGGAAGCGCGTCCTGGACGTGAACGACCGCAACCTGCGATATATCGTTACCGGCCTTGGCGCGAAGACAAACGGCGTTACAGGCGAGAGCGGTTTCGACATCACACCGGCTTCCGAGATTATGGCCATCCTCTGTCTTGCCAAGGACGAGGATGACCTGCGCCGCCGCATAGAGAACATCCTGCTGGGTACTACCATAGACGGAAAACCATTCACCGTGAAGGACCTTGGCGTGGCAGGTGCCATCTGCGTGCTCTTGCGCGATGCCATCAAGCCTAATCTGGTACAGACAACAGAAGGAACGCCTGCCATAGTGCACGGAGGTCCCTTTGCCAACATAGCCCATGGATGCAACTCTGCCCTGGCAACACGCATGGCAATGAGCCTTGCTCCGTATGTCATCACAGAGGCTGGTTTCGGTGCCGACCTCGGTGCCGAGAAGTTCTACGACATCAAGTGCCGCAAGTCAGGCCTGCAACCATCACTGACAGTTCTCGTGGCAACCACACAGGGTCTGAAGATGCACGGCGGCGTGCCTGTGGAGGCCATCAAGGAACCCAACATGGAGGGTCTGAAGGAAGGCGTGAAGAATCTGGACCGCCATATCCGCAACCTGCAAGGTTTCGGTCAGACGGTGGTGGTATGCTTCAACCGCTTTGCTACGGATACCGACGAGGAGATAGCCTTCTGCCGTGAGCATTGTGCCGAGTTGGGCATAGGCTTTGCCGTAAACAATGCCTTCAACGAAGGCGGTGCAGGTGCCGAGGAACTGGCACGCCTTGTGGTGGATACCATAGAGCAGAACCCGAGCGAACCTCTCCGATATGCTTATGCCGATGAGGACAGTATCGAGGCAAAGGCACAGGCCGTGGTACAGAAAGTGTACGGAGGCAAGGGAGTGACCTTCACCCCCGGAGCAAGGAAGATGCTGCAGAAGATAGAGGAACTGGGCCTGACACATTACCCCATCTGTATTGCAAAGACACAGTTCTCGTTCTCTGCCGACCAGAAAGCCTACGGAGTGCCCGAGGGATTCAACATCGCCATCCGCGACGTGGTCATAAACCAGGGTAGCGAGTTCATAGTGCTCATAGCAGGAGAGATACTTCGCATGCCAGGTCTGCCCAAGGTGCCGCAGGCAGAGAAGATAGACATAGTAAACGGTGAAATAGAAGGATTAAGTTGATATATGAAGAAGATTTTGCTTTTGGGCTCTGGCGAACTTGGTAAGGAGTTCGTCATTGCCTGCCAGAGAAAGGGCCAGTATGTAGTCGCTTGCGACAAGTATGACAATGCCCCCGCCATGCAGGTGGCAGACGAGCGCCGCGTGTTCAGCATGCTGGACGGTGATGCACTGATGAAGGTGGTTGAGGAGGTACGTCCCGACATTATCGTGCCCGAGATAGAGGCCATCCGCACAGAGAAACTCTACGAGTGCGAGAAGATGGGCATACAGGTTGTGCCCAGCGCACGTGCCGTGAACTTCACAATGAACCGCAAAGCCATCCGCGAACTGGCACATACAGAGTTGGGACTGAAGACTGCCAACTACCGTTATGCCACCACTTTCGAGGAACTTGCCGAGGCTGCTAACGTGATAGGTTTCCCCTGTATCATAAAGCCCCTTATGTCCTCCAGCGGCCACGGCCAGAGCAAGGTGGACAGTGCCGAGGAACTTGCTGAGGCCTGGGAGTGTGCGTGCGAAGGTTCACGTGGCGACATCATGGAGGTCATCGTGGAGCAGTTCATCCCCTTCGATTACGAGATAACCCTGCTTACCGTTACGCAGAAGAACGGTCCCACACTGTTCTGTGCACCCATAGGCCATGTGCAGAAGGGCGGTGACTATCAGGAGAGTTTCCAGCCCCGTCAGATGAAGGCGGAACACCTTGCCCAGGCTCAGAAAATGGCCGCCAAGGTGACGGAAGCCCTCACCGGTGCTGGTATCTGGGGTGTGGAATTCTTTGTTAGCGAAAAGGATGGTGTCATCTTTAGCGAACTCTCCCCCCGTCCGCACGATACAGGTATGGTTACATTGGCCGGCACTCAGAACCTGAGCGAGTTCGAACTCCATTGCCGTGCCGTACTTGGCTTGCCTATTCCAGAAATTACCCAGGAACGTCAGGGTGCAAGTGCCGTTATCCTCTCGGGTATAGAAACCAAGTCTCCCGACTATATCGGCATGGAAGATGCCTGTGCAGAACAGCGTACCTATCTCCGTATTTTTGGCAAGCCCGAGGCACACGTAGGACGCCGTATGGGTGTTGTCGTATGTTGGGATACCCTCGATGCCGACCAGGAAACATTGCGCAACAAGTGCAAGAACACCGCGGCAAAGGTTACGGTGACAGAGAAATAAGGATTTCTCTCGTAGGGCATCTTGCTGAGATAAAAACTTATATAAATAAGTAAAGGACACGCCATTAGAGGCGTGTCCTTTCTTTGAATTCCTTTATGATTTGGTCTTCCAGTTCGGGACTTATGTCGGGGAAGTGTGTTGACAAAATATCCTTCAACGCCTCTTCTGCCCGGTTTCTCATCTGCATCCTTCCTGTTGCCAGACCGCTGTGATAGGGAGTGTGTGGCAGGAGGGCACGATTGAAGTTTCCGTCGCTCATTGTGTCTTTGTAATGAAAAAACTATTTCCTGAAGGCAGAACGGAAACCACGCACAATCTTAAGTCCCAGACTGATACCTTGCCAGAGATTGAAGGCATTGCGTGCTATCTGCATGGCAAAGTCCATCCTGTTTGTAGCGCGTGGCAACGGAGATACGGCAATACTAAAGGCTTTGTTCAAATCCAGTTGGAGCTTGTTGAGTTCTGCCCTTTTGGACGCTCTCTTCTGCTGTATGGCCAGAAAAACATCCTGCTGGCTCAGGATTTCCTGTGCAGTGGTCATTGTTGGGGAGTTGAGGGAGTGTTATCTACGGTCTGGTCGGCATCAAGGAAAATAAGGACCATAAGCCGTGCTATGGGTTGCAGTACCCATTGCTTGCGCATGAACCAGAAAATGATGGCAATAAGCAGTATGCTGCCTGCGAGTGCTCCGAAACCGATAATGGCGGAATCGGTCACTTCGTTGATCCAGAAAGCAAGGGCAAAACTGGCAAGCAGCAGTGCGATACCTCCCAGAATAAGCAGAATCAATGCCGTGGTAGCAGCAAAGAACAATCGTGTCATGCTCTCTGCTGCCCCCAGGGCAATGTTTTCCCTTTGCTTTTGGATATACTCCTTGATAAGGAGGAAAAGTTCTTTGAATTCTTCCAAAGCTTAAATGGAATTATTTGTTGGAAACGTTGGGTTATTCAGCAGCGCCCAGACCCAGGTCTTCAGCGATGTCGCTGGCCAGATCTTCCATCTCTTTTCTGCTCAGCTTGATGCCACGTTTCTTTAGGTTCTCTACAATCATGGCTCTTGTGTCAGAACCCTTCTCAGGAGCAAACAGGATACCACAAGCTGCACCCACGGCAGCACCACCAATAAAGGCAAGCAAGTAATTAACGGCTTTCATAATGTTGTTTTTTGTTTAGGTGTTTGTATTAAATATGTGCTTCTCATTTCATCCTACATTGGTGTGGTAGGAATTATTTTCTACGCAAATATAGAAAAAAATTTTAACTTGTTATAGTTCATTGCACCTTTTTACTCTGTTTTAACTAAAATTTATTTGTTCTAAGTATTATTAGTAATGGTTAAAAGCACTTTTTCGTGAAAATATTGTATCTTTGCAACGATTAGAAGAACATAAATATACGTAATACTTAATATTATTCGTCCTAAAATGAAGAAAATTGCTTTGATGGGTTTTGCCCTGCTTGCTATTTTTGGTATGAGTTCATGCAAGAGCGGTGAGAGTGCTTACAAGAAGGCCTACGAAAAGGCTCAGGCACAACAGTCAACCTCGACTACAATTACTCCTGTAACTACTTCTGGTCAGGAAGAGCCTAAAACAGTGGCAGTTACTCCCGTGCAGACCGTTACTCCCGTTACAGACTACAGTAACGTTACTGTGCGTACTGAAGATGTTACATTGGTGAATGGTTCTGGTTTGAAGGCTTATAGCGTAGTAGTAGGCAGTTTTGGTATTCAGGCAAATGCCGTAGCTTTGCAGAACAAACTTACAGGCCAGGGTTATCAGGCTCAGGTTGTGAAGAGCCCATCTAACATGTATCGTGTGATACTCAGCACTCATAATGATAAGGTTTCTGCCGCACAGAGCCGTGACAGAGTCCGTGCTACATACGCTGATGCCTGGTTGCTTTATCAGAAGTAACCAATGGCTCGTGTTCTGAGTATAGATTATGGCAAACGGCGCACTGGATTGGCCGTGACTGATCCTTGTCAGATTATTGCAAACGGACTGACAACGGTAGAAACGTCCTCCTTGATGAAGTTCCTCCAGGACTACGTGTCCAGAGAGCAGGTAGAGAGGTTTGTCGTCGGTTTGCCAAAACAGACAAATGGCCTGGACAGCGAGAATCTTCCTCGTGTCCAGGCTTTTGTAAAGAAGTTGGGAGTGATGTTCCCTGATATTCCCGTAGAATGGTGGGACGAACGTTACACCAGTGTTATGGCGCATCAGGTGATGCTTGACAGTGGTATTGGGCGCAAGGCCCGACAAAACAAGGCTTTAGTGGATGAGATTAGCGCAACCATCATTTTGCAAGGATGGATGGAAAGGCGCAGATAGTTAAAGATATGAAACAATTATGATACTACCAATATATACATACGGACAACCGGTCCTGCGTAAGGAGGCCGATGAGGTGACCCCTGATTATCCCAACCTGAAGGAGACCATTCAGGACATGTGGGACACTTTGGAGAGAAGTCATGGAGTGGGGCTTGCCGCACCACAGGTGGGCCTCTCAATCCGCTTGGCTATAATAGATTTGGATTGCATAAGTGATGATGAACCTCAGTATGCCGGTTATAAGCGCACCTTCATCAATCCGTATATCGAGGAGATAGACGATACTGAGATGGAGACGCAGGAGGAAGGCTGTTTGTCCTTGCCGGGTCTGTCGGAAAAGGTAACACGTCCTACGAGAATACGTGTCACTTATCAGGACGAAAATTTCCAGGAGCACGACGAATGGGTTGATGGTTTCCTGGCACGAGTCATGCAACATGAGTTTGACCATCTCGACGGCATTGTATATACCGACCATCTGAAAGGGCTGCGCAGGCAGTTGATGGCTCCCAAGTTGAAGCAGTTGTTGAAAGGTATATTTCGTGCCGACTACAAGGTAAAACCTTTGAGAAAGTGAAATTAAACTGAGATTGAGGTAGATGAAGCGTCTGGTGTCGTTTTTGCTGTTTCTGGTAATCCTCCATTTGCATTGTTTTGCCCAAATCAATGCCAATAGGGTGATGCTCATGGGGCGTAATGCCTTGTATTACGAGGATTATGTCCTGGCAATTCAGCGCTTCAATTCTGTTATCTCGGCCAAGCCCTATCTTGCCGAGCCGTATTTCTATCGTGGCTTGGCCAAGTTCTATCTTGAAGACTATGCCGGTGCGGAGGCGGATTGCTCTTTGGCATTGGACAGACGTCCCTATAATGCACAGTATTATACTCTGCGTGGTCTTTGCCGTGTGAACATGGAACGGTATGACTTGGCTGTTGAGGACTATCATGCCGCTCTCCACCAGAATCCGATGGAGAGGAACAACTGGCACAATATGGTGTTATGCTATATGGAACTGGAGCAGTATGAGCGTGCGGATTCGGCTTTGGATAGCATGATGGCGTTGTGGCCCCGAGAGTCGGTGCAATGCACCATGAAAGCTCAGGTTTCATTGGCATTGAAGGATACGCTGCTTGCCGAGGAATGGGTGGATAGTGCCCTCGTGTTGGACAACTATGACGGAGGGGCATGGAGTATGAAGGCTGCCATGCTTGCCAAGCGGGAAGAGTACAAGGATGCCGAGATGGCTCTCGACAGGGCTATAATGCAGAAGCCGCGTATACCGGTTTTGTATGTTAACAGGGCATTGGCCCGTTTCCAGCAGAATAACATCCGTGGCGCAATGTCAGACTATGACCAGGCCATAGAGATTGATGCAGGTAACTATGTCGCTCATTACAACCGTGGATTGTTGCGTGCTCAGGTTGGAGACGATAATCGTGCGATAGATGATTTCAATTATGTCCTGCAACTGGAGCCCGACAATATGATTGCCTTGTATAATAGGGCGGTGCTCCTGGACAGAACCGGCGACTATCGTGGCGCTATACGTGATATCAGTACGGTAATAGATGCTTATCCGCAATTCTGGACAGGCTATCGCCAGCGTGCCTCCATTCTACGCAAGATAGGAGATGTTTATGGTGCGGAACGTGATGAGTTTCGTGTGCTTAAGGCAGAGATGGAGGTCCGTGCAGGAACATATAAGGTTCAAAAGACAACACGAAAAAAGGAAGAGCGTAATATAGAAGATTACAACAAGCTTGTAGTTGATGAGGAGCAGACGGATATCGACAAGTATGCCAGCGAGTTCCGCGGAAGGGTCCAGAACAGGCAAACCGACCTCAAACCACTGCCCATGTATGTACTGGGCTTTTATCGCAAGGATCATCCTACACGTCGCTACCAGCCTTATAGCAAGAGTGTGGAAGAATTCTCCAAGACTAACAAACTTGAACAACCGTTGTTGGTTTGCAGTGAAGAGTTCTCTTTGGACAGTACTCATATTGCATTGCATCAGGAGCGTATAGTCAGTGATATTGTTCTTGGTCATGACTGCCAGCTTGTTCTCGATCATTATATAGTGCGCGATTTCGAGTCCTCAATGTCTGTCTTGGATTCTATCATAGTGTCAGTTCCCAATGTCAGTCCTCTATATCATTTTCTCCGTGCACAGGTGCGTACTTCGCAAATAGAGGCCCAGCCTATGAATGAGAGCGAACAGCGTCTTCGTTACCTTGAGATACTGCAGGATTTGAAGTATTGCGCTGCGTCTCTGCCGGATTTCCCATACGCTTCCTATAATTTGGGCAATACCTGTATGAAACTAAAGGATTATGGCACAGCCGTAGACGCATATTCCGAGACGATAGCCAGAGATGCTGATATGCCGGAAGCATATTACAATCGTGGTGTGGCATGTATTCTTTTAGGTAAAACAGAGGAAGGTCTTGCCGATCTTTCCAGGGCAGGAGAGTTGGGATTGTATCAGGCTTACAATCTCATCAAAAAGCATTCCAAGAACAGGGGGCACTAGTATTATACAGCAAAAACGTGGATTCTTTATGCTTCAGGTCTTGGACCATTTGCCTGGTCCCGGATTCGGAAATGATATGCCCCTGGAAGTGCAAATGCTTTCAGGGGCATATATTTGTTAATGTGTCATTGCTTGCATGTAGGCATAGGCGGTGTTTTCCCGGAACGGAGCGGTCGGCATTTCCCAAAGATTTGCATTGGCCCAATGAAGACGTCGTTTCGTCATCGGTGGCGGTAAAATGAATCATTAGTGGCGGTGAATCTTATCATCGAGGGCGGTGAAGTTTACCGTCACCGAGGACGAAAGGGAGGACTGTTGTGGCATGCCGTGTGGCGCCAATGTGTTTCCCCTTTAGAACTCTACGTTTACCCGGAAGTTCACCATGCGGCCGGTCAGGTAGTTGGGCACTGCATACTGGTCGTTCTTCACGTCGGTCACCCAGTAGTATCCGCTCACGTTGTCGAAACCGAAGATGTTCAGGCAGTCCAGTCCTAACCAGATGTTGCGTATCGGGTTCTTGCGAAGGTGGCGGTCTTCGTTGTCGAGGGCGCGGAAGTTCAGGCCAACGTCCACACGCTTGTACGCAGAGGAGCGATAGACGTGCTCCTCCAGTCCCGTGTGTGGTGCTCCGAAGGGCAGGCCTCCAGCAAAGCAGGCCTTGAGGTTCATCTTCCACCGTGTGGTGTTGGGGAAATAGTCGGAGAAGAACATGTTCAGTGACCATGTCTGGTCGGTGGGTTGCGGTATGCTTTTCCCGTTGAGGTTCATGCGTGCGCGCATTAAAGAAAAGGTAAGCCAAGAATCAGTGCCCGGCACGAACTCTCCGTATAGTTTGAAGTCCACGCCCATCACGTTGCCTGTGGCGCAGTTGCGTCCGTAGTACATTATCTTTGTGTTGTCTACCGTATAGGGGTTTAGGCGGTCCTGTGCCTTGTAATACAGTTCTGTGGAGAATAGGAAAGGACGCTTGCCCAGTTTGAAGCGATATTCGTAACCGGCAATTATCTGGAAGGAACGCTGCGACCGGATGTCTTTGTTCAGCTTCACGATGGTGGTGGCGCCGTTGCTTACGGTATCCCGCAACTCTTTGTAGAAGGGCCGTTGGTAGTAGAGACCCGTTGCCAGACGCAATGTCATGTTGTCGTGATTTTTTGGTATGAAGGTCAGGCTTGCGCGAGGTGAGCAGAGCCATTCTCCGTTCCACGACCAATAGGACAGACGCAGTCCATAGTTAAGGCTGAAGATGCCCTTGGCGGTTTCCCGTCTCCATGTGTCCTGGGCATACATTTCCAGGTGGTTGGATGATGTGCTGTTTTCGCTTCGCAGGTTGTATATTATTTCCAGTGCTTCTGGGTTGTGTGGCATGGAATAGCCGGAACTGTCGCGGTATTCCCATTCGCGCGAACGCTCCCTTACGCTCTCGTGTCTGAAACCTAATCCCGCTTCAAGATGGTGTCCCTTGTGCTTGTATTCATACGCCAGTTTCAGGCTGTGCTGGCTGCTGTTGAGCATGTTTCTGGCATGCTCCATGTATGTGCCCACGGCAAGTTCTGTGGCGGTGCTGGTGTTGGAAAGCCAGTATTGTCCCTGTATGTCGTATGTTTCCCTCTCCCGTGTGCTAAAGGCGGTGTAGTTGAGTGAGATAGAGTGGTTTTTGTCGATTTTCCTTTTTACACGTGCCGTGCCATAGAAGGTCTGGAACAGGTCCTGTTCCCAACCGTCGAAATACACCTTGAAGTTGTGTATGTTCTCCATGGTGCCGAAACTCGTTTCGCGTGTGGCAGGGGTAAACTTGTAGTTGTTGTGCGAGATGTAGCCTATTACGTCCACAGTCCAGTCCTTGGCCGGAGTCCAAGACATGAATGCCTGGTAGTCAACGAAGTTTGGCGAGTATTCCGCTTCTGTTTCCAAAGCCCCCAGCATGTAGGAGTTGGTCTTGTAGCGCAGACTATGGGAAAAGGATACTTTTTTGTTGCCCCATCCCATGTAGGCCGAGGCTCCAAGCATCGATGCGGAAAGGTCGCCTTCCCATTTGGTGGGTTTGCGGTATTCTATGTCCAGAACGGAAGACATCTTGTCAGTATATTTTGCTTCAAATCCGCCGGAACTGAAACGTATCTTGTCTACCATGAAAGGGTTGATGACAGACAGTCCCTCCTGTTCTCCGCTACGGATAAGCAGAGGTCGGTACACCTCTCCGCCATTTATGTACACACAGTTCTCGTCGAACGAACCGCCACGCACGTTGTATTGAGACGACAGTTCGTTGTGCTGGGACACTCCGGCCTGTGTGGCAACAAGGTCTTCCACTGCATTTCCTGTGGTGCTGGGCATGCGCTTGATTTCCTCGGTGTTAAGTTCCTGCGTCTGTCCCATCTGTCTGCGCAGTTCCTTTATCTCCACCTCGCCCATGTCCACGGAATTGTCGTACATTACTATGTTCAGGGTCAGCTGTCCTTTGGGATTTCTCAGTACTCTCTGCCTGGTGCGGTAACCCATCATCCTGTAAGAAATCACCACAGAGTCAGCAGTATTGAAGGTGAGGCTGTATTTGCCGTCCAAATCTGCTGTAGTGCCGGCCGCCTGGCCCTCCACCTTGATAATGCATAGGCTTACGGGTTCGTTCTTTTCGTCAATGACCCGTCCTTTCAGGCTCACTTTGGTCGAGTCGGCAGCATGGGCGACAAAGGGAAATAAAAGAATTATGAAGTATAGTAATATCCGTTTCATGCTTTTATAACGTAAAAATAGCCGCGTTTCTTGTTCGCAACGGCATATTTTTTTCTCTGACTGTATAGTCTGGGATTCTCTCACTCGGAAAATACAAAAGATTTTTGGTTTTTCTCTCGTTTATTCGTATCTTTGTCCGCAAATATACATATAAAGAATGGAACATTTTTCTGAATTGGCCAAAAATCGCCGTTCGCACAGGAAATTCACTCAGGAGAAGTTGGGCGAGGAACAAATACAGACCTTGTTGGATGCTGCCCTGATGGCACCTACCAGCAAGGGACTTCACAGTTATTCGTTTTGTGTGGTCGAGAATCCGGAACTGCTTGCCCTCCTGTCCCAATGCAAGGCCATGGGCAGCCAGTTTGTGGCAGAATCGGTGTGTGCCATAGTGGTAATGGCAGAACCGGAAATCAGCGATGTGTGGATTGAGGATGCCTCCACTGCCGCTATGTCCGTGCTGTACCAGGCTGAAGACCTCGGATTGGGAGCATGCTGGGTGCAGGTACGCGAAAGAAAGGATGCTGAGGGACGAGACAGCGAGGGAATAGTGCGCGAAATACTTTCCTTGCCAGATGAAAAACGCATTGTTTGCCTGATTGCCTTGGGGCATAAGGGCATGGAGCGCAAGGGACAGAACATGGAAAGGATAGAAGCCTTGAAGCAGGAAAAGGTGATACGCCTGTAATCCCCAGGCAGAACGTAGTACGGGATGAAGATAGCAATAATAGGAAAGGGCAGGGTAGCTACCCATCTTACTCAGGCACTGGCTTCCGCAGGGCATGATATTGTAATGTGCGGAGGCAGGAAACGCATCCAGGCAGTCCCCGCCGATGCAGAGGTGGTGATATTGTCCATAAAGGATGACGCCATAGCCCGTGTGGCATCGGAGTTTGCCAACAGCAATGCCCTGATTCTGCATACATCGGGAAGCGTTTCCATCGATGCCATACCTTCGGAACACCGTGGAGTGATGTATCCTATGCAGACTTTCTCCATGGAGAGGGCCGTGGACTTCAGACATATTCCGCTTTTTCTTGAAGCATCGTCGGAGGAAGACATGAATACCTTGAGCCGTCTGGCCGCTTCAATATCCGATACACAGATGCCTATGAGCAGCGGGCAGCGCAAGACCCTGCACCTTGCAGCGGTGCTGTGTTGCAACTTCGTGAACCACCTGTTTGAATTGTCACATGACGTTATGGCAGAGCAAGGCATACCCTTCAAGATACTGTTTCCCTTGATAGAGGAAACCTTTGCCAAGATACATACGATGACACCGCACGAGGCGCAGACGGGACCTGCATTGCGATGGGACGAGAATGTCATGCAATGGCACATGGCCATGCTGCACGATCCGAGGCATAGGGAGATTTACCGCCTGCTGAGCGAATCGATACGCGTTACGCATACAAGGAAGAAATGTAAGCAATGATAAACTACGACCTAAGTAAAATCAAACTTCTGGCCTTTGACGTAGATGGCGTGCTGAGCGCCTCTACCATACCGGTCGACGAAGACGGGCAGCCCATACGCAGTGCCAACGTCAAGGACGGTTATGCCATTCAATTGGCTTTGAAGCAAGGGTTGCCGATAGCCATAATAACAGGCGGCAGGCACGAGGCCGTAAGGCGCAGGTACGAGGGTCTGGGGTGTCAGGATGTCCACCTGGGCTGCAGCATGAAGATAGAAACCTATGAGGCACTTCTGGGGAAATACGGGCTGAAGGACGAGAATGTCCTGTACATGGGCGACGACATACCGGATTACGAGGTGATGAAGCGATGCGGATGCCCATGCTGTCCCAAGGATGCCGCACCGGAGATATGCGAAATATCGCTTTATATAAGCCATTGTCCCGGAGGAATGGGATGTGGCAGGGACGTGATAGAACAAGTCCTGAAAGCCCAAGGGAAATGGATGGCCGACCGCATGGCTTTCGGATGGTAAAAAGATGAAACAAACATACGAGAACAAAATATAATATGAAGATAGTACTTGCATCTAACTCCCCCCGTCGCAGGGAACTCCTTGGCGCACTGGAGGTGGATTTTGAAGTCAGGACATTGGATGGGATAGAGGAGAACTATCCTCAAGGACTTACTATGACAGGCATACCTGAGCACATATCCAGCCAGAAGGCTATGGCATACGCTCTTGCCGATGATGAGTTGTTGATTACGGCCGATACCATCGTGTATCTGGATGGAGAGGTTTTGGGCAAGCCTGCCAATGCAAAGGAGGCCTGTGCAATGTTGCGCAAACTTTCCGGCAAGACGCATCAGGTGATAACCGGAGTAACCCTGCGAACCGTTGACAGTTCGCACACTTTCTCTTGCGTTACCGAGGTTACATTCGCACAACTTGCAGAAGAGCAGATAAAGCATTACGTTGATAACTACGCTCCCTTTGACAAGGCTGGTGCTTACGGTATACAGGAATGGATAGGCTATGTAGGCGTAACAAAGATCAACGGCTCTTATTACAATGTGATGGGATTGCCTGTTCAGCGCCTCAATCAGGAACTGACTGCCTTTATGAATAACGAGACAAATTCTTTCCTGGACAGTTTCATATATTGAAACGTATAGGGATAATGCAAACTTAAACAGATAACAATACAACCTATTATGAAAAATAAGATAATAATCCTGCTTGTTTCTCTGCTTACCTTCGTTTTTGCAGGGTGCTCTGAAAATAATGACGGTCCTGAGGTTACTCCTCCAAGTTGGAAGGGTTTTAATTATGTAGTCAAGAAAGCAGTACCTGACGGACAGACTGGTGAAAACGAACAGATCGAACGCGGTCCAGTGGAGCCGGGAGATGAGATAAAGGTATATGCCGTAAGGAAAAATAAGGGCGCAAACATCGGTCAGATTTCCGGAAACATCTATGTGCGCTATACAATATCCCCAGAAAAGGGTGATGTCATATCCGGAACATTGGACAAACCGGTAACGTCACTGGCAAACAGTTCGTATACAGGATGGGAGGACCCCTATGCAACTTTTGCATTGCCTTCCATTGATCAGCCTTATGATTATTTCAAGGTGGAAGTGGCATGTCAGTTCTACTTCAAGGCGTTCGGTAACCAGAACTCTATGGTTGACTATAGCGATCAGACCTCTCATGAAGAACCATATATCGGCAGCATCTTCACAGATCTTGCCAATTTCCATCCCATGAACGGCGGCTCTGCCAATTCGGGACAGGCAGGTGGAGACCTTAAATATCACACGATTCATCTATACAGGAAATAACTATGAAAAGCATTAGAGAAATATACCGTATCGGTATCGGTCCTTCCAGCAGCCATACTATGGGACCAAGAAAGGCCGCAGAACTTTATTTGGAGAAGCACCCGGAGGCTGCCGCTTTCCGTGTTACCCTTTACGGCTCCCTTTCCGCAACAGGCAAGGGGCACATGACAGACCATGCCATATTGGATGTGTTGGGCAATGACAGGACGGAAATAATATGGTCAAAGGATTTTCTTGACTTTCATCCTAACGGCATGAAGTTTGAGTGCAAAACCACTTCTGATGAGGCTGGTTTCTCTGATGCATGGACAGTGTTCAGCATAGGTGGAGGCGCATTGGCGGAGGAAGGACAAAGCAGCATTGAACTGCCTGAAATCTATGCAATGAATACCATGACAGAGATCCTTCAGTATTGCGAATGGTCTGGCAAAGGCTATTGGGAATATGTGGAGGAATGTGAAGGTCCAGGCATATGGGACTACCTGCGTGAAGTATGGCATACCATGCGCGATGCCGTAGAACGCGGTCTTGATGCAGAAGGTGTCTTGCCCGGTCCCTTGAATCTTCGTCGCAAGGCATACTCGTATCACGTCAAGGCTACCGGATACAACGCTAATCTCCGTACACGTGGACTTGTATTCTCGTATGCTTTGGCTGTCAGCGAGGAGAACGCCTCTGGCGGCAAGATAGTTACGGCACCTACGTGTGGTTCGTGTGGTGTGGTACCTGGCGTCCTGTATCACCTGTGGAAGAGTCGTGACTTTTCCGAGCAGCGTATCCTTAAGGCTCTTGCCACTGCCGCACTTTTCGGTAATGTCGTCAAGACGAACGCCTCCATTTCCGGTGCAGAGGTAGGCTGTCAGGGCGAGGTAGGTGTGGCGTGTGCCATGGCTTCCGCAGCGGCAAACCAGCTCTTTGGCGGCTCACCTGCACAGATAGAGTATGCTGCTGAGATGGGGTTGGAACATCATTTGGGCATGACTTGCGACCCTGTTTGCGGCCTTGTGCAGATACCTTGTATCGAACGTAATGCCTATGCCGCCGCACGTGCTTTGGATGCGAACATCTACAGCAGTTTCACCGATGGAGTCCACCGCGTGTCGTTTGACAAGGTGGTAGACGTGATGAAACAGACAGGTCACGACCTGCCCAGTCTCTACAAGGAAACCAGCGAAGGCGGTCTGGCAAAGGACTACCGGCAGATGTCCTGAGTTGGTGTGCCCGTTTGATGAAGCGAGAGAATTTTTATAGCTAACATAACAAATCAGTTAAGATAAGTACAAATGAAACAAGAAGCATTGATAGAAAGTATTCTTGATTTGAATTCAACCAATGTATGGAAACTGACAGAACAGGACATACAGAAGGCATGGAATGAGGAGAAGAACGAGGGCAGTTTCGCTACCAGCGAGGATAAACTGCTCAACATTATCCGTCTGAGTTTTGATGTCGTTCACTATAATCCGTCAGATCCACGCGAAAGGGCAAAATACGAGAATGGCGAATGGGCTACATTCCAGCATTGTAATGAGAATAGAGGATGGGTTGCTGTACGCAAGAAGTATATAACACGTCTGACTGACCTTAGTTATGAGAACATCCGCCACATTACTGCAGCAACACTGCTGGAACTTATCGACCGCAATTTCGGTGGTGGTTGGGACAGCATCGCACTCAGTCTGAAAGACATCATACTGAGCGGTTTTGATATTAGTACCACAACATTGCCGGCAAGTCGCATCCATGCTGCTGGCGGTACATTGGAAAAGAAAGTTGCACAGGGCTTTGAGGTCTTGGAAATTGCCAAGGGCACATGGGTTGAGGCTATCTTTGCCAAGAAGAAGGAGCCTATGGCCAAGGTACGCCTGAATGAGGATAAGTATGATGAGGAGGGTAATCTCCGCAAATCCTCCAGTAAGATGCTTTTGGATGACGATGAGGATCTTCCAGAGGATAACGAACAGGCTAATGATGACGACGATATGGATAACACCCCTGATGACGGCATGATGGATGAAATGTATTATAGCAGCATATCAGAGGGTGTGAAGGGTCATGAGGACCAGGACGATGATGAATTTGCCGGTCTGTCCATAGACGATGGCGAGGAGTAACAGGAGACCATATTTCGGCTTATTGCGCTTAGGGACCCTTTTGGGGTTCCTTGTGCTATTGTGCTCTTGCAGTAGCAGGAAATATCTGTCAGAGGGAGAGTTCCTTCTGGATAAGGTCAGCATATCTGTAGACACTACCGACATAAGTGCCTCTATGCTTTCCGGATATGTCCGCCAGCAGCCAAATACGAAGTTGGTTTCTTTGGTAAAGCTTCCGTTGGGCATTTATCTGATGTCCAATCCTAACAGCAACAGCGCTTTCAACAGGTTTATACGCAAGATGGGCGAGGCTCCCGTGGTGTACGATACGTTGTTGTCGGAGCGCAGCAGGCAGCGTATAAACGATGCTCTGTTCAATATGGGCTATCTGCATGCCGATGTCTCCACCCACGAGGAATATCGGAAGCATAAGGTGAGTGTCCGTTATGACGTGCATCCAGGTGATAAGTATTATGTGGATAATATCGAAGTGCATGTTAAGGATTCCTCCATTGCCCGTGAAATGGAAGGCATAGCAGATGGCACTTATTTGAAGAAGGGGATGCCTTTTGATGCCAATCTCCTTAATGAGGAACGTTCCCGTATTACCAACTACTTGACGGAGAATGGCTATTATGCCTTCAACCGCGATTTCATACGCTATGAAGTCGATACGGTCAAAGGTTCGACACTTGTTCGCCTGAAAATGATTGTCAGTGAGCATATAGACCCAACGGATAACAGTCATAGTCCGCACAAGAAGTATCGTATTGGAGACGTGAAGTATTCATACGACAGGAGTACAGGCTCTCCTATTTGGTTGAGGACAAACGTCTTGAAGAGGTCCAACAGCCTTATACCGGGCGATATGTACAGAGACTCCAACCTGAGCGACACCTATGCCCGTTTGAACCGTCTTGGAGCAGTGGCTTCCACCAATGTACGTCTGGAACCCAATAAACGTGACAGTTCGTTGTTGGATGCCAATATTGTTGTCACTCCTGCCCGCCTGAACAGCATCCAGTTAGGGTTGGACGGCACGAATACGGCCGGAGATTTGGGTGCGGCCGCCAATTTCACATACCAAAACAGAAACGTTTTTCATGGTTCTGAGATTTTCTCTCTTAAATTCCGCACTGCGTTCGAGGCTATCAGAGGACTGAAGGGATATGCCGATCAGAACTATTTTGAATATAGTATTGAGACAGGACTGCAGTTCCCGGACTTTATTTTTCCTTTCATCAGTCGTGATTTTCGTCGCAGGGCCAAGGCGAACACTGAATTCAATCTTATGTTTGCAAGTCAGGACCGTCCCGAATTCCACCGTCGTGTTCTCACGGCTTCATGGAAATACAGATGGAACAATGCTAATGTAAAGCAACAGCATCGCTTTGATTTGTTGGATATTAACTATGTCTTTATGCCATGGATCAGTGAGACGTTTTATGATACCTATATTAAGGATCCGGAAAATCGCAATGCTATTATAGCCTATAACTACAAGAATCTGTTCATTGTAAAACTGGGATATCTTTATCAGTATTCAAGTGCAGGTCTTGCCACACCTATGGGAATTTACGGCAAGGATGCATACACACTGCGTATAGGTGTGGAGACAGCCGGTAATTTGCTTCACGGCATATGCAATTTGGCAGACACTAAGGTTAATGAAGACGGCCAGCGTACTCTGTTCAATATTGCTTATGCTCAATATGCCAAGTTCGATTTTGATATCAGTAAAAGTATACGCTTCTCCAACCGTACCAGTCTTGCTTTGCATTTTGCTCTTGGAGTGGCTTGTCCTTATGGAAATAGCGACATTCTTCCATATGAAAAGCGATATTTCAGCGGTGGTGCCAATAGCGTGCGTGGATGGAGTGTGCGCAGTCTTGGACCAGGTTCTTTTGTGGGAAACGATGGCAACATAGACTTTATCAATCAAACAGGCGATGTCAAACTGGATATGAGTGCAGAGTTTCGTGTACATCTTTTCTGGAAGTTTGATGGAGCCGTGTTTGTGGATGCCGGTAACATATGGACATTACGTGACTACAAGGACCAGCCTGGCGGTCAGTTCAGGTGGGATACATGCTGGGAACAGATAGCGGTAGCCTATGGACTTGGTATTAGGTTGAACCTCAATTATTTCCTCCTGCGTTTTGATGCGGGCATGAAGGCGATAAATCCTGCATATAAGGATAGCAGACTCCACTATCCCTTGATTTATCCCAATTTCAATCGCGATTTTACATTCCATTTTGCTGTAGGCTTGCCATTCTGAAACCGGTCAGTTCTCTTCTTCCAAAGTCACTGTTCTTTGTACAGGCGTTTTGCCGCTTCGAGGGCGCAATGGGGGGGCATTGTAACCGAGAAACGGCGAAGCAGACAAAAAGATGGTTTCATTGGCGCGAATAGTCTATTGACCGATTTGTGTTTGTTGTAGATGTAAGAACAGTTGCCGTTATCATGAACAAATAAATCACAAATCTTATAGGGTTGTGATATTATAGGACAGGATGAATGTTCTATATTTCTTGATTTTAAGTTACATAAGTAACAAATGGAACATAAGTAGTTGCCTATCTTTTATAATTTTTGTAACTTTGTACCCGTAAGTGCTATTATAATTATTTTAGGATTGTAGTCAGAAGCAAGCAGTGCTAACGGTGAAAGAGATGGGAAAAATCAACGTCATAAAGGTTTCTACGAAGAAGGATTTGGATGCTTTTATTAAATTCCCTCTTGATTTGTATGCCGGCAACGGACAGTTCGTGCCGGAGATGGCCAATGATGTCCGTGACAGTTTCAATCCCGAAAAGAATCACGGCCTGTCGTTTACCGAGGTTCAGGCATTCATAGCAGAAAGGGACGGTGAGGTTGTAGGACGTATTGCCGGCATTATAAACACCAGAGCCAACAAGAAGTGGAATGCTTCCGTAGTACGTTTCGGTTACATAGATTTCATAGATGACACCGAGGTGAGCAAGGCCTTGCTCGATACGGTAGTGGAGTGGGGCAGAGAAAGGGGCATGACAGAGATACAGGGTCCGCTGGGCATTACAGATTTTGACAAGGAGGGTATGCTCGTTGAGGACTTTGACCGCTTGGGTTCCATGATAGACATATACAACTATCCCTATTACCCCAAGCACATGGAGGCACACGGTTATTCCAAGATAACGGACTGGCTGCAGATAAGGGTGGAGGTGCCGAAGGAGGTTCCTCCGAGATATGCCCGTGTGGCCAGGCTGAGCAGCGAGATGTATGGTCTGAAGGTGCGCAAAATAACGTTGCAGGAGGCCTACAACGGAGAAGGGCGCAGGGTATTCGAACTGATGAACCAGGCTTACGCCCCATTGTTCGGATACAGTTCCTTCACCCCCAATCAGATAGATTATTTCCTGAAGATGTATCTCCCCATTGCCGACATGGACTTGATTCCTCTGGTGGAAAACGAGAAGGGAGAACTAGTTGCCGCAGCCGTGACGATGGCCAGTATGTCCAGAGCCTTGCAGAAATCAAAGGGCAAGTTGTTTCCCGTCGGTTGGTGGCACATGTTCAAGGCTTTGAAGATAAAGCACGAGGATACCGTTAACATGATGCTTATCGCTGTAAGGCCCGATATGCAGGGTTTGGGAGTAAATGCCCTTATCTTCAATGACCTGATTCCCATCTATAACAAGAAGGGCTACAAGTATGCCGAAACAGGTCCCCAACTGGAATATAATGTCAAGGAACTCAGTCAGTGGAAGTCCCTGAATCCGGAGGTCATTAAGCGCAGGCGCTGCTATGGCATGAAGATAGATTGAAATAGAAGTAAATACATTCGAGAAAGAAGAATCATTAAATACAAGACTATTATGGAAAATAGAGTTGTTATTACAGGTATGGGAATCTGGTCTTGCTTGGGTCAGACCTTGGACGAGGTGCGCCAGAGCCTGTATGATGGAAAGAGTGGTATCATATTCTCTCAGGAGAGAAAGGATATGGGTTTCCGCAGCGGACTCTGTGCCGACGTGCCCAAACCCGATTTGAAGAAACTGGTAAGCCGTACCATGCGCCAGTTCATGCCCGAGGAGGCACAGTATGCCTACATGGCCACAAAGGACGCTTTGGAGCATGCACGTCTGGATCAGGACTATATAGATTCTCACGAGGTGGGTATCATTTATGGTAACGACAGTGTTGCCGAGGCCACTATGGTTGCCCTGGACCGTTTCCGCGAGTTTAAGGAGACCAGCGCCTGTGGCAGCGGTGCTATCTTCCAGAGCATGAACAGTACCGTTACCATGAACCTGGCATGTCTGTTCCGTCTCCGTGGCATCAACCTCACCAGCAGTGCTGCATGTGCAAGTTCCTCTTTGGCAATAGGCAATGCCTATCTCCTCATCAAGAACGGTTTGTCCGATTGCATCATCACCGGTGGTGCTCAGGAGGCAAACATGTACTGTGTGGCCAGCTTCGACGGTATTCAGGCATTCTCTACCCGTGAGGATGAACCCACCAAGGCTTGCCGTCCCTTCGACAAGAACCGCGACGGCCTGGTACCTGGCGGCGGTGCTGCTACCATTATTCTGGAAAGTTATGAACATGCCGTAAAGCGCGGTGCTCCTATCCTTGCCGAAATCGTCGGTTGGGGCTTCAGTGGCAACGGTGACCATATTTCCACTCCCAATGTGGCAGGTCCTGCACGTTCATTGGAACTGGCTATCCGCAACGGCGGTGTCAATCCCCTGGAAATCGGTTATCTCAATGCCCATGCCACCAGCACGCATGCCGGCGACGGACGCGAGGCAATGGCCATCAAGCAGATTTTCGGCGACTATGCCATTCCCGTCACTTCCACCAAGTCGCAGACCGGACACGAGATGTGGGCTGCAGGTGCTGCAGAGTGCATCTACAGTATGCTGATGATGAAGAATGGCTTCATTGCCGGCAACATCAACTTTGAGGAACCCGACGAGGAGACTGCATGCGTGAATGTCATCCCCGAGACAACAGAGAAGCATTTCGACATGTTCCTGAGCAACAGTTTCGGTTTCGGCGGTACCAACAGCACCCTTATCGTAAAGAACCTATAAATAAGAGACAAACCCCAATTATTAACATTATAACCAATTTTAATTGATTATGACAAGAGAAGAAATTATCGAGAAGGTTATTGAAACCCTTTCAGAGGAATTTGAGGTAGAGCAGGAGGTTATCACCCCCGATGCAGTAATCTATGACACCCTGCAGCTGGACAGCCTGAGTCTCGTGGACCTGGTTGCCGTTGTTCAGTACACCTTCAAGGTTAAGATTCCTGTTGCTGACCTGCCCAGTGTAAAGACATTCAACGACCTGTATGACTACATCGAGAGCCATCAGTAAGATTGAAGAACTCATACCCCAGCGCTCGCCCATCATGATGGTGGACGAGCTGCTGAAGGTTGTGGGCGACGAGTGTACTTGCCGTCTGACAGTTCGTGAAGACAATTTCTTCCTCGAGGAGGACGGACAGATGGCGGAACCTGGAGTGATAGAGCATATTGCCCAGAGTGCATCGGCCTTTGCCGGGTATCGTGCTGTGGCCGAAGGTGCAACGGAACCTCCTGTCGGATATATCGGCGAGGTGAAGAACTTCCGCCTTTACCGCCGCCCCAAATTGGGCGATGACCTCCAAACGACAATTACCATGGGAGCAACGGTGGCCGGAGTTACCATCATCAACGGTACAACCTTTGTCGGAGAGGAGACAATAGCAGAGACACAGATGAAAATCTTTGTCCGCGAGGAATGAACATACTAAACCATACATTATATATATAATATATAAATGCTGTTAGAAAACAAATTCTACAGGGTATTGTCCGAAGAACGGGGCGAAGGTCTCAGTGCAAAGTTTCGTGTGGCAATACTTCCGGAATGTAATGTCTATGACGGGCATTTCCCCGGAGACCCTGTTTGCCCGGGGGTATGCAACATAGAAACCATCAAGGAATGTGCAATCCTGTTGTGTGGCGAGCAGTTGCGGTACTCCACAATCAAGCAATGCCGTCTGACGGCTTTGGCTACACCCACGGTTTGCCCGGAGGTTGACGTGCAGGTAAATCTTTCCCCATCAGGTGAGGGGTATGCGTTGCAGGCAACTATTGCAGACGACAGGCAGACTTATATGATTTTGAAAGGTCAATTGGATAAGGCATGACAAGATTATTTGTTAGGATATATCACTATTTAAGGAAACATCGGGCCATTATGTGGTGCTCGATGCTTCTCTTGTTTTTGTTCTGTGGCTGGTTTGCAGCCCAGATACATCTGGAGGAGGATTTGAACAAACTGATGCCGTCGTCCAAGAATGAAGACGGCACGACCAAGTTGGCCTTTGCCAATTTAAGGATCAAGGACAAGACTTTCCTGCTTTTCGAAGGCAAGGAAGGCGCTACGCCCGAAGAGATAATAGAGTGTTGCGATGAATTTGTAGACTCATTGACAGCACAGAACGAGGCTCTGGACAGCAACAGGGTGTTTTCGGACATCTTCTATAGGTTGGATGGCGACCTCATGCCCACAGCCATTGACTATTTGAGCCAGAACATTCCTGCATATATTGATGCATCCATATATTCTTCCTTCGACACTCTGCTTACAGAAGAGCACATGTTGCAACAGATGCAGCAGAATGCCGAGGACTTCGACAGCGAGTTCGGCAGCATGTTCCCCGAACTTATCGAGATGGACCCCATAGGAATGCGCAATGTCTTGGCACGTTCCATGAAGGGCGTTATGGGCGATAAGGTCGGAGGTATTACTACCGTAGACAACCACTTCTTTGTGCCCGATACAACGGTGTGCCTGGCATTCGTCTCGCCACAGTTCTCTGCCACCAATACGGGACAGGGCAACAAGATGTTTGACATCATCAACGGGGAGATCAAGGATTTCTCCGCCCGTTATCCCAATGTCCATATCTGCTACTATGGCACTCCGGCCAACGGATACTACAATTCCACCACCATCAAGGGAGATTTGGTAGGTACGGTGGCATGGAGCGAAGTCATAGTGCTGCTGCTCCTGTTCCTTTGCATGCGCAACTGGAACACCATCCCCCTGCTGTTCCTGCCGGTAGCCTTCGGCACGCTGTTCGGATTGGCGGTAATGTACTTCATCAAAGGCCAGTTCTCGCTCATGGCACTTGGTATCGGAGCCATAGTGCTTGGAGTTGCCATGAGTTATGTGCTGCACATATTGGTGCACTACAAGTATGTAGGCAATGCGGAGCAGGTTTTGCGCGACGAGACCAAGCCGGTGCTTCTTGGCTGTGTGACAACTATAGGTTCGTTCATCGGCCTGCTGTTCGTCAAGACAGACCTTTTGCAGGACTTCGGCCTCTTTGCCGCCCTGGCCATTATCGGAACTACGGTATTCTCCCTGATATACCTTCCCCATCTGATGGAAATGGAGAAGAACAAGATAAACCGCAAGGCCTTTGCCCTGATTGATAAGTTCAATGCATACAAGTTCCATGAAAAGAAATGGTTGCTTGCCGTCATAGCGATATTTACAATCACCTGCACTGCCGCGTATCTTTATAAGGGAACGTTGTTTGACTCTGATATGGCCAATCTCGGCTATGTCGACAAGGAAGTCAGCTATGCCAGCAAACTTTATCACGACAAGACGGCCACTGGTTACAACTCCACCTTCTTCGCCTCACAGGGCAAGACGATGGAGGAGGCCTTGGAGAACTTCTCTTTGCTGGAGTACAAGCTCGACTCGCTTCAAGAACTCGGACTCGTAAAGAAATACACTCCTATCAACAAGTTCTTCATTCCGTTGGATGTACAGCAGGAGAGAATAGATGCGTGGCATGAATATTGGAACGAAGAACGCCTCGGCAAGGTACGCACCCTGATAGCCAGGACTGCCCCCAAGGCAGGTCTTAATGCCGAAGGTTTTGAACCGTTCTTCGACATGGCAACCGCCGATTATGAACCCGAACCTCTTTACGAGGCAGGCATCATCCCCGAGGGGTATCTTTCCACTTTGATGGAGGAGACCTGGAACGGTGACTATCTCTGTATTACCAGCGTCCAGTACGAGGGAAAGGGCAGTGTGTCTGAAAACAGGGACTTCCTGAATATCTGCAATAGCATTGCCAAGGAACCCAACCTGCTTGTCATGAATACATCGTATTACACACAGGACACACTGAGCGCATTGAACAGCGATTTCAATGTCCTGCAGTGGATGAGCATGGTATTCGTGTTCCTCGTGTTGCATGTCAGCTTCCACTTCAACCTCCGCAATACCATTTTGGGTTTTGCGCCCATCCTGCTGAGTTGGATTATCGTGTTGGGAGCAATGGCGATATTCGGTATGCAGTTCAACCTGATAAACATCATTATATCCACATTCATCTTCGGCATTGGTGTGGACTACAGCATCTTCGTCATGAACGGCCTGATTGCAGACAGGTACAATGGCAGCGCCGGCAGTGATATGCTTCGTTTCCACAAGACCGCCATCGTCTTCAGCGCGGTCATCCTGATTGTCACCGTGGCAAGCATGCTCTTTGCCAAGCACCCTGCCATACAGAGCGTAGGTTTTGCCACTCTGGTGGGCATGGTCAGCGCCGTGGTGCTCAGTTATGTATGCCAGCCTGCCATATTCAAGTGGATGCACGACAGAAAACAAAAGTAAGTTGATGACAAAGTCAGACATTATTATAATAGGTAGCGGACTCGGTGGCCTTGAGGTTGCACTGATGATGGCCAAGGAAGGCAGGAAGGTTCTTGTCTTGGAGCGTCAGCATCAGGCAGGTGGCTGTATGCAAAGTTACCGCCGCGGCCGCTTGAATTTCGACACAGGCCTGCATTATGTTGGCGGACTTGAAGAAGGCGGCCAACTGTATGATGCCTTTGAAAGCCTTGGATTGATGACTCTGCCCTGGAAGCAGATGGATGCAGATTGTTTCGAGGAGATTCATATTGGCGGACGGACATTCCGTTGGCCTCAGGGCAAGAAGCGCTTCATCAATGCCATGAAGAGTTATTTCCCCGACGAAGAGAAAGGCCTGGACCTGTATGGCGAACTCCTTGACTGTACCGACGAACTTTGGATGCAGAAAACCAACGCCTGGGAATATCTGACTTTAATCATTTCCGACCCTCTGCTTCTGCAGGTGCTTTCCGCTCCTGCTACGTGCAAGATGGAACTGCGCAAGGAAACGCTGCCCCTGTTCACCTATGTGCATGGCATAGCGCCTTTCATAGAAAGCAGTTGGCGTTTGGCCGGCGACGGCAATATGTTGGTGTCATGTCTGGTAGAACAGATACGCGCTTATGGCGGTGAGGTGCTGACAGACAAGGACGTCGTTTCCCTGAAGGAAGAGGATGGCCGGATTGTTCAGACCCTGTGTGCCGACGGCACTTCCTACGAGGCCGGCTTTTTCGTAAGCAATGCCCATCCTGCCGTAACATGTTCCCTGGTAGGGGAGAGTGCCCTGATGAAGAAGGTATTCCGTCGCCGCATGGGCATGCAGCCCAACACCTTCGGCATCTTCACCCTGCACCTCCAGTTGCGAAGCGGTTCTTTGCCATATTTCAATCACAACAAACTCGTCTTTGCAGAACCGGACTGTTGGGATATGGCAGTGGACAAGAGTCTTGCCGTAAAGGGCATAATGATGAGTGCCAGAATACCAGAAAAGGGCGGGAACGTGGTGAATATAGACATCCTTACCCCCATGCTGTGGGAAGTTGTGGAAGAATACGATGGCACCAAACTTTTCCATCGTCCCAAGGCTTACAAGGAGATGAAGGCCAGGGTGGCGGAGCAGTGTCTGGCTCTGGCAGAAACCGTTATCCCTGGTCTTGGCGAAATGATTCTCAAGACCTGGTCAAGCACACCATTGACCTACAAGGACTATAATCTGACACCCGAGGGTAGCGCCTTCGGTTTCCGAAAGGACTTCAGTAATCCCATGATGACCATAGTATCCCCCAAGACACAGATCCCCAATCTGTTCATGACGGGGCAGAGTCTGATGCTTCATGGATTGCACGGAGTCACCATGACAGCGGCATATACATGTCAAGAGATAAATAAGAACACAATTTCAGAATAACTAAAGAGAACAAGATGAAACGTTACATCCTATTCATATTTGCAATGTTCCTGCTCATACCGGCCTATGCCCAGTACATTACCGGCAAGGTGGTTGCAGACGATGATGGCATGCCGTTGGTCGGTGCAACGGTCTGGTATGAAGCGAATCCTGCCGCCAAGGTGAGGGTAGGCGAGGACGGACAGTTCCGGATCCGTTTCCGCAAGGGCACGTTGGTGTTCCATTGCTTTGGTTTTGATAACTATAAGACCGAGGTTACACGCACCCGTACTGTCAACGTCAGGCTCAAGCCCACTGCCATGGAAATGTCCGAGGTCGTTGTCAAGGCCGAGAAGAAGAAGTATAGCCGCAAGAACAATCCTGCCGTCGAACTGATGGAGAAGGTAATGGCGGCAAAGAAGTCCAGGGACATGCGTACCAACGACTATGTCAGTTACGAGAAGTATGCGCGTACCATGCTTGCCCTCAACGAGTTTACTGTAGAGTCTCTGGAACAGGACGAGAATCTGAAGGGTAAGGCCTTCCTCAAGAACTATGCCGAGGTATTCCCCGAAACGGGAAAGACCATTGTGCCCATCTCCATAGAAGAGAAGAAGACCACGGAACTCTACCGCAAGAGCGATGGCAAGAGCAAGAGCGTCGTCCACGGTCATCATGCGGAAAGCCTTTTGGATGTGATTGCCGCCGGCGAGTTCATCGAAACAAAGTTCAAGGACAACCTCAAGGATGTGGACATCTACAAGGACGAAATGGTCCTCCTGGAGCACAACTTCATCAGCCCCATCGGAGACAATGCCGCTATCCGCTTCTATCATTACGCTTTGGGTGATACCGTCGATCTCGATGGCGAAAAGTGTATCAAGGTAGCCTTCTCTCCCGGCAATCCTCAGGACTTCGGTTTCAGCGGTTATCTGTACATCCTTGCCGACAGTACCTATCGTGTGCGCCGTGCCAAGTTCGGTGTACCTGTTGCCAGTGGCATCAACTTCGTCGAGAAGATGGATGTTGACCAGGAATATGTATCCCTGCCATCTGGCGAACAGATATGCAGCAAGAACAGGATGATGATGCAGCTTAAACTGACATCATACATGAACAAGATTCTTGTAGACTACAATGTTGTCTACAGCGATTGGACCTTTGACCCCATACCCGATTCCGAAATGGACTTTATGGGTGACGAGCGTTATGAAAAGGAGGCCAAGTCACGTGGCAATGATTATTGGGTGGCAAGCCGTCCGGACACGCTCAGTTATGCCCAGGCAAACGTTGCCGAAATGAAACGCCGTTTCGTTGACCAGCCCACCGTAAAGGCTGTTATCTACGGTATGCGTGTCATACTCGACAACTATCTGGAAACCAGTACCAACCCCAACAAACCCAGTAAGTTCGTCATTGGTCCCTTCACTTCCATCCTTGGCCATAGCAAGGCAGAGGGCTTCCATGTCCGCGTGGGTATTCAGACAACAGGTGCCCTCAACAAGCACTGGTTCCTGAAGACATGGTTCAAGTACGGTTTCAAGGACAGGCGCCCCAAGGGCTATCTCGAACTGATATATTCGTTCAACGAGAAGGAGAAGGAGGTAATCGCGTACCCCATCCGCACACTGTCGGTTTCTTATGCCAACGACATACAGAGCCCCACCGACAAGTACATGCAGTTCGACAAGGACAATGCCTTCATGGCCATCACATGGAACTCTACCCACTTCCAGTCCTACTACGAGCGCTTCAAGTTCAAGTACGATTGGGAGTTCAGCAACGGCTTGCGCCTGAATGCCGCATTCGTGCACGAGACGAATACCGGCACGGGCGACCTCTACTTCAACACCCTTCGCGAATGGGACGATGCCAAGAGGATACAGGCCGACATTCAGAAGAACATGAACACCTACGTTCCCCTGGACGAGGTCTTGCAGTCCAATAAAATCAAATACACCGAAATACAGTTGGGCATGGAGTATCAGCCCGGTGTCAAATACCTGAACACCAAGAACCAGCGCTTCCTTGCCAACAGAGAGGCTCCTATCTATGGCATCACACATACTGTGGGTATAAAGGGTTTCCTCGGCGGCGACTATAACTACAACCATACCGAGTTAACCCTGAAGAAGCGTTTCTGGCTCAAGTCGTGGGGTAGCATAGACGCATTCCATAGCGCCATGTTCCAGTGGAACACCGTGCCCTTCCAACTGTTGTGTCTGCCTCAGGCCAACCCCAGCTACATCCGCAACGACAACACCTTCTCCCTGATTCGCAACATGGAGTTCCTCAACGACCGCTCCTTCGCCATGATGTACCGCTGGAATCTGAACGGCAAACTCCTCAACCGCATCCCCCTTATCAAGAAGTTGAAATGGCGCGAGAACATCGGTTTCAACATGATGTGGGGCTATCTCAGCGACAAGAACAACCCCTTCCGTTTCAACGACACCAGCCGTTATCCCGATGAGGCCAGCAAGATGGCAGACCCTGGTTATCAGTTCCTCTACAATATGCCCGGTGAATGGGTCAATATGGAGGACGGTACAAGGCAGTACCAGCCCATCACCCAGATTATGAACAGCTGGAAACCCTATGTGGAATTAAATGTAGGTCTCAGCAACCTGTGGAAGTTCTTCAGCATAGACTACTACCATCGTCTCACCTATAACCGTCCCGGCACTCAGACGTGGGGCATACGCTTTGCCTTCGAGGCTTCTTTCTAAAACAAAACCGAATATAAACGTATTACAAAACCGAATATGAAGTATGCACTTGTAACAGGCGGCAGCCGTGGCATCGGACGTGCCGTATGTGTCAAACTGGCTCAGATGGGCTATAATGTTCTCATAAACTTTGCAGGCAACATCACCGCTGCCGAAGAGACCCTGCGTCTTGTACGCGAGGCAGGTACCGACGGCGAACTGATGAAGTTCGATGTCAGCAATGCCGAGGAGACCCGCTCCGCCATCGAAGCATGGCAACAGGCTCACGAGGACCAGGACGAATACATAGAGATTCTTGTAAACAACGCTGGCATCCGCAAGGACAATATCATGGGTCTCATGCCCCAGGAGGATTGGATTAGCGTGCTTGGTGTTAGTCTCAACGGTTTCTACAACGTCACACAGCCTCTGCTCATGCCCATGCAGTTCCACAAGTTCGGCCGTATCATCAATATGGCCAGTGTCAGCGGCATCATGGGTATGCAGGGACAGACCAACTACTCGGCTGCCAAGGGTGGCCTTATCGCTGCCACCAAGGCTCTTGCCAAGGAGGTTGCCAAGAAGAACGTCACCTGCAACGCCATTGCCCCCGGTTTCATCAAGACCGACATGGTGGAAGGTCTTGACGAGGCGGCACTTAAGAAGACCATCCCCGCCAACCGTTTCGGCACACCCGAGGAGGTGGCAGAGTGTGTCGCTTTCCTGTGCAGTCCTCAGGCAGGCTACATCACTGGCAACGTCATTTCCATCAACGGTGGCCTGTACACATAATTTTTGTTACATAAACAAAAAGAATATAACAGAAAATGAAGAAGATTCTTACCCTCATATTCCTCTGCCTCCTCACACTGTCGTCTTTGGCACAGAACGTGGATTTCCAGAAGGCCGTGGCCAAGTTCCGCGGAACGACAGGCGTAACTGCCGTTGCCACCCGTGTTGACCACAAGGCAGCCGTTGCCGAGGACGACAAGGCCACAGGCACAATGGTTATACAGAGTCCCGACAAGATGAACATCAGTGTTGCCGGCGGCAAGGAGCAACTGGACATGAACGGCGACGATTTCACTATGATTATGCGTGGTCGCGAGTACAAGGCCAACAGCAAGAAGAACAACCAGTTCGTCGCTTTCCAGGCTGTACTTACCGCCATCATCAAGGGCGACGGCACAGGTTTGGCCGAGGTTCCCGGTGTCGAACTCACACAGGACGGCAATATCATTACCATACACATGGACCCCACAGCAGGTCAGGCCAAGAAGAAGCGCATGATGTTCAGCTCCTTCGTCATCACCTTGGATGTCAAGAAGGGAGAAATCCTTACCCTGCGCATGAACGGCCGTGGCAAGAACTATACCGAGTATAGCTTCAGTGGTTTTGTGTTCAAGAAATAGCCCTCTCCCGTGGAAATTACAGACGTTTGTCGTGTTCCGGTAAAGTTCAGCGAGATAGACTCCATGCGCATAGTATGGCATGGCAACTACATCGTGTATTTCGAGGACGGTCGCGAATCCTTCGGCCGCCATTATCCCGGCATGGGTTACGAAGTCATGCAGGAGACAGGCATCTATGCCCCCATCTACGACGTCCACACCCGTCACTATGCATCCTTGCAAATGGGTGATGTCGCCGTTATCCACACCACCTTCGTCCCCAAGCGCGGAGCACGCCTCGATTATAAATACCGCATATACCGCGAGCGCGACGGCGTCCTTTGTTGCGAAGGCGAAACCACCCAACTGTTCATCGAACCCAACGGCGATTTGATGCTCGACTTGCCCGACTTCGTAAAGGCCTGGAAAGAAAAATGGTTGAAACAGCAATAGTAAGCATCCGATAAACAGGTATACTACCTGTAGTTTATCGGATGCTTACCTTTTTGCTAAGATACAAAATATTTATCATATTAGCAATCAATTGGTTGAAAATATTTAGATAAATTTGAGACTAACCCTAGTTTATCGGATGCTTACAATTTGAGACTAACCCTATTATATACCAAATAAGCACCAGATTAACTCTGATGCTTATTGGAATCGTTTAACTTTATCGCGACCTTACAGGTGTGTATCGTTTTATTGTTACGGGATATTCCAATTCAATATTATCATCTTTGTGGCTGATTCCGATAAGGATACTTCGCTTTATGGAAGTAGATGAGAAACGTGCAGGAATATTGAATGAAATTCGTACTTCAGAATTACCCCCTAATGAACCGTTCCATTCTCTAATTGCACCTGCACATTCCAATGTAACAGATAACTCTTCAAACTTATCATTAGATGTATTTGCAAGTTTTACTTCCGTGTAAGCTCGTCCTTTTTCATTAGCTTGCAAATTCTTATAAACTAATTCTACATTTAGATCTTCTTTCAAAGACAATGTATTCACAGGAACAACAACTTTTTTCACAATTACTTTTCGTGGTTTTTCAATAAACACAATCGAGTCAGTTCCTGTTTCAAATTTTGACACACGCATTAAAGAGTCTAATGTTAAAATGCCTTCTTGATATGATATTTTTGTCACAGAAGAATCCTGACTAAAGTTGGGATATGTTGCAGTTGACGATAAAACACGCTTTACAACAGCCTGAGAAGTGTTATTTTCTTGATATTGCTTAATTCCATCATCAGTAACAATAATACATTCTCCTTTATATACAGAAGAACGAAATGATGCTTTTGCCTTTTTATCTCCCAAAATGTACCGTTCTACACCACTTTTATCTATATGCTTCCATCCACTTTTCTTTAGATAAACAGCAGCATAGCCATCAACAAAAGGAGCGACATCATCAAACATTGTAGGGTATTTCTTTGCAAATGAAAGAATACCCTTAATCTTAGAGTTGATACGTAAAGGTTCACCTTCTTCTGTTATAAATCCCCATTTCGTGTGACCAACAATAATGTACCCATCGTATATATATCTATATTTAGGATGTACCTTATATTGTGCCTCAAAAGTCTTCGTCATTCCTAAAGAATCTACAACACCATATAAAACGTCATCTTTTGTAAGTAGTGCTTTCCCATCCTTAAATAGAATATCTTGGAACTCGATAGAAACAACTACATTGTCATTTCCGTCTATAATACCAAAATACTCTCCACTCTTGACTTTATATAGACCGTTTCCAAGATCAGTTTTACTATCATATCCAAATCCTTGTGCTTTACACAAATTATAAGATAGCGTAATTAAAAGGGGTAATAACAAAATTCTCTTCATAACATACAAACTATTTAAGTAATCCCCAAGCTCTTAGTGTTTCACCATCACTTTTAATGGCATTTTTGTAAATATCAGCAGTCGCATCTTTATGTGCATCTATTCGTTCTTCAAACAGTTTATATAAAGTTGTTATTTTTTTGTCTTCACTTGCAGGTAATGTCCCCACTAATTTCTTTTCCATTAGGTTGTTAAAAGCCCAATATACAGATTTATAATCTGTAGTATCTGCTTTCATAGACTTATAGAGTAGTTGGTTGGCTCTATCTAAATTCATATCTATTTCTAATAATGACTGTCTCCTTGCTGGAACATCAAAAAATCTATTCCCTTTTGATAGAGTCAGTCCACATTCAAATAAAGCAACATTGTTTGTTGAATCATTCAATGCAATTCTTTCCAATTCTGTAAATCCTTTTTGTACTTCTTCCGGATTTATTGAATTAAGCAACATAACATAGTATTTCATTTTGGCAGGGAAATACAAACTATCTTCGGCTAAGGTGCAAAGTAGTTCTTTACCTTTTGCTTGAAGATGAACACTATCTTTCTTATTTAGCATTGACAATGCACCATGATATATTTCTTCGCATGTGGGTTGTTTTGCTATAATCTCTGTTTTTCCATCAGAATCTTTATCTAACAATAATATGCCTCCAATCAACAAACCGATAACCACTAATGCAATGCAGGAATATGTACCAACCTTACGAAAATCTATTTCTTCTTTATTATTTGAGACGCGCTCTAAATCTACTCGTAATTCTGCTACTGAAGCATATCTCTTTGATTGCACTTTTTCCGTTGCCTTACGAATAATTCTTTTAAAGTCGCTACCTTTTATATCTTTCATTGGTAACGAACTCCGTAAATTAGCAGAAAGAATATCTTGGTCTGTTCCACTAAAAGGTAAATGTCCCGCACATAACTGATATAGAAGAATACCTAATGCATATATATCTGTAGTATAACTTTGACTTTTAACATCCCCAAGTACCAACTCAGGGGCTGCATAATTTACTTTTCCCATGAATACCCCTGTGGCAGTCAATGCTTTGTCCAAACTTTCAAGAGATACTATCTGCTTGCATATACCAAAGTCTATAAGTTTTATTTTCCCATCAATTGTTACCATAACATTCGATGGGTCTATATCTCTGTGGATATATCCTTTATCATGCAGTGCCATTAAACCAGAAAGTATAGATTTCATGATTCTGACTACAGTGGCATTCCGATTTTGGGTATATTGACTGTATAATTCAGCGGCAAACGGAATTTGCATTCCGTTTTGATCGGATGTAACCCCATTCATTATGTCTTCAAGAGTTACTCCAACCAATAGTTCCATGATTACATGGTAATGGACTTTGCTTTTAGTACCGCCCTCATAAAGACTTATGGTTTCAACGAAACCATACATACGGATAAGATTGTCATTATCTAATTGTATGTTTGCTTCTCTTCGAGCACGCTCTACAACACGTTCTGGTATGTTGTCATAGATTGCCTTAATTGCAACAGGAATTCTTTCTCCGGTTCTCTCTACGACTCGAAAGCCTTTGAAAACTCGTCCCATTCCTCCTTCACCAAGCGGAGTAGCATCTACATCATATTCGTAATATATACCACTTCGTTTTTCGGCCTCACCCTGTAATTTTATGATATTCATAGAAACTATCTTGTTAATATGCTTCAACTCTTAATTTTATATCTCCGATTGATATAATATCTCCTGGTACTATTTTATGTCCTTCTTCTGTTACCTTTTCAGAATTAACATATGTGCCATTCAGTGAGCGAGACCATTTTTCTTTTGTTTCTTTATCCCATTGACCATCACGAATGTACCATTCTTCTTTTTCATCATCTAATTCAATTGTACAATGACGGCGAGATATATATGCAGATGAGAGTTCTGTCAATTGTATCATATTGAATACCGAATTATCGGCTCTTCCTATAGTGATAATTCTTTTAGGAGACTGCATTATCTCAGGCAATCTATAATACTTGTCAAACTCATCACCTTGTAGAACATGCAACATCACACCGTTTAGAATCGTTTTAGGGGCATCTACCTTACTACCCATTACCCCCATATATTTACAATTATCTTCAGGGAGTTTCTTCAAAATTTCATCTATATCTTTTGCACGTCCTGTTGCATCTGGAGATAAACATATATCTAAAATGCTCATCCACATCTCACGTTGTTCATTACGCAGAAGAATATTGCGATTCCAATCGTTACTCTTTGCACGTGACTGATAATGTATCCAATCAGATTCTGTTGCCAATCGTCCAAATGGGAGTTCCCCTGTTAAGAGTTGGAAGAGAATCACACCGAAAGAGAATATATCTACAGATGGCAAAATAGTAGCGCATCTTTCCAATCGATACAATTCCGGTGCTTGATATGCTAATGATTTATCTATAAATCGTGAACGCAAAGTCTTGTTTTTGCTTGTCAACAGATTGCCACGACCACCAAGTATAACATAGTTAGTTATCATTGCATGACCGTTCTCAGTTATTAGGATATTCTCTGGAGTCAATTGACAATGAACCTTACCTGATTTATGTAAATCACGTAATCCATACAATATTTCCTTAGCCGTCTTGACAAGGTTTAATCTTGGATTTATAACACAATGTGATAAATCCACAGATTTACAATACTCCATCAAAAGATAAGGGTTTCCGTTCACCACCCCTGTATTAACGATACTGGTCAAATAATTACTTTTAATCTGACAACTTTTAATTTCACTATCAGCAGAGAGCAACATATTTTGACGTAAACGAGGTTCTACTTCCCAAAGTTTGAGCAGTTTTAGTATATACTCTTTTCCTGAAGTATCGTTCACTTTGAACTTTTGGTCAGTTACGGTTGAACTTAAGACTCGTTCCACTCTAAACTTCCCATCTATCATATCGTGCATACGAAAATCGCAGCGTTGAACTGAATTATTTTTCATTATATTGATGATTTGAGTTCTACTTAATTAATATAGGTGGTAAAGAATTAAGGTTTTTTAATAAATATCTCATGTTTTATTCGTCTTTTCTCTTCACCGCGAAATCCCTCTACTTCGTATATAATAAATTCTCCTTCTATAAGAGGATGCAGGGTGTAAATTACGATTCCGCCATCTGCCCCACACTTTCTTTCACTCATTCCTTTAGGATCATTATATTTGAATTCTTTAGTGACACTAAAAGCTGTTGAATCGTATTCAATATTATAAGTAACTCCCACAGAGCCATGAATTCTACCTTTATACAATAATGGAAGATGTGCAGTTACACCATTGTCTTTAGCACAAAACTTTGGTTGTTCTATAACTTCTATCTGAGTTTTTTTATGACACTGATAAATTATTACGATATTGGCAATAAGGCTTATTGATAATAATGATACCAAGAGAAATATGATTCTTCTTTCTAATCTATTCATATAAAACACCCTATTTAAGTTCTTTCCAAAGGGCTTCCAATACATCAATGAGCTTTTCTTTATCCCAACCCCATTTGTTTTTGAATAGTTCTACAGTTGGATTCACTGATTGATATGATTGTTTACATTCATCTACAGCTTTTCTTGCAACTTCTCGTATTGACGAAGCATTAGAACGAAGATATTTCATTCTGTTTACCAAACGTGAAAGAACAGCTACTTCATTAGATGTAGGAGTGAATCTTGCAGATTTAAGCAAGATTGGCAAAAGGCTTCTAATAGCAGGAATTATCATAGTGATTATTTTTTTCTGGTCTTTATACTAAATACAAATTGTCTGTCTCCCATCTTAATTATATCACCTGGTTCTAACTTGATACCAGCTCCAGCGTGTACATATGTTGAATTGTCACGTGAACGGTCTTCGATGAACCAATGACCATCTGAGAAAAAGAAACAAGCCTGTTCCTCATCATCAATAGACCTATCGTGTGGAACAGTGTTTTGACGAGATAGATAGACCTCAGCTCCTTCTTCATATACTTCCTCCGGCATTTCTCGTTCGTTAGGCAATGCGATAGGTTTCAAGGAGCAATATGGAATTTCATCCACATCATACTTTTCATTGTATTCCTTGACATCCTCCTCGATAACTGAAAAAGGAACTACCATTTTTTCTTCTGGCATTTCTGCCAAGCAATTCGGGCAAGTGTGCATCCCGTTTATAACGAGATAGCCACAATTATTACATTGTATCATAGTAACTTCAAATTAAAAACACATGAATATTTTTACCCAAAGATTTTAAGACCGGGTGTTCAACTGCATGTAAAACGCCTGCTGTTTGAGGCAAAAATTTTTTCTTACTTTTATAATACTCTCTCTCAATGAACACATAAACATCTTTCTGTGATGTTGGCGTTGAGTACGCAAATGAACGGGACATGTTCTCCCATACAGAACGACCTATTCGTCTCCAAAAGTCATCTTCTGTCCATCCTTCCTTTTCAATTTTACATTCCTTGATTTTTTTGCACCACGAGGAAGTTGCAACCCCTATCTCCGTCATATCAATTGTCTGCATATTATTTGCCTGTGCAAATTGCATTGCCATACTTTGGGCTCTATTACCAGTATAAAACACATGACCTTTCATATCTACACTTTTAAATTATTGATCATTGATATTAAAATTTGTTAGGTTTAATTATAGGATTACAACCTCGTATTATCGTACACATTGTAATTCCTTAATTTTAACTAGACAATTCGGGCAAGTGTGCATCTTGTTTATTTCGGGATAGCTACATTTATTACAATGTGTCATTTTTGTATAAAGTAATTAATTCTATTGTACACGTTCTGCTATTAGATTATGTGTTGGAAGAATAGAATTGTCTGGATCCGGATTAAAAAACAAATAGTCAAGGATTGCAAATAGTATGACTATTGCTATAGCTATCTCTCCTAAACCGACTGCCATTAAAGCACTAACTGCCGCAGTAGTCACAACACCTACAACAATGTCTTTAACAATTGTTAATAGGTCCTCTAAAACTTTTTCTTTATTCCCTTGCCTAATATGTAGTAATAATTGTGCAAACATTGCAACAGAGGATACTACTTTCGCAACAGGTATAAAACGTTTAAGGAATACACCTACTCTATTAACCAAGCCTGATAGCCATCTTTGATTACTAACGAAATGCATTAGTTTCTGTACTTGATTTCGCAATAGATTGACAATATCAGCAATAATGTCATTAGCAGTATGTAACAAATGGCTTATTCTTTCTGTTGAAATGTTAATTCTAACTAAGGTGTTAAATATTGGCCGCGCTTTTTGCAAAATAGGTAAGACTCTTTTGCCAATTTGAGCTCCGAGCCAATAATCAACATCAATATTTAGAGTATAACTTGCTTTTCGGATTGTATTTATAACTTGTCTCGATTTATTATTTAATTCTTTCCCTCTTATAGAATAAATATCACAATAGTTATTATAATTAAAGCTACATCTTAAACCGAATGAATTTATATACTCGTGGAATCCTCTCGTCATTTCTGCTATTAAGATAGGTTTTAAGATTTGCGAAACGAAGCCAAACGCTCTATCATTTAACAAACGAAAGGAAGATTGTTCCGGCAAATCAAGAACTTTTATAGTTGAGTTTTCTGTAGCAAAGTCATCATATGATATTTCCAATTTAAACAACGGAGTTGATTCTATAACTTCTTCTTGAATTAAGCCACCTTTATATCCTGTATCTACAGATGACATATCTGTCCCAATATAAATGATAGGTATTCCTAAGTTATCGCCAAAACCAGATAGCATATCGCCATTAAACTCATTTTCAGGGATAAACTCATGGTTTTGTTTCGGCCTATTAAGACATGCGAGAGTTTCAGGCCCGACAATTCCATCAACTCTAATCCTCATGCGTTGTTGGTATCTTTTTACTGTTTCTTGGGTCTGTTCTCCAAAAAAGCCGTCAGGATTAAGCATTGAAGTAGGTTCAACTTCGTTAAGCCTTTCCTGCAACTGGACTACAGAATCAAACTTGGCATGTCCATAATAATAGCGACATAAGTAAGGGTTTTGTAATGTTAGTTGTCCCATATTATAGCAAATTAATCTTCCACTTAAAACTTTTTCTTAACTCAATATTAATCTTCAAATAATTGAAGAAATCAGAGTTGTTTACATCTTCTTTCAATACCTCAGAAATAATATTGAAATGTATGTTGATGCACTTTTCAATATGGGCATCTACAGGAATATTGCTTTCTGACAGTGAAATATTGCAATATCCCATTGCATCTTCACCAAAGGCACGCATAAACTCCATTTTGCAATATTGTAATAAGTCAATCTTGGTAAACAATCTATCGTTACTATTAACTATATGCTTTGCTAATTCTTTGCGTGTCTTTATATCTCTAATCTTATTTCGACCGCCAGTTGCATCAATCAATGCTTCTACATCCCCAACTGCGACATTTGTAGATGTTAATCTTTCTCCACGTCTTAACAGATTGCCTCGTTCACCATTTGTCGTGAAATAGGTCAGCACCATAGGTTGTTGATTATTTCGAGGATTACGGATTGCATAGGCCCCACCATATGGTCGAGTATTTCCAGAACGATACTCATCCAAAGAATCGTAAACCATCATCATGGATTGTCGTAATGAACGAAGCGTTGCTCCATCGTGCAAAGAATTACTATCTACAAATGCAAAATAATCATTCACATAGTGATGATAAAGATTGGTTATATCTTCACGAATACGTTCATTGTCATACTGGCATACGTCAAAATCACGGATAAAGAACTCTTGTGCCTGCTCTTGATTTTGTACCACATCCAAAAAGAATGTACTCGTTTTATCATTCTCCAATCGCTGTATAGGTTCACTATAACTCAATTTCACATCTTGAATGTCATAATTTACTACAGGGATACTATTAAGGAGAATGGCAGTATTAAGTGGCAATGATATT
>JAZNYM010000036.1:0-19264 GCA_045594385.1 Bacteroidaceae bacterium
GCCCTTGGCGCTGTATTGGCTGCCGAATATACAGCCACACACCAGGGATTGCTATGCATGGATGATATGTTGAAATTTTAATTGTAAGGATAGCGTAAAAAAGAACAAAACGTAATGAAGAAAGAGAAAAAAACAATATCGGTGTGGGACTGGGCAAAAGCCGTTGTCGCAATTCTGCTTTATCTGGCCTTTTTGTGGTGGATAGGCAGTTGGTGGGGCATTGTTGTGGTTCCTTTTATATTTGATGCGTATGTGACCCGTTTCATTCCCTGGACCTGGTGGAAGGATGCCGAAAATCCGCTGGTGAGAACCGTAATGAGTTGGGTGGATGCCATTGTCTTTGCGCTGGTGGCAGTTTATTTTGTCAATATCTATTTCTTCCAGAACTATACTATCCCTACCAGTTCGTTGGAGAAGAGTCTTCTTGTGGGCGACTATCTGTTTGTGAGCAAGATGAGCTACGGACCTCGAGTCCCGCAGACACCCTTGCACATGCCCTTGTGTCAGCATACGCTTCCCTGGGGAGGGAAAAGCTACATTGAATGGCCTGCCTGGGATTACAAGCGTGTATCGCCCAAACCGGTACAGTTGAATGACATCGTGGTGTTCAACTATCCTGCCGGAGACACTATCGTAACCAATCCTGCCTACCAGGCGGCCGACTATCACATGATGTGTTATGTCTTCGGAAACCAACTTTACGAACAGGAGTCGGGCGAGCGTGTGATTATGGACAGCCTTTCGGCTCTTGAACGCTATCGTATTTATCAGGATTTTTACCGCCGTGGACGTCAGTATATAGCTTTGTCTTCACAGGAGTTCGGTGTAATAGACCACAGACCGGTGGACCGCAGAGAGAATTATGTGAAGCGTTGTGTGGGACTGCCCGGACAGACATTGGAGATAAAGGACCGTATCATTTACCTGGACGGACAGGCCAACAAGGAGCCCGATCAGGTGCAATATAATTATTATGTGGAACTTCATGCCCCTATTCCCGATGACTTTGCACATGAGATCGGCTTGAGCGGAGAAGACCTGATGGGGCTTTCGCAAAGTGGAACATGTCCTCTTACCGCCTCTATGAAACAGGCGCTTGAAGCCCGAAAGGATTTGGTGAGCAGCATTACTCCGGTGCAGAGCCAGGAGAGCGACAACCTGTATCCCCTGAACGGTAATATGGGATGGACACAGGACAATTATGGCCCCATCTGGATTCCGAAGAAGGGCGAGAAGATACAGCTCACACTGGAAAATCTTCCTGTGTATGAAAGACCCATCAAGGTGTATGAAGGTAACAGTCTGGAGGTTACTGATGCAGGAAAGATTCTGATTAACGGTCAGGAAACCAGCGAGTATACTTTCAAGATGGATTACTACTGGATGCAGGGCGACAACCGCCACAACAGTGCCGACTCGCGCTACTGGGGCTTCGTTCCCGAGGACCATATCGTGGGCAAGCCCATCGTCATCTGGTTGTCAGTGGATCCTGACCGTGGAGGACTGGGAGGTATCCGCTGGAACCGTCTGTTCCGTCTGGTGGACAATATCAAGTAGTCCCATATTATATATATATAAGGTGTATGGCAACATCCCCAAAACAGAAGGTGGCACTGGTTCTGGCCAGCGGCGGTGCCAAGGGCTTCGCGCACATAGGCGCCATAGAGGCCTTGGAAGAATCCGGCTATGAGATAACCTCCATAGCAGGCGCCTCCATGGGTGCGCTGATAGGAGGCATATATGCGGCCGGAGGCCTGGACAAGGTGAAGGAGTGGATGTACGACCTCACCGACCGCGAGGTGTTCCGTCTGGTGGACTTCACTTTCAGTCCCAATGCTCTGGTAAAGGGAAACCGCCTGATGGATGCCCTGAAGGCCATAGTCCCCGATTGCAACATAGAGGACCTTAATATCCCTTATTGCGCGGTGGCAACGGACCTGAAGGAGGGTCAGGAAGTCGTCTTCCGTAGCGGAAGCCTTTACGATGCCATACGTGCCAGCATATCCATCCCCATGCTGTTCCGCCCAGTGGAGCATGGCGATATGCTGCTCATAGACGGAGGCATCACAAACGGCCTGCCACTGGACAGGGTAGTGCGCACGGAGGGAGACAAACTGGTGGCCGTGAACCTGGAAGACTATGAATGGGAAGACGATGAGGAAGAGCGTCAGCAGATGGAGGGCAAGGCATCGCCGTTCAGCATCCTCTCCCGCAAGTTCCAGAAGGGTTTGAACGCGCTGAGCAACAACTACATCTCCCTGACCTACGACACCATTTCCATCCTGATGAAGCGCAATACCGAAATGGCCCTGCGCCTCACTCCCCCCGACATCTATCTGAACGTCTCCCTTGGCGAATACGGCAGCCACGACTATGATGAGGCCGAGGCCATCGCACGCCTCGGACGCGAGCAGATGCTGGCAGTGCTGCGCGGTGCAAAATAACAGGAAGGCGCCTCTGTATTTGCGTCCTTTGCGTGAGAAGGAAACGATTGCCGGATGATTTATATTTTCACGCAAAAGGCGCAAAGGGCGCAGAGTTTTTATTTCCTTTCCTTTCGTATTCCACGCTCACCGCTGAAGGGGTCGCAAACTTCGTTACGACAGGAGAGCGCAGAGAGTTTATCCATCCCCCTCCCTCCTGCGGGGTACTCGCCCCTGTCTCAGGGGGAGAACGGACCCCCTCAATCCCCCTGCAGGGGGAGGAGTCAGTCACAACCGACTTGTGCCCACACCATACTGACTGTCTCCCTGAGATAGGTGGGCGAAGAGGGTCTTTAGAAGAATGACTTGATGTCATTCTGTACCCTCTGAGGGTCGCAATTCCCATTGCGACGCTGGGTAAAGAGCGAAGCGACGGAGGGGGTGGATTGTTTTCACCTTTCCGTTTTCACTTTTCCGTTCGTCATCGTCTTCGTCATCCGTTCCCATCGCGCCAGCCGTCGTGACGAAGTCTGCGACAAGTTCTGTGGATTCCATTTGCTCCATATATGGGTTATTTATTCCTCTATGTAGAAAGGTTTCTGTGAATTCTGTGGATTCTGTGTGAAATATTCCTGTTCTCACGCTGATTAATTTTTTTTCTCATTCAGACTGCTTTAGCTTGATGAGCGCAGGCGAATAATCCACGGAATACACAGATTTTCCATTCTGAAGATATATTTCTGATGTGAGGAAATTGCATTTTGAATCCACAGAATTGTCGCTCGGGGCTAAAGCATACCCCCTCCGCTTCGCTCGTCCCCCTAACTTAGAGGGACAGTTGACTGCGCGGTGTTAGCGCCAATAGTTTCCGTTTCCTTTGCGACCTCTGTTGCGCGTAGCGAGCGACTACTCCAGCGGAAGCGTAGTTTGGCATTGGAAGTTCTGCGTCCCTTGCGTCCTTTGCGTGAGAAAAAGATTAGCATGTAGACACGGAGGATTGGCTTTTATGCAACAAAGAGCCGTTTTATTTTGCTGTATCGGGAAATAATATTACCTTTGCCTCGAATTCCGTCACCACAGCGGTGGTGTGAGGAAGGATCTTACCGAAAAAGGTGTTATTGAAATTATCTTCTAAAGTCAAACTTCGCAACTTTGATAATGGAATGAAGATGATGGCGATAGCACCACATCAATGGTGTGTACGGCCATTATTGGCTTCATGCATAACCTATGGTGTGGGCTATTGTTTTATCCATTCCATTGGTAGTGCGAAGACCAGACTTTAGGATAAAGCAGATATAGTTCCCACACCTTTATTTTATACTCACTGCTTTCTTCTGGGGATTGGGAGGCGCAAAAAATATAAAGATGAAAAAACATCTACACAATTCCATGCGGGCACTGTTCCTGTCCCTGGCGGTGCTCCTGTCCCTGCCCATGCTGGCAGTAGAGGTTGAGATTAATGGGATAAATTATGACCTAATTGCTAAAATAAAAGAGGCAACTGTTATTAAGAAGAGTAGTGGTGGATATGCTGGAGAAATAGTTATTCCTGATTTTGTGGAGCATGCTGGCGTCACTTATAAGGTTACCAGCATAGAAAGTTCTGTTTTCTATTATTGCACTAATATAACATCAGTTACAATTGGCAACAATGTAACTAATATAGGAAGTTCAGCATTCGATCACTGTGAAAAAATGAGTTCGTTGACTATTGGAAATAGTGTTACGAATATAGGTGATTATGCTTTCCAATATTGTTCTAAACTATCAACGGTAAATATACCTAGTAGCACAACTCATATAGGTAATTATGCTTTCCAATATTGCAGAGGACTAAATTCTATAACTATACCAAACAGTGTGACTAGCATAGGGAATAACGCATTCTCCACCTGTTCTGGTTTGACCTCCATTACAATCCCCAATAGTGTTACAAGCATAGGTCGTGGTGCATTCCTTAGCTGTTCTGGTTTGACCTCCATTACAATCCCCAATAGTGTTACAAGCATAGGTAATAGTACATTCTCTAGCTGTTCTGGTTTGACCTCCATTACAATCCCTAGTAGTGTTACAAGCATAGGTGATTATGCATTCTTGGGCTGTTCTGGTTTGACCTCCATTACAATCCCTAGTAGTGTTACAAGCATAGGTGGTGGTGCATTCTCTGGCTGTTCTGGTTTGACCTCCATTACAATCCCAAGTAGTGTTACAAGCATAGGTGATGGTGCATTCTCTAGCTGTTCTGGTTTGACCTCCATTACAATCCCTAGTAGTGTTACAAGCATAAGTTATGATGCATTCTCTGGCTGTTCTGGTCTGACCTCCATTACAATCCCTAGTAGTGTTACAAGCATAAGTAGTAATGCATTTCAGGACTGTTCTGGTTTGACCTCCATTACAATCCCCAATAATGTGACTAGGATAGATGATCGTGCTTTTGAGAATTGTAATAAATTAACTTCTGTAATTATTGGATGTGGAGTCCTAACTATCGGATATGCGGCTTTTTCTAATTGTTCAGAACTACTTGATGTGTATTGCTACGCCGAGGATGTGCCTTCTACTGAATCTAAGATTTTTGATGGTTCTTATATAGAATACGCAACCCTTCATGTTCCTGCTGGTTCCATTGAAAGTTATAAAGCAACTGCGCCTTGGAGCGGTTTCGGCAAGATTACCTCCATTTCAGGGACGATTACTCCCCTTCCGAACTTATCCTTGACAGATGGCGAGGAGTTTGAAAACAATACGGAACAGCCATTTAGCACTCTAACCTATACCCGTACTCTTCCCAACATGCTATGGAATCCCCTGTATGTGCCCTTCAAGATACCTTATGAAGATTTGGAGGAGAACTATGAGGTGGCGTATATCAATGCCATGCATTCCTACGATAACGACGACAATGGCGAGATAGACGACATGGTAATGGAGATAGTAAAGGTGAAGGCTGGTACCCTGAAGCCTAATCACCCTTACTTGATAAAGGCCAAAAATGAGGAAGCTAAGGAAATGAGCATTGTTCAGGAGAATGCAACTCTGTATCCTGCAGAAATTACCACTTTGGACTGCTCTTCCGTGTACACCAAATTCGAGATAACAGGAACATACCAAAAGATGACTTCCGAAGAATTGAATGGCAGCCTTGTGATTTCCACAGATGGTGCATGGAAGAAACTTTCTCCAACCTCCACCCTGACGCCATTCCGCTTCTATCTGACCATATCCAGCCGCGAAGGCTCTCCTGTGGAGATTGCAGAAGAAGCAATGTCGCGTGTAAGAATCAGAGTGATGGGCGAGGACGACAATGCTACAGGCATAGACGAGGTGAAAACTGCAAACGATGAACAGAAATCGGAAATTTACGACCTCTCTGGCCGCCGTGTAAGTGCTCCAGCGAAGGGCGGTGTTTATGTAATAAATGGTAAGAAAGTGATTTATTAATAACACGCTAAAAGCAACAATATGAAGAAAGAGTATTTAGAACCTTCAGTGCAGGTTCATGAGTTGAACATAGCAGACGGTATCTTGGCATCAACTTCGAGAATTCCAGTGAACTCCGATGATGAAGGCGATGCTGCATCGCGTATGGATTTCGGAGACGGCATTGGTTCCTCTTCAAAATCCACAGACTTGTGGAATGAAGTATGGTAGGCAACAAGAGCATTAAGGTGAGGTTTTAAGGTCCTAACGCTTACTTGATAGCATCAAAACAATCCGCAGGCACCCCCAGTGATGGCAGGTGTTTGCGGATTGATGGTTTGTGAGAGTTCTCCGTTTGTCAAGGTCCTCCATTGATGTGAGGATTGGTGAGTCCTCATACTAAGAGTACTCCAGTCCTCCTACTATGAGTACTCTAGTCCTCTTACTAAGAGTACTCTGCTTGCATTGGGGCAGATAACCTTGATTGTTGGGTGGTTGAGGGATAGAACGAATAGCGGTTAACGATTGGGGTTGAGCGCTAAATGTGACAGGGCCGCGTTTTCGGCTTGTTCCATTTCCTGGCGTTCCTCATCGGTGTGGTCGTCTATGCCACAGAGGTGCAGGATGCTGTGGATGATGACACGGTGCAGTTCCTCGTCGTAGGGGGTGCCGAACAGTTCGGCATTGGTGCGCACGGTGTCCAGGGAAATGTAGGTGTCGCCAGAGAGGAAGTTGCCCTGGCAGTTGTCGAAGCCTATGTGGTCGGTGTAGTAGTCGTGCCCTATGAACTGGCGGTTGATGCGCAGGATTTCCTCGTCGTCCACGAAGATGTAGTTCACCTGGTCGATACGTTTGCCATAGGAGGCGGCCACCCGGGCAATCCAGTCGGAAACCCTGTCCTGCTCTATCTCCGGCAGGGGCACGTTGATGGCGTTGTAGGTAATCATCGGGGGGGAAGGATATGACGGTTACTGTTCCTCCATCAACTGGATGGCCTTGTTCACAATGTCGTCGTCCTCGTAGATGATGGCGAAGTATTCGTTCATGTCCCACAGGTCGCGGGCAGCCAGTGCGCGGAGCATGCGCTTGAGCAGTTCCGTGGTCTTCTTCTCCTCGTCCTTGGGATATTTGTCCTTCAGGGCCTTCTTCGCTTCTGCCAGGATGTTGTCTATGACCTCGTTGGGCACTTCGTACTTGCGGCGGAAATCCTCGAAGGTGGGGAACTTCTGCTTCAGTTCGTTGCGGTGCTTTGCCAGATAGCGGAGGTTGGCATCTACGAGTATGCGCTTGGCAACAATCTGACGGTATAGCGAGGTGTTCTTGGTGGTGTCCAGAGGCACGAAGTAGTCGGGCATGATGCCGCCGCCGCCATACACGGTGCGGCCCTTCTTCAGGGTCTGGAACCTCAATGAATCCGGGAAGTGGATGCTGTCGGCATTGGTCAGTTCGCCATGGTTGAAACGGTTTATCACATCCATGCGGTACTCCTGCTGCTTGCCCTTTTCGTAGGGTTTCTGTATGCACCGTCCGCTGGGAGTGTAGTATTTGGCTATGGTCAGGCGTATCATGCTGCCGTCGGGCAGGTCCACGGGTCGTTGTACCAGACCCTTGCCGAAGGTGCGCCTGCCCACCACCAGACCTCTGTCCTGATCCTGAACCGCTCCGGCCAGAATCTCCGCCGCCGAGGCGGAGTATTCGTCCACCAGCACGATGACCTTGCCGTCCTGGAAGGCACTGCCTCCGCGGCTAAGGAACTTCTGCGGGTGTACGGCACGCCCTTGGGTGTAGACGATAAGGTCGTCCTTTGGCAACAGTTCGCTGGCTATCTCTGCCGCCGCCTGCAGGAAGCCGCCGCCGTTCTGCGTCACGTCGAGGATGAGGTTCTTCATGCCCTGAGCCTTGAGTTTCCTGATGGCCTCCACAACCTCATCGTATGTGGTGGCGGCAAAGTTGCTGAAGCGTATCAGGCCAGTGTGCGGTGTCACCATAAAGGCGGCATCCACGGAATTCAGCGGAATCTTGTCGCGGATGACATCTATGTAGATGGTCTCGTCGATACCCTCGCGCACGATACCCAGGTGTGCCTTTGTGCCACGGGGACCGCGAAGCCTCTTCATGATATCCTCTTGAGGCATCTTCACACCGGCAATGGCGGTGTCGCCCACGGAGATGATGCGGTCCCCGGCCATTACGCCGGCCTTCTCCGACGGGCCTCCGGTGACTGTCTGTATTACCATCAGTGTATCGTCAAGGATGTTGAACTGGATGCCTATGCCGTCGAAAGAACCTTGCAGGGGTTCGTTCAGACGCTTTGTCTGCTCTGCCGTGCTATAGGCAGAGTGGGGGTCCAGTTTCTCTATCATGCCACGAATGGCATCCTCCACCAGTTTCTCGGTGTCTACGGAATCCACGTAGTAGTTGTTGATGGTAATGGTGGAGATAATCAGTTTCCTTATCTGCTCGTCCACGCTCTTCTGAGCCTTGGCGGAAAGGAGGCATGAGAGTATGCCTATGCTGAGTAGGAGTATCTTTTTCATTTCTGTCTGTCTATTCTGTAATCAAGTCCTTTGGGCAGCCATGGGGTGATGTCGCGCCCGAAGCGGTGCAGTTCGCGCACCACGCTGCTGGATATGCCCGAGATGGTGGGGTCGGCCAGCAGTATCACCGTTTCCACGTCGGCCAGCCTGGCGTTTATGTCGGCAATGCCCAGTTCGTATTCATAGTCCTTTACCGAGCGCAGGCCGCGCAGGATGAACCTGGCTCCCTGCGATTGGGCGAAGTCCACGGTCAGGCCCGTGTAACTCTCCACCCTCACCTGCGGCATGGCAGAGTAGTATCCGCGCAGGGCACGGACCCTTTCCTCCACGGGCAGCCAGCCGGTCTTCTGCTCGTTGTAGCCCACGGCGATAATGACCTCGTCAAAGAGCCTGACGGCCCTCTCCACGAGATTGGCATGCCCTATGGTAAAGGGGTCGAACGACCCGGGAAAGATGACCTTCTTATTCATAATCCTCGGCTATGTCTTCTTCGATTACAAGGTTGTCGATGATGAAGTTCTGGCGCTCCATGGTGTTCTTGCCCATGTAGTATTCCAGAAGTTCCGCCACCTGGTCGCCCTTGCTCAGCGTGACCTTCTCCAGGCGTATGTCGGCACCGATGAAGTTCTTGAACTCGTCCGGGCTTATCTCGCCCAGACCTTTGAATCGCGTTATCTCGGGGTCGGGACCCAGGTCGGCAATGGCCTGCAGGCGCTCGTCCTCGGTGTAGCAATATTGTGTGATGAAATCGTTGCCGAAGGAGATATGGCGCTTGTGCGACGAGGCGCCCTTGCCGCTCAGTTCGGGGTCCTGCCCCACGTCCGTGCCCTCGTCGTAGGCCTTCAGTTCCTTCTCTATGGCCTCTATCTTCTTCTTGCTGACCTTCGTCTTGCGGTTGCGCACGCGGAAGAGCGGTGTCTGCAGGATGAAGACATGGCCCTTCTTGATGAGGTCGGGGAAGAACTGCAGGAAGAAGGTTATCATGAGCAGGCGTATGTGCATGCCGTCCACATCGGCATCGGTGGCAACGATAACCTTGTTGTAGCGCAGTCCCTCCAGCCCGTCCTCTATGTTCAGGGCGGCCTGCAGGAGGGTGAACTCCTCGTTCTCGTAGCACACCTTCTTCGTCATGCCGAAGCAGTTCAGCGGTTTGCCTCGCAGGGAGAACACGGCCTGGGTGTTCACGTCGCGGCTCTTGGTGATGCTTCCGCTTGCCGAGTCGCCCTCGGTGATAAAGATGCAGGACTCCTCCTGTTGCGTGCCGCGTGTGTCGGACAGGTGCACACGGCAATCGCGCAGTTTGCGGTTGTGCAGGTTGGCCTTCTTGCTCATCTCGCGGGCCTTCTTGGCTACGCCGGCCATTTCCTTGCGTACCTTCTCGCTCTCCTGCACCTTGGCCAGAATGATGTCGGCGATGTCCGTGTTCTTGTGCAGGAAGTTGTCCACCTGCTCCTTCACGAAGTCGCCAATGAACTTGTCTATGCTTATGCCGCCCTCGGGGGCAGTTGTCTGCGAACCCAGTTTCACCTTTGTCTGGCTCTCGAACATGGGTTCCTGTATGTTAATGCTTATGGCGGCAACAAGTCCGTTTCGTATGTCGCCATATTCGTAACTCTTGCCCGAATAGTCCTTTATCACCTCGGCAATGTACTTCTTGAAGGCAGCCTGGTGCGTGCCGCCCAGGGTGGTGTGCTGGCCGTTCACGAAGGAATAGTATTCCTCGCCGTTCTGCTTGGTGTGCGTGAAGGCTATCTCTATGTCCTCGCCGCGCAGGTGGCAGATGGGGTAGAGCGCCTCGTAATCCATGCGGTCGTTGAGCAGGTCGGAAAGGCCGTCGCGCGAGTGTATGCGCCTGCCGTTGAACATGATGGTAAGGCCCGTGTTCAGGTAGGTGTAGTTGCGCAGCATTATCTCTATGAACTCGTCGCGGAACTTGTAGTGCTTGAACAGGGTGGGGTCGGGTTCAAAGTAGATGTATGTGCCGTTCTCGTCCTGGCTGGCCTCGGTGGTGTCGCTCACCAGGATGCCCTTCTCGAAGACGGTCTTCCTGACCTGCCCCTCGCGGTAGGAGTGTGCCTCGAAACGGCTGCTCAGCGCGTTTACCGCCTTCAGCCCCACACCGTTCAGGCCCACGCTCTTCTTGAAGGCCTTGGAGTCGTACTTGCCGCCCGTGTTGAGCATGGACACGGCCTCCACCAGTTTGCCCTGCGGTATGCCGCGGCCATAGTCGCGGATGCTGGCACGCAGGTTGTCCTGTATGTCCACCTCTATGCGCTTGCCCGCATTCATCTTGAACTCGTCGATACTGTTGTCTATGACCTCCTTCAGCAGGACATATATGCCATCCTCGGGCTGCTGTCCGTCGCCCAAACGGCCTATGTACATGCCGGGACGGGTACGGACGTGCTCCATGTCCGACAGGTGCCGGATATTGCCCTCGTCGTATATTATGTTTTCTGTCTGCGTGCTTTCCTTGATGTCTTCCATGGTCTTTGGTATGCAGATGTGTTTAGATGGACTTCTTCCAGGTGTGCCTTCTCTTGGTCACCTCTGTGTCCAGGGAGCGCCATACGCTCAGCGCCTTGCTGTTTGTCTCCAGTTGCGGACAGCACTCCGCTATCTTGAACCCCATTTTCTGTGCGGCAACAATCATATCGGCAAAAATAAGACTGATGCACCCCGTGTCCTGATATTCGGGCAATGTGCCTATGAGCAAAAGGTCCAATGTGGTACTGTGTTTCAAATACAAGGCTTTTGCCATGTGGAACCATCCGAAGGGCAGCATCTTGGACTTGGCCTTCCGGATGGCCTTGGTGAGACTGGGCATGCATATACCCATAGCCACAGGTTCGCCCTCCTTGTTGTCAATAATAGAAATCAGTCGGGTGTCGAGATAAGGCAGGTACATCTCTGCATACTGCTCTACCTGGCGCTGGGTCATGTCGCTGGTGCCGTAAAGGTTCTGGTATGCCTTGTTGATAATGTCAAAAACCTTCAGAATGTAACCGCTTTCCTTCAGTTCCTTCTTGCTGTTGAACTTATGCACCTTGAAACCATACCGGTCCTCTACCAGTTTGGCCACACGGAAGAACTTCTGCTGGTTGGCAGAATGTTCGCCGTCCATGCTGGGGATATTGATTCTCCTGTCCACCCACACGGCATCCTCCTCAAACCCCAAGGCCTTGAGGTGCTCGTTGTAGTAGGGATAGTTGTACATCGTGTACATAGACCCCATCTGGTCATACCCCTCGAAAAGCATACCCTCCTGGTCCAGGTCGGTAAAGCCCAGGGGACCTACGATAGTGTCCATGCCACGCTCCTTGCCCCACTGCTCCACGGTGCTGATGAGAGCCTTGCACACCTCCGGGTCGTCAACGAAGTCAATCCATCCGAACCGCACATTCCTGGTGCCCCATTTCTGGTTTGCCCTGTGGTTTATAATCGCCACCACACGCCCCACTATCTTGCCGTCTCTAAGGGCAAGGAACCAATCGGCATCACAAAACTCAAAGGCTGCGTTATAATCCTTGTTGAAGGTGTCCAGTGTATCCTCAAGAAAATCAGGTACGGCATAGGGGCAATCCTTATACATTTCATAGTTGAAACGAACAAAATCCTTCAATTCTCTCTTGGTTGTGATGCGTTTGATTTGAAGTTCTGACATAGTGTCCTAATGGGGGTTAATGTGCACATTATCTCCACAAAGATACTCTTTTTTCCCTTAAAATACCGCCTCTGCTTGCCTTTTTTGTTGCCAATGACCTCTTCTTTGGTCAAAAAGGGCGACTTTTCCTTTGCCACGGGAGCAAAAAGTTATACTTTTGCCCTATGACAACGGCATATCTTGGTTCCATAGAATATTACCGACGTTTGCTTCGCGAGGGTGCTTCGCTTGATTTTTCCGTGCCCTACCGCAAGCAGACTTCCATGAACCGTTGCTATATAGATTCCCCTCACGGAGCACTTGCCCTGACCGTGCCGGTGGTCAATCCGCATGGCCGTATGCCTGTGGGCGAAATCCTCATCTCCGAGCATGGCAACTGGCGCCACCAGCACTGGAATGCCCTGGTGTCCAGTTACAGGCAGACACCGTATTTCGACTATTACGAGGAGGACTTCCATCCCTTTTATCACGAGCACCGCTGGGAGCGCCTTGCCGATTTCAACAACGACCTGCACCATACGGTGATGAGGCTTCTGGAACCATGTCCCTTGCCCGACGAGGGCAGGCGCATCGGCACCCCCTATTATCAGATGTTTGCCCCGAGGCATGGTTTCATCGAAAACCTGAGCATCGTAGACCTGCTCTTCAACATGGGCCCCGAGTCGGTATACTATCTATGAAAATCTACACCCTGGACGAGCGTTGCCTCCCTGCCATGGAAAAGGTCAGGGAATACTACCTCTCCGTCCCTGCCTGGCGCAAGGACGTGGAGGAGGGCAAGATGTTCGGGGTGCTGGTGTACGAGGGAGGGTACCTCGCCGCTTTCTCCGGAACCCTTGGGGGCAAGACCTGCCAACCGGGGTTCGTGCCGCCTGTCTTTGACATACAGGAGGGCGAGGGCCGTTATTTCCTTCAGGAGGAGGCAGAGATAAGCGCCATAAACCGCTACTTGGAATCGGGGCAGGCTTCGCCGCGCGAGGTGTGCGACCTGCGCCACGAGCGTAAGGAGCGTTCCCGTGCCCTTCAGCGCTGGTTGTTCGCCCGTTATTCGGTGAAGAACCTCCGTGGCGAGAGTGCCAACCTGCTGGACATCTTCGCTCCTGCCGTGCCTCCTGGAGGGGCAGGGGATTGTTGTGCGCCGAAACTCCTTCAGGAGGCTTTCCTCCGTGGTATACGTCCCTTGGCGATAGCCGAATGGAACTCGGCCGATGACAAGTTCTATCCCCCTTGCACGGGACGCTGCCGGCCGATACTTGCCCACATGCTCAGTGGCATGGACGTGGAGGCCGACCCTCGTTTGGGAAACTATATGGATTTGGTGTCGCGTCTGTCCACCGTCTACGAAGACGAAGCCTTGGTGGTGGTCAACAAACCCTCGGGCCTTCTCTCCGTACCTGGCAAGGAGTTCCTGCCCTCGGTGGAGAGCATAACGGGATGCCTGTCGGTGCATCGTCTCGACCAGGATACGAGCGGTTTGCTTGTTCTTGCCAAGAGTGCCAAGGTGCAGGCGGAACTCCGTGGTCAGTTTGAAAGGCGCGAGGTGGAGAAACGTTATGAAGCTATGCTCGAGAGGGAAATGCCCGTTGGCCAGGAGGGCGAAATTCGTCTGCCCCTGCGCCCCGATGTGGACAACCGTCCGCGCCAAATGGTGGATATGGAGCATGGCAAGAGTGCCCAGACAAGATACCGGGTGATGGAAAACGTGGACGGGCATGCGCACCTTCTGCTTACTCCACACACGGGGCGTACGCATCAGTTGCGTGTGCACATGGCAGAGGGATTGGACAACCCCATACTGGGCGACCGGCTCTATGGCAAGCAGAGTGCCAGGCGCCTCATGCTCCATGCCGGGGAACTCTCGTTCACACACCCCGCCACGGGCGAACGTCTGCGCTTTACCTGTACTCCAGAATGGTGAGGTTCTCGGGGTTGAATATCTCCCTGGCGGCATCCCATACCTGTTCGGCGGTAAGCGCCTGGATGCGGGCAATGAACTGCTCCTTCGTTTGCGTGCGTCCGTAGTGCAGCATGCGCTTGCCCATACCGATGGCAACGCTCTCGAAATTGTCGTACGACAGGGCTATCTGACCTATTATCTGTCTCTTGGCGGCATTCAGCGCCTTTTCCGACAGGGGAGCGTCGCACAGGCGTTGCAACTCCCTCTTCACTATCCTCTTGCACTTCTCGGCATCGTGGTGGTCGCAACCGAAATATATTGCCCACACGCCCGTGTCGGTATATGTGGTCAGTGTGCTCTCCACGGTGTAGACAAGGCCGCGCTTCTCCCTCAGTGCCAGGTTCAGGCGGCTGCTCAATCCCGGTCCCCCCAGAATGTTGTTGGCAAGGAACAGGGCCAGATGCTTCGGATGCGTGCCGCCGAAGGCACGTGCACCCATCATGATGTGTGCCTGGTGTGTATCCTTATGGATGATGTGGCTGCCCGATACAGGACCCACCCCCACCCCCTCCCTGTATGGAGGGGAGTATGATGTACTGCCGATGTGGCCACTTAGTCGGTTGATACTGGCTCTCCCTCCCTGCAGGGAGGGTTGGGGTGGGTCCTCCTTCCTTATCTGTTTCATTATCTCCTTATCTGAAACATTGCCATAGACAAAAAGCACGGCATTGGAGGGGACGTAAAGTCTGCTGGTGTAACTCTGCACATCCTCCGTTTTGTAGGCACGAAGGCGTTCTGCATTGCCCAGGATGCTGCGGCCAAGGGGGTGTCCCTGGAAGAGCATGGCTTCGAAGTCGTCATAGATCAGTTCCGATGGCGAGTCATTGTAACTCTCTATCTCGTCGATGACAACCTCCACCTCCTTGTCCATCTCCTCCTGCGGATACTTGCTATGAAACACCACATCGAAAAGCAGGTCCATGGCACGGCTGAAATGCTCCTTCTGGCAGGTGCAGTAGTACACCGTCTCCTCCTTGCCCGTAAATGCGTTCAGGTCACCTCCCACACTCTCCATGTAGGTTATTATCTGTCGCGATGTACGCATGTCAGTCCCCTTGAAACTCAGGTGTTCGGCAAAGTGTGCCATGCCGCTCTCCCCGTCCGTCTCGTCCCGAGTGCCGGCATCCAGAGCCAAGCCCAGGTACACCGTATTCGTAGGGCTGGGCGCATAAACCACACGCAAACCGTTGTCCAATGTAAGTGAATTCATAGTGCAAAGTTACTTCAAAATGTCATCCAAGGATAAGAGCAGATACTTGATGCTGTACTCCTTAATCTCGGATAAGAGGGTGATGGCCTTTGTTTCCAGATTGGATAAACTGAGTTTTTTTGGATTGCGCTTAATCTCGGCAATAACACAGGTCTTGTCAAATTCGTTCAGGGCAACCATATCTATCTCTTGTTCTCCTTTCTTGTCCCACCAGTTCCCGATGCGGGTGTATTGGCCTGATTGCCACGTGCGGTCGTGGAAAAGACGTTCCAATGTTTTGCCTGTAAATTGGGTGTAATTGTCCGAAACATATTGAACAAGCAATTCGGTGCGGTTGCTCTCTATGAGACCTTGATATGGATAAACGAATCGGAACCAAAAGCGCAGAAAAGGGTCGTCTATCTGCCACTTGATATTACGTGCACCAGGCTTGCTCAATATGGGGGTGTTCTTGCTGATGAAGGTATAATCTACATGCAGGTTGTTGAGATAAGCGCCAGTATTCTTGCCTATGATGCTATCTATCTCGCTCTGTGTAGTCATACCTCCTGCGATGAGCTGCAATATGGAGAAGTAGGTGCCATAGTCTCGGCCAAACTCAGACACAAGCAGTTCGGTTCCTTCGGACAGGAATGGCGAATCAGGAGCCAATGCACTACGCAACATCTTGTCCTTTGTTGTGGCTTTGGCATCCATAAGCAGAGCAACGTATTTGGCTACACCGCCAGTGAGCATGTAGAGGCAAAGGAGATCTTCGGCAACGTAATTGGGATTATGGTCAGCAAGGATTTGTTTCAAAGTAGAGATAGAGAATGGCAATAGGCGCATATTGGAGTCTCGACGACCGTAAAGCGGCTCATCGCCATTTTCAAATATTCGCTTCATCATTGAGTAGATGGAACCACATAGGATAAGGTTTACACGAGCGCGGTCTTTATATCTGTCCCATACATCCTGGATGCTACTGGGTATGGACTTGTTGATGCTAAGAAAATTCTGAAATTCATCAATAATTAGTGTGTAGTTGTTGTCTATACCATAGCGCATGAGTTGCTCAAACAACTCGCCGAATGAGGTTGTCTGTCCGAAAATCTGTATTCCCAATGCGGCAGTAGCTTGTTCCTGGAATTTTTTGCACAGCATCTGCTCATTATCTTTTGACACATATAGATACAGGTGGCGAGTGCCTTCAGCGCTTTTGAGCAGAAGTGAGGTTTTCCCCGTACGCCGACGCCCAATAAGCGTAGTCATCACCGATAGGTGAGCAGATTGTTCTCTGTTTTTTGCGAGTATCTCCAACTCTTCCTCTCTGTTATAGAATCTCATAGCAATGCGCGAATTTAATGGCCATTAAATTAATTTCGGTTACAAAGATAGAAAAAACTATCGAGAACATGAAGTTAACTTCAATGTTTTTCACCTCTAATGCTTGTTTCAGACAAAAGGCAGACAAAAGAATTGATGGGACATGAAACGGATTTAACTGATTTGCACAGATGAGGTTGCTCGTTTATCTCGTTTGTCGTTATTATTGTTCGGAAAGGTGGAGCACTATGCCTGTTTACAACCAAGAGGTCGGAAAACGAAAGTAGGAAGAAAACGACGTTTCCCTCCTACTCGATTGAAATACAAATGCCTATATGCTTATTGGCAAAGAACAACTTTGCCAATTCCTCCCATGTCTAAAGTAAGTGGAATTCCCATTGCTGAAAATAGACGCATCAAGGATGAGATGGTTATGCTCTTGCCATTCTCCAATCTGGAAATTTGGGACTTTTGTACACCAACTTTTTCGCCAAGTTGCTTTTGTGTGAGATTCTTGGCTAATCTGGCTTGCTTGATAGCTTCTCCAATATGGTAGGCCTGAAGTTCTTCCCTCAGTTCCTGTTCGTATTTGTTTCTCTTCTCGGTTCCCTTCTTGCCGATGTATTTGTCTTCAAGCTCTTCAAGGGTGTATGTTTTCATTGCCATATCCGTATCTATTTAGAATTGAAATACTGCTTCCTTATCTCTTCCGCTTTTGCTATCTCCTTTGTAGGGACTTTCCATACCTTCTTGACGATTCCGTGAGTTGCAACGACCAAAGTATCTTCTTTTGTATCCCAAAATGCAAACAAGCGGTATTGGATGCCTTGGTAAAGGGTTCTGAATTCCCAGATTTCCGTCCCTTCCAGTTTTTTGAAAAGGTCGTTGCTTATAACTCCCCCTTCTACCTTACGTATGTTGTAGAGTACTTTTTCTCTTGCTTGTTCCGATATACCTTCAAGGAACTCTATTGCATTTTCAAGGAATAATGTCTTAAACCTCCTCTTCATTTGACAATGTTTCTCTTCGAATGCAAAGATATATAAAGTTTCTAAATTACGCAACATTTAAGTACAAAATCATTGATGGGACGCAGATGAAACGGATTTGACATATTTGCACAGATGGGGTTGCCGTTGTTTTTTAACTGATTAACTGATTAATTGATTGCTATGGTGTAGGTGCTTTGGGTATGTGATGGTAATCAAATAATCAGTTAATCAGTTTGTTTTGTTGCTATATCACTTACGGAAGGCATCACGCCAGGGATAGCTCAGATAGCTCAGTTTCAGTTTATTTGTTTTGCATTCGTTGCTGTTTCTTGTTATATAATATTATATAGTTTTATTACTATTATATTATATATATACTTAATAATTAATATATTATAATAATAATTATATATATAGTATTATATTATAATAATATAGTTATTAATATAGTTTTAGAACGGAGAAGGCAAGGAAAGTTAATTCAAAGGTTAGGAATGGGGGAGGGGAAAGAAATAATTGAGAACTGAGCTATCTGAGCTCGTCATGTAACTGATTAACTGATTAACTGATTGTTTTCTCGTTGGTAACATATTGATTTATAGTTAGGTAAATGTATGGCGGCTTATCAATTCTCTCTAATAATCGCACTCTTGCCTTCGCGAAACATGCAAAAATGAGGCAAAATGAGCCGTTTTTTGCACTAATTTCCTACAGAACATGGCATAATCTGGCAAAAGACATAGCAATGTCCACCCAGAATCAATACATTCTCTCTCCTTGGTCGTCGTATTGTCCGAGCCCTCGTCTCGTATTGTCTAATCCCTGTCCTCGTATTGTCCGAGTCTAATGAACTGTAATAAAAAAATGTATTCTGTTAACAATTATTAGCGTTTTGTACTGATTTGTACTCTCTCATGGGGGCCCCCAACCCCCTCGGTGTTTTCAGGTATTAGACTATCTATGCAGCAATAGCTCCCAATATGTTTACGATAAAATTGTCGAAGCATCTGTGTCTTGAATGTTCGATCTGAGCAATATTCTTCAGTTCGTCATTGACAGTTTCTATTATGGCTCTTTTTCTTAGGAGGAGTTTGTCCGATACACTCATCAAAGCTCCTTTCATGTTGCTTTTGAGTTTCGTGATAAGTTGTATTCCATTCACAAACAATCTCAGAAAGAGTCCTTTGCCAATATACCCTTTATCTCCTACTAACTTTCCATAGAGAAACTCAACAAATGCATTGTATTTCAATGGTTCTCTGTCATCAATGTCACCCGGTGTTATCATGAAATTGAGCAGTTCTCCCTTTTCGTTACAGTGAAGTTTGAATCCGAAGAACCATCCCATGGAACATTTGCCTCTCTGCGCTATGCCTTTAAATGTCTTATGGACATGTATCCTTTGGTTGCGGCAGACACGGATCAGAGTACTGTCAACAAAACTTATTCCGGTACACTTGCCCAAAAGCACTTTCTTGATGAATAAGGCTAAGGGAATTGCAACTTCTCTTTCAAGCTCAACGAAACGATTATACGAAACCACTTTTGGAAAAAGATGGCGCAGGTGTTTGCAGACATAATCAAGATAGAAATGCTTGAAGCAGCGGTACCCTGAATCATGAAACAATATGATGATAAGCATGATTTCTGCCTTTGAGAGGGTTGTTTCTCGATGATAGGGACGCTTCCCAGCGTTCTTTAGCGTATATCTTGCCATCATCCAATCAAAAAACTTGCAAAATTCATCTGC
>JAZNYM010000037.1:0-72194 GCA_045594385.1 Bacteroidaceae bacterium
CGCATAAGCCTGCTGCCTGCCTCTTTCTATAATAGAATGTACATCCGAAACAAATTCACTTGGTATTGCCAATGGATTATAATTGTCCTGCAACTCATTCATATCAATCTGCATCTTATCCTTCGTTTCTGCCACACAAAGATATAAAATCCCCTCCTCCCACGCAAGCATTCCGCTGTATTTATTTTCCATCCCTCTTCGTTCAACATTAAACGATAAACGTTCAAAATCACCCCCCAAAGTCAACTTTTCCCGTGAAAAGTCAACGAAACATGGGCATGAAGTCAACCTGTTCAGTATGGATTGGGGGGATGTGACAGGTGGCCAAAGATAGTGCCAGATAGTGTATAATGCTTAATTTCAACATCTTGGATATAACATGGGACTAATGGTGTCTACAGTTCTACAGTTCTACAGTTCATATTTACGCTACGTTGGTATTGAGAAAATAGTTTTATAATATATATATAATATTATATATATATTATAACGTCTATAGCAGTCCATTATTTCGGACTGTAGAACTGTAGAACCCCTTTCTTGCTGTGTAAAGATTTTTGTTAAAATATATAGTTAAGAAAAGAGAGGTGCGAGCACATGTCACTGCACTGTTACGATAGAAATACCGACAGAAACAGGCATAGCACACGCTGTTGATTATCAGTGGGTTATAGAACAAAAATCGGAGGGAGCAGCAGTACATTTAGAACATCCATCATCGCCGTCGTTTTGTCTTGGCGGTGCTGACATATTGTCATGCGCCTGCGCGCTCATGTTCACGGGCGATTCCATGCGAGGACCGAGCCTTGGCGATACGAGGATTTCCCCGCCCAGCACCGTGCAGAGAGGGATGTAAAGGTTTTTGGAGTATGGACCCCTCCCCAACCCTCCCACAAGGGGAGTAGTTACAACTGACTAATGCCCACATCAAACAGTAGATTATACTCCCCTCCCTTGTGGAGGGGTTGGGGGAGGGTCCTTGGGTTGGGGAGGGGTCTGCAAGAGTACAGAGAACGGACGGCACTGATTTGGTGATAAATGTGCCCTCGGTGCACATTATCTTGCTCTATCTCGCTCTATCTCGCTCTATCTTGCAAAGCACAAAATTTGTGCAGTATCTTTGCAACAGAAACAAGGCCTTGATAAATAAGTTCAATTCCATTTCAAATTTTTACCACTATGGGAACATTCAATAACAATACCACTTGGGGCAAAGTCCTCAACATCGTAATCACCATCCTCACGGCAATTGCCACCACCTTTGGTGTAACGTCGTGCATGTAACCTCCACACCGCTGATGCGGTGGGGAACGGAAACACAAGACCCTCGGACACGGCATGCCGTGTCCCTACAACCCCCAAACCCTTAATCTTAATCTATTAACCCTTTAACAAAATCCTCATTCCTCCAGTACTATATCCTCCCTCCCATACAGGGGAGGGCTGGGGAGGGGTCCTATTATTATGTCAATACCTTATTCTCTTGCCCTGCGCCAGATACATCCGGGCGAACCCGAAATGGGCAACAAGACCTATCCAGTAGCGCAATTCCGCGAAGTAATGAACCTCTCGGACATGGCAAAGCACATGTCCAGTCACTCCAGCAAGTATGACAAGGGCGACGTGATGGCCGTGGCCACCCAACTGACCTCATGCATACGCGAGCAGTTGCTCCTTGGCAACAAGGTGGTGCTTGGCGACTTGGGTGCCTTCAGCGTAACCCTCGTTTCCGATGCTGCCGACAATGCCGAGTCCTTCAGCACCGCACTGATAAAGAAGGTGAAGGTGCGCTGGGAACCCAGCAGCGAGTTCAAGGACCTGCTGAACGAAGCCTCCTTTGAGTACGTGGGCACCCGCAAGGCTCAGGCCGAGGCCCGCAAGGCCGAAAAGGAAATGCTGAACAACATGGCCACCATACAGCCCGGCGAGGATGCTCCCGATGACAGCGGCGGCGAAGGCGAAGGCTCACTGGGCTAAGGGCGGACCCCTCCCCAGCCCTCCCACAAGGGGAGGGAGTATAATGTCCTGCCGATGTGGGCACAAGTCGGTTGTAACCACTCCCCTCCCTTGTGGAGGGGTAAGGGTGGAGGGTCTTGCGGTGAGCGGTGACTGCTTGCCAATGCTGACAAAGATGGCACCACGCAATGTGATGCCATCTTTATTTATTGTATGCACCTGCAAAAAGGGGGGGTCTACAGTTCTACAGTTCTACAGTCCGTTTTTGCCCCTTTCCTCTATTGGGGCTATAACACTCATGTTGTCCTAAAGCATTAGGTACGCTTACTAAAAGTATTAAGACAAGGAAATAAATATGTGAAATACGTGTTTATAAAATCACTTGCGGAATACGTTTGTGTGGCGGTTATTGTTTGCCGATGCTTTTCAGTTGGATGTCAAACCTCAGGCCTCCCTCCTTGCGGTTGCTGGCGGTTATGTTTCCGCCGTGGAAGAGGACGGCATGCTTTACTATGGCCAGGCCCAGGCCTGTCCCTCCCATGTTGCGGGAACGGCCCTTGTCTATGCGGTAGAAGCGCTCGAAGAGACGCGGCAGATGTTCCTCGCCCACACCCGTGCCGTCGTCCTCAAAGCGTATGGCGCAACTGTCCTCTGTCTTTTCCATGAGCGTGATGTATATGTTCCTGCCTCCCGAATAGGCTATGGCATTCTCCGTGAGGTTCCGGAAGATGGAACCTATCAGCGAGGGGTTGCCGTTTATCGTCACTGGTGTGTCGAGGTTGCTATGCAGTTGCATGCTTTCCTCCTCCGGGAGGATTTCCAGTTCCTCCGCTATCTCGCTTATGATGTCGTTCAGCACCACGGGTTCGGAACCGATGAGTTGGCTTCCGTCCTCCATGCGTGTAATCAGCGCTACGTCTGCCAGCAGGCGGCGCAGACGCTCGTTGTGGGTGTAGCATCTTCCGATAAGTTCCTGACGTTTCTCTTCCGTGAGGCTGATGCCGGAGAGCAGTGTTTCCAGGCACACCTGTATGGAGGCTATGGGGGTTTTCAGTTCGTGGTTGATGTTGTTGGTCAGTTGGCGTTTTATTCGTATCTTCTCCTGCTCCTCGCGCATAGCAGATTCATGTGCCAGATCCCTGTCGCGGACGGTGTGTTGCCATTGGGTGTAGAGCCTGACGATATGCTTGGAGATGGAGCCTAACTCGTCGTTGGGAAAGGCTTCCCCCTCGTTGAAGGCCTCGCCACGCTCAGCCTTGGCGGCAAAGCGGTTCAGGCGTTCTATGGTCTTGCCCAGAGGACGGGTGGTGAAGTAGGCTATTATGCTCATGATGAGGCTTATGGTTATCATCACGCCAAGGAAGGTCATGTCGGCGCTGAGCATTTCCCTCAGTGTGGCGGAATATGGTATGGCCGTGCGCACGATGACTCGTTGGCCGCGTGTGGCGGAGTAGAAGTACTCGCGTCCGTCGCTTGCCGACTGGCGCCCGATGTGGTAGGCGCTGCCATGCTTGTATGCCTCCGCTATCTCGGGACGCCCGATGTGGTTGTCCAGCGAATCCAGGGGAATCATGTTGTCGTACACCACCGCCCCCGACAGGGTTATTATGGATACGCGCAGGTTGTCGAACGGTTTTTCGTGCTGGGCGATGTACTCCTCGTAGGGCAGTCCCTCCTCCACGGTTTCAAGCAGGTGGCGGTTGTACTGCTGGAGTTGAGCGCTGAGGAAGTCGGACTTGTACTGCTTCTCCCTCATGTACTGGAAACCGATGGACAGGAGGATTATCGTCCATGAAAAGGAGAGCAGCATCAGGAAGAGCCGCCTATGGTAGGAAAATCTAATCGCGGAAGCCATAGCCATAACCTGATTTGGTGACGATGTATGCCCCATAGGGACCTATCTTGGAGCGCAATCTGGTGATGTTGACGTCGATGGTGCGGTCGAGCACCACCACCTCGTCGCTCCACACGCGGCTCAGGATCTGCTCCCTGCTGCACACACGTCCGCGGTGGGAGATGAGGTAGGCAAGCAACTCGAATTCCTTTCTGGTCAGTTTCACCTCGGTGCCGTCCACCAGGCAACGCTTGAACTCCAGGTCGAGGTGTAGGCCCTCCACCACAAGGGTGTTTGTCTTCGTTTGCACCTGTGGCGTCTTGTGTCCTGACGTACGCCTGAGCACGCTTCTGATGCGTGCAATCACGTTGCGTATGGTATAGGGTTTGACAATGTAGTCATCGGCACCAAGATTAAGCCCCATTACCATATCGTCCTCAGTGTCACGTGCCGTACAGAAGATTATGGGAATGTCTGCCGTGGAGACATCCGCCTTCATCATCTTGGCCATCCTTATCCCGCTTATCTCGCCCATCATTATGTCGAGCAGGACAAGGGAGTAGGATTTCAAATCGTATGTCAGCGCCTGCTCGGCACTGAAGGCGATGTCCACGTCATAGCCCTCGTTCTCCAGGTTCAGTTTCAGCACCTCGCATAGCGTCTCCTCGTCGTCCACTATCAGTATGCGCTTTGTTGTCATGCCCGTACCTTATTTATATATATACAATGCTATCACGGTGCAAAAATAGTGATAAAAAGCATACCTTGCGCCATCTGCCGGGAGATTTAATAAAAATGTAACATATACCGCGCCCCTGTGTCGCTATAAACCCAAATCGGTCATTAGCGCATAACAGTCTAATGGCCGATTTGGGTTTTAACCAAAGCCTAACTTTTTTGAAACAATATTGAAACATTATACCCCTACTTTTGCGGTGTCCAAACAAAAGGACAGAACAATATGATGAAAAAAATGTTTATTGCCCTTGCATTGGCCGGCATGGGTATCGTGGCACAGGCCCAGGATACCAAAGTGAAAGAGGAGCCGAAAGGCAAAGTGATTCTGCAGGTCTTCACCAATCTGCACACGGGTTTCGGTGCTGACAATGACGACCGCGGTTTCGAGTTGGACAGAAGTTACCTTGGCTACGAGCACAATTTCGGCAAGGGACTTTCCGTGAAGGGTGTGGTGGATATAGGCAAGTCCTCCAAGGTGGACGACTATCATCGCATCGTGTACATCAAGAACGCTATGGTTTCGTGGAAGAAGAACAAGTTGACACTGAACGGCGGTCTCATCTCCACCACTCAGTTCAACTTCCAGGAAAAGTTCTGGGGCTACCGCTATATCATGAAGTCCTTCCAGGACCAGTATAAGTTCGGAAGCAGTGCCGACCTCGGTTTGTCTGCATCCTACAAGTTCGCCGGCTGGATTTCTGCCGACGCCATCATAGTGAACGGCGAGGGATACAAGAAGATTCAGGTGAACGACGGTTTCAACTATGGTCTTGGCGTGACGCTGACACCGGTGAAGGGTTTCCAGATACGTCTGTACGGAGGCTTGAACGAAGCCGCCGAGGATGGCAAGAAGAACATCGTGAACATGGCCGCCTTCATGGGTTACAAGACGGAGAAGTTCACCGTGGGTGCTGAGTACAACCACATGTGGAACGCCTCCTACAAGCAGGATGCCGACCAGTACGGCTATTCGGTGTTTGCCTCTGCAAAACTGTCCAAGTACGTGGACCTCTATGCACGTTTCGACGATGTCTATTCCAAGGACAAGTGGAACGTCAGCAAGGACGAGTCGGCCGCCATCCTGGGCGCGCAGTTCAAGATATGGAAGTACATCAAGGTGGCCCCCAACTTCCGCATGAGCATGCCCAAGGCCGACGGTGCGGACAACCGCTATTCGGCATACGTAAGTTGCTATTTCGGAATCTGATGTCTAATACATAAACAATGATTAAACAGATGAAAAAGAATGTATTTTCAGTTGTAATGATGCTGCTTGCCATGGTGGTGGCATCATGCGGAGGCAATACCTCTGCCGGTGGACGTGAGGCACAGGAACTTTCCGGTGCAGGTGCCACCTTCCCCCTGCCTTTCTACAATGTGGTGTTCGAGCAGTTTGCCCAGGTCAACGGCGATGCCGTGGCATACGGTGGCATAGGTTCGGGTGGCGGAGTGCGCAACCTGCGCGACAAGATCGTGGACTTTGCAGGCAGCGATGCTTTTCTGTCCGACAAGGAGATGGCTGATATGCCCGAGGTGATTCACGTGCCCACATGCATGGGTGCGGTGGTTCTTGCCTACAATCTTGATGGAGTGGGCGAACTCAACCTTTCAGGCGAGGTGATTGCCGATATTTTTGCCGGCAATATAAAGATGTGGAATGATGCCCGTCTGGTGGCACTGAACCCCGGCATTGCACTGCCCGAGGAGGCAATCATCCCCGTTTTCCGCTCTGACGGTTCCGGCACCACCTTCGTGTTCACCGACTATCTCACGAAGGCAAGCCCCATGTGGAAAGAGAAGTTCGGCACTGGCAAATCCGTCAACTTCCCCTCTGGCCAGGCGGCCAAGGGCAATCCCGGCGTGGCAGGTATCATCAGGCAGACAGAGAACTCCATCGGCTATGTAGGTTCCGAGTATGCCTTTGCACAGAAGATAGCCTATGCCAAGATACAGAACCTGCAGGGTGAGTTTGTAGAACCTTCTGCAGAAAGCATTTCCGCCGCAGCCTCTGGCGAGATGCCGGCAGACACCCGTTGCTCCATCACCAATGCCGATGCGGCAGGTGCATACCCCATCTCCACATTCACCTGGATGATTATATACAAGGAGCAGAACTATTCCGACCGTACCAGGGAGCAGGCGCTTGCCACCATGGACCTGCTGAAATACATACTCTCCGACGAGGCACAGGGCATTGCCCCCGAGGTGCACTATGCACCCCTTCCGGAAAAGGCCAGAGAGCAGAGCATGAAGAATCTGCAGACGGTTACCTATGATGGAATGACAATACTGTAACAATCATGAAACTATGAATGACAAACTATACAGAGGATTCCTTTTTATAGCGGCATTGGTAGTACCTGTAGTGTGCGGGGGCGTAGTTTACGCCCTCGTTACTGATGCTTACGAGGCTTTCGAGTATTTCGGTTTCTTCCGTTTCCTCACTTCCTCCGAGTGGAGTTATACCGATGGAGCCGAACAGTACGGTGCACTGCCCTTCATCACGGGCACGCTGATGACCACCCTGCTGGCACTCGTCTTCTGCATTCCCTTCTCCCTGCCCGTGGCGCTGTTCGTGGGAGAGTATTTCAGGGACACGCAGGTGGCAGCCGTACTGGGCACCGTTACCGACCTGCTGGCAGGAATCCCCTCCATCATCTACGGCCTTTGGGGATTCTACACCCTGCGCCCCGTCATCATGGCGCTGGACATCTCCGAGCAGGGGTCGGGCATCCTTACCGCCTCGCTGGTGCTGGCCATCATGATCATACCATACGCCTCGTCGCTCAGTGCCGAGTTCATAAAGATGGTGCCCAACGACCTGAAGGAGGGTGCATACAGCCTTGGCGCCACGCATGCCGAGGTGGTGCGTGGGGTGGTCTTCCCCGTGGCAGGTTCGGGCATATTCTCATCTTACGTGCTGGCCATAGGACGCGCCCTGGGCGAGACAATGACCGTGACCATGCTCATAGGCAATACCAACAACATCCCCGAATCCATCACCTCCACGGGCAATTCCATGGCATCCGTCATAGCCAACCAGTTCGGAGAGGCCAGCGACCTGCGCCTGTCCTCGCTCATTGCCATAGGACTTGTCCTGTTCCTTATCACCGCCCTTATAAACATGGTGGGCAAGATTATGATCAAACGAGCAAGAATATCTTAGATTATGACTACACTGAACACAAGAAACCGCCTGCTGAAGGACAGGCTTATGACGTGGGCGGTATGCCTGCTGGCCGCACTGACGGCAGTTCCCCTGCTGGCCATCCTGGGGGAGGTGCTGTTGCGCGGATATGACCAGTTGTCGTGGTCGTTCTTTACGGAACCCACCCCCACCGCCTACAGGGCCATGAAGGCCATAGAGGCAGGAGAACCTATCCCTGGAGGCATTGCCAACGGCATCATAGGAACAATGATAATGCTTGGCATGGCAGTACTGTTGGCCGTTCCCACCGGCATCCTGTGCGGTGCCTTCCTGGCAGAGAACCAGAAGAACCGTTTTGCGCAGACGGTGAGTTACCTTACCGACCTCCTGCAGGGCACGCCGTCGGTCATCATAGGCATCATCACCTACATCTGGGTGGTGGTTCCCATGAAGGGCTACTCGGCCATAGCCGGCAGCGTGGCACTCTTCATAATGATGCTTCCGCTCATCATACGCTCCACCGAGGAGACGCTGAAGATACTCCCTGCATCGCTCAAGGAGGCAGGCCTGGCCCTGGGAGGAAACAATGCACGCGTAATGCTGAGAGTGCAGTTGCCTGCAGCCTTCGGAGGCATCTTCACCGGCGTGCTGCTTGCCATCTCGCGTGTCATAGGCGAAACGGCACCCCTCATGTTCACTGCCCTCGGATGCTCGCTGATACGCTGGTCGGTGGACAAGCCCATCTCGGCCGTACCCCTGCTCATATGGGAGTTCTTTAACGACCCCAACCTGCAGGAACTCATCTGGGGAGCCTCTCTCTTCCTGCTCCTCTTCGTGCTTACATTAAATCTCATTGCCAAATACCTTGCAAAGAAATGGAACCAGTAAAACCCATACTTGAATTCAAGAAGACCTGTGTGTCATACACCAGGCAGACAATGGCGGTCAAGTACGTGTCGGCCGCAATAGAGCGAAACACCATCACCGCCATCATGGGACCTTCGGGATGCGGAAAGTCAACCCTGTTGCGTGCGGCAAACCTCATGCACAACCTCTATCCCAACATCCGTGTCGACGGGGAAATCCTCCTGAACGGTGAGAATATTCTTGCCATGCAGCCAATCGACGTGCGCCGCAAGGTGGGCATGGTGTTCCAGCGTCCTGCCCCGTTCCCCACCATGAGCATCTACGACAATGTGCTTTCTGGCTTCACTCTGAACGGCATAAGCCTCTCCAAGAGCGAGAGGGATGCCACCGTGGAGCGTTGTCTCAGGAGCGTTGCCCTGTGGGACGAGGTGAAAGACGTGCTGAACAAGAAGGGAACATTCCTTTCCGGTGGACAGCAGCAGCGTTTGTGCATTGCCCGTGCCCTGGCCATGAAACCAGATGTGCTGCTGATGGACGAACCCACCTCTGCCCTCGACCCCATAGCAACGGCGCACATAGAGGAACTGATGCAGGAACTCCAGAAGGAGGTGACAATCCTCATCGTTACCCACAACATGGGACAGGCGATGCGAATATCATCCAAGTCCATGTTCATGTATCTGGGCGAACTGGTAGAGTATGGCGATACCGCCACCATGTTCTCCAACCCCTCGGACGAGCGCACCAAGGCTTACCTGACGGGAAAGATGGGATAAAGTCATGCCCCCGAATTTCGGGGGCATGACTTTGAAGTGACCTAATGCTTGAAGCACTTTGCACCCTCCTGTTTGTCTCAGGAAATTTCCTCCAGCGGACGCATAACGAAGTCCCTCTCCTTCATGCGGGGGTGGGGGAGGGTAAGTTCCGGGGTGTCCATGGTGATGTCGTCGTAGGTGAGGAGGTCTATGTCGATGGTGCGGTCGGAGTGCAGGAGTTGGCCGTCGGTGCAGAGGGTCTTCTGCGTGCGTCCGAGTTCCTGCTCTATCTTCTGCGTTTCGCGCAGGCAGGACATGGGGGACATCATGGTGTGCACGAGGCATACGAGGTTTATGAACTTGTTGGGGCTGGAGAACCCCACGGGGGCGGTTTCCATGGGGGAGGAGACTCTGTAGACAGAGCCCACGCGCTCATCGATGAGTGCGAGGGCTCTGCGTATGTTCTCTTCCCTGTTGCCGAGGTTGGAACCGAGGGCAAGGTAGAGTTTGTGTGTCATCTGTGATGTGTGCGGTTAATCGTTGAGGATGAGCATGGCATCGCCGAAGGTGCCGAAGCGGTAGCGGCGCTTGGGGTCGCTCTCGTTGTAGCGCATGGCTTCCTTGTAGGCCTTCATCACCAGGTCGTATCCGCCATAGGCGGCGGTGAGCATGAGCATGGTGCTGAGGGGGGTGTAGAAGTTGGCCACCATGGCATCGGCAATGCGGAAGTCGTGTGGCGGGAAGATGAACTTGTTGGTCCATCCGTCGTAGGGTTTGAGGTTGTTGTCGGCGCTGACGGCTGTTTCCAGCACTCTCTGTACCGTTGTTCCCACGGCAACGATGCGCCGGCCGTTTTGCTTGGCATTGTTGATGATGTCGCAGGCTTCCTGGGTTACGTGCATCTCCTCGCTGTCGGTCTTGTGCTTGGTGAGGTCCTCCACGTCTATGCTGCGGAAGCATCCGAGTCCGCAATGCAGGGTTACGAAGGCCTGCTCGATGCCCTTTATCTCCATCATCTTCAGCAGTTGGGGGGAGAAGTGCATGCCTGCGGTGGGTGCGGTGACGGCGCCTTCGTTCTTGGCGAAGACTGTCTGGAAGTCCTCCATGTCCTCGGGTTCTGAGGGTCGCTTGATGATTTCCCTGGGCAGGGGAGCCTCGCCGAGGGAGTAGAGGGCGTGCTTGAACTCATCGTGAGGGCCGTCGTAGAGGAAGCGCAGTGTGCGTCCGCGGCTGGTGGTGTTGTCTATTACTTCCGCCACCATGCTGTTGTCCTCGCCGAAGTAGAGTTTGTTGCCTATACGTATCTTTCTGGCGGGGTCCACGAGCACGTCCCACAGGCGCATGTCGGCGTTCAGTTCCCTAAGCAGGAACACCTCTATCTTGGCACCTGTCTTCTCCTTGTTGCCGTAGAGGCGTGCGGGGAAAACCTTGGTGTCGTTGAATACGAAGACATCCTTCTCGTCGAAGAAGTTGATGATGTCGCGGAACGACTCGCGGTGCTCGATTACTCCGCTCTTGGCATGTACGACCATCAGACGGCAATCGTCGCGATGGAAATAGGGGCGCTCCTCGTCGGGGCCGAATTCGCACGGATACTGTGCAACGCGCTCGTCAGGGAGACGGTACTTGAACTGGGAAAGTTTCATATATGTTGTATGGTGTTATTTGTCTGTGGGATTGGGTAATGTCTCCAGCCATTGCCGGAAGGTTTCCAGGGTGTGGCATTCCTCCACCTTGTAGTCGCCTATGCGTGTGCGCCGCAGGGCGGTGAGGTGTGCGCCGCTGTCCAGCGCCAGGCCGATGTCGCGTGCCAGGGCGCGGATGTAGGTTCCCTTGCTGCATACCACACGGATGGTTGCCTGCATGGTTTGTGGGTTGAAGTCTTGCAACTCTATCTCGTCGATGACCAGCACCTTGGGTTTCAGTTCCACCTCCTTGCCCTGGCGTGCCAGGTCGTAGGCACGCTTGCCGTCCACCTTGCAGGCGGAGTAGGAGGGTGGTATCTGCTCTATGCGGCCGATGAACTTGGCAAGTGCCTCCTTCACCCTTTCCTCGGTGATGTGCCCGGTGGGGAAGGTGGCGTCCACCGGAGTCTCCAGGTCGAAACTCGGTGTCGTCGCGCCCAACTGCAGTGTGGCCACGTATTCCTTGGTCTTTGCCTGGAGGGTGTCTATCTGCTTGGTGGCCTTGCCCGTGCAGATAATGAGGACGCCTGTGGCCAGGGGGTCGAGGGTGCCGGCATGCCCCACTTTCAGTTTCTTCTCCCCTATGTGCTGGCACAGGAGATAGCGCACCTTGCTGACCAGGCCGAAGGAGGTCCAGGTGAGGGGCTTGTCGAAGGAAAGTATGGTTCCTGTCTTGAAGTCCATTCTGTATGCAGGATTAAGGGGGTGGGGATTACATGATTTGCAGGTCGAAACCGGCCGCCATCATCACGAGGATTATGCCGCCAACAATGATGCGGTACCAGCCAAATGCCTTGAAACCGTATTTCTGTACGTACTTGATGAACCCCTTTATGGCAAGCATGGCCACGATGAAGGCCACGACGTTGCCCACGACAAGGGTGGTCATGTTGTCCATGAGCATCTCCGTACCACCGGTTTTCAGTATCTTGTACATCTTGTAGAGCGTGGCTCCGAACATGGTGGGCACGGCCAGGAAGAAGGAGAACTCTGCCGCTGCCTTGCGGGTGAGACCCTGCGACATGCCGCCCACGATGGTGGCCATGGAGCGGGATACGCCCGGTATCATGGATATGCACTGGAACAGGCCTACCATGAAGGCACGCTTCTCGGTGAAGGGGGTGTCCTCGCTTCCCTTATTGAAAATCCTGTCGCAGAACAGCATGAAGATACCTCCGAGTACAAGCATCACGGCCACAACCGCCACACTTTCGAGCATGGCATCGATGGCATCGCTGAACAGGAGGCCCAGCACTGCGGCAGGGATGAAGGCGACGAAGAGTTTCCAATAGAAGTCGAAGGTGTGCAGGAAACGTTTCATGCAACCTGCCCCTTCCGGTGCAGGCGTGTGGTTCAACTGGAAGAAGCGCTTCCAGTACAGGACCACCACGGAAAGGATGGCACCGAACTGGATGATGAAGGTGAAGGCCTTTACAAACTCGGTGCTTTCGACGCCCAGAAGGTTCTGCGCAATGATCATGTGGCCGGTGGAGGAGACTGGCAGGAACTCGGTAAGTCCTTCCACTATGGCGATGATGATGGTTTCCAAGATAGTCATAGTTGTGTCTTATTGCTTGTCCTTACTTTTTGCCATTATGCCGAAGATGATGAAGATGAAGCCTGCAAAGCATACGGCAGGAGCCACCTTGATGCGGCGTGCGCTGAATATATCGGGATTGAAGGCCTCTTCGGTGCTGCCGCCGCCGCTCATCAGTATTAAGCCTGCAATGATTATGGCCATGCCTATGGCCAGCAGGATGTAGTTCTTTTTGTTGAATGCAAGATTGTTCATTATGATTTGTGGATAAGTTTTTTATTTGTACAGGTCGCTTTCGCGCATCCTCAGGAAGCGCGTTACGCTGATGTAGGTGCAGAAAAGCGTGATGACAAGTGCAAAGCAAAGGACGCTGGCCGCCATGATGATGATGTTCCGCTGCGGAACGAATTGTGCCAGTTCGTTGTCAAAGCGTATCATCCAGAGGACAAGGGATACAAGTATTCCGTCTGCGATGATTGTAGATATGAGGCCTATGCCAAGACTCCGCAACAGGAAGGGCCTGCGGATGAAACTCCATCTGGCACCCACCAGTTTCATGGTGTTGATGACGAAGCGCCGGCTGTAGACGCTGAGGTGCACGGTGTTGTTGATGAGGCTGATGCTGATGACGGACAGCATGGCGGTGATGGCCAGCAGGATGACGGTGATGGTGTTGAGGTTGCGGTTCAGACTCTCCACCAGTTCCTTCTGGTAGATGACGTCAATGACGGCTTTTTGTTGCTGGAGTTCGTCCACTATCCATTTCAGGCTGTCGCTGCACACATAGGCGGACTTCAGCCTCAGTTCCATGGATATGCTGAACGGGTTCTTGTCCAGGAACTCGCTGGGGTCAATGCCCATAGCCTCCACCTGCTCCTGCAATGCCTGTTCGCTGCTGATGTAGTTGATGTGGTGTATGTAGGCCTTTTCCGCTATCTGCTGCTCCAGTTCGTGAGCCGCGGTTGGGGTGGTTCCGTCGGCCAGCACAACGGTTACCGTCAGGTCCTGATGCACATAGTCGCGTATCTCCTTGGCGGTAAGCACAAAGAGGACAAGCGTGCCCAACAACAGCAGAACCATTGTCGTGCTGATGGTGCTGGTCAGGAACTGCCAGCGTAGTATCGTCTTCTTTCTCATATAGCAATGCCTTTAAGGGTGGCACTGGAACTTTCCGTAATCCTGACCTTGACGGTCTCTCCTATGCGGTGGTTGCCCCGGTCGATTATTACCACCTTGTTCTGCTCCGTGCGTCCGAACAACTGCTCTCGGCTACGCTTGCTGGTGCCCTCGAGCAGGACATCGTATTCCTTGCCCACGCACTGGCGGTTGCACTCGGCAGAAAGTTCGTTCTGGAGGGCAATGAGTTCGTTCAGGCGGCGTATCTTCACCTCCTCGCTGATGTCGTCGGGGAAGTGCTTGCTGGCATAGGTGCCCGGGCGTTCGCTGTACTTGAACATGAAGGCCGAATCGTACTGGCAGAGGCGCATCAGGCTCAGGCTGTCCTGATGGTCTTCTTCCGTCTCACTGCAGTATCCTGCAAAGATGTCCGTTGATATGGCGCAATCGGGAATGATCCTGCGTATGGCCGCCACGCGGTCGAGATACCATTCGCGGGTGTACTTGCGGTTCATCAGTTTCAGTATCCTGTTGCTTCCGCTCTGTACCGGCAGGTGTATGTGCTTGCACACGTTGGGTTCCTCGGCAATGACGCGCAGAGTCTCGTCGCTCATGTCCTTGGGATGTGAGGTGGTAAACCGCACACGCATGTTGGGAACGGTTTGGGCAACAAGGCGCAGGAGTTTCGGGAAGTCGGTATCCTCGTACTTGTAACTGTTCACGTTCTGCCCGAGCAGGGTAACCTCCTTGAAGTTCCTTGCCTGCAGGTCGCGGCACTCCTTCAGTATGCTTTCCACATTGCGGCTGCGCTCGCGTCCCCGGGTGTAGGGCACGATGCAATAGTGGCAGAAGTTGTTGCATCCGCGCATGATGCTCACAAAACCGCCTATGTGCCCCGTGTGGAGGCGTTGAGGTATGATGTCGCTATAGGTTTCGGTAAGGGAAAGGTCCACGTCTATGGCCTTCTGTCCGCACTCGGCCTGTGCTATGAGGTCGGGCAGGGCCATGTAACTGTCGGGACCAGCCACGAGGTCCACGCCGTATTCCTGGATAAGTCTCTCCTTGACACGCTCTGCCATGCAACCTATCACGCCGATGATAAGGGTGTGGTTGCCATCGCGCTTCCTCTGCTGGCTGTGCAGGAATTCCAGGCGCGACAGGATCTTCTGCTCCGCATTGTCACGCACACTGCATGTGTTCAGGAATACGGCATCGGCATCCTCCAGTTGCTCGCACACTTCATAACCGGCCATGCCCATGATGGAGGCCACGACCTCGCTGTCGGCCACGTTCATCTGGCATCCGTATGTTTCTATGAGGAGTTTCTTCATGTCTTTATCAGCATAAAAGGGAGGTGCGCCTTGGGGCGACCTCCCTTGATGGTGGTTGGGCTATCCGGTTTCGAACCAGAACAAAGACGACCAAAATGTCTTGTGCTACCATTACACCATAGCCCAATCCTATACAAATCATAGTCCGTGGACTTACATTTGCGGTTGCAAAGGTACAAAAAAATATTCAGTTACGCGTCTGTTAACAGGATTTATTTTTCTTTTCAACGAGCCAAATAATCTTTATGTACCGTTATTCTATTATAGGTTGTTCCTCCAAGGGAGTATGAGGAACCTATTTTACAATGAGCAGGAAATACTTCTTCTTGCCTTGCTGGGCAAGGAGGTATTTGCCGTTGAGCAGGTCGGCCTCTGTCACCATCTGGTCAAAGGCAGATAGTTTTTCCTTGTTGATGGACACGCCGCCTCCCTGGGTAAGTTTGCGCATCTCGCCCTTTGACGGGAAGCATGCCGTCTCGCCGGCCAGCAGGTCAACGGCCTTGATGCCTTCACCGGCCAGCAGGTCGCGGCTTACCTCGTATTGGGGAACACCGGCGAACACGTCCAGCAGGGTTGCTTCGTCCAACTTCGCAAGGCTCTCCTTGGTGGCCTTGCCGAAGAGGATGTTGCTTGCCTCGACTGCGGCCTCGTAATCCTCGCGTGAGTGAACCATGCATGTCACCTCTTCTGCCAGGCGCTTCTGCAGGACACGCATGCCAGGGTCCTGACTGTGCTGCTCTACCAGAGAGTCTATGGTATCCTTGTCCAAGGATGTGAATATCTTTATGTAGCGCTCGGCATCCTCATCGCCTACGTTCAGCCAGAACTGGTAGAAGGCGTAGGGGGTGGTGCGATTGCGGTCAAGCCAGATGTTGCCCTTCTCGGTCTTGCCGAACTTCTTGCCGTCGGCCTTGGTTATCAGAGGACAGGTCAGTGCAAAGGCACTGTTCTCGCTGCCGAGTTTGCGGCGGATAAGTTCCGTGCCGGTGGTGATATTGCCCCACTGGTCGGAACCGCCCATCTGCAGACGGCAGTTCTTCTCCTGGTACAGGTGCAGGAAGTCATAGCCCTGCAGCAACTGGTATGTGAACTCGGTGAATGACATGCCATCCTGGAACTCGCCGTTCAGGCGGCGCTTTACGCTGTCCTTCGCCATCATGTAGTTTACGGTAATGCACTTGCCTATCTCGCGTGCGAAGTCGAGGAAGGAGTAGTCCTTCATCCAGTCGTAGTTGTTTACCAGTTCGGCCTTGTTGGGTGCATCGCTATCGAAGTCCAGGAAACGTGCCAACTGCTCCTTGATGCATGCCACGTTGTGGCGCAGTGTTTCCTCGTTCAGCAGATTGCGCTCCTGGCTCTTACCGCTGGGGTCGCCAATCATGCCTGTTGCACCGCCTACGAGTGCCAGGGGCTTGTGTCCGCAACGCTGGAAGTGGCGGAGCATCATCACACCGCAGAGATGGCCGATGTGAAGAGAGTCGGCGGTGGGGTCTATGCCCAAATATGCTGTTTGCTGTCCTGATGCCAGCATTTCTTCAGTGCCGGGCATCATCTGATGGAGCATACCTCTCCATTTCAGTTCTTCAACAAAATTCATTTAATTGTTCTTTAGGGTCTTTAATGTCCTTAGGGGTTTAGGGGGGTTACTTAACCTCCCAGATGTCGTTTGTCTCGAGCAGTTCGGCGAAGGTGTGATACTTCTTCTGTGCCTTCACCTCCTCAATCTGAGCCTCTACGGCATCGTTGTAGGTGGGAGCCTCCACATCGCGGATAACACCAAGCGCTACGGGGAATCCGTCGTCATTGCCCATCAGGGCAAGTTTCAGTTGCAGGGTGTTGTCCTCGCACTTGGCGTCGTGAACGAGGATGTCGTCCACGGTGATGCCGTCCTTGCCAATCTCCACTACCTTCAAGCCAAAGCCTTCCTGAACGAGACCATACTCGTTGTTCTCGCCGAACACCAGAGGTTGGCCGTGTTTCACGTATATGGTGTTCTTGGCACGGCCGGCCTTGTCATAGATGCTGTCGTGAGTGCCATGGTTGAAGATAACGCAGTCCTGCATGATTTCACAAACAGAAGCACCCTTGTGGTTATAGGCTGCCTTCAGTATCTCTATGGTGCCAGGTGCGTCGGTGGCTACGGCACGGGCAAAGAAATGTCCGCGGGCGCCAAAGCAAAGTTCTGCAGGGCGGAAGGGGTCTTCCACAGTACCATAGGGGCTGCTCTTGCTTACAAAACCGCGGGGGCTGGTGGGAGAATACTGGCCCTTGGTAAGACCATAGATACGGTTGTTCAGCAGGATCATGTTCAGGTCAATGTTCCTGCGGTTGGCATGTATGAAGTGGTTGCCGCCGATGGCAAGTCCGTCGCCGTCGCCGCTAACCTGCCATACGGCAAGGCGTGGGTTGGCCACCTTGCAACCTGTAGCAATGGCGGCGGCACGACCATGTATGGTGTTCATGCCATAAGTAGCCATATAGTGGGGCAGACGGCTGGAGCAGCCGATGCCGGAGATTACTGCAATGTTTTCAGGTGCAACGCCTATCTCGGCCATAGCCTTGTGCAGGGAGGCGAGGAAGAAGTGGTCACCACAACCGGGGCACCATCTTGGCTGTCCCTTCTTGAAATCCTGAGCTGTATATGTTGCCATGATAATGTCCTATTGCTTATTTGTTAATAATGGTATTGAAAGCCTCCACGAGTTCTGCAACCTTGAAGGGCTGTCCCTTTACTTCGTTGTACTGTGCAGGGCAGAAACCGTCCACCTTCATGCGCAACCAGCCGGCCAGTTGTCCCATGTTCTGTTCTGCAACCACAACCTTGGGATACTTCTTCATTACTTCTGCGGTATTCTTGGGCAGAGGATTGATGTAACGGAACTGTGTCATGGCAACCTTCTTGCCTGCCGCCCTCATCTCGTCCATGGCAGCACGCAGGTGTCCGTATGTACCGCCGAAACCGACGATCAGCAGTTCTGCATCGTCCTTGTCGCCAAGAACCTCAAGGTCGGGTACGGGAATGTTGGCTATCTTCTGGGCACGCTTGCGTGTCATCAGGTCGTGGTTCTCGGGATTGGTGCTGATGGCACCGGTCTTGTCGTCCTTTTCCAGACCTCCAAGGATGTGAGCGAAACCTTCGCGTCCGGGAACTGCCCAGTAGCGTGTACCGTTCTCCTTGCGCATGTAGGGGGTCCATGTGCCCTTCATCTCCTCGGGTACGTATGGAGGATTGATGGCAGGGTATTCGTTAAGGTCGGGCAGACGGAATGCGCCTGAACCGTTGGCAACGTATGCATCTGTAAGCAGAATCACGGGAGTCATGTGCTCCAGAGCCACCTTTGAAGCCTCGTAGGCAGCCTCGAAGCAGTCAGTAGGACTTGTTGCCGCCAATACGGGCATGGGGCTTTCACCGTTACGTCCGAAGAGAGCCTGCAACAGGTCTGTCTGCTCGCTCTTGGTGGGAAGACCGGTGGCAGGGCCGCCACGCTGAACGTCAAGGATAACCAGTGGCAATTCCATGATGACGGCAAGGTTCATGGCCTCGCTCTTGAGACACATGCCGGGACCTGATGTGCTCGTAACTGCCAGGGCACCGGCAAAAGAAGCGCCAATGCTGGAGGCACAACCAGCAATCTCGTCCTCGCACTGTACGGTTGTCACGCCAAGGCTCTTGTGCTTGGAGAGTTCATGCAGAACGTCCGTAGCGGGAGTGATGGGGTATGAACCGAGGTAAAGTTTCAAACCGGCCTTCTCGGCGGCGGCAATGAAACCGTATGCCGTAGCCTTGTTGCCCGTGATGTCCATGTATCGTCCGGGAACCTTGTTCTTGGTTTCTATGCGATACACGTTGGTAGCGCTGGAGTGCGTATTGTGTCCGTAGTCGTAACCTGCCTGGATAACCTTGATGTTGGCCTCTGCGATGGCAGGTTTCTTTGCGAACTTTTCCTTCAGGAAGTTGAATGCAACGTTCAGGTCGCGGTCAAAGAGCCAGCATACAAGACCCAAAGCAAACATGTTGCGGCACTTGTTGATGCTCTTTATGTCCATACCGGTATCTGCAAGGCAGTCCTTTACCATTGTGGTCAGGGGGCAAGCAATTACACGGTCGGGGTCAATGCCCATTTCGCCGAGGTAATCCTCACCCTGGAACTGTGCCTTCTCAAGATCCTTGGGACCGAAACTGTCGGTATCTATGATAATGGTTGCATCTGACTTGGCATAGCGGTACTGTGTCTTCAGCGCTGCGGCATTCATAGCTACCAGCACGTCGCACAGGTCACCGGGAGTGTAAACCTGAGATGCGCCAATGTGTACTTGGAAACCGCTGACACCTGTCAGTGAGCCTTGCGGGGCACGAATGTCGGCCGGATAGTCAGGGAAAGTACTGATACTGTTTCCCACTGTTGCGGATACGGTGGAAAATATATTGCCTGCAAGCTGCATGCCGTCACCGGAGTCGCCAGAAAAGCGAACAACCACTGATTCTCTTTCAGTTATGTTCATGTCGTAAAAAAGATAATAGTAGTACCCCCGCCGGGAATCGAACCCGGATCAAAGGTTTAGGAAACCTTCGTTCTATCCATTTAACTACAGGGGCATCACCATCACCCTAAGGAATACCCATTAGGGTGATAGTTTTGTATTGGAGTGGCACACACTATTATATATAATAAGGTGTACCGATGAGTGTCTTATTTCTTCTTGCTGGTCTTGTTCAGGCACAGGTATGCAGTGGGAGCTGCAACGAAGATAGAGCTGAATGTACCGAATACTACACCAAGCATCATAGCGAAGCTGAAGCTAATAATGCTGCCTGCACCACCACCGATGATGCCGATCAGGAAGATTACGGCCAGTACGATGAATGTGGATACAGAGGTGTTGATAGTACGGTTCAATGTATTGTTAACCGAACGGTTGAACAGGTCAAAGCGGTCCTGTGTGGGATGCAGGCCCAGTTCCTCACGGATACGGTCGAATACCACCACCTTATCGTTGATAGAGTAACCGATAGCGGTCAGGATGGCACCGATGAAGGTCTGGTCAATCTCCATGCTGAAGGGCAGGAAACCCCAGAACAGAGCATACGCACCAAGGATGAGGATGACGTCGGAAACCAGTGCAACGATAGAACCGATAGAGAAGGCAACGTTGCGGAAGCGAACCAGAATGTAGATGAATATGGCGATAATTGCCAGAATCACACTCCAGATAGCACCGTATGTAATGTCTTCAGCCACAGAGGGACCAACCTTCTGGCTGCTGATGATAGAACCGCCGGTACGAACGTCACGGTTGATGAAGGTCTCCAGAGTCAGATCCTGAGCAAGCAGGCCGCCACCCTTAAGAACCTCAAACAACTTGGCCTCTATCTCGCTGTCTACCTCAGTACCTTCCTCGTTGATACGGTAGTTGGTGCTGATACGCAGGGTGTTACCGTCTGTACCAAGGGCAATGGCGCTGATGTTGCTACCCTCAAAGGCATTTGCAAGGAGAGCGTTTGCCTGCTCGGCAGTTACCTGCTTCTCGAACATTACCACGAAGTTGCGGCCACCGGTGAAGTCAATGCTCTTGCTGAAACCGCGGAAGAACATACCGCATATTGCAACGAGTGCAGCAATACCGAAGATTGTGAAACTCTTCTTGTAGGCAGCCATGAACTTGTATGCGGGATCCTTGAAACTGATCCAGTTGCCGATGGGGGTCTTGAACTTGAGGTTCTGCCACCAGCCACGCTCCATAGCGGCTGAGTACACCAGGCGTGTCATGAACACGGCGGTGAAGAAGCTGGCAACGATACCGATAATCAGGGTTGTAGCGAAGCCCTTGATGGGACCTGTACCGAAGTTGTAAAGGATGATACCGGTGATGATACTTGTCAGGTTAGAGTCGAAGATAGCGCTGAAAGCGTTGCTGTAACCTGCGCTCAATGCTTCGCGAAGTTTCTTGCCGCTCTTCAGTTCCTCCTTGGTACGCTCGTAGATAAGCACGTTGGCATCCACGGCCATACCCAGAGTCAGAACCATACCGGCGATACCGCTCATGGTCAGAGAAGCCTGGAAACTGGTCAGGATACCTGCGGTGAAGAACAGGTTCAGCAGCAGGGCGCCATTGGCAATCATGCCGGGAACAAGACCGTACATAGAAATCATGTACACCATCAGGATGACGAATGCGATAACGCAGCTCCAAACACCCAGACGGATAGATTCGGCACCCAGTGTGGGACCAACAATCTCTTCGCTCACGATCTTGGCAGGTGCGGGCATCTTACCAGACTTCAGCACGTTTGCAAGGTCGCGTGTGTCCTCGGCAGTGAAGTTACCAGTAATCTGGCTGTTACCACCTGTAATCTCGCTCCGTACTGTAGGTGCGCTATATACATTATTATCAAGAACAATGGCAACGGAACGCTGCAGGTTGGCCTTTGTCAGTGCTGCCCAACGACGAGCGCCGTCAACATTCATCTGCATGCTTACGCAGGGACAGCCGTTCTGGTCGAACTCGTCCTTGGCATCGGTGATTACGTCACCCTCCAGAGGAGCACGGCCGTTGCGCTCTGTCACGCGGATGGCATAAAGTTCGTACCAGTCGGAGCCTTCGCCCTCGCCCATGCCCTTGACACCCCACTTGAGCTGAACGTCAGAGGGAAGGATGTCCTTGGCTTCGGGAGTTGCGAGCAATTCGCTGATAGCCTCCATGTCGCGCTTGTGTGCAAAACCTACTACACAGCCATAAGCGCCCTGGGTCAGCTGCAACTTGCTCAGCAGGGGATGCTGCTTCTTCATGCGCTCCAACTCGGCATCGCTTGCGTTGGCATTGCTGGCGCTGTTCTCAGCAATAGCAGATGCCAGGTCAGCTTTCTTTTCGGTAGAATCTGTAGCGACGACTTCATTGGTCTCTTCGGCAGAAGCGGTTTCCTCGTCAACGTTGAGGACGGAAGCCAACTTGCTGTCTACCTGTACCAGGAAAGGAGTGATTTCCTGAGAGTTGTAGGTCTCCCAGAACTCCAGGTTGGCAGAACCCTGCAACAACTTGCGGACGCGCTCGGGCTCCTTCACACCAGGCATTTCCACCATGATGCGACCTTCCTGGCCTTCCAGAGCCTGGATGTTGGGTTGTACCACACCGAAGCGGTCGATACGGGTGCGCAAAACGTTGTAGCTATTGTCAATAGCACTCTTCAGTTCGGCACGCAGAACGTTCTCAACTTCCTTGTCTGTACTCTTGGGCGAAACCTTGTCGCGAAGTTGCTGTGTGGCAAACAGTTCGGCGAGGGTGCGCTCGGGAGCCATCTCCTTGAAGTTTTTAACGAACAGGGTAATAAAGTCACTCTGGCTTTCTGTAGCCTCCTTAGCAGACTTCTCCACTGCATTGCGGAAGGTCTCGTCGGTGTCTTCCTTGTGGTCAGCCAAAGCCTTGATTACATCGGGCACGCTGACTTCAAGGATTACATTCATACCGCCCTTGAGGTCAAGACCCAGGCCGATACCCATTTCGCGGCACTCCTTCAGGTTCCATGACCACAGGTAGATGTCATGGGTGTTGAGGGAGTCCATGTAACGGTCAGCAGCCTCCTTGCCCTCTGTCTGCATCTTCTCCTGATACTTGCCGTCGTAATGACTTGTTACGAACGAAAAGCTCAGATAAAAGGCACAAACCAAGGTCAGCAGAATGGCAAAAGCCTTTACAAATCCTTTGTTTTGCATTTTTGTTTTAGATGTTAATTATTTGTTGATTAGTTAATATTCCTGTATCGTTTTGGCTCTAAAAGCATGCAAATGTATGACTTTTTTTCTGATGTGCCAAGGTTATGCGCGGAAAAAAGTCCTATAATGACCTATTTTGCTGATTTATACACCCGTGTAACGATGGGACGGTGGTCGGACGAGTTGATTTTGTCGTCAATATGCGTTGAGGACGTTGTAAGGTCCTTGCTAACGAAAATATGGTCAATTCTGACTGGAAATCCCTTCTGGCTATACGAGACGCCCAACCCGTTTCCACTCTTGGCATATGCATTGTCCAGCAGCTTGGCTATCTTCTGGTAGGTATACGAAATGGGGGTGTCGTTCATGTCGCCTGCCACTATGGCGGTGTATTGGCTGTATTTTGTTATGAGGTCGCATACGGTATCGGCTTGCTCGGCCCTTTTGGCGGCAGCCGTGCTGAGGCGCGACAACAATACCTTTCCGCTTGCTTTCATCTTCTCCTGGTCGTAGTGCTCTATTGCATCTCCGTATGCGCTTTTCTCCTCAGGAGTTATGGCATTGCTCTGCAGGTGGTTGTTTACCAAAATGGCGGTGTCCCCGTCGAGATTTATCATACAGGCAAAAGAACCGTTGCCGTAAGCCAAGGATTTCTTGTACACTGGTTCTCCTACGAACGGCCACTTGGAGTATATATGCAGTGCACCGTCGGATTGCACCTTGTAGCCGAGGGAGTCCATCTTATGCTTTAGTGTGGCAAATACCGTCCCCGATTGCGGACATTCCTGCAGAAATATTATGTCTGCATCGCTATTGGCGATGTATTCCGTGGATCTCCAACCGTTGAATCCGTTGGCAGAGTCGTTTGAAAGACCTGCCACATTGAAGGACAAAATCCCATAACTCTCTGTGGGTGCATCTTCAAAGGGGTTGACGGGGTAGTATTCGCGTGTATAGTTCCAACATCCCAATATCCCCAAAACGGGGAGGAGTGTCCATTTCCACGAGACAATGATCCATGCAAACAGGAACAGGATGTCCAACCCCAAGAAAACAGGGAAAAGCAGGCCTGCTTGTGATAGCCTGGGATGAACGGCAGGCGAGAGAAGCGTGGAAAGGCACGTTGCCCACATCAGGATGATGGTGGCAATATTGGCCCCTGCCATGATGCTTACCAGCATGACGTGAGCTCCGTGTTTCACCTTGGAGGTGAATGTTTCTGCGGTCATTTCCGTGTCATTTCTTTCTGTAAACGTGGAAGTTGTTCTTGGGCTTGCGGCGGAAGATGCTCCGGATCTTGTCCAGCGGACCTCCACGTCCGGCATCTGTCCAGATGAGCAGGATGAGCAGTCCTACAAGCATGCCTCCCAAGTGGGCATAGTGTGCGACACCATCGTTGCTACGTGCCATAAGCAGTTCTATTACGGCATATCCGATGACAAAGAGTTTTGCCTTGATGGGCACTGGTATGGGGAAAATGAACATGCGTTCGTTGGGGAATATCATGCCGAATGCCAGCAGGATACCATACACGGCTCCAGAGGCACCCACTGTGTTCCAATGGTTGATGTCAACGGCCATGCCGTTCTGGATAACATAGGTGCCCTTCACCAGGTCGGTTCCCATTCGGGCTATGTCTGCATGCTCCAGACTTATGTAGTTGAGCCATTGTACCAGTTCCTGTATCAAACCAGCTCCGATGCCGCATGCCAGATAATAGAACAGGAAACGCTTGCTGCCCATTACTTGTTCTATGATGCGTCCGAACATCCACACGGCAAACATGTTGAAGAAAATGTGTTCGAGATTACCGTGCATGAACATGTAAGTCAACAATTGGTATGGCATGAAATTGTCTGCCAGGAAAAAGTGCAGTCCTAACATGCCGTTCAGGTCTACGCCATGCAGTTCAGCAACGTACATGCCCAGGAAGCAGAGAACATTGATGATGAGAAGGTTTTTGGTTACGGGAGGCATCATATTCATGTCGAAAACGTCTAATATTCTTGATTTAGGTCACGAAGGTACGCTTTTTTAGGCACTAATCAAGGTTTTTCGGTAATGTAATGTGCTTTTTTTAGAGAATTATAGTTTTTTTTCATTCTAAAACTTGCTTGCATTGTGCAGAATATCTATATTTGCGTAGGAAAAGCATGTAAGCGAAACTCCTATATATAAACTTAATAACTAATATTATGAACAAGACAGATTTGATTAACGCCATTGCCGCTGAATCCGGTTTGACAAAGGCCGATGCTGCCAAGGCGCTGAATGCAACGACAAATGCTATCGTAAACGCCGTAAAGGCAGGCGATAAGGTTGCTCTCGTAGGTTTTGGTACATTCGCTCCCGCTGAGCGTCCGGCACGTACAGGCAAGAACCCCCGTACAGGCGAGGTTCTCGAGATTCCTGCAAAGACCGTTGTGAAGTTCAAGCCCGGTTCTGACTTGGCTTTGTAATTTCAATCAGAGATATAATGTAATGGAATAGGGAGACGCTGAGTCTCCCTATTCTTTTTGTCATACATTTCTGCTATGTGTCGGGAGGACACGCCCTTGTCATCGCGAGAGCGTGCCCTTGTCATCGGTGACGGTAAAATTAACGGCCACTGGCGGTGAGTTTTATCATCGGTGGCGGTGGATTTTACCGCCACAGAGGACTGTCCTGCGACTACTTCAAGCCGCTATTGAGCCATTCAAGATATGAAGGCACATCCTCGTTGAAACTATAGCTTGGAGCCAGAGGTTTGCCATCGGGACTGAGCAGGACGTAGAAGGGTTGGGCATTGGCTCCGAACTTGTAGCGCTGCAGGTAACTCCAGCGGTCGCCAATGGTGCGGAGTTTGCGTTCCTGACCGTTTTCGGTGACGATGATGGGTTCTGCCAAGGGAGTCTTGTCGTCCACATGCAGGGTAACGAGGACGTATTTGTTGTTGATGATGTCGGCTACCTCGGGATCTGTCCAAACTGCTGCCTCCATCTTGCGGCAATTCACGCAACCGTAGCCAGTGAAGTCGAGCATGACGGGCATGTTCTTCTCCTTGGCGTATGCCATGGCCATGTCGTAATCGTCGAACTTGGGATTGACCTCCTGGCTGTGAAGGTTGAAGTCCTGTGTGTTCACCGGCGGTGCAAAGGCGCTGACGGCCTTGCAGGGAGCGCCCCAGAGACCGGGGACCATGTAGAGGGCGAAGGCAAGCGATGCCATGCCTATGGCCAGACGGGTGATGCCGGTGCGGGGGCGGGTAACGATGTTGCCCTCCTCGTCGTATTCATCCTCGTCGTGGGGCAAGCGTATGATATTCAGCATATAGAGGCCCATCATGGCAAAGATGACAATCCACAGGCACAGGAACACCTCTCTGTCCAGAATGCCCCAGCCGTATGCCAGGTCGGCCACGGAGAGGAACTTCAGCGAGAAGGCAAGTTCCAGGAAACCGAGCATAACCTTGATGTTGTTCATCCAGTTGCCACTGCGCGGTGCGCTCTTCAGCATGGTGGGGAAGAGGGCGAACAGGGTGAAGGGCAGGGCCAGGGCAACGGCAAATCCAAGCATGCCCATAGTGGGAGCGAGTATGGAACCGCTGGTGCCCACCTCAACCAATAGGAATCCGATAATGGGGCCTGTGCATGAGAAACTTACCAGGGTAAGGGTGAATGCCATCAGGAAGATGCTGAGCAGACCGGTGGTCTTTTCCGCCTTGGAATCCACGGCATTGCTCCATGAGGAGGGCAGGGTCAGTTCGAAACCGCCCAGGAAACTCAGGCCGAATAGCACGAGCAGGAGGAAGAAGAAGATGTTGAAGATGGCGTTGGTGCTCATGGCGTTCAAGGCGCTGGCTCCGAAGAACATAGTCACGAGCATGCCCAAACCAACGTAGATGACAATTATGGAGATGCCGTAGGTGATGGCGTCCTGTATGCCCTTTCGGCGGTTGTCCTTGCTCCGCTTCAGGAAGAAACTCACGGTCATCGGTATGATGGGCCACACGCAGGGGGTGAGCAGGGCGAGCAGGCCGCCAACTATGCCCATGAAGAATATCCAAATGAGCGAAGTGTCTGCCTGGCCGGCAACGTTGTGGTCGGATTGCAGCTGCTCAGTGACAGGAGCCCATAGGTCATTGACCTCAGCCAAAGGTTTGTCGTCGGATGTTGTTGCCTCTTCTGCTTTCTGTGTTTCGTCAATGGGGAGAGGTTCTGTTGTTGCCTGGTTGTCAGCAGCGTTGGAAACTGATGCACCCTGGGCATTCTTGCCCTTGAAACTGAAGTCCACGCTGGTGGGAGGCAGGCAGTTCTGGTCGTTGCATGCTCCGTAGGTCAGGTATCCGGCAATGTCGTATTCGCCTCCCGTCAGTTCGTACGTCTGTACAAAGGTCACCTTGTCCTCAACGGTTTCCACCTCCATCATGAACATGGGGTCCTGTCCGCGATGGACGTCGCCTATGGTCTTTAGACCGCCTGCCAGCTTCACACCGTTGCTCTTTTCCAGAGTAACCATAGCGCGTTGGGGACCTCCGTCCTCGAAATTGGAGCCGTAGACGTGCCAACCGCTTTCTATCGTGCCCTGGAAGGAGATTTCCAACTGCCCGTTGGCATTTATCTTCTCGCTGACACTGAACTTAACGGGTTCTGCCATCTGGGCCATACATCCCAAGGCTCCCATTATAATAATAAATAAGGTGTAAATACGCTTTGCCATTTTTCTTTTCTATGTTTTTTCTGCGTGCAAAGATACGAATATGTGTGCTTACTTCAAAATAAATGAGTGTATTTCTTTGTGTTGTAAATTGTCTTCCTTGTATATTTTCTGTGCGTGCAGGAATACCTTCATGTGGGTAATTTGTGTTCATTAAGTGCACAGATTGTCCTAAAATGAGCACAAAAGCGAAGTTTTTACTTCAATTTCTTGCTAATATCCTTAAAAAGTCTTTACTTTGCACCCAGAATTAGAGAAAGACAAAAAGAGTACAATTAACTTAAACGTAAAGAATATGTCTGAAATTGAAGCAAAAGTTAAGGAGATTATTGTAGACAAGTTGGGTGTAGACGAGGCAGACGTAGTGCCCGAGGCAAGCTTCACCAACGACCTTGGTGCAGACTCTTTGGATACAGTAGAACTGATCATGGAGTTCGAGAAGACTTTCGATATCACTATTCCCGATGACAAGGCTGAGAAGATCTCAACCGTAGCTGACGCTATCGCTTATATTGAAAGCAATAAGTAATCTGAAGTTTTACACTACTTAATCTATAATAGTTGTCGGGTGGTCTTCCTCAAGAGGTAAGCCACTGGGCAACTATTTCCCTTTTATATGGAATTGAAGAGAGTTGTCGTTACCGGTATGGGTGCCGTTACGCCTATCGGTAATACTGCCGAGGAGACATGGCAGAACATGCTGGCAGGTGTCAGCGGAGCAGCCCCCATCACACGTTTCAACGCAGAGAAGTTCAAGACACAGTTCGCCTGTGAGGTGAAGGACTTCGATGTCACCAAATATATCGACCGCAAGGAAGCCCGCAAGATGGACCCCTATTGCCACTACGCACTGGCAGCGGCCCAGATGGCCGTGGAGGACAGCGGCATGGACATAGAGACTCTGGACAAGAACCGCGTGGGTGTGGTAATGGGTGTCGGCATCGGCGGCATGAAGACATACGAGGAGGAGGTTACCTCCTATGCCAAAACGGCTGAGACTATCGGTCCAAAGTTCAACCCCTTCTTCGTGCCCAAGATGATTGCCGACATCTGTGCCGGCCACATCAGCATCAAATACGGATTCCACGGTCCCAACTACATCACCTCCAGTGCTTGCGCCAGCAGTACCAACGCCCTGGCTGATGCCTTCAACCTGATTCGCCTGGGCAAGGCAAACGTCATCGTTACAGGTGGTGCCGAGGCGGCAATCACATGTGCCGGTGTGGGCGGTTTCGTGGCAATGCACGCCCTGAGCACACGCAACGATTCTCCTCAGACGGCAAGCCGTCCCTTCAGTGCCAGCCGCGACGGTTTTGTGATGGCAGAGGGCAGTGCATGCCTGATTCTTGAGGAACTGGAGCATGCCAAGGCACGCGGTGCCAAGATATATGCCGAGATGGTGGGCGCAGGCATGAGTGCCGATGCACACCACATCACCGCCTCCCATCCCGAGGGTTTGGGTGCAATTCTGGTGATGCAGAATGCCTTGGAGGATGCCGGCATGCAGCCCGAGGACATTGACTACATCAATGTTCACGGCACCAGTACTCCCGTCGGTGACATCAGCGAGGTGAAGGCCATCAAGTCGCTCTTCGGTGAGCACGCCTACAAACTGAACATCAGCAGCACCAAGTCCATGACCGGACACCTTCTCGGTGCAGCCGGTGCCATAGAGGCAATGGCCAGCGTGATGTCCGTCAAGGAAGACATCGTTCCTCCCACCATCAATCACGAGGAGGGCGACGAGGATCCCGAGATAGACTACAACCTGAACTTCACCTTCGGCCAGCCCCAGAAGCGTGAGGTTCGTGCCGCCCTGAGCAACACTTTCGGTTTTGGCGGACACAATGCTTGTGTCATCTTCAAGAAGTACGTAGAATAATGTAATCGTAATCAGGGGATGTTGTTCCCTTGGTTTGACAGAAGTTATATCTGTGAAAGCAGGAAATATAATAGATGCGATAAGGTTGCCTTTCCGACGCGACAGGCAGCTTTATCGTTCTTTTTACGGTATCCTGGGCTTCTACCCGAGGAAGATAGACCTTTACCGCCAGGCCCTGACACACAAGAGCATGTCGGTGAAGGAGGGAAGCGGCCGCCTTTCCAACAACGAGCGTCTGGAGTATCTGGGCGATGCCATCCTGGATGCCGTGGTGGGCGATATCCTTTATAACCACTTCCAAGGCAAAAGAGAAGGTTTCCTTACCAGCGTGCGGAGTAAGGTTGTCCAGCGTGAGACACTCGGTCATCTGGCCGACGAGATGGGCCTGACTGACCTGATACGCAGCGACCTTATGGGACGCACCCACAACAGTTACATGGCTGGTAATGCTTTCGAAGCACTTGTAGGTGCGGTATATCTTGACCGTGGCTATGAATATTGCAAATGGTTCGTCCGTAACCGTATCCTTGGCAAGTACATCAACCTCGACAGAATAGCATACAAGGAGTCGAACTTCAAGAGCCGCCTATTGGAGTGGTGCCAGAAGTATCATGTCAATGCCGAATTTGAACTCCTGGAGGAAAGCAAGGAGGAAGTTACAATGTCACCCCGCTTCCTCACCCGTGTACTGATATCTGGAGTGGAGTGCGGTCGTGGCATAGGCTACAGCAAGAAGGAAAGCCACCAGCAGGCCTCTAAGGAAGCCCTTGCAAAACTGAACAAGAACAACGCACTGAGAACCAAGGTGCTGGAAGTTAAAACAATAGAAGACAATGGCAATAACACCGATAGTACGTCCCCTGTTTGCGCTGAGGAGAAATGCGCTGGGCAAGTACCGTACACAAGCGGAGCAGTTGCAGATGCAGGTGCTCAGACGCCTGACATCCAAGGCTGAACGGACAGAGTGGGGAAGAGAGCACGGCTTTGCATCCCTGCGCACATACGAGGACTTTGCCGCGTCCTCACCCGTGAATACCTATGAGGACCTGAAGCAGGCAATCGACCGTATGCGCCAGGGCGAAAGGGATGTCCTTTGGCCGGGGCAGGTGCGGTGGTATGCCAAATCCAGCGGAACCACCAACGACAAGAGCAAGTTCATCCCTGTCAGTCAGGACGGTCTCAAAGATACCCACTATGCAGGAGGCAGGGATGCCGTGGCATGGTACTTGGGTAACAACCCCCAGAGCCGCATCTTCGACGGCAAGGCCCTGATTCTTGGTGGCAGCCATGCGCCCAACTACAATCTTAAGAACTCATTAGTGGGCGACCTCAGCGCCATCCTGATAGAAAACATCAATCCCCTAGTCAACCTTGTGCGTGTTCCCAAGAAAGAGACCGCCCTGCTGTCCGACTTCGAACTGAAGCGCGACCGCATCGCACACGAGGCCATCAAGGAGAACGTTTCCAACCTCAGTGGCGTGCCTTCGTGGATGCTCTCCGTGATGAACCGTGTGCTGGAGATTACTGGCAAGGACAATCTGTCCGAAGTGTGGCCAAACCTGGAAATGTTCTTCCATGGTGGCGTGGCGTTCACACCGTATCGCGAGCAGTACAGGAAACTGATACCGTCCGCCAACATGCACTACATGGAGACCTACAATGCCAGCGAAGGCTTCTTCGGCATTCAGGACGACCCCTCCGACCCCTCCATGAGCCTCATGCTTGACTATGGTGTCTTCTACGAGTTCATCCCCATGGACGAGTTGGAGAACCCCAATCCTCATGTCGTGCCTCTTTGGGGAGTGGAGACGGGCAGGAACTATGCCATGCTCATAAGCACGTCCAGCGGTTTGTGGCGCTATATGATAGGAGATACTGTGCGTTTTACCAGCACCAACCCCTACAAAATCGTCATAACAGGACGCACCAAGTTCTTCATAAATGCCTTCGGCGAAGAGCTGATTGTAGACAATGCCGAAGTGGGCCTGGCCGAAGCCTGCCGCCAGACAGGTGCACAGGTGTTGGAATACACGGCAGCCCCCGTCTTCATGGACGGAGAGGGCAAGTGCCGCCATCAGTGGCTGGTGGAGTTTGCCAAGGAACCGGAAGACATAGTCCTGTTCGCACGTATCCTGGACGAAACCCTGCAACATGTCAATTCCGACTACGAGGCCAAGAGATACAAGGACATCACCCTCCAGTCTCTGGAACTCATTGCTGCACGCAAGGGACTTTTTCACGATTGGCTTGCTTCCAAGGGCAAGTTGGGAGGACAGCACAAGGTGCCACGCCTGTCCAACAACAGAGTCCACATAGAGGAAATGTTGGCGTTTAACTGAACGATACAAGATGATGCGTAGATTTACCATATTGTTTCTGATACTGCTCACCACGATGCTTACCATCGTGTCTTGTGCCAATATCGGTAGTCCCGACGGTGGCCGATACGACGAAGAACCGCCAGTAGTCATCGGTGCCAGTCCTGCTGACAAGGCCGTCAACGTGAAGTCGCAGAAGATAAGCATATTCTTCAATGAGTTCGTGAAACTGGCCAATGCCAACGAAAAGGTTGTCATATCTCCTCCCCAGCTGGAGGTGGCCAACGTGCGTGCGGCAGGCAAGAAAATCAAGATAACCCTGTTTGACTCCCTGCAGAGCGACATTACCTATACCGTAGACTTCAGCGATGCCATCGAGGACAACAACGAGGGCAATCCCATGGGTTTCTACACTTATAGTTTCAGTACCGGCCCGGTCATTGATACAATGGAGATGTCCGGCCATGTCCTTGCCGCCGAGAATCTGGAACCAGTCAAGGGAATGCTAGTTGGTCTGTATCATGCCGATAGTACCTACGACGACAGTCTTTTCCGTACCAAATCCCTTGTGCGCGTTTCACGTACCAACGGTAGCGGACAATTCACCATCAAGGGCATAGCACCGGGCAAATACCGCATTTTCGCCCTCAACGATGGCGATGGCAACTACCGTTTCAGTCAGAAATCCGAGGCGATAGCCTTTGACACGGCTATCTATATCCCAACGAGCAAGCCTGACCTCAGGATGGACACCTGCTGGCGAGACTCCATATACTACGACTCCATTAGGGTGGTGCCGTACACGCACTATTTCCCGGACGACATCGTCCTGCGTTCTTTCCTTGAGGGCAAGCCCGACTTGCATCTTTTAAAGGCTGAGCGTCCCGAACCAGACTGGTTCCGCCTGTACTTCACCGCTCCGGTGGACACTCTGCCTGTCATCAGAGGGTTAAATTTCAACGACTCCTGTTTGGTGTTAGAGGCCAGTGAAAAGAACGATACGCTGACCTACTGGATTACCGATACGGCATTTACCCATAGTACCGATAGCCTGGAGATGGAGATGCGTAGCCTGGATACCGATACTCTGGGCAACTTGACGTGGCGCACGGACACATTCATGCTCGTTGCACGCAAGGGATGGGCAAAGATCAGCGAGGAGCGCCAGAAGAACATAGACGATTGGAATAAGAACCGCGAGAAGAGGGCAAAGAAGAGCAAGACTCCGCTTCCACCAGAAGAAAATCCCTATGAGCATGAGTATCTGGACCTGAAGATAAATCCCTCCGGTGCACTGGACCCCAACAAGAACATAGTCATTCAGGTGGATGAGCCTATCAGCACCATAGATACATCACGCATACATTTGTATATGGTGCGTGACTCCAATCTCTACGAAGAGCCCTTCCTCGTGCTCCCCACCCCGCACAACGCCAAGTCCTATACCGTCTATGCGGAGTGGCAGCCCGAATACAAGTACAGCCTTACCGTAGACTCCGCTACCATTATGGGTGTCATGGGCACGACAAACAAAAAAAAGAAGAGCGAAATCCAGGTGCGCAAACTAGAGGAATACGGCACACTGATAGTAAACCTCATCTCTCCCGACACCTGTATGATGGTACAGCTGCTCAACAGTTCCGACAAGGTAGTAACCCAGCAGAAGGCCTCCGCTTCCGGTGTAGCCGAGTTCTATTACCTCAGACCCGACACATACTATATGCGCTGCTTTGCTGACAGGAACGGCAATGGTATATGGGACGTGGGAGAGTTCAAAAGCAACCGTCAGCCTGAGCATGTCTCTTACTTCCCCAAACCCATGAATGTCCGTGCCGGTTGGGACGTAGAGCAGGAATGGGACGTCTATGGCATACCTGTTATGGAGCAGAAACCTCAGACTCTTATAAAGCAGAAGGGCGACAAGAAGAAGACGCCCCGTGAGCGCAACAAGGAGCGCGAAGAGGAGAAGAAGAAAAAGAAATAGTCGTTAATTTCGCCCTCTGGATGCTAAAATATTGTTAAATATGATACGATAGTGTTTAGAATATATAAGGGCACGGCTCTATGTGTTGTTATTGTGCTAAATTTGCATTGCAAAAGACGGCATGATAACAACACATTATTTTAAATTATAATGACAGACAAGAGATTTATGACCCGCTCGGAGTTTCAGTGCATGCTGAACCTTTGGGCCCTTCCCACCAAGGGAGGTTTTGTCCGTGACATACAGGAAGGATTCGAGGAACCCAAACCTGCCTATACCACAACCGCCACCTTCATGAAGATACTTGTCCGCAAGGGATTCTGTAAGATGGACCGTGTGGGTTCCATGCAATATTACACTCCCCGGATAACAAAGGAGGAGTATTGCCAGAGGGTTATGGAGAAGGCCTGCGAGGATTATTTCGATGGTGACGTGGTGCGCTTCGTTGAATTCCTTTTGCAGAACAATGAAGTGTCGCAGGACCAAAAGGATGCTATTGTTGCAATATTAAGATAGCAAAAAGGAGGTTGAGCGCAATTTATTATTAAAATTTTCTATGTGTTCTCGTTATTATTTGCTATATTTGCAACGGAAAGAAATATCATAAACCAAACTTAATAAACTATCAGACAATGGCAACATTAGATTTGACACAGTATGGCATCACCGGTTCAACCGTGATTGCACACAACCCCTCTTATGAGCAGTTGTTCGCTGAGGAGACCAAGGCTGGCCTCGAGGGTTACGAGAAGGGTCAGAACACCGAGCTGGACGCTGTCAACGTGATGACTGGCGTTTACACCGGCCGTTCTCCTAAGGACAAGTTCATCGTTATGGACGAGAACTCTAAGGATACCGTATGGTGGACTTCTGATGACTACAAGAACGACAATAAGCCAATCACCGAGGAGGCTTGGGCTGCTCTGAAGGATATCGCCAAGAAGGAACTTTCTAACAAGAACCTTTATGTTGTTGACTGCTTCTGCGGTGCAAACGCTGACACCCGCATGGCTGTACGCTTCATCGTTGAGGTAGCATGGCAGGCACACTTCGTTACCAACATGTTCATCCAGCCCACCGCTGAGGAACTGGCCAACTTCGAGCCCAACTTCGTTGTTTACAACGCTTCTAAGGCTAAGGTTGAGAACTGGAAGGAACTGGGTATCAACTCAGAGACTTGCGTAGCATTCAACATCACCAGCCGCGAGCAGGTTATCATCAACACCTGGTACGGTGGTGAGATGAAGAAGGGTATGTTCTCTATGATGAACTACTACCTGCCTCTCCAGGGCATCGCTTCTATGCACTGCTCTGCAAACTGCGACATGAACGGCGAGAACACCGCCATCTTCTTCGGTCTGTCTGGTACCGGTAAGACCACTCTGTCTACCGACCCCAAGCGCCGTCTGATTGGTGACGACGAGCATGGTTGGGACGACAACGGTATCTTCAACTTCGAGGGTGGCTGCTATGCTAAGGTTATCGGTCTGTCTAAGGAGCACGAGCCCGACATCTACGGCGCTATCAAGCGTAACGCTCTTCTGGAGAACGTTATCGTTGCCGAGGACGGCACTATCGACTTCAACGACAAGAGCGCTACCGAGAACACTCGCGTTTCTTACCCCATCAACCACATCAACAACATCCAGCCCGGCAGCTCTGCTCCCGCAGCTAAGAACGTTATCTTCCTGTCTGCCGACGCATTCGGCGTACTGCCTCCCGTTTCTATCCTGACTCCCGAGCAGTGCCAGTACTACTTCCTGAGCGGTTTCACCGCCAAGTTGGCAGGTACAGAGCGCGGTATCACCGAGCCCACTCCCACATTCTCTGCTTGCTTCGGCCAGGCATTCCTGGAGCTGCACCCCACAAAGTATGCTGAGGAGCTGGTTAAGAAGATGAACGTATCAGGTGCCAAGGCTTACTTGGTTAACACTGGTTGGAACGGTACCGGCAAGCGTATCTCAATTCCCGATACACGCGGTATCATCGACGCTATCCTGGACGGCAGCATCCTGAAGGCTGAGACCAAGAAGATTCCTCTGTTCGACTTCGAGGTTCCCACCGCTCTGCCCAACGTAAATCCCGCTATCCTCGATCCTCGCGACACTTACGCTACTGCTGCTGAGTGGGAGGAGAAGGCTAAGGACTTGGCTGCTCGCTTCATCAAGAACTTCGCCAAGTACACCACCAACGAGGCTGGTAAGGCTCTCGTTGCCGCTGGTCCCCAGCTGTAATTCCAAAGCAAGGATAATAATCCTCTATATCCGGTTCCCCATCCTCACAGGTGGGGAACCTTTTTGTATCTTGCGAGAATTTTCATCCAACCTCTCGGCAAAAAACGTGAATTGTGTATCTTTGTAGCATAATTAACCCCAAATACCTGTATGAAGACATTTCTGGAAAGCACGTTCCTTCAGAAGATGAGAGAAGTGGCCCCTGTCAGCCAGGAAACGGCCGTTGCGTTGGCGTCATGCCTTGAACCCTGTTGTATAGACAGGCATGTGCATGTTCTGGAGGAGGGTAGGAGGCTTCGTTACGTATGGTTCATAGAGCAGGGACTCCTAAGGCACTATTGGCTTGTGAACGGGGTTGAAATCAACACCTCGTTTTCCGTAGAGGGACATGCCGTATTCAGCATGGATGAACTATATTATGGTATGCCAAGCCAGGAATATGCCGAGACCCTGGAACCCGTCCAGGCATTCAGGATTTCAATAAGCGACATGAACCGTTTGTTCGAGACAAACCTTGAACTCTGCAACTGGGGGCGTATCATCCATCAGAACGAATACCGCAGGCTCCACCAGTCGCACAAGGACAGGCTCTCCCTTTCTGCCGCTGAACGCTATCTTAACTTCATAAAGCAGTTCCCGGGCATTTGCCAGAGGTGCAATCTCGGCTACATTGCCTCCTACCTTGGTATCACCTTGCCCACATTAAGCAGGTTGCGCTCCAAGTCCCTGTATCGTAATGGGAGAAATTGACATAGGACAAATTCTTTCTCATGCAAAGTCCTTACCTTTGCTTCATACAATAATTGTTGTAATGGAAAGGAAAGATACCAAGCGAGAGGTCTGGATAGACTGGATGCGCGTCGCAGCATGCTTTTTTGTTATGGTTACACACTGTTGCGAACCGTTCTATTATGGAGGGAAGGGAACGTTGCTCCTTTCCCGATCCGATGCAGTATGGCTGTCTGTCATAAATTCGCTGGTAAGGGCAAGTGTGGCTCTTTTCGTTGTCGCTTCAAGTTATCTCCTGTTCCCCCTGCACTATTCCTCAGGCAAATTTGTCCGCAAAAGGGCAGTCCGAGTACTTATCCCATTTCTTTTCTGGACTGTTGTCTACGCTTTGGTATGGGGTGAACCGATACGGGATTTCAGGGATTTGCTTCTTAATTTCAATTATGCGGCCGGACACTTGTGGTTTGTCTACATGCTGATAGGCCTCTATGCACTCATGCCCTTGTTGTCTCCATGGGCAGAGAAGGTGCAGAAGACCGAACTGCGGGTTTATCTTGCGATATGGCTCTTCACGACTACGATTCCCCTAATCCGCAATTGGCTGGGTGGCATGCCTCCGTTTATATACGGACCTTCTGGCATCCCCAACCCAGCCAAGTATCCCCTTTGGGGCGAAGCCGGTTGGAACACGTACGGAACATTCTACTATCTCAGCGGTTTCATCGGTTACATGCTTCTCGGACTGTATTTCCGGAGGTTTGTAGGCAAGTTGTCATGGCGTAGGACTCTCGGCTTTGCTCTCCCCCTGTTTGTGGCAGGATTCGCTATATGTTCTGTCGGATTCTTCTGCAATGTCAGCAACGATGCCGGTGGCAATTTTCCTGTATCAGGTCCCATAGCCATAGCCTCCTTTTGGGAAGGTCCCTGGCTGAACGATAGCATAGGAGTGGTACTGATGGCCACAGGCTGGATACTGCTCTTCAGGAAGTTTAATTGTATGGGGAGTTTCTACACGAGGATACTGCTCCCGATATCCGAAGCCAGTTATGGCATGTATTTGTGCCATTTGCTTCTCCTGGTACCGGTGTCTTCGTGGATAAGAACCTCTCTCGGTACAGGAGCATACGGCATACTCGGTATATGGACCACTCCATTGGAGATGCTTTTGCCGGCAATCATATCTTTTGTGGCATTATCTGTTCTCTGTGCCCTCGTCCGACGTATACCCCAAATAGGCAAATGGATAGTGGGGTGATCACAAGGCCGACGTTCATTCTCTAAATGGGCATTTCCGCCCCTATAGGAGTATTGATGGGCTTCACGCTGGTAATGTTTCTCTCTTATTGCAGTTGATTTTTGCCTCCATGATGACGCATACGAATCATTACCGTTCGTTCGGTGAACGATTACCGATGGTAAAGTTTACCATTACCGATGGCAAAAGCGATACATCACACCGCCATGCCACTAAACAAATTCAGGAGTCATTTTACGCACACTATCGCTACACCTTGCATACACCAATACACTTGCTCGGTAACGGTTATGGTAGCAGGAGTTCTGACAGGCCGCGGCCTTATTGCAACTTGACCCTAACTTTCTTGATTAGACGAAGGTGGTATGTGGTGACTTTGGCGCCAGCCTCCTTGATTGGATTATAGCTGTTGCCTGCTTTAAAACTATATGTGCTTTTGGCCTCATCGCACAGATAGCGAATGTTGTTGCCTTTATCGTCGTTGAGAACAATAGGTGAGGCTTTTGCTTCCGTGAGGAGATTGTCAAATAGTGTTGCATCGCTAAGATATGCATTGCGGAGCTTGCGGGCCTCCTCTTCAGAGGGGAATGTTCCATGATGAGAGGCCGAATTCCGTGTAGTTAGCAGCTATACCGGTAGCCTGAGTGGGGGTCTCTGCATTGTAGGCAGAGGTGACATTGCCATAATCTTCCAGAGAAAGGAGCAGAAGAATTGCCGAAGAAGCGGGTGATGCCTCGTCAGGAGTAACGCTGGCAATAATGTGTCCGTCCCATAAGGAAAGGGCCTCGGGGATGGACTCCACCGTATATGTCGGATAAGTATCCGATTCCCCAGAACCATTGGATGAAGATTCCCCGTCAGGGGAGACAACAGTGGAGTTGTCTGGTGAAAAGGTGAAATTCATATTCACAGGTTCACCCCATTGTGATGCAGTTACACTGCCTGATACGACAAGGGATCCCTCTGTCGACAAGGTGCCCTGAAGGATATACGGCGTTCCTGGCTTGAGTGGCGACATGTAACTTACAACGGCAAAGTGTTCGCTTTCGTTGTCGTTGTATGATATCGTGAAATTTGTCTGTGTTCCGGTTGTTGGGAATAGGTAGGCTTCTCCTGAAGTCCATTCTTCCCTGCTGGAATCGTATTCCAGTGGGATACAGGTCTTCTGGTTGTCTGTAAGTTCTCCATTCATGGTGATGGCATAAGCGGGGGAGGATATGCTTACGTATGCAGAGGTACATTCATCAGGGAGTCCGGAGAGCACTATATTCACAGAAGACATCTGATAGTACATTTGCAGGCTGACAGTGGCATTGGCCGCTGTGGGACAGATATCTGCAAACCCCATCTGCAAGGGGTTGGATATGACATATCCGTTGGCCAGTTCCTTGACAGAGGCAGGAGTGTTTTCTGGCAGTTGCGGGTCTTTGGTAGTGAGCAAGGAAGAGGATGTCGGATTTTCAGGGATTGTGTATGTGGATTCATCTGCAACCATGGCAACGATACGCATGTCAGTACCGGTTGGCAACGTGAGATGTATGGGTTCTGCAGACGAGTGTATGATCTGTGACTCCTGTAAGGCACCATCATCATTAAATGCATATATGCGAAGAGGATAAATGTCTGTCGATGCTGATGCGCCACGGGTAAGTATGCGTACAGAAGACAAGGAATTATTGCCACCCTCTTCCACCGTTTCCGAGAAATCAACTTGGCTGCATGAGGCAACAATCGTAAGGAACAAGGTTAGAATGATTGAATAGATAGAGTGTTTCATGGCGGTATGTCCTTTGAAAGTTTGTTGCAAATATCGACTTACATCAGCAGGAACGCTGCCAGACGGGCAACGGCACGCGCGCGGTGAGAAACGGCATTTTTGCCTTCGGGTCCCATTTCTGCGAAGGTGAGACCGGTTTCCTCCACTTCGAAGACGGGGTCATAGCCGAAACCGTTCTTGCCGCGGAGTTCATGTACTATCCTACCCTCCACTATGCCTTCGAAGAGGTGTTCTTCAAGTTCGGGTTCTGAGTTGTCTGACTTTGTAGTATGCCTTACCAGTGCTATGACGGTGCGGAAACGGCAGGTACGGTTTTCCTTGCCTTCCATCTTGGCAAGGAGGCAACGGATGTTGGCGGTGGAGTCGTGGCTGTCGCCATATCCGTTCATGGTGCCGAAACGGGCGGTGTATACTCCAGGTGCGCCATCCAGCGCATCGACATGAAGGCCGGTGTCGTCGGCAAAGCAGTCCACTCCGTATTTCTCGGCCACATAGCGGGCTTTCTGCAGGGCATTGCCCTCCAGTGTGTCGCTGTCTTCTGGAATATCCTCTGTGCAACCTATATCGGCCAAGGATTGTATCTCTATTTGCGAGCCGAGTATCTGGCGTATCTCGCGCAGTTTGTGTTCGTTGTTTGTCGCGAAAACCATGCTAGTTAAACGGAAAACGGAAATGTTAAATGTGAAAACTTGATTGAATGGAAAGGGGGAAAGGGGAAAACGGGAAGGAGAAAACGGAATGATGCTAACCTCTATGGCAAGACATTCTTAGTTTTCCGTTTCCCCTTTTTCATTATTTCTTGATAGGGTCGAAACCTTCGCCGAAGACGCCTTCCACATTAGACATGGAGACGAAGGCTTTGGGGTCTACTCTGTGAATAAGGTTGAAGATATCCTTGCGTTCAAATTTCTTGGCCAGAACTAGCAGGACAGGTTTCTTCTGCTTGCTGTACCATCCATGACCATCCAGGATGGTACATCCTCTTTGCAGGTCGTGGTTTATGCGCGTGGCTATCTCCTCGTACTTATCGGAAACGATGATGAACTGTACGCTCTGGCGTGCACCGTTGACGACATAGTCTACCATGTTGATGGCAATGAACATCATGCAGTAACTCATTACCAGGGTTTCCATATCGCGGATGACGAACCAGTTCATGCCCACGATGAAAATGTCCACCATTAGCAGGGCGCGTCCCAAGCTTATGGGTTTGTACTTGTTTATGATGGAGGCAATGATGTCCGAACCTCCGGTGCTGCCTCCGGACTGGAAGACAAGTCCCAGGCCAAGACCTTCGGTAAGACCACCCAGCACACAGGCCATGAACTTCTCTTCACCCACCATCTTGTACATGTTACCCATTTCGTCTACAGGTACCAGACGTTGGCCCAAGTCAATGAACAGAGACACCATAGCTGTGGCAATCAGGGTCTTTACCGTGTACTTCAGGCCAAGTATCTTTAGGGCAAAGAGAAGCAGTGCCACGTTGACAATGAAGTAGGTATAGGAGGGAGGGAAACCACTGACATAGAATATCAGTGCGCCTATACCGGAAACACCTCCGCTGGTCATCTCGTAGGGCAGGATGAAGCATGAGTATCCGATGGCAAATATCAGCAGGCCCGATGCCATGAGAAACAAGTCCTTGCTGGAAGGAATGATATCATGCATAGTAATCTTCTCCATATGGCTTATTTTAAAGGTTAACAGTTAAGGGTGAGCGGATGAGCGGTTAGCGGATGAGCGAGGAGCGGGCGATAAGGTTAGTTTTCCGTTTTAATCCCGCTTCGCGGTCTTGAATCTGCTCCCGCTCGGCAGAGTAAATACATTTTCTCTACTCTCGCTTACCCGCAGATTTCAGTTTGTACTTATGCTTTTATAACGTTGAATCCCTTGCCGAAGGCACCTTCTACGCGGTGGAAGGTGACGAAGGCATCGGGGTCGGTGTCGCGTATCAGGCGCAACATTTCCACCTGTTCGCTCTTGTGCACTATGGTCACCACTACTTTCATCTGGTTGTGAGTGAATCCGCCCTCGGCGAAGAGTAGCGTGGCCGTATGCCCAGTATGGGTGCGTATGCTTTCCACCATGAGGTCGTTGTGCTTTGTGTAGATTGTGAACTGGATGTCCTGCTTGGAGGAGTTTATCATTGCATCCACGGCAAAGGTGTAGACCACAAGGGTGACATAGCCGAATACCACCATCTGCCAGCTATGGAACAGGAAGTAGCAACTGCCTATGACGAAGAGGTCGAGGTACAGCAGCACGCGGCCTATGCTCACGTTCTTGTACTTGTTGATGATGGATGCAGGTATGTCCCAGCCTCCGGTGCTTCCTCCACTCATGAACACCATGCCTATGCCTATGCCGTTGAGTGTGGCGCCCAGGATGCATGCCATGCCCTCCTGGTTCTCGCCGAGCACCTGCCACAGACCGTTTGCCTGGTCGGAAACTATGTCCTGTCCTATTTCCAGATAGAAAGTGAGCGACAGCACGGCATAAAGGGTCTTCAGCGTAAACTTAGGCCCCAGTTGCCACCATGCCAGCAGGAGCAACAGCGCATTTACCACAAGCAGACTGTATTGCATGGGTATACCTGTGGCGTATTGGACTATGGCGCACAGACCGGCACCACCGCCGGTAGTTATCTTGTAGGGCAGGAGGAACAGGGCCCATCCCACGTCGTAGATGGCCATACCGAGGTTTATGAAAATCAAATCCTTTATGAGGTCAAGGATGTGATACTTGCGTAGGCGGCCTTGTAGTTTCTCCCGCTGCTCGGCCAGGGTGATCTTTGTCTTCATAAGACAGGTTTGTGTGTGTTAATCTTACCTTACCACTATGTTTACGATACGCTTGGGCACTGCTATGGTCTTCACTATCTGCTTGCCCTCCAGATGTTTCTGTGCTTCGGGTGCGGAGAGTGCCATCTGCACCATCTCCTCCGGTGTGGCATCGGCGGGGAACTGCATGGCAAAGCGTACCTTGCCGTTGAACTGTACGCCCAACTGAACGCTGCTCTCCACGAGGTACTTTTCGTCAAACTCGGGCCATGCGGCGTCGCATACGCTTCCTTCCTTGCCCAGAGCCTCCCAGAGTTCCTCTGCCACGTGGGGTGCGAAAGGTGCAATCAGTGCAACCATCTTCTCCAGCACCTCGCGGCTTCGGCACTTCTGTGCGGTGAGTTCGTTGGTGGCCACCATGAAGGCGGATATGGAGGTGTTGTAGGAGAACTCCTCTATGTCGGCCGTCACCTTCTTGATGAGTTTGTGCAGGGACTTCATGTTGTCGGCCGTAGGCTCTGAGGCGTCTACCTGCAGGTTGCCGTCCTTGTCCCAGAACAGTTGCCAGAACTTCTTCAGGAAGCGGTGGCATCCGTCTATGCCGTTGGTGTCCCAGGGCTTGCTCTGCTCCACGGGGCCCAGGAACATTTCATACAGGCGCAGGGTGTCGGCACCGTAGCGCTCCACTATCATGTCGGGGTTCACCACGTTGAACATGCTCTTGGACATCTTCTCCACGGCCCATCCGCAGATGTACTTGTCGTCCTCCAGGATGAACTCGGCGGTTTCGTATTCGGGGCGCCATGCCTTGAAGGCCTCCACATCCAGAACGTCGTTCTTCACTATGTTCACGTCCACGTGGATGGGTGTTGTCTCGTACTGGTCCTTGAGGCCCAGGCTTACGAAGGTGTTGGTGTCCTTTATGCGGTAGACGAAGTTGCTTCGTCCCTGAATCATACCCTGGTTGATGAGTTTCTGGAAGGGTTCTTCCTTCTTGCTGATACCCAGGTCGAAGAGGAACTTGTTCCAGAAGCGAGAGTAGATGAGGTGGCCGGTGGCATGCTCGCTGCCTCCAACGTAGAGGTCAACGTTCTGCCAGTAGTTGGCATTCTCCTCGCTTACCAGAGCCTTGCCGTTGTTGGGGTCCATGTAGCGCAGGTAATAGGCGCTGGAACCGGCAAAGCCGGGCATGGTGAAGAGTTCTATGGGGAATACTGTCTTCTCGTCGATGAGGGCCTTGTCCACAATCTTGCGGTTAGCCTCGTCCCAGGCCCATAGTTGTGCATTGCCCAGAGGAGGCTCGCCGCTCTCTGTGGGCAGGAAGTTCTCCACCTGGGGAAGTTCCACGGGCAGGCACTCCTCGGGAATCATGCAGGGTATGCCCTGCTTGTAGTACACGGGGAAGGGTTCGCCCCAGTAGCGCTGGCGTGAGAAGATGGCATCGCGCAGACGGAAGTTCACCTTCACGCGTCCGAGACCGTTCTCGCTGACAAACTTCTTCGTTGCCTCTATGGCCTCCTTCACGGTCAGGCCGTTCAGGCTGAAGCCCTTGAAAGAAGTTTTGCCCTCCATGGGAGAGTTCATCACTATGCCTTCCTTGGCATCGTAACTCTCTTCGCTCACGTCGGCACCCTCCACCAATGGGATGATGGGCAGGTTGAAGTGGCGCGCGAAGGCATAGTCGCGGGAGTCGTGGGCAGGCACTGCCATGATGGCACCGGTACCATAGCCCGAAAGCACGTATTCGGCAATGTAGATGGGGCACTTGTCGCCGGTGATGGGATTGATGCCGTATGAACCGGAGAACACGCCGGTCACCGTGTGGTCAATCATGCGCTCGCGCTCGGTGCGGCTCTTCACGTAGGTCAGGTACTTGTCCACCTCCTCTTTCTGCTCGGCTGTGGTAAGTCTGGCCACCAGTTCGCTCTCGGGTGCCAGCACGAAGAAGGTCACGCCGAACATGGTATCGGCACGTGTTGTGAAGATGGTGAAATCTATGTCGCTGTCTGCCACCTTTATCTGCACCTCGGCACCCTCGCTTCGGCCTATCCAGTTCTTCTGTGTCTCCTTTATGCTCTCGCTCCACTCTATTGTCTGCAAACCGTCCAGCAGGCGCTGGGCGTATGCGCTGACACGCAGGCACCACTGGCGCATCTTCTTCTGCTCCACGGGGTATCCGCCACGCTCGCTCACACCGTCGATAACCTCATCGTTGGCCAGCACCGTGCCCAACTTGGGGCACCAGTTCACCATTGTCTCGCCAAGGAAGGCTATGCGGTAGTTCATCAGCGTCTGGCTCTTCTCCTGCTCGCTCATTGCCTTCCACTCCTCTGCCGTGAACGAGAGTTCGTCGGTGCAGGAGGCTGTGATTCCCTCTGTGCCCTTTGACTCGAAACGGGCAATCAGTAGGTCTATGGGCTGAGCCTTGCCAAGGGAGGTGTCGAAGTATGAGTTGAACATCTTCTGGAATGCCCACTGTGTCCAGTGGTAGTAACCGGGGGCACAGGTGCGCACCTCGCGGTCCCAGTCGAAGCAGAAGCCTATCTTGTCCAACTGCTCGCGGTAGCGGTCAATATTCTGGAAGGTGGTCTTCTCGGGGTGCTGTCCCGTCTGTATGGCATACTGCTCGGCAGGCAGGCCGTATGAGTCATAGCCCATGGGGTTCAGCACATTGTAGCCCTGCTGGCGCTTGAAGCGTGCATATATGTCGCTGGCTATGTAGCCCAGGGGATGTCCCACGTGCAAACCTGCACCGCTTGGATAGGGGAACATGTTCAGGACGTAGAATTTCTCCTTCTTCTCGTCCTCTTCCACGTGGTATGTCTTGTTGGCAACCCACTGGGCACGCCACTTCTCTTCAATCTTTCTAAAATCGTAGTCTCTCATTATTATTCGGATATTTATTTTGGTACAAAGTTACATAAAAAATCCTGATTTATAAGGATGCCAGGATAAAAAACGCCAGAAAAAACATCTGCTGCTCACAAATCAGCCGATAATCCCAATTCGTCCTTGGTGTTACAAGCATAGGGAATTGTACTTTCCTTCATTACTCTAAACGTCTTGATGTTCATTGTTATGCAGAAAAGTGCCTGTTATAGGATACTATGCATTTGATGGTTCATATATAGGATATGCCATCCTTCATGTCCCTGCTTCTTCCATTGACAGTTATAGGGCAACTGAGTCTTGGAACAGTTTTGGCCAGATTGTTACCCTTAATGAGTAGAGAATAATAAAGTGAGACTATGTTACAATGTAACATGTTGTAATCTTGAACGATAATCCGCAGTACCCCAATGGCGAGGTACTGCGGATTTCCTGTTTGTTGAATAACAACGTCACGGTTCTTGACTCTCCCCCTGAGACAGGGGCGAGCTCTTCGGAGGGGGAGTATGATATAAAATATTACTGCCCGCTAGCCTTAACTCCAAATAGGTCCGATTTGAGTCAAAAGTGTTTGCTCTTACCTTTTCTTGCCTTGCAGGGAAATCAGGGGGACGAGCATCTCCTCCAGGCTGATGCCTCCGTGCTGGAAGGTGTCGCGGTAGTACTGGACGTAGTAGTTGTAGTTGTTGGGGTAGGCAAGGAAGTCCTGGTTCTGGGCAAAGATGTAGGCCGTGCTGATGTTGGGGGCTGGGAGGCCTGCCTTGCGGGGGGCGCGGATTTCGTAGACCTCCTTGGCATTGTAGGCAAGGTTCTTGCCCAGTTTGTAGCGCAGGTTGGTGTTGGTGTTCTTGTCGCCCACCACTTTCACGGGGTTGTTGGCACGCACGGAACCGTGGTCGGTGGTCAGGACTATGCGGCAATCCATGGATGCCAGCGTGCGGAAGAGTTCGGACACTGCCGAATGGCGGAACCAACTCTGCGTGATGCTGCGGTATGCCGCCTCGCTGTTGGCCAGTTCGCGCACCATGCGGCTTTCCGTTCGGGCATGGCTGAGCATGTCTATGAAATTGAGCACCACGATGTTGAGGTCGTTGTGGAGGAGGGTGGGCAGTTGCTGCACGAACTTCTCGGCACCGGCAGAGTCGTTTATCTTGTGGTAGGAGAATGTGTTGCGTCGGCGGAAGCGTTCCAACTGTGTCCGCACCATGGGGGATTCGTTGAGGTTCTTGCCCTGCTCGGAGTCCTCGTCTACCCAGAGGTCTGGGAACATGGCCTCTATCTCTATGGGCATGAGCCCGGAGAATATGGCGTTTCGGGCATATTGTGTGGCCGTGGGCAGTATGCTGCAATACATGTTTTCCTCCACGTTGAAGAGTTCTGCCATTTCGGGCTGAAGCATCTTCCACTGGTCCCAACGGAAGTTGTCTATGACTATGAAGAAGACCTTCTCGCCCTTGTCCAGGGCGGGGAATACCTGAGTCTTGAAGATGTCGGGGCTCATGAGGGGGCGTTTTTCGTCCTGTTCGTGGCGCACCAGAGTCTCCATCCACTTCATGTAGTTCTTGCGCACGAACTTGCAGAACTCGTTGTTTGCCTCGCGTTTCTGCATGGCCAGCATCTCCTTCATCTCGGCGGCAACGTCCTGCAGTTCCAGTTCCCAGCGGACCAGTGTGCGGTACACGTCCATCCAGTCCTGCATGGTGAGTGAGTCGTTTATCTGCATGCTCAGCCGTCCGAAGTTCTGCTGATAGGCCGTCTGCGTGGCCTCGCTGACTATTTCGCGGCTGTGTATGTTCTTCTTGAGTGAAAGAAGTATCTGTGTGGGATTGACGGGTTTGATGAGGTAGTCGGATATCTTTGCCCCGATGGCCTGGTTCATGATGTCCTCCTCCTCGCTCTTCGTGACCATCACCACGGGTACCGTGGGGTGCAGGTCCTTTATGCGGGAGAGGGTTTCCAATCCGCTCAGGCCTGGCATGTTCTCGTCCAGAAGGATGAGGTCGTAGTTCTCCTTCTGGCACATGTCCAGTGCGTCATAACCGTTGCTGGCGGTGTCCACATCGTAGCCTTTCTTTTCCAGAAAGAGCATGTGCGCCTTGAGCAGGTCTATCTCGTCGTCAACCCATAAGAGTCTGTATGCCATAATGTCTTTGTTTTAGCGGTGAGCGGATGAGGGGATGAGCGGCTATATCATACCCCCTCCCCCCCCCCCTACGGGGTACTACCCCTATCAGGGGTAGAGAGGAGCGGGTAGGTTTGAATACTCTGAGGACTCCGAAGTTTTCCGTTTTCCGTTTTCAGATTTCCGTTCTCAGAATCCGAAGGGGAAGTCGTCTTCTTCTTCTTCCAGTTGTTCCTCTTCCTGGTCGGGGGCTTCTTCCTCCTCCTCGGAATAGTCTACCTCGTCCTCACCACGGATTACCGTGCCGTTGTCTATGCGTAGTTCCTCGGGTATCTGTATGGGGGCGAAGTTCTCGTCATAGAACTTGCTGTAGTCCTCGAAACTGTACTTCGTGCCCAGGAGATTGAGGTTGTCCTCCAGTATAAGCAATGTGCGTATGCCCTCCAGTACGGTGGCCATGTGTTTGTCGGAATACAAATCCTGCACATAGGCATGCACCTCGTCGTAACTGACGAAACCCTTAACGGCCAGCATGCTGATGTCGCCCAGGTCGCTTATCTCCAGGTCGAAGTTGCGCACCATAAAGGAGGTGAAGTTGTAGCGTGCCACCTCGAACAGCAGCTGGTCCTCGTCCAACGCTCCCTTGGGGTAGGCCAGTACGAAGGCGAACTTGCCCAGGCGGTCAGCCTTCAGCGTGTCGGCCGTGGCGGTACTGTCCGACGAGGCGGCACTGCCACGCCTTGCCCAGATGTCGCTGGCATCCCAGCGCTCATCGTTCAGCAGGCGTCCCTCGTTTATCCCCTTCATTATCTCGGCTGCCAGTTTGGCTATTTCCTCCGAACTGTATTTCTCCGTCAGTTCCTTGAGCGAGGCAAGGAAACCGTCCCTGTCTCCGGAATACAGTTGGCTCATGGCATGGACAAACATGAAGCGTGCCCTGTGCCTACCCTCCGGGTAGTTCTCGGTGGAGAAGGCATAACTTTCCTTCACGTGCTCGTAGTTGTTCTTCAGATACGACGAGTAGGCATCGGCATAGATGGAGTCCTCGAGATGGCGGCCTCCGCGTGCAATGAGTTCGTATCTGGGGTTGGCCAGCAACTGGGCATAGGCATTGTCCGGATATTCGCTCACTACCTTCTGGCGGTAATAGCCGGACTCCTCCGTCAAGCCCATACGTCCGCCTATCAGGAAAAGGTGGTAGCAGGCATCGGCAACCTTTTCGTGCTCGGGATAGTCTCCGATGAATCGGAGCAAGGTCTTGCGCGCCAGGGGGAAGTTGCCAAGTCTCTCCTGCTCCAACACGCCCGCCTGGAACAGGGCGTCGCTCAGTATCTGGTGAGATGCGGCCATCTGCTCCTCCGTTACGGGTATCTGCTTCAGGTAGAAGGCCTTGTTTCTGGGGTCGTTCTCCACGCTGTCGTTGAGTTCCTCTTCCTCATAGTCAGTGCCGGTGTCTTTCCCTTCCTCAGTCTCCATCAGTTCGGACAACCCCTCGGGCATCTCTCCGTCCACGGCAAAACCGCTCTTGTCGGCCCATCGCCAGTAGTCGGTGTTCCTGCGCTTGCCCCACTTGCGGAAGAAGGCGTTCTTGCCCTGGAGCACGGTATTGGGGTTGCTGAAATACCAGCCCTGCCCGGATTTGTCCTGCTCCATCTGCCTGTTGGCGTTCTGGCTTTGTTGTTGGGCAGTACCTTGGGAAGCCATTGCATTGTTGCCAGAAGTGCCGTTTGCGGCATTCCGCTTTGCCTCCTCTTCCTCCTTCTTGATGTATTCCTTTGCCAGGCGTTCGGCAACCGCTATGCGTTCCTTTTCCGGCAACTTGGCCAGAAGTTGCAGGCTGTCCTGCAGTTCTATGGCGGCAAGAGGTTCTGCAAGGCCCTCCAGCGACTTTGCCCTTTGCTCCACCTCCTTGTATTCGTCGTGCTCCTTGTCCAGAGAGGAAAGGCACTCCTTGTAGCAGCGTGCCGCCTCTGCATAGTCCTCCTGTTCCCAGTACAGGGTGGCCAGACGCAGGAGCAATGTAGCCTTGGCACTTCCGCCCTTGCTCTCCTTCAGGCCATCCTCCCAGGCATAGGTGCAGCGCAGGGAATCCCCTGCATTCAGGTATATGTTGCCTATGGCCAGGTATATCTGGTCGGCATACTCCTTGTTCTTGCCGCTCTTGGCCATTCGCTGCAACTTGCGTATCATCTTGCGTGTCTGCGTGGTGCTGGCCATTTCTGACTGGAGCACACGGGCATTGAGGCTCATCTCATAGGGAGGGTTGGCCCGGATAACCTTCTTCAGGGCATCGTATGCCTCCTCGCACTGTCCGGTTTCGCGGCACAACTGCCCGAGCAGAAAGTTGAGGCGGGCGCGTGCTATGCTGCCCTTTTGCCTGCCGATGGTCTTCTTGAGCAACGGGATGGCCTCCTCGTACTGCCCCGTCTGTATGAGCCATGCCGCACGGCTGTTGTCGTACTGCTGCTGGGTCCTGAAGTCAAGGCTGTCCCTCTGCATCTTGCGCAGCACATCCTCGGCATCGTAAGGCCAATCCAATGCCACATAGCACCGGGCCAGCCACGCACGGGCCAGGTTGGCCACTTCCGGTTGTGTGGAGTAGAGGCGTATGGTGTAGTTGAATGTCGAAGCCGCCTCTATGAACTCACCCCTGTTGAACTGGCTTTCGCCCATCATCATCCATGCACGCCACAGATATGGGTTAAACTCCTTGCGTGCAAGGTAATCCTTCATTTCCTGGGTGCGCTTCTGGCCGGGCTTCAGTTTGGGCTTCTTCTTGATGCTGTGCAGTTTTATGGCCTTCTCGCACTTTTCTATGGCGGTGGCATAGTTGCCCTTGCCCATGCCGGCAGTGCTCTTGTTGGTGCTGATGTACATGGGGAGCAGGCTGTTGTAGTCATCCCTGTGGCCGTCGGTCTGTGCATCCTGTCCCTTCTCGAAGGCCACCTCTCCATTATACATTATATTATAATGGGCCGTCATGGAATGGTAGAAACGAGTCATGGGCGTGTTCTTCTTTGTAGAACACGACACGAGGGCACCGGCCAATGCCAATACCATGGTCCATACTATCGCTACTTTCCTTCTCTTCATCTGTCAGACCTAATAATAACGGATGTGGGGGCTTCTTTATTGCCGGCGCTCACCGATTATCAGGAAAACTTCGTCCTTCAGTTCGTCGGGCAACTCCACCTGGCGCAGTTGCAGGGAGCGTACCCACCCGGCCACCTCGTCCTCGCGCATGGTGTAGAGGACATAGCGGAACTCTTCTATTTCAGGGGGCAGGAACTCGTCGGAGGCTATGCCGCGAAAGCGGTCCAGTTCCTCGTCGTCGTAATATTCCACATCCTTGCTCACGGCTGCCAGAAGGCTGTCCTTCTCGCATGTCTCGTGCATGCCGCAACATTCGGCATCAGGTATAACCACTCCGTCGCCACCTTCTGTTACTTCCTTGTCGCTCATACTCATGCCAGTTTGAATCCGGCCTTCTTCATGTCCTCCCAGAATGAGGGGTAGGACTTGCTGACTACCTCCGGATTGTTTATTGTAATACTATCTCGTTTCAGTGCCACGGGGGCAAAGGCCATGGCCATGCGGTGGTCCTCGTAGGTGTCAATGGCAATGTCTTCCGTACCCGTCGTGTCCGTGCCCGTCTCCCCGTTCCAGAACAGGGTGTCGTCTCCCTCCACGCCAATCTGATAACCCAACTTGCCCAATTCCTTCTGCAATGCCGCTATGCGGTCGGTCTCCTTTATCCTGAGTGTCTGCAAACCGGAGATGCGGAAGCGTTTCCCCAGTATGCAGCATGTCACCACTACGGTTTGTGCCAGGTCCGGCTGGTTGACCATATTGCATACAAACGGCTCGCTGTCGCATGCCTTCTTGGCAAGGCAGACGGAATTGCCGTCATGCTTTGTCTCCACGCCCAGACGGGAGAACAGTTCAGCCACGGCCGAATCGCCCTGGAGACTGTCTCTGAAAAGGCCAGGAAGCACAACCTCCGCCTCATCGTCACCGGACAGCGCCACCATTTCATACCAGTATGAAGCGGCACTCCAGTCGCTCTCTATATAATAAGGTATGGGGGAATAGGGCACCGCCTCCACGCGGATTTCCCTTTCGCCGTTCCACTGAGCCTTGGCGCCGAACTGGCGCATGATGGCCAGTGTCATGTCTATGTACGGACGGCTTATCACTTCTCCCGTCAGTTCCAGGACAAGTCCTTGCCTTAGCGTGGGGGCAACCATCAGCAGGGAACTTATATACTGGCTGCTGACATTTCCTGGCAATGAAATCCTGCCTCCCGCCAACTCCCTGCCGCGTATTCTCAGTGGAGGGTATCCATCCTTCTCTTCATAGCAGATGTCTGCGCCCAAAGACCTTAGCGCATCAACGAGTACCGCAATGGGGCGGTTGCGCATGCGTTCCGTGCCGGTTATAACGTGCTCACCCGAAACCGTTGCCAGAAACGAGGTCATGAAGCGCATGGCGGTACCGGCAGCCTTTATGTCTATTACCGGTGGCATGTGCCGCAATGCATCCTGCACCACACGGCTGTCGTCGCAATCGGACACATTGTCTATTGGCCCGGTGCCACCACTCAAAGCCTGTATTATCAATGCCCTGTTGCTGATACTCTTGCTTGCCGGCAATTTTATTTCCGCATGCAAGATACCCGGAGCAAATATCCGTATTTTCACGTTTACCTGGAGAATTTTCCTTATTTTACGTGCAAAATTACAAAAATTATTTGGAGAATACAAAATAAAGTCATACCTTTGCATCGCAAACGAGAAATCGGGAGCACAAAACATAAAGGAACGGGATGTAGCGCAGTTGGTAGCGCACACGTCTGGGGGGCGCGAGGTCGCAAGTTCGAGTCTTGTCATCCCGACCTAAGAAAAAGCATTAGTACTTAATCAGTTACTGATGCTTTTTTCTTTTTGTAGCATTAAGGCTATTTCTTGGTTTAAGTGGCGGTTTAATCGCAGGAATTAAACCAGGAATTAAACCAGAAAGACTATGGATGCAACAGTTTCCGTAATTTGCTACAAAAGCAAAACATTGAGCGATGGCACACATCCATTAATGCTACGAATAGCACAAAATGGAAAGAGCAAGTACAAAAGTTTGAAAATATCGGTACTTGCAAAACACTGGGACTTTGAGAAAAATGAACCTAAGTCAACGTGTCCAAACAAAGACTTAATTAACAAAATCATTCTTAAGACACGACTTGATTTTCAACAGTCTATTTTAGAGAAGCAGGCTAATGATGAAGAATTCACAGCCTCATCGCTAATCCACGAGCAGAAAGAGGAGATAAGGGCTGTTACCGTTGATGAATTTTACACACAACTCATCCAAGAACTTAAGGAAAAAGGGCAGATAGGCACAAGCTATGCCTATCTCAATTCCTATGATACCCTCAAAAATTTCAACAAGAAAAAGAAATTGAACTACACATTCAGTCACATAGATGTTGCATTTTGCAAGAAGTTTGAAGATTGGATGCGCAGGAAAGGCAACAAGGACACGACCATCAGCTATCAGTTTCGTACGCTCAGAGCGGCTTTCAACAGAGCAATTGCTGCAAAGGTTGTAAGCAAAACAAAGAACCCGTTCTCCGAATTCAAGCTAAGTCACCTCAACACCAAAACGATGAAGCGAGCGCTGTCTAAAGCAGACATTATGAAAATCATGGACGCAGATTGTAGCAAACAGACAGAACAACGACAGCTCGCACATGACATTTTTTGCTTCTCTTATCTTTGCGGTGGAATCTCTTTAGTAGATATTGCTAATCTTACACCTCTTAATATAATAGATGGTAGATTGATATATCAACGGCAGAAAACGCATGGTAGCATTAATCTTTTACTTTCCGATAAAGCCATGCAGATAATCGCCAAATATCATCGTTACCAGAGAATAGCGAACTACTTTTTCCCAATATTGCATTGCAGGCGACATATTACACCTATGCAAAAGCATAATCGCGTTAGGAAAATGTGTCGTGACATAAACCTTGAACTAAAGGCATTAGCGGAAGAACTTGGCATCACAGCCAACATCACAACATACGTCGCCCGCCATACTTTTGCGACAATTCTTAAGAAATCTGGTGTCAACATAGGCATTATATCACAAGCATTAGGACACCAAGACATCAAAACGACTCAAATCTATCTAAGTAAATTTGACAATGAACAGGTAGACGAAGCAATGAAGCATCTGCTATAATCTCAATTCTTGTCCGTGTACTTTGAAATAGGTAAAGTTTTTTATAACTTTGGTGCAAAATAAGAGTTTAAATATGAATATCCCAGAATTACCAGATTATAAAGCATATCGTTCAGAAATAGATAAATACATTGACGAACCACTATTGGAATATGTTTGGACAGTCGCAGATGCATTTATCCCCGTTGTAGACCAAGATGGTCGTAGCGAATCGCAGGCTCCGGTGATTTTTGCAAACAGATGCATCGAAAGCACTCTTACAAATCCAGAGAAATATGCTAGATTTCTAGAATTCTTTCCAAGTGAGAATATGGAATCTGCTCAACGATATTATGCGGAACGGAGCGAACTAAACACGTCGTTCAAGGAGAAATTCTTTAGCAAAGTGGAGGTTATCAAGACTCTCAACGCTTACCGGCTAGATTTGAACAAATTCTGGTACTTGCTTCTTTTTATTACAGATTTGGTGGAGGATGTTTGCTCCAATGGTCCTACTCGCGAACCTTCTGAGGCGGATAAAATAAATGAAATGATACATAGGATTTCAGAAGCAACAGAGATTGTTACGAAGAAAAACGGAAGACAGAACTATGAAAGTAAAGATGAATTTACCCTTTCAATATTGAAAGCATCAATCAATTATTTTATCAAAACATATAACGAGATTGTAACCCTTGATAATAGAAACGAAGTCAAAGCGGAACTGCATAAACTCGGACTTGATAGAATAATAAGAGATTTGGTCGCTATTCGATATGATGAGAAGATTGAGCTTGAAAAGTCACACAAGACAAGAATATTCACGGCAATGTTTCAATATTTCCTGAGGGATAAGGAAGTTGACCGCGAGCAAACGCTAGACTTCACCAGAAAAGATTCAACAGATAAGTTATTACTTATATCTCGTTTGTCGCATATAGTTGGTCTGCAGGGTGAGGAATATTACGAACGACACATATTGAATGGAAAGGGTAGATATGTAGCAAATCGAAAACTATCAAATCTTCTGAGCAGATACAGGGACGAGCCATTACCACCGACTCTTGGGTGGATATACAGCGGAGGATTGTAATATACATTCTTAGTGATAATGCGTACTGAAAAGGTCTAACTTCTCAGTACGCTTTTTTTATGTGTACTGTTAAGACTATGTTTTGTAGTACACATATAACTATTTAAATATCAGTGCATTAACTATTGTGATTCTCCGAAATAGTTGTACCTTTGCAATGTCAAATTTGACAAGCGTTCTTTGACATGCTGACACGAAGTTTTTTGCATCCCCAGCTGGGGGGGTGCAAAATATACCTATTATATAATGTTCAAGCGGTTATTTAATAGGTAATATCGATAGTTCTTCCCACAGAAAAGCACCATCAAGGTGCAAGGAAGTTCCCACCGAAGTACAGTAAGTGAGAACCAATAACTATCAACAAGTACGCTTGAACCCATCAATTGACAACAAGGGCGCCCGTTGGAGATTGAGAATAACTTAAATTAACTAAATAATTTTTTATATATATGAATCATTTAATAGATTTTTCAAGTGTTTGCAGTGAAGGTTCAGTAACCCAGACAGCAACAGTAGACAAACAGGTAGTAAACGATTTGTTCAAGGCATTTATGGCAATCCCACAGGAAGTGGTGGTGAAGTTCAAACACGCAGATGGCTATTTGAAGATGGTAGTGCATATGAATCACCGTGAGAAATTCTTCCGTCGCCATGAAACCTATGCAGATGCCAAGCTAGTTGAAAGCATGATTGTCGCAATGAGCGGAAAACCTGGCTCTCTAGAGGCTTATAACATGGAGGAACACTCTCTTGAGGTTTCCGATATTGACCCAAGAATTGATATATTCCGCCAGTTTATCAACTCACCGTTAAGATGCCATTTTGAAGCAGATTTTGTAGCTGGCAACGGAGACAGATACGTCTGCGCTAGTTTCAACATAAGTTACAGGAAGCAAATCAAGTTCTGTTTGAAGCGTACAGAAGAGATAGAGGCAATCATCGACGAAGCCGTAAATGCAGGCATTCAAGTGGCTTAACAAATCACTAACCAAGAGGGGGAGCAATCCCCCTCAATTTTAACCTATATATATCTATGCAAGCAATAACATTCCCACCTGCTTATGATAACGAAGCCGCACATCGCAAGATAAAACTACTGATGAAGCAAGGCAAGCAACTGAACGTCCGCATCGACGACGAGGCATTGATAAGTTGTCAAGGAGTAACAGGACTTAAATACCAACTCAACGAGGGCAGTTGGCGATGGTTGTTGAACTACCTGCAAACAGGCGACTATGAGGACTTCGGTGTGTTTCCATCCGATATTCCACGATTCGGTTTTGAGGACTCCCAAGAAAGCAAACTTAAGCAATTGGTAGAAGAGAAATGCAACATTGCCACCATCCCTTTTCTGAGAGAAACGCAAGCATTCGTAAAGCTCCGAGGATTATTCAAGTTCGGTAAGCTGTTTTTCAGCATTAGACGAAGTGATGAATTTATGGACTACTTAAACGAGAATGGATTATGATAAGATTAAATAAAGGGCAATACCTGTCAGATGTGATGGAAAAGATACCATCAAACTGCATACTATCTAAGCGAATACCAGGTTGTGGTGCTACAACCCTGGAACTTGACACAGACAGAAGTTCGATTATTGTAGTTCCTAATGTTCCTGTTATTGTAAGCAAGTGCAACAAATATCCCCACCTACTAGGTGTCTATGAGGGTGTCAATACAGGCAGGATTGTCAATTACCTAAACAACAATCACATTCGCAAGATAATGACTACTCCAGAAAGTTTATGCAAGGTAAAAAACGCCTGCGAGAAGTGCGGAATCAATATATATGCAGACTTCTTTTTGCTAATGGATGAGTGTCACCAACTTGTTAAGGATGTTGATTACAGAGTAGACATTGTTACACCGATGAAGGATTTTTTCCTATTCAAGAATAAGGCTCTAGTTTCTGCTACTCCAATCGGATTCAGCGACCCGCGCTTTAAGGAAAATGGTTTTGAGGAGATTGCGATTACAGCCGATTACGATTACAGACAGGAAATTACCGTCACCCATACATATAACATAGCTAAGGCTGTTGGCGAATATCTAGAAAAACACAACGGTACAATCTGCTTTTTCGTAAACTCGGTTGTCGAAATCTATTCTCTAATGAAACACTTTAATCTATTAGAAGATTCTAGCGTTTATTGTGCCCCAAAAAGTCGCTCTAAACTGAAAGCAGAATACGGATTCGCTAATGCATATACAGAATGGAGTGCCGATACAATGAAAAGATGCAATTTCTTTACAGGTCGTTTCTACACAGCCTTTGATTTGGAGCTGCCATATACACCCGATTTGATAATGCTTACTGACCCATTCAATGCCGAATATACGATGCTTGATGTTGAAACAGACTGCATACAGATATGTGGCAGATTCCGCAACGGCATAAACTCAGCAACCCATATTTTCAGAATAAATCCAGAGATAGTAGTTAAACCAAGAGAGCAAATAGAGTGGGAAATCTCGGCACACGAATTTGCATACACTACCATCAACACATTATACTGCAGTGCCGATAGTAGGGAGAGCCGTTTTGCATTTGCTTCTGCCTTGAAAACTCTGCCATTCCGTAAATTCCAATACGAGGACTTTACAAAGAATTGGTTTGCAATAGATAATGAGATTAATGAAGTTCTGGTACATGGCAGATACCAATCACAATTATCTATTAAAGAGTGGTACTGCAGTTGCCATTATTTTAATCCCACATTCAGAGTGTGCAGTTACGAAGAAGAAGATGAGAAACTGAAGATTATCAGGGGCGCACGCTCGGTAAAAGACAAGCGCAGAAAAATGGTACGGCTTCTTTCTGAGAGTGAAGAACCTCGCTCAGAATACGCATTAGACTTTGCAAACGAAATGCGCAAGATTGACCCATTAATTGTGGATGCTTACGAGGTTTTAGGTAAAGAGAGAATAGAGGAACTTAAATACAGTCAAAAGAAGATAAAAGAAGAGATGATACTTGCCGAGCGTAAGGGGAACAGGACTGTCAGACTAATCAAAAACTCTTTCAAGGTTGGTAGTAGATATTCCAATGAGACTATAGTTAATGAATTGACTAGAATCTTTGACTTGTTGAAAATACACCCCGAGAAGGGGATTACACCTAAAATGATTTTGGATTACTTCCAAGCGACCAAATGTTGGATAGGCAAGAAGAAGGGTTATCTGTTGGTAAGTGAACTTATTTAGTCCTTACCTACTTTTTCTATATTTTTTTTACTTCTATACCCCAAACAGAAATTTGCAAGAAGGTTGGTTGATATATAAGTAATAGGCAAAATCGCCTCAAAATCTTAATAACTAATGGTAGGAGAAATATAACTGTAAGTAATTATTTCTGCTTTTTACTCTTTTGATGGTGCTGTAGAATGTCGCTTATAAATATCCGATTTGGAATATTCAGCAAAATACACCTAATTAAAGGAATATATAACCACAACTGAAAATCATACATCATTAGCTATTTCCTGCCGAGAGATAGATGTTTATCACCCAAACCACCTGTTCTGTCTCGCTAAATCTACATTAGGTACTTATATCAAATCCCCCTCCCAAATAGCAAGAGTGCTCTAAGCTCGTGTAGGCATATTATTTATTCCGCCCCGTAAATAAACACCTAAAAGCATGCTTTTCAAAAAGTAGCGGTTATAATCGAAATAGGTAATTGAGTAAATATAAATCTAGCAAATAGATATAGGCAATCAAAACACAGAAATTTATTCAATAACCATTAAATAATTTACGAATATGAACGAACTAATTTTGAAATCAACAAGCGTGAATTTCCTCGAGGCAAACACCAATGCAATTTCATTGGAAGAACTTACAGAGCAGTGTGTCGTACCAACATGGGCTAACCAAGAGTTAACTATCTCGCATCAAGATTTTGTTAGCACAGTCTATGATGCAGCATGCAATGTCTTCGCAGGAGAAACAATCAACACTCCGGAGATTCGTGTCAGTCATGTTGTTAAAGGTCGCATACCATCTGCATTGGGCAAACGGTCAAGTGAACTGCTCGAGTGCGAGAAGACCCAGTTCTATCAGCGCTTGGCATTTGCTTTCACTATTCCAAGTCTGCATGAGTGCATTGATGGTCAGCGTTTGGAACTATGCGTTGGAGGTGTCCGCAATTACTCGGACTTGAATCTCTACCGTGCCAACCGTGGAGTGGAGAAGTTCACCGTTTTCATCGGCTGGCGAGTGAATGTTTGCTCTAACCAAGTGCTAACAGGTGAAGGAGTGCGACTGTCTTTTGAAGTAATGTCCCTACATGACCTTTACAAGGCAGTTCTGGATTTGTTCTACAACTTCAATCTGGAAAGAGACGTGCAACTATTGCAGTCATTTACACAGACAAGGTTAACAGAAACTCAGTTTGCACAAATCGTAGGTCGCATGAGACTCTATCAAGCATTACCAAGCTATCTGCAACGCAAACTGCCCAAACTGCTCATTACTGACAGTCAGATTAACAATGTGTGCCGTGACTATTACAACAATCCTAACTTCGGAACAAAGGACAGCACCATTTCCATGTTTGACTTTCACAATCTGCTGACAGAAGCCAACAAGAGCAGTTACATAGATAGCTATGTACAGCGAGGCATCAATGCAACGGAAGTGACCGTTGGAATCTGCAAAGCATTGCAAGGAGACTGTGAATATTCTTGGTTCTTAGGCTAGGATATTTACTTACTAGAGAGGGCATCCGTTGGGGTGTCCTCTTTTTGTTTAACTACACATTATATATATTATGAATACAGATTTTAGAGTAGCAGAGGTGGAATTGAGCTATAAGAACAATGTCCCATATAATGAGAGAGAAAAGATACAGAGCGCAGATGATGCATATCGTGTTTTACTCAATACTCACGATGATAACACGATTGACTATACAGAGACGTTCAGAGTCCTCTATTTGAATCAATGTAACCAAGTTCTTGGAATCAAGACTATATCAACAGGTGGTGTTACCAATTCTCTGGTGGACGTACGAACGATTCTGCAAGGTGCATTACTTACCAATGCTGTAGCGATGATTCTCGGGCATAATCATCCAAGTGGCAATAGCAAACCAAGCAGAGAAGACGAGCGCATCACAGAGCAGATTAACAAGGCAGCGCAGTTGCTGAATATCCGAGTTCTTGACCACATTGTTTATACCAGAGAGAATTATTTCAGTTTTACAGACCAAGGAAGATTATGAACAAGATTATCGTAGAGGGCAACATCTTTGAAGTTGCTCATCAAACACATTGTGTTACCGTTGCATATTGTGACTATTGTGGGAAACCACTCTCCGAGAGTGATGTGAATGACTATGGTTCTTTGTGTGAAAGGTGTTACATGAAAGAATACTATTAGAGACGAAAATACTCACTTTGTGGATTAGTGAATGTTTTTCTGACAATCAATGGGTTAATAAATTGCTTGTTTTGAGAACATTCACTTTTATTTGTTTAACTATAAAACCGAATATTATGAGCTTGAAATATTCTACAACCACCGCAGATTACCTTGTGTGGAGCGATGCAATGAATCTTATCCGTAAATTAGTTAAGGATGGAAACTACAAGATGTCACTTCTCGTAGCGCTTGGATGTTTTACAGGATTGCGAATCTCTGATATTCTTGCTTTGAGGTGGAATCAGATTCTGAATATAGAGGAGTTTGCCATAATAGAGAAGAAGACAGGGAAGAAAAGAACACTTCGCATAAATCCGCAACTACAGCAACACATAGTTGAATGTTACGAACAGATACAACCTATTTCTGTTAAATCTCCTATATTGGTAAGTCAGAAAGGAACAATCTTCACAATTCAACGCATTAACGTAATCTTGAAGGAAATAAAGAAGAAATACCGTTTGAAGGTAAAGAACTTTAGTTGTCACTCGCTCCGCAAGACCTTTGGCAGGCAGGTGTACAACATGAACAGTGAAAATTCTGAGCTAGCATTAGTTAAGCTAATGGAATTGTTCAACCACAGTAGCATCGCAATTACCAAAAGATACCTCGGACTAAGACAAGAGGAGATTTTGGAGACTTACGATGTGTTGAGTTTCTAGGGAAAGAGAGGCGACATTTTTTGAAGAGAAATCTTTTTATAGACCCTGTTCAAATGTTGTCGCTACTCTTCTATTAAGAATAAAATGTTTAACCAACCTTTTTGATGATTTTTGTACTTTCTACACCCATTACAAGAACATAAGAAAAGGTAGGTTGGAAACTAGCACGATGAATTTGGCCCCGTTTTTGCAAAAAGTTTTGTTTGGAGTACATTATATCACATCTTTTCGCTAAATTTGCATGAGTTCTGGTACCACAGCGGTGGTTCTGAATGACTTTAACGAAAAAGGTGTTATTGAAATTATCTTCTGTGTTTAAATTCCTCGCAAGCGTTTAAATTGGAATGAAGATGATAGCGATAGCACCACATCCTTGGTTTGTACAGCCATTGTTGGCTTCTTACATAACCTTTGGTGTGGGCTATTGCTTTATCTATTCCAAAGGCGAACAATGCGAGGAAGCCTAAACATAGGATAAAGCAGTAAGTTCCCACACCTTATTTATATATAAACAGCTTTCTCGGGGGATTGGGGAGCGCAATATTTAATACTATGATATTTACAAATCAAGAACTTAGTGCAATCTTTAAGATGGCAACTGTTGTAGCTAATGCAGATGGAAACATTTCGAACGAAGAAACAGCTTTAATGGCTATAGAACTTGTACGCTTTGGCGTCAGTGAAGAGAAATCGCAAATTATTATGAGAGAATCATTAAATCTTTCGCCAGCAGAAGCATGCATTATTATCTCAAAAATGACATATGAAGAAAAACGATATGTCACAGCATATTTAGGTACGATGATATGTGCAGATGGGAAAATTGAAGATTCTGAAATGAGAGCTTGGGGATTAACATCACAAATTTGTAATCTACCTACAATGAGCTTAGGAGAAGCGATTGAAATTATGAAAAATTTATAACTATAAGCATTCTGGAAATGTAGGTTGCATCTCTTTTATCCTATAGCACATTATCCCTTTATAATCGCTTGGATAAAAGAGAGTGTGCGGATCGGGATGATTGGCGAAAATTGTTGTTTTATTTATATCATATACAAATAGCTAAAGATTTACAACGATGTTTTCTTTTTTGAATGATTACAGCGATAAACGAAATATCGCACTATTTCGTGCTTCACAACTAATTATTGAAGTGAATCCTAATCCTGACCAATATATAAAATTGGGGCAAAATTCATTTATCAGAACTATCTATGGTGGTTTTAAGGTAGGCATTTTAGACTTTGACAAGAAAGCTGAGACTATGAGTTATTTGGAAATGACATCCGCACTAAGGAAATGTAGTAATTTTGGCAAACGTTCAATCGCAGAAACTCTATCTGCCGCATTTGCTGCAACAGGTAAGTCGCAAGAATCTAGAGAAGTTTTGATGAAAATTGCTTTTGAGTGTGACATACCAAGAAATTATTTACGATTGTAAAACAATTTAACTCGAAATGGCAGTAACATACAAACTTAATGGGATATATCGAATCACTCCTGAGGCAAGCATCTTTCTAGCAAATCAAATGTGGTTAGGCAAAGAGCAATATGGAGTTACTCCTGGAACTATTGTCATAGAGCCAAACAGAATGATATTCAAAAAGCTCGGAATGACTTTGGGAATTCTGGATTATAGAGTTACGCACCTACTTGCTTCAGATGGAGTGCTATACTATATGGGGGCAGTTGAGCCACCGCTTTGTAAACAAGCACAAATATGGGCTATTGAGCTAAATAATGCATAGAATTATGATAAAAAGACTTATTGCACTTTTAACCATCCTATTATTCTCGTTACCTAATTTAATGGCCGAGGAATTTGTTGCCAAGCGTGCAATATATGAAAAAGATGGAAGTAGAATTGAACTTAAAGATTTAAGCGGAATTCCTGTTTTTTATGCAGATTATTATCCCTCGGAAAGCATAGTAAAGATAAAGTGCAGTGCAGGGAATCTTGTGTTAAAAAAAGGAATATTCTTCTATGGTTATAGTGGTAAACATAAAGGCCTAAAAGTGACAGCAAGAGCCTATGTTGAAGATGGCAGGTTGACCCAAATTGTTTACGAAGAAGTAGATGAAATGAACAATCTAAAAGCAACAATCAGTTATTACAAAAAATAAAACTACTATGGGATTTTTCAATAGACTAACTGATTTTGGAGATAGAGAACTAGTGCGTGCTCACGCTGCTCGCATAGGAGTTGGTTTAAATCAAATTGAAAATGCAACCTCAATTCCAGAGATAAAAGGGCTATCTATTGCAATTAAACAAGAAGTCCAAGCAATGATGTTGGTTGCATTAAAACTTAGTCGCGAATCTATAAACTGCCTCGACGTAAATATAAATGGTACTAAAATACCATTCACTATGTTCGTTGAGAGACTAGAACGGGAGTCTGCTAGAATAGTAGCCAGAGGAGGTTTCAGCATTATATCATGATATAGAAATTGCTGATTCTTTGAGTCCTTATAGAAGCCAACCTGCCAATCACGGTAAGTTGGCTTTTATTGAGACTCTTTGCTCGCAATATAAAAGAGTACTTTATGACAAAAAGAATAAAACAAATTATTATAGGAATCCTTTCAATCATTTTGGTTGGATTTCTTGTACCACAGAATTTGAGGATGCCTGTAGTTGGAGCTGGTTCAAATAGCTATAGTCACAAAACATTTTGGTATGAAGGTTGGGGAAGTTCCATAGTGCATAAAGGCGTTGATGTCTTCGCCAAAAAGGGTACAAGAATAAATTCGTCCACGCTAGGATTGGTACTCTGTACAGGTGAATTAAGTAAGGGCGGAAAGTTTGTTCTCATCCTTGGCCCTAAATGGAGGGTACACTACTATGCACATCTGGACGAAATCCGTACCTCTGCCTTCTCTGTTGTGACGTCAAGTACAGAAATAGGAACCGTGGGAAACACAGGAAACGCCAAAACTACTCCTCCGCATCTACACTATTCTATTGCAACAATTATACCATATCCTTGGCGAATTGATGATGCTCCGCTTGGTTGGCAAAAGATGTTCTATTTGAATCCTATTAATTATTTACAATAACATATGGGAAATATTATCCTTTACATTATTTCACTTATTTTTGGGGCATGTTGTGCATTCTTGATGCTAGTTGCAAAGGTGTTTGGATTAACATATACAGAAGCAAGTGTGTTCGTCAACATATATGCTCAATACGGGATACTTATTCTGTCAAGCCTTTCCATCGTTTTTGTCGCGACAAAGAAGATAATACGAGGTTGCAGTAAAATGAGAATATTAGTTCTTTTGTCTAGCATTATATATACCATCCCATATGTTGGATTAGGTGTGTTTATCTATAATCGATACGGTGTGCATAATTGCGATATGGCATTTGAGCTTTGCAAACAAGACTTGTGGACACTTGGTAAATACATAAATGTGCCATCTGCCTTGCCATATTATCGCGAGGGATGGACAGAATATTTTATCGTAAATATTCTCATATTCATTGTTCTTTATCTACTGCTTCTATTCATTAATTGGAAGATAAGACAATTGATTATGCGCTATGCGTAGAACAGAACTTATATACCAACGACATATGCAGATAGTTGCTAGCGGATAGGTAAAAAAGAAACTGTAGTACCTTGAAATATACTGTAAGTTGAAACGTAGAAAAAACTATATACTGTACAGCAAATTTTGATATAAATAGTTTGATGATAAGAAAAATTCTCACTATCTTTGCGGTGATAATAATATGTTGAACCAACCTCTGTTTGAACTGTTTAAACCACTGATTAAACCAAGGAGAAAGTGCAGATAGGCAACTCGCAGGTAATCAAAATATTAATGCTTTTTATAAAAAACGTCTGGGGGGCGCGAGGTCGCAAGTTCGAGTCTTGTCATCCCGACCTAAGAAAAAGCATTAGTACTGAATCAGTTACTGATGCTTTTTTCTTTTTGTAAATCATTGATGATTTTCTCCGGTTGACGCTATGGTTGACGCGAAAAGTCAACCAAGAAGTCAACCAGATTTATATGAAAGCATCAGTCTTTATGATTTGTATCAAAATCAATATATTAAGCAACGGCACACATCCATTAAATGAGTGTTTTTAGTGTTTACTATACAATTTGCAGAAATAGAATATATTTATAATAGCAAACGACAAAAGACTATCATAAAGTAATATTTTTCAGTTTCTAAGTCTATATATCACATCTTTTTGCTATATTTGCAACATCTTTCCGCTACTATAGCGATGGTACGGGATGACTTTATCGAAAAGGTGTTATTGAAATTATCTTCTAATATCAAATTCTCGCAAAGTTTGAATGGAACGAAGATGATAGCAGTAGCACCACATCATGGTTTGTACAGCCACAATTGGCTTCTTACATACCCTTTGGTGTGGGCTATTGTCTTATCTGTTCCATTGGCAATGCGAGAAGCCAGATATTAGGATAAGGCAGATACAGTTCCCACACCTTACCTTATTTATATATAAACAGCTTTCTTTAGGGGATTGGGATAGCAAAACATTTTTAGTTATGAAAAAGTTTTCTGTTTTAGGAATGATTGCATTAGCGGTGTTAATTCAATCATGTGGTGGTTCAAAGCAAGTAGCAAATGCAGGATATTACAACAATCCTTATCCTCAGTTCCAACAACAAGGTAATGCTACTCCAAAGGTAGAAGTTATACAGGAAGATCAGGAAGATCCTGTTGGAGATCTGGTAAAACAATTTACTGCAGATGGTTTTAGAACACAATCAATGGCATTTTCAATGAGAGAGTCTATAGTTAGATTCCGCTCAAAATTGCAGTCTAATGAGAAGTTTGTAGAGTGGTATGCTGATGGATATGGCAAGACTTCAACAGCTGCCGAAATGCAAGCATTAAATGCAGCGGCAATGAAATATGCAACTAAAGCAGCAAGTGTAATTGAAGGTGGAATGGAAAGAGATTTTGGTTCGTTAGGAGAAGGTTACGATAATTTTCATGGCGCATATGTTCAGAATGTTGCAAAATATGTAATGCCATTGCTTAAGCAAGAAATGACTTTTATAAAGAAGGAACAGAATTTATATGTAGTAAGGGTTGGTTTTATAATTGACGAGAATAAAGCAGCTGATGTGCGTCGTAAGGCTGTTGATGAGGCATTAGAAAATTCAGCCAACGGTTTGGCTTTTGGTGAAGGAGTTCGAAAATATGTTAACGAAATAGTTAGACCAGAAGAATAGCCATGAAACGCGTTGTAATAGGATGGGTTTGCTTCTTGATAAGTATTTCTTCGTTTGCAAAAGTGTTATCTTGCTCATCCAAAACAGAATGGATGAAGTGTGGCGAAGAGAAACTCAATTTAAAACGTTCTAATTTTTCATATTACTTCAAAATAGTTAAAATATCCTCTTTAGATCTTGAAACAGCGAGGAACCAGCGCGTAAATCAACTTGCAATTTCCATTGGCACACGCAATGAGTTATCTGGCAAGGCCATTACAGAAATTGAAACTGTGCATGGAGACAATACAAACAGCAACGAACAATTCAAGTTTGTTTTTAGTAATAACATTGGAACAGATGTATTCTTTGCAAAATATATAGATGACTATTGGGAATACATATCCTATCCTGATGGTTCCAAAGGGTATGAATACTACGCTTTGTTCGCCGTGTCAGCATCTCCAAATGCACCAATATACGACGAATTCTCAACAACAAGATCTTATGGACTCAAACCGTTAGCAATGTCCATAGTTCCAGGTTGGGGACAGATGTATAAAGGCAGTATAGGCAAAGGAATTGCAATGATAGCAGCCGAGGTGGCAACTATTGGCGGCATAATTTTCACCGAAAACGAACGCGCAACTTATGAGTCGAAAATGCATAGTCAACCTAACTTTGCTAGACAATACAAGGCAAAAATGGACAACTATGAAACTGCACGAAATTGTTGTATTGGTGTGGCTGCTGCCATCTATGTTTATAACTTGATTGACGCCATTGTGGCGCCAGGCGCCAGGCGTGTAGTGGTGAAGCCCCGAAATCTACAATTTACTCCAGTTGCATATAAAGACTTTAGCGGAGTAACTTTCACTTATAATTTTTAATTCTGAGTTTTTACACCTTAATTATAATTAAAAGAGGAAAGAAATGAAATACAGTCGTAACATAACAATGCTTGCTGTATTGCTTGCTGTTGTTGCTACTGGCCAAGATGTTCGGGCCCAAAGTCGTGAAGAGTTTGATGCTTACGTTAAACAACAACGTCAGGCTTTTGATAAATACAAGACCGACCGTGAAGCTGATTTCAATCGCTACCGCGAGCAATATAATCGCGAATTTGCTGAATATCTGAAAAAAGCATGGAAACAAGTCATGCCAAATAAAAAGGTGCTTCCTCCACCGCAACCTAAACCATTTGTTCCCAAACCAGCAATTGATGATAACAAGCTAGTTCCAAATGTTCCGAAACAAATGCCCGTGTTGGATATTGTAAAACCAAAGATAGTCCTCCCATCGCCCAAACCCATAGTGATTGAGGAGCCCAAAGAAGACCAATCACAAAGACAGATTAGTATGAAGTCGTTTTATGGGAACGATTTCATGCTACGATGTAGCAACAAAGTCAAAGTCACCATTGCAGACAATACCCCATCGTCTATTGCTACAGCTTGGAAAAATATGGCAACTGCTGAATTTGACCCATTGGTATATGATTGTCAGCAAGCAAGAAAACAACATTGCTTTTGTGACTGGATGTACTACCATTTTATTAAAGAGGTAGCTCATATTGTAACACATACTGCCAAAGGCTCTAACGAAGAGGTTCTTCTTACAGGGTATATTCTAGCACAATCTGGAGTTGATTTTCGTTTTGTACGTAATGGCGGACGTCTGTTATTGGCTTTACCTTTTGACACCCAAATCTACAAGTATTGTTACTTCTGCGTTGACGACAAAAAGTATTATGTTGTAGAAGCAGATGTGCAAAACGACTGCTATCTGATGGATCAGAGTTTCGGCAAAGGTGCTGCAACACTAACCTTAAGGATTTCTTCTCCAATGAACCTGGGATATTCTAAGGAAGAGACAAAAGTATTAACATCGAAGAAATATCCAGAAATGCGTTTAGAACTTACCGGAAATAAAGCATTGATAGACTTCTATCACTGCTATCCACGTATGGATTGGATGGAATATTCGTTGGCATCAATGAACAAGGAAACGGAAGATTGCATAGTTGATTCCTTCCGACCTATATTGGAAGGAAAGAACGAAGAGGAAGTCGCAAACATGATTCTTAACTTTGTTCAGACAGCATTTACATATGGCTATGATTACCAGATTTGGGGAAGCGACCGCCCATTCTTTGCGGATGAAACATTATTTTATCCCAAAAGCGATTGTGAAGACCGAGCAATTCTATTCTCACACTTAATCCGAAAATTAACCAATTTGGAGGTGGTTCTACTACACTACCCCAACCATTTGGCAACTGCAGTACGCTTTAGTAATAATTTGTCAGGTGATTATGTGATGGTTGATGGTCAAAAATACCTGGTCTGTGACCCGACTGGCTACAAACCGATTGGAAATGCCTATGACGAGTTTAAAAACGTACAAGCTAAAGTTATAAAAATACAATAAACACTAAAATAACAAAAAATGAAAAGTGCTAGTTTTAAATTCCTTTGCACATTATTTTCTATCCTAATATTGGGGGCATGTGCTAAAGACGAGATGGTCTACACAGGAAACATTATGGGTAAAGTGACCGATGCAAACTCGGGCGAAGTATTGCAGGGAGTAACCGTAACGATAACACCGAGCGGAGCATCACGTACCACTGGTAGCGATGGTTATTTCGAATTTCGTGACCTAGATCCCAAACAATACGAAATCCAAGCACGTAAGAATGGTTATACTACCAACAACAAGACTGTGACTGTAGTGACTGGACGCGATGCCTCAGGCGACATACAGTTGACCCCTATTGTACAGGACGGAAAGCTATCTTTGAACGTCAGCTCACTGAATTTTGGAAGTCAAAATTCTTCATTGTCATTCAGCATCCAAAACAATGGAAACAAAGCATTTAGCTGGAACATCAGTGGATTGGACAAGATTGATTGGTTGAGCATAACCCCCACGACAGGAACCTTAGCAGCAGGAAAAAGCAATGCAGTTACTGTGACATTGAACCGCGACCGTATTACCGAATACAAAGAAGCGACCATCATTGTTAATGCAGACAAAGAATCCATGCCATTGAAGATTACAGCAGAAGCAGAAAACAAGACATCTAAAATCTCATTGAGTGACAATGTATTGAACTTTGGAACAGAATACAGTTCACTCACTTTTGATATAAAAAATATCGGAAACGCTGGCAATGTAAATTGGAACATAACAGGCATTGATGCTGATTGGATTAAAGTTACTCCTACAGCAGGAACAACAGCTATGAGCAAAAGCAGTGCAGTTAAAGTAGATGTTGATCGTAGTAAATTAGATGTAGGGCAACATAGCACAACAATCCTAGTAAATGCTGAAGGAGAATCTCTTAAGGTAACCATCAATATAGAAAAGGGAGCAGAGCGTTATCTTGAAGTTACACCAAGCGCTTTAGCGTTGGGTACAAACGACAGCGGCACCCTGTCTATTATGTCACACAACGGAAGTACTGTTTATAAACTCTACGGGAACGGTGATTTCAGTTGGGCATCTGTTAGCAAAAGTGAGGGCGTAATCCCAGAATTCAACCCAAATGACGCTAGTACCATTGAAACTATCACAATTAACGTAAACCGAACTGGTCTCGCTGCTGGAGATTACAGCTTCACTCTTATCATTCGCTCTGATTTGGAAGATTATACTGTGCCTGTCACTATGACAGTAGAGGAAAATCAAACAAGTGGCGGTAGTGATGCAGAGATTATTAGCTGTAACGATGACCTGGTTTTTACAATTACAAGTTGCAAAATGTCTGGAACCACCGCAACTCTAAGTTACATGGTAGAGAATATAGGCAATAGTGCTATTAGTCTTGGTTTGGATGGCTTAACCAGTGGCAGATCCTACATTTATGATGATCAAGGAAATCAGTATAATTTCGGTTATAATACAGCTTCATTGACTCTTGGCAATGCCACCAGTTATGATAGAGTTAGTGCAACAATACCTGCTGGTGTTAAAGTAAAAGGTTCTGTAAAGATTACAAATGTTTCAGATTTAGCAGCTGCATTTTCTAATATTACAATTTGGTCATACAGTGAACAGAGCTATTTAATATTTAAGAATGTTGCTATTGAAGGCCGTTCACATAAGAACGAGGAAGAACCTCGAACAACAGGAATTGTTACTTCTTGTAGTGATAATCTAGAGTTTACATTATTAGATTGTAAGCGTAGCTCTAGTAATACGGTAACAATTTCGTATCGTGTAATGAACCTTACAAATAAAGCTGTTTCACTTGGTCTGGATGGCTTAACCAGTGGCAGATCTTACATTTATGATAATCAAGGAAATCAGTATAATTTCGGTTATAATACAGCTTCATTGACTCTTGGCAATGCCGCCAGTTATGATAGAGTTAGTGCAACAATTCCCGGAAATGTATTTACCAAAGGAAGTGTCATCATTAAGGACGTGGATGCTTCTGCTACAGAAATGGCTAATGTGACAATTTGGTCTTATAGTCATCAGGCTTATTTGACATTCCAAAATGTAAAGATTAGGTAAAAGTTTCAACTTAAAGATCGAGTAGGAGGAAAACGAGTAGTTTTCTTCCTACTTTCGTTTTCGGAGCTCACACTCCACCGTACGTGCCATTCGGTATACGGCGGTTCCTATTTTGGATTCCATTCGTCTGTTTCGTAAGCATTCGGTTAAATACAAATTGTAGCAGTTTTGGTAGTGTTGTACCTTTGCCATGCAAAATTGCAACCAACCCAAAACTGTTATTTATATGACAAAAGATGAATTTGTATCACTGCAGTTTCAGCACCAGCAGAGCGGTAAGAGTTTGAAACAGTTTCTCAAGGATACTGGCATATGTTATTCCAATTATCATTATCCCAAATAGGTCATTAGGATTTCTCTCTGCCATACGACACAGAGAAATCCTAATGACCTATTTGGGTTTAATGGCAGGTTTAAACTGGGGATTACCTCCCTCCGAAAACAGAGTCACGTCCTTTATGGCATTATCCAGGAGTTTGGTTTCATGCTGGTAATGTTTCGTCCGTATTGAAGTTGTTTTTTGCCTTCACGATGACACACACGAACCATTACCGTTCGTTCGCCGAACGATTACCGATGGTAAAGTTTACCATTACCGATGATAAAAGCGATACATCGTACAGTCATGCCACAAAGCAAATTCTGGAATCACTTTGTGCACACTATCGCTATATCTTGTCTTATAACAATACACATTTCCAGAAATACGTCAGTTCGGGATAATAAAGTTGTCTAAAAAGTCGGTAATCTGAGATATATTTTGTATCTTTATATGTGATTTCCAGTTACTTATAAAGTTTAACACAAGAATACACTCATGATTACCAACGACAAAATTATAGAAATTTTCTGTGCTACGGATGAATTTAGCAAGAAATATGAAGAAGAAATTGAAAATATGCCTCTTCTGAGTTCCGAGGGCAAGGTCCGCCGGAGGCGTGCGGCGAGTATGTCCGATAGCGAGATTATGACGATTCTCATCATGTTCCATTTTGGCACTTTTGACAATTTCAAGCATTACTACCTGCATTTCATCAAGCTTCATCTAAAGAGTGATTTCCCAGATGCGGTGTCATACAACCGATTTGTGGAATTGGAGAGTAGAGTTTTCTTCAAATTGATGTTCTTCTTGAACCTCCACTCTTTCGGACGGTGCACAGGAATCACTTTTGTAGACTCCACTATGATTCCCGTGTGCCACAACTTGCGCAGGTATGCCAACAAAGTGTTTGCCGGTATTGCTACTGACGGGAAGGGGACGATGGGCTGGTGTCACGGTTTTAAACTGCATTTCATATGCAATGATCGTGGAGAACTCATAATGTTCTGTCTTACAGGAGCTAACGTAGATGACAGGGATCCTAAAGTATGGTCAATACTTGGCAAGAGAATTTACGGAAAACTCTTTGCTGACAGAGGATACATCTCGCCCAGTTTGTTTGAGGCGCTCTTTGCTGATGGCGTACATCTGGTGACGGGAATCAGAAGCAACATGAAAAACAAACTGATCCCACTATGGGACAAGATTATGCTTAGGAAAAGATATATCATCGAATGTATCAATCATCTGCTTAAGGACAAGGGGAATTTGGTGCATTCAAGACACAGATCCATTAACAATTTCCTGATGAACCTCATTGCGGCTATCAGTGCATATTGCTTCTTTGACAACAAACCTGAGGCAATCAAAGGATATTGTGTTGAGGACAACAAA
>JAZNYM010000038.1:0-17076 GCA_045594385.1 Bacteroidaceae bacterium
GGATGTTAAGGAGTGGGGGCTAAACATTAGACACAGTCTTTACGACGAATGACCGAACGGCCTTATTCCACTTCTTGATGTCGTTAACAAATGCAAAAGTATAAAGGATATTGGAATATACAATGACCGATTTGGGATAATATGCCTCCTGACAATAACGTCTATCGCAATGAAGGCATTACAAAAAAACTATCGCCCGGCAAAGTTTTGTCAGGCGATAGTTTTTTTATATACACGCAGGAAGTAAGGAGACAGCACTCCTACCCTACCTGGCTGCCACCCTTCACCTCGTCCAATGTGGTGGTTACAGAGAGGTCGCCGTTGAAGTTTACGGCGGAGAGTATCATGCCGTGGGATTCCTCGCCCATCATCTTGCGTGGCTCGAAGTTGGCAATGAACAGGACGCGCTTGCCTATGAGTTGCTCTGGCTCGTACCACTGGGCAATGCCGGAGAGGATGGTGCGGTCCTGGCCGCTGCCGTCATCCAGGGTAAACTTCAGCAGTTTCTTGCTCTTCTTCACCTTCTCGCATGCCTTCACGAGACCAACACGGATGTCAAGTTTCTCGAAGTCCTCGAAGGATACGGTGGGCTTCACGGGTGCTGCCACATAGGCGGCCTCCTCGTTGGCCTTCACGGTGTCCTCCAGTTTCTTCACCTGCTGGGCGATGGCATCGTCCTCTATCTTGGTGAAGAGCAGTTCGGGCTTGGGCATCTGGTGTCCTTCCTGCATGAGAGTGGTGCTGCCGAGGTCTTCCCATGAGAAGGTGTCCATGGCGAGCATCTCCCTTAGGCGCTTGCTGCTGAAAGGCAGGAAGGGTTCGAAGGCTATGGCCAGATTGGCGGTAAGTTGCAGTGATATGTTTATGATGGTCTTCACGCGCTCGGGGTCGGTCTTGATGACCTTCCAGGGTTCGCAGTCGGCAATGTACTTGTTGCCGATGCGTGCCAGGTTCATGGCCTCCTTCAGCGCATCGCGGAAGCGGAAGTTCTCCAGCAGAGCCTCCAGTTTCTCCTTCACACCGCAGAACTCGGCCAGAGTTTCGCGGTCGTAGTCGGTCAGTTCGCCACAGGCAGGCACACGTCCCTCGTAGTATTTTTGGGTAAGTTGCAGGGCGCGGTTCACGAAGTTGCCATAGACGGCCACCAGTTCGTTGTTGCAACGTGCCTGGTAGTCAGCCCATGTGAAGTCGTTGTCCTTTGTCTCGGGAGCGTTGGCGGTGAGCACATAGCGCAGTTCGTCCTGACGGCCGGGCATGTCCACGAGATATTCGTTGAGCCATACTGCATAGTTCTTGCTGGTGGAAATCTTATTGCCTTCCAGGTTCAGAAACTCGTTGGAAGGCACGTTGTCGGGCAGGATGTAACCACCGTGGGCCTTGAGCATGGCTGGGAAGACGATGCAGTGGAATACGATGTTGTCCTTGCCGATGAAGTGTACCAAACGCGTTTCGGGGTCCTTCCACCAGGTCTCCCAACTGCCCAGTTCGGGACGTGCGTCGCAGAGTTCTTTGGTGTTGCTGATATAACCTATGGGAGCGTCGAACCACACGTAGAGCACCTTGCCGTCGGCACCCTCCACGGGAACGGGGATACCCCAGTCAAGGTCGCGTGTCACGGCACGGGGGTGCAGACCTCCGTCCAGCCAACTCTTGCACTGGCCGTACACGTTGGGGCGCCATTCCTTGTGCTCCTCCAGAATCCACTTCTCCAGCCACTCCTGGTCCTTGTCAAGGGGCAGATACCAGTGCTTGGTCTCCTTCTGTACCAGGGGGTTGCCCGTCTCTGCATTGTAGGGGTTGATAAGTTCCTCGGGAGAGAGTGTTGCACCGCACTTCTCGCACTGGTCGCCGTAGGCATCGGCAGCATGGCAACGGGGGCACTCGCCCTTGATGTTGCGGTCGGAGAGGAAGCGTCCTGTAGCCTCGTCAAAGAACTGCTCCGTCACCTTCTCCACGAACTTGCCCTCCTCATAGAGTTTCTTGAAGAAGTCGCTGGCAAACTGATGGTGTATGGGGCCGCTGGTGCGCGAGTAGACATCAAAGGAGATGCCGAATCTCTCAAAGGAGTCCTTGATGATGCCGTGGTATCGGTCCACCACCTCCTGCACGCTGATGCCCTCCTTGCGGGCACGGATTGTTACGGGTACGCCATGTTCGTCACTGCCACCTATGAATAACACATCGCGCTTCTTCAGTCGCAAGTAGCGCACATATATGTCTGCCGGCACATACACACCAGCCAGATGTCCGATGTGCACTGGACCGTTGGCATAAGGAAGAGCCGAAGTGACAGTAGTTCTCTTGAAATTCTTTTCCATTTCTTGATATATGTAAATTATTGCGCTACAAAGTTACGATTAAGCGCGCGATTTGCCAAATTTATTTGAGCAAATCAGAGCGTTAGTAACTTAGAACAAAGTTCAATGCTACGATTAAGTGAACTAAATACCAAATTATTGTCCAGCTCACCCCAAAAAAAGAAGACTTGCCGCTTACAATAAGGGAACTAAAAGTATTGAGCCCGGCATATACCGAGCTCAATACCTAAGTAATAAATAACGTGTTAAACGTCTAACTTTTTTTGGGGGGCACTTCATTTTGACCACCCTCTTCCTGTAACCCGCTCGGGGTTCGAACCCGAGACCCCTTCATTAAAAGTGAAGTGCTCTACCTACTGAGCTAGCGAGTCAACCTGAAATGCTAATCATATTTACATTAGCGGGTGCAAAGGTATGACAAAAAAACGATACGACCAAAGAAAAGGTGGGAAAACTACACTTTTAGTCTAATTATTGTTGATTGTCAGACTCTGAGTGGGGGCATAATAATGCACATAATAGCGGAAAAGGGAACGGCCGGCATCCCCCTTGGACACCATACCCTGATTGTTGAGATCATAGGTGCGATGGCATGAGGAACAAGCGGCCGAACCTCCGACATGGAGTTCCAACTGCTTGAGGATATGGTAGGCCTGATAGCAGTTGGGGCAGCAGAGGTCGTAACATGTGACCTGGCTTTCCTGTTCCAGCATCTCCGGTATGGTGGGCATGCCCACTATAAGGCCTCCTCCGACACCAAGGACAAAACCCTGATAACCCTGCAGGGCGGTACGCTGGATATAGTCCACCGCCGACGGGGTGCTGGGACTCTTTATCACATAGTTGACACCGGGGGGATACGTTATGGAACAGAATTCCCCCAAAGAGGTGCAAGCACGGTACAGGTTGGGCTTGGCGCTGACAGGGGCGTACTTGAAGTAGGCACGGTAACCGCTGTATCTGTTTTCCGCCTTCTCGCAGGAAGAGACAATGCCGGTTGCCACAAGGACAACCAGCATTGCTATAAATGACTTTATGCTTCTGTGTAACCTCATGCCAGCAGAGCCTCCACGGCCTTGTCTATACGTTCAAAATGGAACTCACCGACAAGGGAATTCATCAGTCGGGCTATCTCCTCGTTGCACAGGTTGCCTATGCTGCCTTCGTGGGTATGGCGGATGTTCTTGTCGGGGGTGAAGTTGCCGGCCTCTATGTCCAGACCCACCTTCTTGTATGCATCGCGGAAGGGCATGCCTTCGGTGGCAAGGCGGTTCACCTCCTCCACGGAGAACATGAGGTCGTAGCGTGGGTCAGAGAGAATTTCCTCGTTTACCTCCATCTTACGGATTATGTAGGCCGACATCTGCAGACAGTCGCGCAACTCCTGGAAGGCAGGGAGGAAGACCTCCTTAATAATCTGCAGGTCGCGGAAGTATCCGGAGGGCAGATTGTTCATTATCATCATGATCTGCTGGGGCAGAGCCTGGAGTTTGTTGCACTTGGCGCGTGTCAGTTCGAAAACATCTGGGTTCTTCTTGTGGGGCATGATGCTGCTTCCCGTAGTGCACTCCTTGGGAAGACGCACGAAGGAGAAGTTCTGCGAGTTGAACAGGCAGGCATCGAAGGCCATCTTGCTGACGGTACTTGCCACGGAAGCCATGGCAAAGGCCACGTTGCGCTCCGTCTTGCCGCGTCCCATCTGTGCGTACACCACGTTATAATCCATAGAATCAAAGCCCAGCAGGCTTGTGGTCATGCTGCGGTTCAGGGGGAAACTGCTGCCATAGCCTGCCGCAGAACCGAGGGGGTTGCGGTTGGTCTGGCGATATGCCGCCTGAAGCATCATCATGTCGTCCACGAGAGATTCGGCATAGGCGCCGAACCAAAGGCCGAAACTAGACGGCATGGCCACCTGCAGGTGTGTGTAGCCGGGCATGAGCACGTTCTTGTAGCGCTCGCTCTGTGCCTGAAGTTCCCTGAACAGGGAGCAGACATCCTCTACGACAAGTCGCAACTGCCTACGGGTAAAGAGACGCAGGTCCACAAGAACCTGGTCGTTGCGCGAACGGCCGGAATGTATCTTCTTGCCCATCTCGCCCAGGGAGCGTGTAAGCATGAGTTCCACCTGTGAGTGCACGTCCTCTATACCGTCCTCTATCTCGAAGTCGCCCTGAAGCGCCTGGCCGTAGATCTCTTTCAGTTTGGCAAGGAGTGCCGCCAGTTCATCCTTTTCCAGCAGGCCGATGCTCTCCAGCATGGTGATGTGCGCCATGGAACCAAGCACATCGTCCTGAGCCAGATACAGGTCCAGTTCGCGGTCGCGGCCTACGGTATACTTTTCTATCTCGGCATTTATCTCAAAGCCTTTGTCCCAGAGTTTTGCCATATTGTGTCTTTATTGTCTAAAAAACGGCGCACGGAATGCTCCATCATACGATGGAGACCCCTGCGCCGGATATGTCTGTTGTTTAATAGGGTATTTGCGAAAGGAACTGTGCCAGGCCTTCGGGAGCCTTCTCCAACTTAGACTCTATCATCTTGCGGATGAAGAAGTTGAGTTCAGCACCCAAGGTAACCTTCAGGCGGCTGGTGTTCTCGTCGGAGGGAAGCATCTGTATCCACATGGTCACGCCGATGGGAGCGCCTTCCAGTTCCATTTTCACCAGTTTGGGTTCGGCACGCTCAACGATTCTCAGGGTGATGTCGCCGAGAGGACCGATGTGGCCGGACATGGTGTCCTGGGTAAGTTCCATCTTGCGTATGTTGTTGCGCAACTTCTCGAACTGCTCGGGGGTTGGGCGCTTGTCGGCAGGAACCTGGGTGTTGATGAGTTCCTCGAAACGGGGGTCATCCACCCTTTCCTTGAGCACCTCCAATGATGTGAGGTCGGAGAGACGGGCATAGACACGCTCAACGGGAGCGAAAACCGTCTTGACCGAACTTTCGTATTTATTCATATACAACGGTTGATTAGCGTTAGACAATTAGCCCTGCCACTCGGATGGAGCCTTGCGCCACTGGTTGAGCAGTTCCACGTCCTCCTCCTTGATGTAGCCTGTGGCAAGTGCCTGGGCAACAACGGCCTCGTAGTTGGTGAGGGTTACCAGTTCCACGTTGGCATCCTTGAATGCCTTTTCTGCCACGTCGAAACCGTAGGTGTAGGATGCCACCATGCCGACAACCTCGCATCCGTAGTTGCGGATAGCTTCAACGGCCTTCAGCGAACTGCCGCCTGTGCTGATGAGGTCCTCTACAACTACCACCTTGGTGCCGGGTTTCAGTTCGCCCTCGATGAGGTTCTCCAGACCATGGTCCTTGGGTTTTGAACGGACATACACGAAGGGCATGTTCAGTGTGTCTGCCACCATGGCGCCCTGGGGGATGGCACCTGTAGCCACACCGGCAACGGCCTCTGCCTCGGGGAAACGCTCCAGAATGAGGCGGGCGGTCTGTATCTTTACAAAGGAACGGAGGTCGGGATAAGAAAGGGTCTTGCGGTTGTCGCAATAGAAGGGAGACTTCCATCCGCTTGCCCATGTGAAGGGGTTTGTGGGTTGGAGTTTGATAGCCTTAACCTTGAGCAGTTTGTCTGCAAAAATAGATTCGAGCGTTTTCATTACTTGAATATTTTATACGTTTAACTTTGTTTCCTCGCAAAGATAAGGATTTTTGCGGAGTTAATCCTCATAATCCGATACAAATTTCACTATTTCGTGCATTTCGAAGCCTCGTTGCAAGGCAAAGCGGATTATTTTGGTGCGTGAGGCATAACTCGCGTCGTCGCCGATGCTTCTGCGTTTGGCGTCGATGACGCCCTCGAGGATTTCCAGATACTGCTGCTCGTCGATATTGTCCAGCGCCTCGTTTATGTCGGAATCACTGATGCGTTGCATGCGGAGCATGGCACGTATCTTCACCCTGCCCCAATGCGAGAAGCGGATCTTGTCGTTGGTGTAGGCAAGTGCATAGCGGCGTTCGTCAATATATTTTTCGTCAAGAAGATAGTCGATCACCTTTTCGGAATCCTGTTTGGTAAGTCCCCAGCGATAAAGTTTCTCGCTCATGTCGGAGATGCAATGCTCGGAGGCGGAGCACAGGGCCGTGGCACGTTGCAGGGCCTGTTCATAAGTGGGCGTATGCGATGCGGTCTTTGCCATACTGGTCTTGTAATATGGTTACATCCTTGAAACCGAAAGAAGAAAGCAAACCGGTCATTTCATCGGGATAAGCCTGGTTTATTTCCAGGCAGAGCCATCCGCCTGCCGAGAGGTGCGACATGGCATAGGAGGCTATGGCACGATAGAAAATGAGTGGGTCGGTGTCCGGCACGAAAAGGGCGCTGTGCGGTTCGTAATCAAGAACGTTGCGCTCCATTTCCTCCGCCTCATGCAGGCAGATATAGGGAGGGTTGCTAACTATGACATCCCATTGCTGGGCAGTGGGTGAGGGGCGTAAAATATTTTCATGCACAAACGCCACTTCGGCATTAAGGTTGGCGGCATTCTCCATGGCAATGCCCAGAGCCTCCTCGGAGATGTCCATTGCCGTAACGTGGCAACCTGCCAAAGCCATGCTGATTGCAATGCATCCGCTACCCGTGCCTATGTCGAGCACCTGGGGGCAGGCAACGCCATCCATGCCGCAACCAAGTTCCAGGGCCTTCTGCACGAGCAACTCCGTTTCGGGGCGTGGGATCAGCACACCGGGACGGACGGCGAACTTGTGTCCGCAGAAGACGGCATAACCCAAAACATACTGCACCGGCTCGTTTTTGAGCAGGCGGCCGGTGATTTCAAGGAGCCTCGCTTGGTTTTCTTCCGAAATTTGGCTATCTTTGCCAAGCAATATATCCGTATGCGTCAAGCCGAAGCATTCCTCCATGACAAGACGATAGAGGGCATATCCTTCGGCTGTACCATAATGTTGCTTGAGTTCTTTAAGGCAATTCATGTTGCAAAGGTACGATTAAGTGAGCGAAATACCAAACTTGTTTGAGGATTTCCGAGCGTGAGTACCTTCGGGACATCAGTCCCAAAGTACGATTAAGCGAGCGAAATATCAAATTAAATTTGAACATTTCCGAGCGTGAGTACCTTCGGGATATCAGTCCCAAAGTACGATTAAGTGAGCGAAAAAACAAACTTGTTTGAGGATTTCCGAGCGAGAGTACCTTCGGCACAAGCCCCAGAGACGACTAAACGAGAGAGAGAGAAACAAAATAAAGCCCCGAAATATGACAGAGGACGAGAAGTACATGCAAAGAGCCATACAGTTGGCGAAATGCGGAGAGGCAGGCACAGCCCCCAATCCCATGGTGGGTGCCGTGATAGTACACGAAGACCGCATAGTGGGCGAAGGCTACCACAGGAAATACGGAGGACCGCATGCCGAGGTGAATGCCGTGAGGAGTGTCCGCATTCCCGGAGGCCACACAATACTTTGTGACGGTCAAGACAATGTATCGTGTGAGGTCAAACAATACTTTGCCCAATGCACTATGTACGTTACCCTGGAACCATGCTCCCATTGGGGCAAGACACCTCCCTGTTGCGACATGATAGTGGCGCACGGTTTCAAGAGGGTGGTCATAGGTACGCAGGACCCCAACGCCAAAGTGAACGGTGAGGGAATCCGCCGCATGCGGGAGGCCGGCATCGATGTCTGCGTGGGTGTGCTGGAGGAGGAATGCCGTGCCATAAACCCGTGCTTCAACACCAGTCATGGCATGCTCCGGCCGAGAATTACGTTGAAATGGGCACAAATGGCAGACGGCACCATGGGTTGCAGGATGGAATCGGGGCAAAGGCTCCGCATCTCCACTCCATTCACGGAAATGCTCGTGCACCGTTTGCGTGCCCGTTGCCAGGCAATAATGGTTGGCACGAACACGGCCATTCAGGACAACCCCTCGCTTACCACCCGTCTGTGGAGGGGGGCGTCGCCGCTTCGCGTAACCATCGACCGTAAGGGCCGTCTGGACAATTCTGCCAAAGTGCTGAGCGACGGATTGGAGACCGTGGTTTACCACAACGAGATCCTGCCAGAGATACTCTTTGATCTGCACAAGCGTGGAGTCCAGCACTTGCTTGTCGAGGGCGGAAGCAAACTCCTGCAAAGTTTCATAGACAGCAATCTGTGGGACGATGCACGCGTAGAGATTTGCCACAGGAATATGGGCGAAATGCGACATATTGCCCAAGAGCAAAAAGTCGTTGCGCCAACGCTCCGCAGTGCAGAAGTATGTGAAGAATACGAGACCGACGGCAATAAATTGCTAATTTTACTTAATTCCAAGCACATTTGATGCCCGCAAATGGCCGAGATATGGAATAATTGCCGTACTTTTGCACCCAAATTGCTTATTATAATGTACACGAAGACAAAAAAGGCTTTTAGAACTCTGCTTCAAACCATCCTGCCCGCAGTCCTCATGGCAGTGTTGCTGACGTCGTGTCTGTCTGAATCTGACGATGTATCTGTAGGGACTAATTCCTGCTATATTTCCAACGTTTCATTCAACTCCTTCCGTCGCCTCACCACAACGAAGGCATCGGACGGTGTCACGGACACCACGTTCTACACCACATACACGGCTTCGAATTGGGTGTTTACCATCGATCATAAGACTCTATTCATAGAGAACAGGGATTCTCTCCCCTGCAACACCGACCTGTCCCGCGTTGTCATGAATCTTTCATACACTGCAGGTCTGGCATATTACCGTGCCTCCGACGCCTGGGACGACGATCCATGGATACCATACCAGTCATCGGACAGCATAGACATACGCAAGCCCCTGCACATCAAGTTGGTGGCAACGGACAATACGGAGCGCAAATACACGCTGAAGATAAACGTGCACACCATGGAGAGCGACACACTCAAATGGGTAGCAGTGAATGGTGATGACGCCATCAGTGGCGCACACCCCATGAAGGCCCTGTCCTGGAACGACGAAATGTCTGTATTGGTGAACGATGGCAATGCCGTAATGATGATGACACATCCGCTAAGCAACCTCGGCGAGTGGACACGTCAGGTGACCGATCTGCCGACAACCGTAGACCTTACTTCCCTGTCCAAAGGTCCCAAGAACCTCTTCATAAGTTCCACGGATGGCGGTCTATACTCCAGTGCCGACGGATTGGTTTGGACAAGGCTGTTCCAATATGAAGGACTGCGCCTTGTGGGGGTCTCCCACGATAAACTCTATGCAAAATACAACGGAGTCATAAATAGCATCTATATAGGTTCGGACGGATGGTCTATAGACCCCTTGGATGAAGATGCTTCATTCCTGCCCGATGAGGAGATTGCAGCCATCACCTACACTCAGAACGAGAACCTGACAAGAATGATAATAGTGGGCAATCGTAGCGTGGAAACCGACACATGTGCCGTGGTGTGGTCAAAGTGCTGGACAGACTTTGAGGAGGAAGATACCGAGAGTTGGATGCACTATAGCAAGAGCTGGGACAACACCAAACCCATGCCCATGTTCACGCAAATGAACATGATGCACTACGACAACAAACTGATGGTAGTAGGCGGCAAGAGCAAGGACGGCAAAGTTGAGGCTTTGGAAAGATTCTATGTCAGCGAAGACAACGGTCTGACATGGTGGCGCCTGCACACGATATTACCTCCTGCCGACCTGCATGGCGCAGATGGATACATCACCTCCACCGTGGACGAGAACAACTTCATATGGCTCATTGCCGATGGCAAGGTATACCGCGGACGTCTCAACCGCCTGGGGTTTGCACGTCCTGACATATTCTAACAGGAAACGGAATTGAAGAAACTGCTCACGATACTGCTACTCATCTGTGGCATACATGGAATCAAGGCCCAAGAGATTTTGGAGTACCGCTGGGACATTGGAGGCGGCACAGGACTCTGCTATTATCTGGGCGATGCAAACAGGACTCCGTTTTCGGGCAGTAGCGCAATGGCGGCATTCACACTGAGACGCAACTTCAACCCGCGCATGTCGCTGAAGACAAACCTCGCCTACGGACGATATGGAGGAAACACCAAGGGATGGTACCTGCCGGAAGAGTCTGGTTCCACCAGCCAAAGCGTTGACCTGGCTTTCAGTGGTAACGTGGTGGACATAGGAGCCCAGTTCGAACTCAACTTCTGGGGCTATGGCATGGGACCCGGATACAAGAAACTCTCGCGAATAACTCCCTACGCAATAGTGGGAATAGGTGCAACAGTGGGAATAACGGAAGACGGCACAAGTTTCGGAGCGAACTTCCCCGTAGGTGCCGGTGTGAAATACAAAGTAAAACCACGCCTCAACCTCATCTTCGAGTGGACACACCGCTTTACCACCATAGACAAACTGGACGGCGTCAAACTTAGCGACCCACACTATATAGAAAGTTCAGGACTGAAGAACAAGGATACGTACTCCTTCTTCATGTTCACATTAACATACGACATTAGTCCAAAACTAAGACTATGCAACAATTAGACAATAGCCGCATACCGGCACACGTAGCCATCATCATGGATGGAAACGGCCGTTGGGCCAAGGCAAAGGGACTGCCACGCACGGCAGGTCATGTGGAAGGTGTTGCCACGGTGAAGAAAATCACCGAAGAAGCAACCAGGCTTGGCGTCAAATACCTAACACTATACACCTTCAGTACCGAGAACTGGAACAGACCCGTTGAGGAGATTGAGGCCCTGATGAATCTCGTCCTGACAAACCTCGAGGAAGAGATATTCATGAAGAACAACGTCCGTTTCCGCATGATAGGCGAAATGGAACGTCTGCCTATGAGCGTACAGAAGCGTCTTGGCGAATGTATTGAGCGCACCAGCGTAAACACCGGCATGACTATGGTGGTGGCGCTAAGTTACAGTAGCCGTTGGGAGATAACAAGAGCCGCCCGCATGATAGCGGAAGATGTAAAGAACGGCACACTTGCTATTGAAAACATAACCGAATCTACGATAGACTCCAAACTTACCACCGACTTTATGCCTGACCCGGATCTTCTTATCCGTACCGGAGGAGAGTTGCGAATCAGCAATTATCTGCTTTGGCAATGTGCATATTCCGAGTTCTATTTTACAGACCAGTTCTGGCCTGACTTTAACGAGGAGTCATTCAGAGAGGCTATCGCCGATTATCAGCAGCGCCAGCGTCGCTATGGAAAAACAGGAGAACAGGTTTCAGATGAAGAGTAAGACACTACTATACCTTATTATATTTATATTTGCTTCATGCCTTTGTGCCATACCCTCACATGCACAATACCTGAAGCGCGACACCGCAGTAACCATTGACTACAGTCGCACACCACGTCAGGTTGTTGTCAAGAACATTGCAGTTGACGGAATTCCCAATTACGACCCTGCCATGCTGATACGACTTTCTGGCATCAGCGTGGGAGAGACCATTTCCGTTCCCGGCGAGGAGATAACACAAGCCATCAAACGATATTGGAAGAACGGATTGTTCTCTGACGTTTCGATTAGAGTGGACTCCATCATCAACGATTCTGCATACCTGCACATAAACCTGGCTCCTCGCCCACGTATCTCCAAAATTAACTACAACGGAGTAAAGAAAAGCGAAAGGGACGATCTGAAGGATAAACTGGGCCTTATTGAAGACAACCAGCTTACCCCAAACATGATTGACCGTGCCAAGATATTGGGCCAGCGTTATTACGAGGACAAGGGGTTCAAGAATGCCGAGATAGAGATCCTGCATCACGACGACCCCGCCGCACCGGACAAGGTAATTGTTGACGTGAACATCCGCAAGAACGGCAAGATACTTATCCGCAACATCAACGTTTACGGAAACACTGTCATCCCAGAAAGAAAACTGAAGGGCAAGATTTACTCAAAGGGTGTACTGAAGACAATACGTGAGAAGAAAGGTTTCCACAACTGGTTCCGTAGTCATAAGTTCGTCGAGTCCAAGTACAAGGAAGCCAAGGAAAACCTGCAGAACTACTACGCAGAACTTGGCTACCGTGATGCTATCATCGTGGCAGACACCGTAAAGAACGTGGATGACAAGCATGTGGACATCAACATCCATGTGGAAGAAGGTGGAAAGTATTACCTCCGCAATATCGAGTGGGTAGGCAATACCGTATACAACACAGACTACCTGTCCGCCGTTCTCAACATGAAGAAGGGCGATGTGTACAACCAGAAACTGCTGGAAGACCGTCTCTCTAACGACGAGGACGCCGTAGGCAACCTGTACTACAACAACGGATATGTGTTCTACAGGCTTGACCCCGTTGAGGTGAACATCGTAGGCGACAGTATCGACCTGGAGATGCGCATCTCAGAAGGTCCCCAAGCACGCATCAGCCGTGTAAAGATTACCGGTAACGACCGTGTGTACGAGAACGTGGTACGACGCGAACTGCGCAACAAGCCAGGCGACCTCTTCTCCAAGGATGCCCTCGAACGTTCCTTTCGCGAAATTGCAAGTATGGGACACTTCAATGCCGAGAACATCCAATATGACATCCAACCCGACCCCAATAACGGTACGGTGGACCTTGCCTGGGGACTGGAACCCAAGAGCAACGACCAGATCGAGTTCTCTCTCGGTTATGGCCAGACAGGTGTCATAGGCAAGATAGGCCTGAAGTTCGCAAACTTCTGCCTTGCCAACCTGTTCAAGAAAGGAGGCATGCGCCGAGGCATAATGCCACAGGGTAATGGTGAGACATTCAGCATCAGCGGACAGACCAACGGTTCGTATTACCAGCAGTACAGCATACAGTACGTCAACCCATGGTTCGGAGGCAAGCGTCCCAATACTTTCTCGTTCAGTGCTTTCTATAGCAAGCAGACCGACGTAAGCGACCGCTACTACAACTCTGCCTACTACGACAACTACTATAACAGCATCTATGGCGGAGGATACGGCTATGGTTACGGTTACGGTTATGGTGGTAACTATGAGAACTTCTACGATCCCGACAAGTATCAGCAGATATTCGGTGTATCACTTGGTTGGGGTAAGCGCCTGCGCTGGCCTGACGACTATTTTACCCTCAGCGCAGAACTGTCCTATACACGCTACATGATGAAGGACTGGAACTACTTCTCGCTGATGACCAACGGCAACTGTAACAATCTAGCCCTGCGCTTCACCCTGTCACGTAACAGTACAGACAACCAGATATTCCCTCGCCGCGGTTCGGAAATCCAACTTTCGGTAGCCTTTACCCCCCCCTACTCTCTTTGGGACGGCAAGGATTATGCCAATCTGGCCAACAATCCCTCCAGCAGCACGTACATGAGGGAACTGCAGGACAAATATTCTTGGATTGAGTATCACAAGTGGAAGTTCAAGGCACGCACCTTCACCGCCCTGTCTGGCCACAACAAGTGCTTCGTGCTGATGACCCGTGCCGAGATAGGCCTGCTTGGTTCATACAACAAGCACAAACCCTCACCCTTCGAGAACTACTACATGGGTGGCGACGGAACCTCCGGCTACTCATCTCTCTACTCCACCGAGACCATCGGTCTGAGAGGTTACGACAACGGTTCTATCACACCTCCCGGCAACATGGGTTACGCCTATACACGCTTCTCTGTGGAACTCCGCTACCCCTTCATGTTGGGAGCCAGCACCAATGTGTTCGGTCTCATCTTTGCTGAGGGCGGTAACTGTTGGAGCAGCATCGGCGAATTCAATCCCTTTGACATGAAGAAGTCCGTAGGTGTGGGTGCACGTATCTTCCTGCCCATGGTTGGTCTTCTGGGTATCGACTGGGCATACGGTTTCGACAAGGTACAGGGTGTAAGCACATACGGCGGAAGTCATTTCCACTTCGTTCTGGGTCAGGAATTCTAATGACATACGCTCAGCATACATAGAGACGATACAACACATCATGAGGCATCAGCCTCCAATTAACATCTTAAAGAAAAACACAATGAAAAGAGTATTATTTGCAATCATCGCCATGGCGGCATTTGCCCTACCTGTAAGCGCACAGAAGTTTGCCCTTGTAGATATGGAATATATTCTAAACCATATTCCGGCCTACGAGCGTGCAGGCGAGCAGTTGAACCAGGTCTCAAGAAAATGGCAGGCCGAAGTTGAAGTGCTTCAGGAAGAGGCACAGACCATGTACAAGAAGTACCAGGCAGAGTCCGTATTCCTCTCAGACGAGCAGAAAGCAAAGAGCGAAGAGGCAATCATTGCCAAGGAAAAGGAGGCCAGCGAACTGAAGAAGAAATACTTCGGACCAGAGGGCGAACTTTTCAAGAAACGTGAAAGCCTGATGGCTCCCATTCAGGACGAAATCTACAATGCCATAAAGGACATTGCCGAACTGAAGGGTTATAGTCTCATTCTGGACCGGGCATCCGATGCCGGCATAATCTTCGCATCTCCCAAAGCAGACATTTCAAACGATGTACTGGCCAAACTGGGATATAATTAAGCAACGGCACAAACAGTAACAATAACAACTAAATAATAACAAACAATTATGAAAAAGATTCTTTTGGCCATTCTGATGGCAGCACCTCTGACCATCATGGCACAGTCAAAGTTTGCACACTTCAACTTAGCAGAAATCCTTCCCAACATGAAGGAATATGCCACTGCGCAAACTGAACTGCAGAACATGGAGAAGCAGTTCTCTGACGACCTCAAACTGATGCAGGACGAGATGCAGAAGAAGTACGAGGACTACCAGAAGGAGGCTGCAAACCTGCTGGAAAATGTACGTGCACGTCGTGAACAGGAACTGAACGACCTCGGCCAGCGCTACCAGCAGAGTCTTCAGGACAGCCAGGCTGCCATGCAGAAAGCCACTCAGGAGAAAATGGCTATGATCAGCGAAAAGGTAATGGCTGCTGTCAAGAAGATTGGTGAGGCTGGAGGTTATGTCTACGTAATCGACACCAGCACAGGTGCCATTTCTTTCGTCAACAATGCACTGAGCACCGACATCACCGCTCAGTTGAAGAAAGAACTGGGTATCAGCGCAACTGCAACAGCAGCACCCGCTACACCTGCAAATTAAAAATTAGGAATCGAGTATGTCCGCGATAAAATTAAACTTTCCCTGAGGACATCGATAAACAAACGTAGCAATGAAAGCATTCAACTTCTCTACATTTTTCAGAGTCCTATGTATTACATGCTTCATGGCATGTTGTGGTGTGCTTCAGGCACAGGTTCAGGATTCCGTACAGGTAGACTCAACCAATACTGCTAAAACTCAACCCAGACTACGCCCCAGGTCACATGCATTCATATTCGGACAGATAAGCACCTCCAGGATACTTGCGCGCATGCCCCAGTATCAAGCCATGCAGAAAAACCTGAAGGCTTTGAAGGAGCAATATGAAGCGGAGGCCAAGAAGAGTGAGAATGATTTCCAACGCAAGTTCGAGGAGTTCATGCATGGACAAAAGGAGTTTCCAAAGACGATTCTGGAAAAGCGTCAGAATGAACTGCAGAACATGCTGGAGACCAATGCATCCTTCCGCATAAAGGTTCAGGCCCTGCTTAAGGAGGCCGAAGCAAGCATGATGGCAGACGTCAAGGCAGAACTGAATGATGCCATCACCATCGTAGCTCAGGAGAAGGGAATAAGCATTGTTTATGATTTGGACGGTGGCAGTGTACCATACATCGTACCAGGCCTGGCAACAGACATCACTGCCGCAGTAATAATGCATTTGGGTATAGAGGATACCGCCAGATAATGTCTCCTATCGGTATCTTCGACAGCGGTTATGGCGGATTGACCATCTTACGGACAATCCGCCAACTCATGCCCCAATATGACTATCTCTATTTGGGTGACAACGCGCGTGCCCCGTATGGCACACGCAGTTTTGAGGTAGTGTATGAATTCACCCTTCAAGCCGTACGCCGGCTGTTTCAGGAAGGTTGTCCCTTGGTCATTTTGGGTTGTAATACAGCATCGGCCAAAGCACTACGCACCATCCAGCAGAACGACTTGCCACAAATAGATGCCTCACGCCGCGTCCTTGGCGTCATTCGCCCCACAGCAGAATGCATCGGGGAAATCACGAAGACACGTCACGTAGGCATTTTTGCCACACCTGGAACTATACGCTCACACACCTATGATTTGGAAATAGCCAAACTGCACCCAGACATCAAGGTCACGGGGGTTGCCTGTCCCATGTGGGTTCCTCTGGTAGAGAACAACGAGGCACACATGCCTGGCGCTGACTATTTTGTAAGAAAGAGTATAAATGAAATGTTTGCTCTGGACCCCCTTATTGACTCCATTATTCTTGGCTGTACTCACTATCCTTTACTCTTGGATAAGATAAAGCATTATGTCCCTGCTGGAGTGGAGATAATACCGCAAGGAGATTACGTGGCCAGCAGTTTGCAGGACTATCTGCAAAGACATCCGGAAATGCATGTTCGTATAACACAGGGGGCTTCTCTCCGCTTTCTCACCACCGAACAACCTGCCCAATTCAATGACTCAGCCACAATATTCCTGAATCATCAGGTGCAGGCAGAGAGGGTTGTATTATAGTGTCGTCAAGGAAAGATTCTCATAAGGCCGGACCTCACAAATTTATAGGACTCGGACACGATATATATCCTACATTTAACCCAAATCGGTCATTGTATATTCCAATATCCTTTATACTTTTGCATTTGTTAACGACATCAAGAAGTGGAATAAGGCCGTTCGGTCATTCGTCGTAAAGACAGTGTCTAATGTTTAGCCCCCACTCCTTAACATCCGAA
>JAZNYM010000039.1:0-39980 GCA_045594385.1 Bacteroidaceae bacterium
TCCGCAAAGCAAGGCGGCAAGCAGATACAATGGAAAGAGGGGCTTGTTGCTTTTCATAATCATTAACGTTAAAATCACACAAAAGTAAATCTTTTTTTATAAATAAGGAAAAGATTGGGCGGGTTTTTGTATCAGCGACACAAAAACGCCGTCTTTGCCATGAAGGAATATGTCTTTTCCGTTCACATACTAAATTGCCCAAAGAGAAACAGCATCCTGCGCTTTTTGAAAATTATTCACTACACTATGCTATGACAATGTCAAAAATTTACCTCAAGAATTTGGCGTTCCCCTAAATAATTCCTATCTTTGTATGCGTAAATACGATTAATCACTAACATTAAATCTATAATTTATCATGGATCAGGAATTGATTTTGCGTTGTCAGGCCGAAGCCCAGAAGTGGCTCGACAGTGACAAGTATGATGCCGAAACAAAGGCAGAGGTGAAGGCTCTTTTGGACAATGAGGACAAGACTCCTCTGATTGACGCCTTCTATCAGAGTCTGGAATTCGGTACCGGTGGCCTGCGCGGTATCATGGGCGTGGGCACCAACCGCATGAACAAGTACATCGTGGGCATGGCCACACAGGGCTTTGCCAACTACATCAACAAGGCTTTCCCCGAGGGAGGACAGAGCGTGGTTGTAGGTCATGACTGCCGCAACAACGGACGCATGTTTGCCGAGAGCGTTGCCGCCATCTTCAGCGCCAACGGCATCAAGGCATACCTGTTCGAGAGCCTCCGTCCCACACCCGAAATCAGTTTTGCCATCCGTCAGTTGGGTGCTGTTGCCGGTGTGAATGTAACAGCTTCTCACAACCCCAAGGAGTACAACGGATACAAGGCTTACTGGGCAGACGGTGCACAGGTACTGGCTCCGCACGACAAGGGTATCATCGACGAGGTGAACAAGGTGCAGATAGACGACGTGAAGTTCGAACCCAACTGGGACCTCATCCAGGTTATCGGCGGCGAGATGGACTATGACTACATGACCGCCGTGAAGGAGGCCATGATAGACCAGGATGTCATCCTGCGCCAGAAGGACCTGAACATCGTTTACAGCGCCATGCACGGAACAGGACGCGTCATCGTTCCCCTGTGCTTGCGCTCATGGGGCTTCCAGAACATCAACGTTGTTCCCGAGCAGATGATTGTCGACGGCGACTTCCCCACCGTGGTTAGTCCCAACCCCGAGAATGCCGAGGCTATGACACTGGGCATGAACCTGGGCACCAAGTTGAATGCCGACCTCGTTGTTGCAACCGACCCCGACGCCGACCGTCTGGCCATAGTTTGCCGCAACCCCGAGGGTGAATGGCAGATTATCAACGGTAACCAGACCGCCATGATGTTCGTTTACTACATCATCAAGAACAAGATTGCCCTTGGCCAGCTCAAGAGCAGCGACTTCCTGGTGAAGACCATCGTTACCACCGAGGTAATCGCCGAGATGGCAAAGAAGAACAACGTGGAACTGCGCGACTGCTACACAGGCTTCAAGTGGATTGCACGCGAGATTGCCATCTCCGAAGGCAAGCAGAAGTACATCGGCGGCGGCGAGGAAAGTTTCGGCTTCCTGCCCTACGACAAGGTTCGAGACAAGGACGCTCCAGCCAGCATCTGCCTTATCTGCGAGATTGCGGCATGGGCAAAGGACCAGGGCAAGACCCTGTACGACCTGCTGATGGACATCTACAAGGAGTATGGCTTCAGTTTCGAGTACACCATCAACGTTACCAAGCCCGGTAAGTCTGGTGCCGACGAAATCAAGCAGATGATGGTTGACTTCCGCGGCGAGAAGGCTCCCAAGGAGATTGCCGGCAGTCCTGTTGTGCTCACCAAGGACTACCAGACTCTGGTTGCCAAGGACGGACAGGGCAACGAAAGCAAACTGGACTTCCCCGCAACAAGCAACGTGCTGCAGTACTTCTGCGAGGACGGCACCAAGATCAGCGTACGTCCCTCCGGTACAGAACCCAAGATCAAGTTCTACTGCGAAATCAAGGACAGCATGACCTGTGCCTGCCAGTACACCGAACTCGTAGAGAAGGCAAAGGCCAAGGTAGAGGAAATCAAGAAGTCACTCGGACTCTAATCCCTCCCCCAGCCCATCAGGGATGGCAATAAATGATAGAGGCGCAAACCAACTGTGGTTGCGCCTCTAAACTTTATCGCCTGTGGCGATGAACTTTACCGTCAGTAATGATAAACTTTACCGTCAGTGATGATAAAATTTACCGTCAGTAGTGATAAACTTTACCGTCATTGATGATAAAGTTTACCGTCAGTGATGATGAAACTGAGGAATGCGAGAAAAAAAAGAACCCTTTCCATCGGAAAGAGTTCTTGATGTGTTGAAGTCTTGTAGCGACTACGGGAATCGAACCCGTGTTCCATGCGTGAGAGGCATGTGTCCTAACCCCTAGACGAAATCGCCGTTTGCAATTGATTGCCTTAAGACCTTTGCGGAAGCGGGGGGATTCGAACCCCCGGTACGGTAACCCGTACGTCAGTTTAGCAAACTGGTGGTTTCAGCCACTCACCCACACTTCCAAACTTGGATGCTTCCTATGATTTCAGAGGTCTTTTTCAAGGTCTCTCTTGACCTCTTTCCTCTCAATTGCGATGCAAAGGTATAGCTTTTTTTTGATTCATGCAAGCATTTGTGGATAATTTTTTGTAACTTTGTCCTAACATTCTCGTATAAAGAACCATGAAGAAGGAGAAACATGCCCCGTTGGATAACCTGGAGGTGCATTTGCGCTCAAATAGGGACAGCAGAGGGCTGCTTACTTTTGCTGAAGAAACGAAGGATATTCCCTTTCCGTTGAAACGCATGTTCTGGATAACGGATGTGCCGGAAAATGCCAGGCGCGGAGGTCATGCCCACACGACGTGCAAGGAGATTGTGTGTTGTGTGAAGGGAAGTTTCCGCCTGAAGATAGACAACGGACAGGAGTGCCGCGAGTTCCTGCTGGACCGCCCCGACTATGCCGTGGTGATACCCGAGGGAGTGTGGTGCTCTCTGGAGGAGTTTGCCCAGGATTCCGTAGTGGTGGTGGGTGCAAGCGAGGAGTTCTCGCTGGAGGGATATATAAGGGACTTTGACGAGTTCATGTCGGTTTACGGCAAGAAGGAGGGTGGCGAATGAGTGCCGTGGCAATCTCATGATTTTTAGGATATGACAATACAACCATATAGCGTCAACAAGAGGGAGGTGTGGAACCGGTTTGTGGAGGAGAGCAAGCAGGGTACGTTCCTGCTGGACAGGAACTTCATGGACTACCATGCAGACAGGTTCTTTGACTGCTCGCTGCTGGTGTACAACGATGACAACAACGATTCCGAACTGAGCGACGACAGCCTGGTGGCCTTGTTTCCTGCCAATTGGGTGGAGGAGGAGAAGACCGTCTATTCCCATCAGGGGCTGACATACGGCGGCCTGATAACCAAACCGAGCATAACGCAGAGCGAGGTGCTGAAGGCAATGCAGAAGATACTGATGTACTATGCCAGCCTGCTGGGTGCAAGGACCTTGGTGTACAGGGCCATACCTTATATATATAGTAGGGTGCCCAGCCAGGAGGACCTCTATGCCCTGTTTCGTGCCGGGGCGCAGTTGGAGGGGCGTGCCGTGGCTACGGTGCTGAGCGTGGCAAATCCGTTGAGCATGCGCACCCTGCGCGTGCGCAAGGCCAAGAAGGCGCTGGAATGCGGTTTCTACATAGAGCGCATGAGAGAGGGGGATGAGGCTTGCCTGAGGGAATACTGGCAGGTGCTGGAGGAGGTCTTGGGCACGTACCACAACGCCAAGCCCGTGCACACGGCCGACGAGATGGCCCTGCTGATGAACCGTTTCCCCAGGAACATAAGGCTCTTTGTGGTGAAGGACACTAATGCCAGGATAGTTTCCGGCATAGTGGTCTTCGAGACGGAGAACGTGGCACACATACAGTATATCGCCTCCGTGGCGGACGGTCGCAAATATGGTGCTCTGGACCTGCTGTTGCGCCACATCTGCGGAGAGCGCTACAAGGATAAGGAGTTCATAGACTTCGGTATAAGTACAGAGAACGGCGGACAGTTCCTGAACGAGGGACTGATTTTCCAGAAGGAGGGTTTCGGCGGCAGGGCGGTATGCTACGACGTGTACAAGTTGGAACTGAAGCGCAACCGTCTGCTGAAGATGTCCGAGATAGCACCCGAGGTAGGACGCAGGAGCGTGCCTTTCCTGGACCTGAAGGCCATAAACGAAAGTTTCGAGCCGGAACTGTCCGACAGCATGTTGCATGCCATGCAAAGCGGCTGGTATTTGTTGGGAGAGGAAAACCGCCTCTTCGAGCGCGACTGGTGCCGGTATGTGGGAACCTCCAATGCCGTACTTTGCGGAAACGGCCTTGATGCGCTGACCTTGATATTGCGTGCCTACAAGACCCTGAAGGGGTGGAGCGACGGAGACGAGGTGATAGTGCCGGCAAATACGTACATAGCAAGCATACTGGCCATAAGGGAGGCAGGACTGAAACCCGTGCTTGTGGAACCTAAGTTGGGGGATTATACCATCCATGCCGATGATTGCGCCAAAGCCGTAACGGACAGTACGAGGGCCATTATGCCGGTACATCTGTATGGAAGGGTGTGCCCCGATATGGAGAACATCCTGCTTCTTGCCAGGGAGCACGGTCTGGTGGTTGTGGAGGATGCCGCACAGGCACATGGTGCGATGTGGCAGGGCAGGAGGGCCGGACATCTGGGCGATGCGGCAGGGTTCAGTTTCTATCCCGGCAAGAATCTGGGTGCCCTGGGCGATGCCGGTTGCGTGGTGACCGACGATTACGAACTGGCACGCGTGGTGCGCTGCATGGCCAACTATGGAAGCAGCGTGAAGTATGTTAATGAATACGAGGGTGTGAACAGCCGCACGGACGAGATACAGGCTGCCGCCTTGCGTGTGAAACTGCCCCGGCTGGACAAGGACAACGCACACCGCAGGGAGATAGCCCGGAAATACATGGACGGAATAAAGAACCCGATGATACAGTTGCCTCTGTGGCCCAAGGAAGAGCAGGAATGTGTGTGGCATGTGTTCCCCATACGGTGTGCCGAGCGCGATGCCTTGCAGAAGTACCTCGCCGAGGCAGGTGTGCAGACATTGATACACTATCCGATAGCACCGCACAAGCAGGACGCCCTGAAGCATCTGGAGCACGGACCGTTGCCCCTGACGCAGAGGATACACGAGGAAGAACTCTCACTGCCCATCTCTCCGCTGATGACGCTGGAGGATGCCGAATATGTGGCGTGCCTGGTCAACAAGTTCGTAAAGTAACATATACTCACACCATATAAAAACACTACATCCATGAAGGTCATAAACTTTTCGGAGACAAACAGTGTCATTTCCAACTATGTGGCACAGTTGCGCGACATTACGGTTCAGGGAAACAGAAACCTCTTCAGGAACAACCTGAAGAAGATAGGCATGCTGATGGCGTATGAGATAAGCAAGACGCTGGACTATTCCGCCAAGACCATCCTGACACCTCTGGCGGAATGTCAGGTCAGCACGTATGACGACCATATAGTCATAGGCACCGTACTGAGGGCTGGACTGGCACTGCACGAAGGCTTCATGCAGGTCTTTGACAATGCCGATGCCGGTTTTGTGGCAGCCTACAGGGTGGAGGACGGAAACGACATCAGCATACAGTTGGACTATCTGGCATGCCCCTCGCTGGACAAGTGCACCTTCATGCTGGTAGACCCTATGCTGGCTACGGGAAAGAGTTTCGAGACATCGTACCGCGCATATCTCAACAACGGCACTCCCGCCAAACTGCACATCGTGGCCGTGGTGGCGTCGGAACAGGGCGTGGCATACCTGAAGGAGTGCTTCCCCTCGGACGAGGTGACTCTGTGGTGTGCCGTCATAGACCCCGAACTGAACCGCCTTTCATACATAGTGCCAGGCTTGGGAGACTGCGGCGACCTGTGCTACGGGGAAAAACTCTGATTAAACCCAAATCGGCCATTAGACTGTTATGCGCTAATGAAGCCATATTTTGTCACCTGTTCAAAAAATTAGGAGGCTATTCTCGTCATTACTCCAATGACCGATTTGGGTTAAATGTGCCGCCTATCCACTCGACCATAGGTTCTTCTCCTTCCAGAATATGCCACGAGTGCATTCGGTGATAGTCGTCCATCACTACAACCAAAGGGCCGTCAACAACTTCGCCCGTCGGCAATATCAACCTATGGTATCCAAAATTCTTCATCTGCGGCGACGGCCCACATTAAGAGGCTTGTCCTTGACAATATTTATCTTACGCTCATCATTCTGCTCGTTACGGATATCATAGGGATTCTGACGGACACGAACAGAGTCAATCTGTTGCAATTGCAATGAACTGTCAGCAGGGGCCACATCCTGTAATTGCTCGTCAGATTCTGCTTTTCTTGTCAAATCATGATAGCGGACAAGGACAAAGTTGTTCAGGGCCAGGATGCCGAAACCTTCCTTCCTGAGAGGCAAGTAGACCGTTCCGTTTACGCTCCGAACAGGGACATCACGGAATTTGGCGGGACAATTAACCTTTATCTCATACTGTCTGCTACTTCCCACCCTTTGGCTTGTACCCACAATGCTATCGTTGTCATAGTGGATACTGAATAGGGCATAGGCCTCGCTATAATGGTCGCTGCTCAGGAACTGGGTCTTGAATGCCCACATGAAATTGTCTCCCGGCAGATAGGTACTGTCGGCCTCGATGGAGAAGGAGTAGATATTGTCAACTATATTGGGAATAAGCACGACACCTTCCCTGAGGTTCCATATGTTGGCGGTATCGCCTTCCGTTGTCAGATAACTGTAGGGGTTCTTCTCCTGACGTTCTACGCCCTGGGATTCTGCCATGTAGTTCAGACGCTCGCTGACGCGCTCGCATATCTTTACGAATTTCTCGGAATTCTGACACCAATATACCAGCGAGGTGTCCAATTCGGCTTCCGTTATGTCGTGCTTCTTCAAGGCAGCCTGAGTGAGGATGTATCTGTTTGCCTGCAGGTCTCCTACCTGCAATTCCGCCATGGCAAGGGCCAGATGGTAGTCAACCAGGACATCTTCCATGTCGTCCTCGGAAAGTACGTTGGAAGGCCTGTTGGGAGCACATGCCAGGAATAATGCCAGACAGATAAGCGAACAGATATGTTTCATTGCGTTTGGGGGCAGTATGTTACTTCATTATGGATTGGAACTGCTTGCGGCAGAAGAGCAGCACCGCAATGACGCCACAGGATATGCATGCGTCGGCAAAGTTGAAGATGGGCGAGAAGAAGATGAAATGCTCACCACCGCAGAAGGGGAGCCAATCGGGCCAGTTCCATTCCACCAGGGGGAAGTAGAACATGTCCACTACCCTACCGTAGAACATTGTGTCGTAACCTGTTCCCCAGGGTACGAATTCGGCAACTATGGGTGCAGGAGGATTGTTGAAAACCATACCATAGAACAGGCAATCGATGATGTTGCCCGTGGCACCTGCCAGGATAAGGGACAGGCAGATGAGAAAGAGATAATCTATGCCTTGCTTTATCTGCTTGCCTATTATATATATAAGGAAGGCCACGGCAACGATGCGGAACGAGGTGAGGAAGAGTTTGTCCACCAGTTCCATTCCGAAGGCCATGCCGCGGTTCTCGGTGAAGAGTATCTTGAACCAAGGGGTTATCTCTATCATCTCATGCATATACATGCTGGTCTTCACCCATATCTTTATTGCCTGGTCAATGACAATAGCCGCCAGCGATATGCCGGCGGCCGTCATGATCTGATTTTTCCTTCTGCTCATGCCTTGTGCGTGATTAGACCTTTTCCACTGCTATGGCCTCGCCGGCGAAACGTACCTCTGTGGCGAGCACCTGGCTTGCCACGTAGTCGTAGTTTGCCTCAAGGCATGCACGTGTATCCTCGTTGTCGGGCAGGGTAACGATGATGCGGTCCGTTATCTCGAAGCCGCTGTCCTTGCGCAACTGCTGGATAGAGCGGATGATTTCGCGTGCCATACCCTCCAGACGGAGTTCATCGGTAATGGTGAGGTCGAGGGCAACGGTGAGCGTACCGGCATTTGCCACGCTCCAGCCGGGGATGTCCTCGCTATAGATTTCCACGTCCTCAAGTTCGATAAGCACGTCGGCTCCATCAACGCACAGGGTAACACTGCCCTGCTCCAGCATGGCTATCTGCTCCTGTCCCATTTCTGCCACGGCAGAGGCTACGGCCTTCATCTGCTTGCCGAACTTCTTGCCCATGGTGCGGAAGTTGCACTTCACCTTCTTCACCAGCATGCCGGCACCTTCCACGAACTCTATTTCCTTCACGTTTACTTCGTCCAGGATGAGTTGCTTCATGGCCTCGATGCGCTCCTGCTGCTCGGCGTTGAGTGCGGGAATGGCAATGCGCTGCAAGGGTTGCTTCACGCTGATGGCTTCCTTCTTGCGAAGAGAGTGAATCATGCTGGTAACCTGCTGTGCAAGAGCCATTCTTTCCTCCTGCTCTACATCAATGATTGAAGTGTCTGCCACGGGGAATTTGGCCAGGTGTACGCTACGCACACCTTCCTCACCACAACCCTCGTGCAGGTCGCGATAGAGGCGGTCGGCATAGTATGGTGCTATGGGTGCCATGAGGCGTGCCACGGTCTCCAGACAGGTGTAGAGGGTCTGATAGGCAGACAACTTGTCCTGTGTCATCTCACCACCCCAGAAACGCTTTTTGGACAGGCGTACGAACCAGTTGCTGACATTGTCCACCACGAAGGCCTGGATAAGACGTCCGGCACGTGTGGGTTCGTAGTCCTCGTAGCACTGCTCCACATCGCGGATGAGGGAGTTCAGCGAACTGAGTATCCAACGGTCCATTTCGGGGCGTTCTGCCACGGGTACCTCGTCCTCGGCAAAATGCCATCCGTCCACATTGGCGTACATAGTCAGGAACGAGTAACTCTGGTACAACTTGCCGAAGAAACTGCCCGATACCTCCTTCACTCCATCCACGTCGAACTTGAGGTTGTCCCAAGGCTGGGAATTGGTTATCATGTACCAGCGTACAGCATCCGAACCGTACTGGTCAATGGCACCGAAGGGGTCAATGGCATTGCCCAAGCGCTTGGACATTTTCAGACCGTTCTTGTCCAGTACAAGACCGTTGGAGATTACCGCCTTGTAGGAAACAGAGTCGAACACCATTGTGGATATGGCATGCAGGGTGAAGAACCATCCGCGTGTCTGGTCAACACCCTCGGCAATGAAGTCTGCGGGGAAGCAGATGCCGTTGTCCAGTTCCTCCTTGTTCTCGAAGGGATAGTGAATCTGGGCATAGGGCATGGCACCAGAGTCGAACCACACGTCGATGAGGTCCAGTTCGCGGGTAAGCACCGCACCGCTCTCGCCTACCAACTTGATGTGGTCAACATAGGGACGGTGCAGGTCTATCTTGTCATAATTCTCCTGCGACATGTCGCCAGGCACGAAGCCCTTGTCCTTCAAGGGGTTGCTTTCCATCACACCTGCAGCTACGGCCTTTTCTATCTCGTTGTAGAGTTCCTCAACCGAACCGATGCATATCTCCTCGCGTGTGTCGCGGTTGCGCCAGATGGGCAGAGGTGTGCCCCAATAGCGTGAACGTGACAGGTTCCAGTCGTTCAGATTCTCCAGCCACTTGCCGAAGCGGCCTGTACCGGTGCTTTCGGGTTTCCACAGGATGGTCTTGTTCAGTTCCATCATGCGCTCCTTGGCGGCGGTAGAACGGATGAACCAGGAATCCAGGGGATAGTAAAGGACGGGCTTGTCCGTGCGCCAGCAGTGGGGATAGTTGTGAACGTGCTTCTCTATCTTGAAGGCAGAGCCCTCTTCCTTCATCTCTATGCAAAGCAGTACGTTGAGGTCCATGTCCTTGGCGGCGGCCTTCTCGTCGTAGCCGTTCACGTTGTATTTGGGGTCATAGGCGTTCTTCACGTACTGGCCCTGGTGCTTGGCATAGGCTTCCTTGTTGACGCAGAGGTCGTAGAACTCGGGGTTCATGTCCTCGGGCAGGAAGTACTTGCCGGTGAAGTCCACCATGGGGCGTGTGTCGCCAGCCTTGTCTATGATGAAGAGGCTGGGGATGCCTGCATCCTTGGCCACCTTGGCATCGTCTGCACCAAAGGTGGGTGCGATGTGCACGATACCGGTACCGTCCTCGGTGGTCACATAGTCGCCGGGGATTACGCGGAATGCCTCGTCCTCCTTCACCACGGGCTTGCCACCCTCTATGGCGCAGGGCTTCACCCAGGGCATCAGTTGCTGGTACTTTATACCCACCAGTTCCGAACCCTTGCCTTTCCAGAGGATTTCCAGTTCCTTGCCTTCTTCGGCCTTGAAGTGTGCTGAAAGGAGGTTGTCGGCAACGATGTACACGGCCTCCTGCTGGGTGTAGGGGTTCTGTCCCTTCACAGCCACGTAGTCAATCTTTGGACCTACGCACAAGGCGGTGTTTGAGGGCAGTGTCCAGGGTGTGGTTGTCCATGCCAGGATGTACAGGTTCTCCTTGGGCAGGGCGGAAGCGGCTTCGCAACCGTCCACAGAGAGAACGGTAAACTGTGCCACGGCGGTGGTATCCTTCACATCGCGGTAGCAACCGGGTTGGTTCAACTCATGGCTGCTCAGGCCTGTACCTGCGGCGGGAGAATATGGCTGGATGGTGTAGCCCTTGTAGAGCAGGTCTTTGTTGTAGAGTTGCTTCAAGAGCCACCATAGTGTCTCAATGTACTTGTTGTCGTAGGTGATGTAGGGGTTCTCCATGTCCACCCAATATCCCATCTTGTGGGAAAGGTCTGTCCACTCGGAGGTGTACATCATCACATTCTCGCGGCAACGGCGGTTGTAGTCCTCAATGGAAATCTTGGTGCCAATGTCTTCCTTGGTGATGCCCAGTTCCTTCTCCACGCTGAGTTCTACGGGCAGACCGTGGGTATCCCATCCTGCCTTGCGCTTCACCTGGAAGCCCTTCATGGTCTTGAATCGGCAGAAGGTGTCCTTCAGCGAGCGTGCCAGTACATGGTGGATACCAGGATGTCCGTTGGCAGATGGCGGACCCTCAAAGAAGATGAAGGAGGGACAGCCCTCTCTCTCGGTCATACTCTTGTGGAACACATCCTCTGCGTCCCATTGTCCAAGAACCTCGCGATTCACTTCGCTAAGGTTCAGTTTCGTGCGTTCAGCAAATTTCCTGCTCATATATTGTAATTTATTCTTTCGGGCGACAAAATTACAAAAAAATATCCTCATACGCAAATACACGCGCACGAACTTTAATTTATATAGGCAGGAAGGGGGATGACAGAGCGGATGAGGCAATAGGTGAGGTCGGAATAATCGGAATACTCAGAGTAATCAGAGTAATCAGAGTAATCAGAATACTCGGAATACTCAGAACTATCAGATCACTCGGACTCTCCGCTACTTCCTCTTCTTGCCTTTTCCGTAATAGCGGATGTCGTCCACGGTGTAGTGGTTCATCAGGCAAGAGCGGTCAACATTGCCAGTTATGCCACGGATGCTGCCTGAGGCGGTAAACTGCCACACGAGGAAACGGATGTCCTCGCCCACCTCGGGCACTCCCTCGGAATACTTGGCCAACATGAAGGGGCAATCCAGGAACTTTCCGGCAAGGAACTCCTTGTAGAAGTTCTGACTGGTATATATCATGGGCTTGCATCCGAAGTATTTCTCCACCCCGTCCACAAAGGCACGCAGGCGCTTCAGGAAGGGCACTATCTGCAACTTGCGCCTGGGGGCGACTTCCACATCAACGATGGGGATGAGGTCCTGAGTCTTGGGATCGACAGCACTCATGAAGTTGGCTAACTGCTGGTGCGCAGGTGTCTTGGGCGAGAAGAAATGGTAGACCCCCACCGGCAGTCCCGCTTTTCTTGCACCACGCAGATTGCGTTCGTAGGTCCTGTCCACAAGCCCGGTGCTTTCCGTCGCCTTCAGGTACACGAAGGAGACACGCTTGTCCTTGCTCACCTCACGCCAGTCAATTATACCTTGATAACGGCTTACGTCTATACCATATCGGGTAGAGGCATAGTATTTGGGAAGCGAAGGCGCCAGTACCGGCAGAGGCATGTTCTTGACCGCACGTTCGGGCGAGTCGGCCATGGGGAGCGCGTCGGGCACGGGTATGTAATACGTGACCTGTTTCTTGTTGTCAGCGCCGGCAAACAAGGCATTAGCCGAGACAAACAAGAAACAAACCAATAAATAAAAGAATTTCCGGTTACACCCTACCCTCATGATGCCCTAAAAACTCGTAATTGCAGACCTTTGGCTATTCGCCAATAAGAATGGCCTTGAAATTGGCACTGCGGATGCTGGGGTACTGGCTTCTGGAGTCAACATCGGGATGGTTTTTGAGATGCTCCAGTACCACCTCGAAGCATTGTCTCTGGCTCTGGGCAAGCATCTCCACACCAAAGGTTTCGTCCACAAAGAAGCACTTGTGTGTATCCGGATTCACCACGGCACGGCGGAATGTTATGCTCACATCGTACTTGCCAGGTCGGATTTCTTCGGCCGCGGCAAGTTTGGAGATGTTGCCGTTGTTACTTTCTGCGGGCAAAACCCCACCGTTGGCACCCCTGGTCTTGAACTCTTCCAGGGTGGCAGCATTGGTCTTGATAACGATGAAAGTGCTCTTGTTGGGCAGACGGAAATGCCTGGGGAAACTTGTCTTGTCAGTGCAGAACTTCATAATGGCGTCCGAGAGTTCCTCGGTCATCATTATCTGAGGGATACCGCCTATGAAGTCAACCAATGTTTCGGGAGTCGGGAACACTCCCTCGGAATCAAAATATCTTGCGTAGTAATTCATAACATTTATAAATCTGTGCAAAGATAATGATTTTTCTTGAAAACATCGTGCTATGTGGGAAGATAATCCACTCAGCGTGGTAAATCTGCGGAATCAATGCTCAAAAAAAGCGACGAATGCTCTCTGTATCTGGAGGCAGGATATGTTAGCGCCATGTCGTGTAGCTCAAAACGAAGAGCAAGGGCACGGTATACGATCTCCCAACTCCGGTACGACACTCATTACGTGTAATAATATCTTCACTTCATGTTCTTCTGTACAAGCGCTTCCCGTAGTCAATTAGCCGCTAACAGTTAATCCGCGTCTCGTACTATATTTGTCGCTTTATTTTTTCCCCAATAATTTTAGGACTTTCCTCCGCATCATTCTGCTTTTTCCTCATAAAACATGGACAGAGTTGCATATCTTTGCAACAGAAAAATAACACGACAAACCTAAAAACTAACATGGAGGACAATGATATGAAAAGAAGAACCTTACTCGGAAACATCTGCATAATGATGGTTGCTCTGCTCGGCATGAGTTCGTGCAACGTGGTATGGAACATGGATGAGGACATGGACGTGCACCAGTCCATAAAGTTTGCAGGGCAGTGGACGGGCGACTTCGGCATGTACTACAACTACCGCCACAACGGACGTCTCTACACCTTCGACTCCTACGACACGGACATAGTCTTCTATCCCGAATACGACGGGGCCACCTATGGCTACGGCAAGCAGGTGGACTACTACGAGCGCGGTCCCTACACCCACATCTACAACCGCTTCGACTGGGAGATACGCAACGGCGTAATCTATCTGGAATACTATAGCGACCCAAGTCTGGACTGTGCTATCTACGACTACAAGATGACTCCGGACCGTTTCCAGGGACGCTTCGGAAGCAGCAGCGACAGGTTCTACCTGACGAAGATCGCCGACTACTACGACTGGACGGTCTACATGGACTACAGTTACTATTACCCCAATAGCGGTTGGTACTGGTCGCCGATGTACTCCAAGCAGATGCCCCCGGAAAACGTAACGGAAAACGTAGAACAGGAATCTGAAAAGGGATTAAACGAAGAGGACGGCATAGTGTCCTATGGTAAGAGGATGTGACGGTGACAGATTCCGCCTGTGCAGAGACTCTATATAATATAATGTATAATCAAAACAATAGGAGATAAAGACATGACAACACTGGGAATATGCATCCTGATAATGATATACTTCACCAAGGGCAAGGAGGTGAAACACCTTCTGGCAAGACTGAAGGACGTGAACTGGCACGAAAAGATAAACGCTCTCATAAAGAGAATACAGCCTTGGGCCTTGAAAGCCGGCAGAAGGGCTTCGCGACCCATCCTGCAATTCTACTATGTGCTGGCCGATGAGAAGACCTCCACTCTGGACCGTGCCCTCATCTATGCCGCCATAGCGTACACCATCATGCCCATGGACCTCATCCCCAGCGCAGTGTATAAAATGCTGGGTATAGTGGACGACGGAGTGGCCGTGCTCTACGTGTACAAGAAGGTGAAGAAAAACATCACTCCCGAAATCAGCGCCAAGGTGGAATCCACCCTGAACGACTGGTTCGGCATGGAATATGAGGTGGTGAAGTAACGTGCCCTATTCTCACCGATCTAAGGAACATTATTATGTCGTCGGGACAACAAGAAAGAGTCGTCGGGACAACAAGGACGAGTCACCGAGGGTGACAAGGGCGAGTCATCGGGGAGGACAAATGCGAGTCGTCAGGAGGACATTCTCAAGACATGGACAGAAAGGATGTACGGTTCCCCTTATCCCTTCATTTATTGGTGTCCGTCTTCGGCAATGATGTCCAGCAGGCGTTCCGTCCATATCTCCGCCAGACGATGGGCGCCTTGGGCGTTGGGGTGGAGATAGAAGGTGCCGGAACGGCCTTTTTCTGCCGTAAAGAGTTTCTTCCTGTTCTTGAAGCCGCGCCATGCCTTGCTGCTGCCGCCATATACCTGTGTGTACTCGTCCACGATGGTGTCTATGACGGGATAATAACTGCGCAACCTGTCGAGCCCCTCCTGAAGATAGCGTGCACCATTGTGCGTGTTGGGGCTGTACCATATGGGGAAATTGAGCAAGATACGGCACGAGGGCACGGCGTGGATAAGGCTGTCTATGATGGTGCGCATGTTCCTGCCATACGTTTCGGGACTGACGGGTGCTCCCTCCGTGGTTGTGCATGCGCTGTCGTTAGTGCCGAGCATGATGGAGAAGTACACCACCCCGCCGTTGGCCTTCTGGAAACGTAGTGCGGCGTCCACCACCTTGACAAAGTCCCTGCGCCCTGGCATGAAACCGAAGGTTGTTATACCCGAATGTCCTCCGTTATAGACATTCGTATGCACACCCGTGGCCTTCTCCACCATATCGCGGCAAATGGCTGGCGGTGCCTGTCGGGAAGGGTCGTTCAGCGTTGCACCGGCCGTTATGCTGTTGCCTATGAAAACCAGATTGATGCTTGTCGGCGCCTTATCCTGGGCATCATCTTCATGCCCCCTCATGGCGGCGGCATTCAGCGAAAGGGAGGTAAGGAGAAGCAGAAAAAGAAGGAGGAGGTTGTTGTGATGTTTCATGGGGGATGTACAGACTATATTACGGATAGTCAGTTGACAGGTATCTCTTTTATCAGCAAACTGTCCAAAGCCTCGCGCGAACCTTGGAATACATTGCAATCCACGGACCCCCTGATGCCGGAGAGTTTGCCGCAATCGGTGTGTTGCCAGAATGTCCACTTGATGTCTTTGGCTGGTTCGGAAACGTAGTAGTGCGCCATCCAGAAGGGGTATTCGGCAAAGCGCTTGTCGCTGAGTATGTCGCGGCGGAAACGGTAACTGCTATAGATGATGGGCTTCACGCCATAATGCTTTTCCACCACATCAAGCCAGTCAAGGGCCATGCGCTGGATCTGCTTCTTGTTCTTGCCGGAAGCAAGCCATTTGCGCTCGTCCTCAATGTCGAGCACGGGGGGGAGATCGCCTTCCTCGAGGTGTGCCTGACGAAGGAAGAACTGAGCCTGTTTCTTGGCCGGAACATCGGGTGTAAGGAAATGGTAAGCGCCTCTAATCAAGCCGTTTTTGCGTGCTTGATAAAAGTTATCATTAAAGTAATCGTCCATCAACGAAACTCCCTCCGTGGCCTTGATGATAACGAACGTGACGGGGTCGTTGCCCATGTTGGCATTCCTGAGCCGTGCCCAATCTATCTTCTCCTGATAGTGGCTCACGTCTATGCCGCGCACGGTGTATGCCGAGGGGTATGTGGTCTCGCCGTAGATGGCCTTCCATTGGAAACTGTACGGGTCCACGAAGAAGTGGAAGAGCACGAAACAGTATAGGGCCACCACACCCACACCGCCCAAGACGAAGCCCCAAAGCGGTATGCTGCGCAACCATCTGAGCAGGAAAAACCCACCGGTCTTCTTCCCTTTCTTGCGGGAAGAAGTCCGGCGGGTGGATGTATTTGTCTTCCTTTGTTGAGGCATCAAGAATTACTTAGCCTGCTCCAAAGCAAGGGTCTTTGTGCACTGGTCGCAAACCTCTGTGGGACCCCAGTACTGGATGGGACCGGGATAAACGTAGAGGGTCTGCTTTGCCCACTGCTCGCGGTTGGCGGCGAAGAACTTGAAGGGAGCGCCGTCCAGTTCAACGAGAGCCTTGCGGATAACGGGCTTGTTGGCACCGTTGCGACGCTCGATGTTCATCATCATGGTGATGGGCACACCACCTGCGATCCATTCGGCGGCAGGAGCGGTTGTGTTCTTGATGACGCTCATGTAACCGGTCTTGCCGTTGGCAATCAAGCGGCTGGCGTTGAAGCCGAGGCTGTAGCAGTAGTCGGCATCGTAGTTGGAGGGAGCGGCGCAACGGCCTTCGTAGCCGAAGAAGTGGTGCTGTGCGCTGAACTTGCCAGTGTACTTGCCTTCCTTCTTCCATGCGGTGAGTTTGCCCTCAACCATGCGGCTGAGCAACTTCTCGGTCTCGATGAGAGAAACCTGCACGTTGCCGTGGGGGTCGCGGTCCAGACAGAGCTGGCGTGCCACGTCGGCGGGAAGAGACTCCAGGATGGCCAGGTTCTCGGGAGCGATGTTGCCCTTGACGAATGCAATCTGCTCCTCAGCACCTGCGAACTCGCGAGACTCGCCTGTTGCGGGGTCGGTGAGAACCTCGTTCAACTGCTGGATGAGTTTCTTGATGGCGGGGATGAACTCGATGAGGCCCTCGGGGATGAGGACGGTACCGAAGTTGTTGCCGTCGGCAGCGCGGTCGGCCACGATCTTGGCGATGTATGTAACCACGTCGTCCAGAGACATTTCCTTCTGCTCGATTTCCTCAGAGATGAGACATACGTTGGGCTGTGTCTCCAGAGCGCACTCCAGAGCGATGTGAGAAGCGCTGCGGCCCATCAACTTGATGAAGTGCCAGTACTTGCGGGCACTGTTGCAGTCGCGCTGGATGTTGCCGATGAGTTCGGAGTAGGTCTTGCAAGCGGTGTCGAAACCGAAGGAGGTCTCGATCTGCTCGTTCTTCAGGTCGCCGTCGATGGTCTTGGGGCAACCGATAACCTGTACGCCATACTGCTTGGCGGCATAGTACTCGGCCAGAACGCAGGCGTTGGTGTTGGAGTCGTCACCACCGATGATAACCAGAGCCTTGATGCCCAGTTCCTTCAGGATTTCGTAACCTGCCTCGAACTGGCTCTCCTTCTCCAACTTGGTACGGCCGGAACCGATGATGTCGAAGCCGCCGGTGTTGCGGTACTCGTCGATGAGTTCGTCGGTGAACTCAACATACTTGTGGTCTACCAGACCGCCGGGACCCATGAGGAAGCCGTAGAGTTTGCTGTCCTTGTTCAGAGACTTCACGCCGTCGTAGAGACCGCTGATCACGTTGTGACCGCCGGGAGCCTGGCCACCGGACAGGATGATACCCACGTTGATGGCGGTGTTGTTCTCGCTCTCGGCAGAAACGAACTCCACCACGGGCATGCCATAGGTGTTGGGGAAGAGGGCCTTGATTTCCTCCTGGTTGCCTACACTCTGGGTAGCGGCACCTTCCTGGGCCTTCACAGCACCCTGGAGGGCCTTGGGCAGCTTAGGCTGGTAAGCTGCTCTTGCAATCTGCAATGCACTTTTTTCCATTTGACTTGAAATTTATTAAATGTTGTTGTACAATGTTCGCAAAGCAAAGGTACGAATAAGCGAGCGAATTGCCAAATTTATTTGAGCATTTCCGAGCGTGAGTACCTAAGACAGAGGTCAAAGGTACGAATAAGCGAGCGAAATACCAAAGAAACGCCCAAGCAAGTGCAAAAAAAACGGCAAATAAGATAAAATAGAAGTATCCGCTTGCCAATATCTAAATAAATATGTACCTTAGCAACTGGAAACAAAACATCATAACACAAACCATACACCACTTTTTACATTATGAAAAGACGTGAACTCAAGAAATGCGTGAACAACCTTTGTGGCGAACTCTTTGCCGAGTGCATAGCACTGAACCACTACGAGAACGTTGACAAGGATGCCGTGACAAACGTGATGGAGAGCATACTGATGATGCAGGCCGACATAGTGTGCCGCATATCACACGTACAGCCCGGTGCCGGCAAGAAGTTCTTCAAGAAACTGCGCCAGGACCTGCTGGACCGCACGGATGCCATCATAGACGACATACAGGCGCTGGCTTAGGCGAACGGAAAAAGTGAAGGCTGCGAGTAAGCGAGAGCATGGTAGGGACGCTGCGTGCAGCGTCCGAGAACGACAAACAAAACGGACGCTGCACGCGTCGTCCCTACATCCCCGAGCGGGAGCAGGCTCGACAAAGTCAAAACGGAAAACGGAAAACTCTGGGGTGGCAGGGGACTCTGAGTAATCCGAATAATCCGAATACTCCGAGAACCTTTCCGATTCCCGTTTTCACCTTTCCGATTCCCGTTTTCACCTTTCCGTTTTCCGTTTTCCGATTTCCGTTTTCAACATGAACATCTACCATAAAATACTGTTCGGATGGATGGGATACAGGGAGGAGGTCACCGAACCCTTCCCCAAGAAGTACATCATTGCACTGGCACCGCATACCAGCAACATGGACTTCATCATAGGCATGCTCTATTGCCATGCCAAGGGCTTTACGTGCAACTTCCTGATGAAGAAGGAATGGTTCTTCTGGCCCCTGGGCATACTGATGCGCAAATTGGGAGGCATTCCCGTGTACCGCAACAAGAAGCAGGGCATGACGGACATAGCAGCACAGAAGGCCACAGAAATGGACACCTTCCGCCTGTGCATCACCCCGGAGGGCACGCGCAAGCCCACCACCGAGTGGAAAAGGGGCTTCTACTACATTGCCCTGAAGGCAAACCTGCCCATCCTGCTCTACGGACTGGACTATGAGCGCAAACTGGTGAAATGCACACGCACATTCTTACCCACTGGAAATGTGGAAAAAGACATGGCTGAGATAAAGGCCTACTTCAAGGAGTTTACAGGCCGTCACCCCGAGAAATTCAAGATCTGATGCAGAGACTACTGACATACATTCTCGTTGCCATGATGGCAACATTTGCATATGCCCAACCCACAAGAACAGTGAAGAAGCGGTTGGGCACTTACTTTGCCAACTACGAAAACCCGGCCTACACCTGCAGGGACAAGGCCAAGGTGGAGAAACTCCTGTTCCGCTCGCAGAGCAAGGAAGTGGAGATTGCCGTCAGCGAGATATTCCTCGGCCAGCCGTTTACCAACGAACTGGTGGCCACCATATACCAGGACATCAGGGAGTACATACCCCACCCCTACAACAAGTGGAAGATAGTCATCACCGTGAACGGCTACCCCATAGAGCACCTTGTGCCGGCCAACACCATAGAACGGGCCGATTCCTCAAGATACTGGGGAGGCGTGAACCACCCGGAAAACGCATGGACCACACCGCTCAGCCGCCCCTACTCCATCCCCAACGGATTGCAGGACAGGCACATGGCCGTATGGGCAAGCCACGGCAGGTACTACGACTTCCGTACCGACCAGTGGAGGTGGCAGCGCCCGGGACTCTTCGGCACATGCGAGGACATTCTGACGCAGACCATCGTGGTGCCCTTCCTGATGCCGATGCTGGAAAATGCCGGTGCGGTGGTCTTTTCGCCCAGGGAGCGCGACACGCAGACAAACGAGGTCATCGTGGACAACGACCGTCCCACCATCCGAGGCACATACCGCGAGGACAACGGTCCCAGGGCATGGGTGGATTGCGGAACCGGGTTTGCGCACTGGCGCGAGTTCTACCGCGACAAGCAGAACCCCTTTGAGGAGGGTACGGCCCGTGTGGCCGACGCCCAGAGCGAAAGTTCGAGGCTCTCCACCGTCACCTGGATCCCGGACATACCCGAGGACGGGGAGTATGCCGTGTACGTGTCCTACAAGACCCTGCCCACCAGCGTGCCCGATGCCGTCTACAACATCAGGCACAAGGGAGTGCAGACTCAGGTGCGCGTAAACCAGCGCATGGGCGGCGGAACGTGGGTCTACCTGGGCACATACGAGTTCAGCAAGGGACAGAGCCTGGACGGCTCCGTGAGCCTGACCAACCATAGCAGCCACCGCGGGCACGTCACGGCCGATGCCGTACGGTTCGGCGGCGGCATGGGCAACATAGAGCGCGGAGAAGCCGGCGAGGAGTACCAGAAGATAAGCGGCCTGCCGCGCTATCTGGAGGGCGCCAGGTACTACATGCATTGGGCTGGAGCGCCATACAGCATCTACAGCACCAAGGACGGAGAAAATGACTATGCCGACGACATCAACGCCCGCGGACACGGCATGAACCACATGGCCCGGGGTTCCGCCTTCGTGCCCAACGACACCATGCCGGGCCTGGGCGTGCCGCTGGAACTGGCCATCGGCGTGCACACGGATGCCGGACTCCGTAACAACATGGACATCATAGGCACCCTCGGAGTCTACACCACGCAATACTACGACAAGCAACTGGCCACGGGCATGTCCCGCCTGGCCAGCCGCGACTTTGCCGACGGCATGCTTGCGCAGATACACAAGGACCTGACCCTGCACCTGGGCAACTGGACCCGACGCTCCCTCTTTGACCGCAACTACTCCGAAAGCCGCGAACCGCAGGTGCCCTCCATGATACTGGAGGTACTGTCGCACCAGAACTATGCCGACATGCTCGTGGCGCACGACCCCTACTGCAAGTTCATCATCGCCCGCGCCATCTACAAGTCCATACTCAGGTACAACGCCTCTGTGCACCAGAGGAAGACGGCACCCGTGGTGCAGCCTCTGCCCGTGCGCGACCTCTCTGCCGTGGCCGACACCAGGGAGAAGGTCATCACCCTGTCCTGGAACCCGCAGGCCGACCCTCTGGAACCATCGGCCATGCCCACGTCCTACATAATCTATATAAAGCAGAACGACCGTGGCTGGGACAACGGCACCGTGGTGAACGCCAACAAGGTGAACATAAACGCCACCCCCGGCGTGCTCTACCGCTTCCGCATAGCCGCGCTGAACGATGGCGGCAGCAGCCTGAAGAGCGAGGAGGTGTGCGCCCGCATCCCCTATGACAAGGGTGCCGCACAGGTGATGATTGTAAACGGATTCGAGCGCCTTGCCGCCGCACAGGCCGTGGACTGCGACACACTGAGGGGCTTCGACATGAAACAGGACCCCGGCGTGGCCTACATCAGGAACACCGGCATCTACGACCTCAACGGCATGCCCGTGGCCGGCAACACCTTCGACTACCCCGCCCTGCATGCCGAGGACCTGCTCCTTCTGGACGGGGAATACAGGGCAAAGCGCGACCTGGCCATATCCTCGTGCATGGTCTCCGCCATACCCCAACTGGACATCAGCAAGTACCGCATGGTGGACCTCATCCTCGGCGCCCAGCGCTTCGACGGATACTCGCACCGCCAGTACCAGACCTTCCCCGAGTACCTCCAGCAGGCACTGACGGCATACACCGCCCGGGGCGGAAGCGTGCTGACAAGCGGAGCCTATGTGGGAGAAGACCTGCGGACGGCAGAGCAAAGGGATTTCGCCTTTAACGTGCTGAAATACCTCCATGCCGACCGTGTGCCCACAGACAGCATGAAGGTAACAGGCATGGGCACGGAGTTCGCCTTGACCTCCCAGCCCAATCCGCACGTCTACACCACAGCGCGCGTGAATGCCATACAGCCCACAGGCACCGCCTTTGCCACCCTGCTGCTGAACGAAATGCAGACCACATACCGTACCGAAACATCCGTCGGGGAAGACGGCATAGAGATAGTTACGCAGATTCCGCAGACAACCATCAGGCAGACATCGGGAGCCGTAGCCTACCAGGGCAAGGACTACAAGTGCATAACCTACGGCTTCCCCCTGGAAATGATTGACAACAAGGATACAAGAAGGGCTATAATCAACGCCTCATACCAGTTCCTGTGTTCAGAATAGAAATTTCCTATTCAGTACTAAAATCCTAATGATTTATTAACTCTTGACGCTGATTTTTCCACAAAAATTTGGTGCATTAAAAAAATTATCTTACCTTTGCAACGTTTTTAAAGCAAATGGCGATTTCGTCTAGGGGTTAGGACACATGCCTCTCACGCATGGAACACGGGTTCGATTCCCGTAGTCGCTACAAAATACAAAAGAACCCGTTGAAAGGGTTCTTTTATTTTTTTATACATCCTCCCCGTAGCATGCAAGCATAGACTCCTCATAGACAACAGTTCAGTCTAAACCAACCTATAGAGATGAGGGAGTGTCTGTAATAACGACCTTCGTTCTACTTTGGAAAACTAATTAAAACAAAGAGGTTTGCCATGCACGTTCTCACGAACCTTGGCACCGTCCCACACGCATTCGCCATTGACCCATGTGGACATCACGCGCCAGTGTAGGGCATCGCCCTCGCGCGGCGACCATCCGCACTTGCTCAGCACATCCGACGATGCAATGGTGTACGGGACGTCGTCGCGACGGACAAGGACAAGGTCGGCCATCATGCCCTCGCGGATGAAGCCGCGGTCCTGTATGCCGAAGAGGGTGGCGGGATTGTGGCACATGAGTTGCACCATCCTTTCCATGGACAGGACACCCTCGTCCACCATTTCCAGCATGCTCACCAGCGAGAACTGGACCATGGGCATGCCACTGACGGCGGTACGCGCCCCACCCTGCTTCTCGCTGAGCAGATGTGGTGCATGGTCGGTGCCTATACAGGTGATGCGTCCGTCGGTAAGGCCGCGGCGCAAGGCCTCGCGGTCGCTCTCCGACTTGATTGCGGGATTGCACTTGATGCGTCCGCGCAGACGGGCATAGTCCTGGTCGGTGTACAGAAGGTGCGCCACGCATGCCTCGCCGGTGATGTTGCCGCCAAGGAGCGCCAACTCCCTTTCCGTGGAGATGTGCGCTATGTGCAGGCGTGCCCCGCTTGCCCTTGCCATTTCTGCCGCCAAGGCGGAACTCTGCCAGCATGCCTCGGCATCGCGTATTTCGGCATGGTGGGTTATGTCCGGGTCATCGCCGTACTTCTGCCTGGCCTCTGCCATGTTGGCGTTTATGCGTGCCGTGTCCTCGCAATGGGTCATGATGAGTTTCGGAGTCTTGGCAAAAAGTTCCTCCAGCATCTCGCGCTTGTCCACAAGCATGTTGCCCGTGCTGCTTCCCATGAAGAGTTTTACGGCAGGGTACTCTGTGGAGGGCATGGCCAGGATTTCATCAAGGTTGTCGTTGGTGGCGCCTATGAAGAAGCCGTAGTTCACGTGCATGCGCTCCTTGGCCAGAGCCATGCGCTCGCGCCAACGCTCTACGGTGGTTGTCTGCGGAACCACGTTGGGCATGTCCAGCACTGATGTCACGCCACCTGCCGCCGCCGCCATGCTCTCCGTGTGCATATCCGCCTTGGCGGTCATGCCCGGCTCACGGAAATGCACGTGGGCATCTATCACACCGGGCAGAAGGTACATGCCCGTGGCATCCACCACCCGGCAAGCGTCCTGAGGTTCTATCTCGCCACCAAGGACGATGCGCTCTATCCTGCCCTCACATACCAACAAGGAGCCGACGTGCGACTCCCCATTGTTTACTATCGTTGCATTGTTGATTATCGTCTTCATGCCTTTCTTCTCTTGAAGTTGGTCATACGCAGTCTCATCACACCGAAAAGCGCCTCGCTGAATATGCCGCCCGACATCTTGCTTGTTCCCAACTCGCGGTTCACGAACACCACGGGCACCTCCTTTATCTTGAAGCCCAGACGCAGAGCCGTGTACTTCATCTCTATCTGGAAGGCATAGCCCTTGAAGCGGACATCGTCCAGCGACATGGTTTCCAGCACCTTGCGTGTCCAGCACACGAAACCTGCGGTGGTGTCCCTGAGTTTTATGCCCAATACGGTGCGCACATAGGCAGAGGCATAGTAGGACATCAGCACACGGCCTATGGGCCAGTTCACCACGTTCACACCGGTGATGTAGCGGCTTCCCACGGAAACGTCGTACCCTTCGTCGTGGCATGCGGCATACAGGCGCGGCAGGTCGGCAGGTGCGTGGGAGAAGTCGGCATCCATCTCGAAGATATACTCGTAGCCGTGCTCCAGCGCCCACTTGAAACCGCAGATATAGGCCGTGCCCAGACCCAGTTTGCCGGAACGCTCCACGATGTTTACACGTCCCTTGAACTCGTCAGCCATCAGGCCCTTCACTATGGCGGCCGTTCCGTCGGGACTTCCGTCGTCTATCACCAGCACGTCAAAGTCCTTTTCCAGGGACGTCACGGCACGTATGATGGCCTCTATGTTTTCCTTCTCGTTATAGGTGGGGATGATAATTACGCTGTCGCTCATGATATGTTTTAGGTTGTTTTCTCAAACAAAGATACATTTTTTCTCTGTTACCCACAACTATTTTGCCCGCCAACACACGCAAACGATGTAATTTCATTGTCTTTGCACGGGAAAGCCATTTGAAAACGGGCTATACTGTTGGATATATGATTAAGGAGAGTACGCAAATTGCTCGTTGTTTACCCAGGCTCTTCATTCGTTTTATTACTCCCCTACTCTATCTCAATGGTGAAAACGGAATAATCTTCCAACCATAAGATAGTTGTTGTCTCTATCCACATCTATACTTCCTGCGAGAGCGGAGAGTTTCTTGCGTATGGATGGCGTAAGGCTGTCTTTGCTTAGCGCCTCCTGCAATTCTGCCTTTAAGGTCTGCGGAGAGAGGTTGCGAACGTAATATCCACCACTCGAGTGCTTAAGCCAGTATGTTCTGGTGCCACCCAGAAAGTCGTTATAGACACTGTACTTGCCGCCACGCAATGTGCGCTTGTCTATAATATATTCATTGTGTCCGTATGTTATGGTTGATTCAAGACCAGACTCCTGCATTCCGTCCATCGTAGTAACGAGGAAACAGGTTGGGTGCTCCAAATAGGAGTGCGGCAATATCCTGTCCTCAGGAAAAGACATTGTAAAGACCGGCTGCAGTATGTTACTCTCCTTTACATAGTGATACAAGGTATCGTTCCTTTGTGGATAATACTCCAATACGGAGAAGTCAAATGCACAGGTATTCTGCCTGCTATAGGTTTCTACGCTATAAGTGTCGCTAACCAGAAAAGGATTGTACGCCAGTTCGCGTAACACATTGCCTTTGAAATCCTGTACCCATACGATATGCGGATTACGTTTCCATGGAATTGAGGCAATGGTTATTTCCTCGCGCTCTCCATCCACTCTGAACACTGGTTTGCCGTAGGTCTTCGTCTGCCTGCCTGATTGATTCAAAGGAATATAGCCCTGAAACTGCCCATGCATATCATAAACGAGCAGTTCGCGTGCCGCCCATGGCATAATGTAGATACGGTTGTGTTTTTCGTCCATTTGAAAGTCATAAACCTGTCCGTAGTTGCCACGACCATTCCCTGAAGACCCGATATTGCACACGAATTTACCTTCGCGAGTAAATAGTTTGAAGGGCATATTTCTACTGTTATGAAGCAGGAAATAGTTATCAGTTACGTAGACGCCGGTATTTCGCACATAAGCCCCGTCGCTTGCCTCGAGAGGAACAATCTCCAAATCTTCCACGAAATGACTCAAAGGAAGTGCTATGCTGTCAGTCAACCTCTCCGGATGGCACACTACCACCGTGTCGCCATCTATAAGGACACGCTCTGCCACCACTGGCAGTTCATCTAAACGCGTAACATAATTCTTGGCTCCGTTCAATAAAGAAGTGAAAGCTTTTCCGCTATCTGTATTTCGCTCTCCGCAAGAGGCAAACAATACAATCGCTGTAATAAGAGAAAATATCATCCTATCCATACATACATCCTCCTTGTGCTCAAAATCTCTGAAGGAAATCATCCAAGGTCTGTCCGTGCAACAAAGCATCGCCCATCTTCTCCTTCAGCCTCTGCTTCCTACGACTTACAGAGGCCTTGTTGATACAATAGATATTGGCCAAATCGTGCATACTGACATTGATTTTCAGCAGACAACAGAAGTTAAGGTCTGCCACATTCAATTCCTGCACAACCCTTTGCAATCGAGCAGTAAACTGATCATACTCCGTATCCATCAGCATACGAATCTCCTTCCACTCCCTTTCGCTGATAGCAATGGCCTTGTCGTTTTCCTTCAGTTCATCATTGAGAGAGGGGAGTTTCTGAAACACAGACATCTTCCTTATCAACTGCTCTCGCAATCTGTTGGCCTTCTCTCGCAATCTGCCCAGTTCCTCTGCCTGTCGCAATAGGCGGTTCTCCTGCTCCATTTGTATCTGCCTTGCCTCCATCTCCTTCCTCTTCTTTATCTGGAAGACGAAAACAAAGCCTGCCGAAACCAAGGAAAGCACAAAGAGCAGCGAGACGATGACTATCACCTGTTGCTGACGACTGATTTTCAGAGCATCTATCTCAGTGGTCAGTTTCAATTCCTTGAAAGCATTGTCTCTGGCCTGTCTGCCGTACGAGGCAAACACCTGACCGATATACCCCGACACATCCTGATGATACTGATAGGATTTTTCAGCATCTCCCATGGTAAGGTAGTATTGCGACAAGTGATACATTGCCTCGGTGGCAAGGAAAAGGTTCTCCGAGCATGCCACCAAATGATAGTACTGCAGGGCAGAATCTTGCTGATGTTTCAAGTCGTGCAACTGCGCTTTGTACATATTATGAGCCGCCACATCACTCCGTCTCATATATCGGCGACTGTCATGAAGCAGCCGCATCAGTTCGTCATAGCGATACTGCTCATGATAAAGTCTGCGATAACGCTCTTGCAGATAAGCAAGATATTCCACATCATTCGCCTTCTCCGCCATGGACTGAATTGAATCAAGATAATTCTCGGCCTCATCATATCGCTTCAAATCCAAGAGGTACTCAGCCTTGAGGCACAGAAGATTGCGAACCTTTTCCCCCTCTGTATTCATGGCAATACGTTTGTCTATATAGTGCAATGCAGAATCTGCCACGCCTTGCTGCCTGAATATTGTTGCCTTCATGGAATAACACCATCGAATACCAGCGCTGTCGGCAGAAAGCACAAAATCTTGATATAGCAAATGCATCAGAGAATCAACCTTCTGATATTCGTTCCTGTAGCAATGGTTTGAGACCAACACACTGCGCATTGTCCTCAGATTGGCTGTATCTTTCATCTCCTCGTAATAAGCCATCGTTTCATACAACTGCTCCATTTCTGCAGGAACACTGGCCAACATACAACCGGACATCAGTCTGTAGAAGGTGTGCTTCTCCTCGCCAACCAATTTCTCCTCATTGATTTTATACAATATCTGCAGGACGCTGTCTCTATCTCCATTCCTACTGTGCCTCTCTGCCTCCAGTAGCCACTGGGCAGTTCTGTTCTGTGACATGCATGCCACCATCAGCAGCAGTGAAAATAATATAGACATGTATTTCATAAGAGAAAAGAAAGAAATAACTATTGGTTTCTGAACGCAAAGATACAACAATATGTTGGTGCAGACAAGAAAAGTGATGTACAATGCATAAGCACTAAACACTTATAATTCAGCAACATCACATATTATCATGATGTACATTTTCAATAATATCAATATTCGCACGCTCTACAAGAGATATTACAAGTTTTGAAACCCATAACGACTCTACCGAAGCTTTTCCTTTGTTTTCAAGTCGCGAGGGACGCCCGAAAGAATAGTTTCAGGACCATCTGGGGTCCTATACGACACTACACTTTCTATCCAAAAGTATCAATGTACATCGGTATCTGTACTTACTTACAGAACAAACCACTGATTTGCAACCTTTTCAGACAGGACCACATGTACATCGGCATTTGCGCCAGTAGCGGCACAATTGCCATACCTTTGCAACGGCCAAACAAACCTATATATGTATTATCATGAAAACACATGCATTTAACATTGCCTTCGTAGCAATATGCCTGCTAACCGGATGTACAGGAAAAAGTGTAAATGACTCATCCGCTAATATATGGACATTTGATGTAACAAAGGAATATCCCAAAAAGGAAATGTATATCCAAGACATTGCCGATGTGAAATATGTACCCTTGGAAAGCAACGACTCCATGTTGTGGCTCGGAAGCGAAATAGCATTCCTTGACGAAGACTATATCATCGGTGCCAATCCACGCTCTGGCATATTGGTTCACGACAATGAGGGAAAAGCGCTGCATAGTTTTCATCGCAAAGGCAGTGGACCTGGAGAATACAACTGGTTGTCCTTTGCACAATACGATAAGACACAGAATGAGATATACATCCTTAGTTATTCCGAATGCAAGTTCTATGTATATGATATAAAAGGTAACTTCAAGCGTTCCTTTCCCACACACTGCAACACACAGAACATAATGGAGAGATTCTTCCTGATGGGTGATGAAATAATAGGATATTGCAGAGAAAACACCTATTTGTGCCTAGACAAAAAGAGCGGTTCTGTCCTTGGGAAATACTCTTTCGGAGCATCTGCCAACTTTGGCGGTTCGTATTATTCGGACAATATGAGAGTCAACAATCAGGTTACGACATTTGTCAAGGACAGCAATGGCTATATCCTCACATCATACGCATCAGACACCACATGGCTTCTGACCACGGAAAAGATATTAGTACCAATAGGTGTAAGAACACCATCGGCACTTACCATGGAGGAACCAATATTCCTCTTGCCTGTAAAGAACACTCCAAGGTACTACTTTACTTATACGCAAAAGAAAGCCGTAGGTTATCCAGAGGTAATGTATATGGTGGATAAAGCGGAAAATAGGATATACTCACTGGAATCCGAACTTAAAAACAAGGATTGCGTTGGTCAAAAGGTTTCTTTCTATGGAATGTTTATTACCCAGGCCAACTTACAGAGCAATGTCGCCGTACAAACAATGAGCGCATCCTTCCTGATTGATTCACATGAAGATGGGCGCCTATCGGGAAGGTTGAAAGAGATAGCCTCTAACCTCAAAGAGGATGACAATCCCGTATTGATGATAATAGCGTTCAAGGAATGAACAGATATCGTTTCAAATCAATTACTAACTAAAAACATTAGCGTTATGAAAAATTACATTTTAGGATGTTTGACCCTGGGTATGATGACTGCTTGCACAAATGCCCAATCCAAAGACACTAAAACAGAGGACAAGAAACCTATTCAACAAACCATTCATGTTCCTTTTGAAAAGGGAATGGAAATCGAGCGCGAAGTGAAACTAAGCGATATTGCCAGTTCGGTGGAATACGTACGATTGGAGACTACCGACGAAGGATTGGTTCACTACCTGATGCCCAACATGATGCACAGTACTTCGAAATACTTCATCTTTGGAGATAGGAAAAACGTAATGCAATTTACCAGAGAAGGTAAGTTTGTCCGCAACATCGGTCGTCAAGGCAAGGGACCCGGCGAATACAATTATATCCGTCAGGTGGATGTTGATGAAAAGGCAGGAAAAGTGTATGTTCTCTCCACAGGCAGACGCTTCAATGTTTATGATCTTGAAACAGGAAAATTCCTTCAATCAGGTGCACTGACAAATAAGAAACCGGATACGTTCTTGATGCTCAACGACTCTACCATGTTGGCATATCAACAGAATTCCAACGGACAAGAACAAACAATGGCATATATCAGTACTCTGAGCGGAAACATCCAGAAGGAATACTCACGACACCAATTATTTGAAATAAAAAGCAGAACATCCTACATGTATGGAGGCCTGCATGATTTCAATCTGCAGAGATACGACGGCACTATCAACCTGAAAGAATATGAAAATGACACCGTCTATTCTGTCACTCCGGATGGAATGAAGAAACGATACATCTTCGACACAGGAAAATACGGAATCAAGTTGGAGCACACATATCATGCATTGGATGGAGATGATGAGGCCTTCAACAGGCTGTCGGCCGGATATATCAGATATTCAGTCTTGGAAACAAAGAATTATCTATTTCTTCCCTATCTCTATTGGGCAGGGAAAGGCAAAAACAAACCAAGAACGGCCATCTACGACAAACGCACGGGCGAATGCTATAAAATAAAGAACAATATATTTAAGGATGACATTACCAACGGACTATATCTGTATTTTCCACATTGTGCCTTAGACGAAAATACATTGATTATATCCTTCGAAGCAGACCAGATATTTCAGATAGCAGAAGGTAATCCAGAACTCTTGAAGCATCCGCAACTGAAAGGATTACAAGAAGGAGACAATCCTGTCTTGATGATAGTTAAACTGAAATAAGGAATAATATAAAATGAGGAATAAACTTTTAGGATGTTTGCTCTCAACCATGCTTATTTCCTGTTCGGGAACACAAACCAATACTCCCGAACAGGAAAATACAAGCACTAATCTCCCCGTAGAAAGGGAAGGCGTAAAGGTGATGACTCTTACAAAAGGAGACTTTCATCACGAACTGGTAAGCAATGGCAAAATAGTGGCCAGGGAGAGTGCAGAATTGTATTTCCGTACGTCTGAAGTTATAGCAAAGATATGGGTGAAGAACGGCACCAGTGTACGCAAAGGCCAGAAACTGGCTGAGTTGGATATGTTTAAATTGAACAACATCTTGGCCCAGCGCAAGAATTCCTTGGCACAAGCTACACTGGAAATGCAGGATGTGCTCATCGGACAAGGCTATGCCATAGACAATATCAGCGCTATACCTGAAGACATTGTAGAACTTGCAAGAATCAAGAGCGGTTATCATCAGGCAAAGGTACAATACGAAGCAGCACTACATGATGTGGAACAAGCCACACTCGTTGCTCCCTTTGATGGGATAGTAGCCAATCTGTTTGACAAACCATATAATACATCCAAAAGTGGCTCTGCGTTCTGCCGTATTGTCGGTTGCTCCGCCATGGATGTTGACTTTACTGTTTTGGAAAGTGAATTTCCACTAATAAAACTGGGTGACAAAGTGGAGATAAAGCCTTATACCTCCACACAGGAAACGTTTACTGGCAAAATCACCGAAATAAACCCTTTGGTTGACAGTAACGGTATGGTTCGTGTAAAAGCAACGATAAACGACGGGCAAAAACTTTTTGACGGCATGAATGTGCGTGTTAGTGTAAAGCATGTTGTGCCCGATCAATTTGTTGTACCCAAAACTGCTATCGTTTTACGCTCTGGCAAACAGGTGCTTTTCACTCTGCAAGACAGCATCGCCATGTGGAACTATGTTCAAACAGGGTTGGAAAATATGACCGAATACACCCTTATGAATACAGAAGGCAGCGAGTTAAAAGAGGGGATGACTGTAATTACTGCGGGCAATGTCAATCTGGCACATGAAAGCATTGTGAAAACAGACTAGCGAAGTTTGATGAACTTTAGCGAATAAGTCTGCGCATTGCCAAAAGCGGATTCTATATAACTTAGTCTTATGGTAAAGTTTCTATTACAACGACCTATCGCGGTGATGATGGCATTTACAGCGTGCTTCGTTATCGGTATAATTACGTATTTTACATTACCGGTATCGCTACTACCAGATATTGCCATACCACAAATCACCGTGCAAGTTTCTGGCGAGAATTCTTCTGCCAGAGAACTGGAAAATACGGTGGTGGCTCCATTGCGCCGACAATTATTGCAAGTATCTGGATTACGTGAAATAAAAAGTGAGACACGCGACGGAGATGGCATCATACGCCTGGAGTTTGATTTTGGAGTAAATACCGACTTGGCATTTATCGAAGTGAACGAGAAGATTGATGCCGCTATGAACAGTCTGCCAAAGGAAACGGAGCGTCCCAAGGCCATCAAGGCAAGTGCAACGGACATACCTGTACTATACCTTAATATGACCTTGAAAGACGACAAACCCTATGAAGATACTGACGAGGTACGCTTTCTGAATATGTGCGAGTTGGCAGAGAATGTGGTTAAAAGGCGTATAGAGCAGTTGTCCGAAGTAGCAATGGCAGACATCACCGGTGTGCCAGGACGTATGCTTCAGATAGTACCCGACCAGGAAAAACTTTCCATCACTGGCATAACCATTGCCGACATAGAGAGTGCCTTGGCCTCTAACAACGTGGAACCAGGCAGTATGCTGATACGCGACGGTTATTACGAATATAACGTGCGTATCTCCACCCTACTCCGTACTCAGCAGGATGTGGAAAACATCTACATCCGCAAGGGAGAAAGACTTATGCAACTGAAAGATCTTTGCAAGGTGGATATTGTGTCGCAAAAACGACAGGGAATGTCTGTTGCTGGTGGCAAGCGTGCCGTAACACTGGCAATCATCAAACAGGGCGACGAGAACATGGATGCGATGAAGGCAAAGCTGAAGGAAACAACAGACCATTTTGCTACAATGTATCCAGACATTGAATTTCAGGTATGCCGCAATCAGACAGAACTGTTAGACTACAGTATCTCCAACTTGCAAGAGAACTTCATTATAGGCTTTCTGCTGATTTTCTTCGTGGCAATATATTTCCTGGGCGATGTACGTTCGCCAATGGTAATAGGACTGAGCATGACAGTGTCGGTGGTTATTACATTCTTCTTATTCTATTTGTTCAAGATATCATTGAATATCATTTCACTATCTGGCTTGATACTGGCCGTGGGTATGATGATAGACAATTCCATTATCGTAACGGAAAATATATCGCAGTATCGTGAGCATGGATATTCCTTGCGGAGGGCGTGTGCAACAGGGACTACCGAGGTCATCACCCCAATGCTCAGTTCCATGCTAACCACAGTGGCGGTGTTCGTACCTCTGATATTCATGAGCGGCATTGCAGGTGCTATTTTCATGGACCAGGCCTTTTCCATAGCGACTGGTTTGTCGGTATCATATATAATAGGTATTATGCTGTTGCCGGTTATCTATCTTTTGCTCTATCGAATGGGGATACGCAGGAAAGGATTCCTCTCAAAGAGATTCTACAAGAATGAAAAGAAGAATGGCTGGTTAGAACGCTTCTACGATGAAGGCATCCTCTGGGTGTTCAGGCACAAGAAACTGAGCATTGCCATGACCTTGGCTACACTACCACTATGCTTCTTCCTATTTTCATATCTGGAGAAGGAGCGCATGCCGGAAATTGAGCAGAACGAACTGGTCATGCGCATAGATTGGAACGAGAACATACATGTGGACGAGAACCATAGGCGCATCAACGCACTGACAAGAAGAATTGACAAACTGGTGACTGAGCACACTGCCTATGTGGGCATACAGGACTATATTCTGAATGACGGCAGCAAGTTGTCTGCTACCGAAGCAGAACTTTACTTCAAAACGGAGCAATCGGAAGGAATAAAAACATTGCAGGAAGAACTTGACAAAATCGTCAGGGACGAGTATCCTTTGGCGGTGCTGACTTTCTCACCTACTGAAACTATCTTTGAAAAGTTGTTCGTCACGGGCGAAGCTGACATAGTGGCACAGTTGCATCCCAGCAACCATTCACTAACGCCTGACCCATCTTCGCTACATAATGTGGAAAATGCCATCATGCGACAAACGGGAATCAAGAGCGAAGGCATAGCATTGCGCAATCAGATGAACATCGTGGTGAACCGAGAGCGCCTTTTGCTGTATAATGTTTCCTACAATGAAGTGACGCGCTTACTGCGCACAGCCTTTAAGGATAACAAGGTATCCACACTTCGTTCCTTCCAACAATACCTGCCCATTAGCATTGTCGGCGAAGAGCAAAGTATCAACGAAATACTGATGAATACCTTGGTACAATCACAAGCAGACAAGAATGGTGAGGTAAGCCACATTCCATTGGACTGGTTGGTAAAGGTGGTTCCATCTGAAGACCTGAAATGTATTACGGCTGGAAAGGACGGCGAATATATCCCCCTCAGTTTCTTTGATATCGAGGATGCGCCCCAACTGATGAACGACATTAGGAAGGCTGTAAGACAAACAGGCGACTGGGAGGCAGACTTCTCGGGCAGTTTCTTCTCCAACAAGAAGATGATAGGCGAACTGACGGTGATCCTGTTTGTATCCATCCTGCTGATGTACTTCATCCTCTGCGCTCAGTTTGAAAGTTTCCTGCAACCTTTGATTGTTTTGGTGGAGATACCCATTGATGTAGCCTTCGCTCTGGCATCTTTGTGGGTCTTCGGTCATACGCTCAATCTTATGTCGGCCATAGGTATCATAGTAACTTGTGGCATTGTGGTGAACGACTCGATACTGAAGATTGACTCTATCAACGAATTGCGCAAGGCCGGCACTCCGCTTATGCAGGCAATACATACGGCAGGCATCAGACGCTTGCGACCCATAGTGATGACATCGCTCACAACCATTGTAGCGATGGCACCTCTGCTATTCTCAAACGATATGGGGTCGGAATTGCAGAGGCCTTTGGCAATAGCGATGACAGGTTCAATGCTATTGGGTACACTGGTGAGTCTGTTCATCATCCCACTGATCTATTGGTTTATCTACAGAAGAAAAGAATCGCTAATATGAAGAGGATAACAACAACTGTATGCCTATGTCTGTCAATGCTCGTAGGCTATGCACAGCACACGGTGAGGCTGAACCTCGCCAAAACATTAGAACTGGCCAAGGAGAGTTCGCTTGCGGCATTCAGATACAAAAATATGTATCTGTCGGGCTATTGGGAATATCGAACATACAAGGCCAACCGTCTGCCCAGTCTGACGTTGGATCTGATGCCGGCACGATACTATCGCTACATCACACAACGGTATGATTCGGGTAACGACACGGATGTGTATCGCCAGCAACAGATGTTCAGTGCCGGCGGAGGACTTAGCATCCGCCAGAACTTTGATTGGTTGGGTGGTACGTTCTATATTGATTCCAATCTGGAATATATGCGCAATTTTGGAGAAACAAAGTCCACACAGTTCTCCAGCATACCGCTACGCATAGGCTACTCCCAAAACCTGATTGGCTACAATGCATTCCGTTGGGAAAGAAAGATAGAACCGCTGAAATTTGAGAGAGCCAAGAAAGAGTTTATCTACAACACCGAGGTTCTTTCTGAGGAGGCCGTCAGGCATTTCTTCAATCTGGCTATGGCACAGGCCGACCATAGATTGGCAAAGGAGAATATGATATCCACCGACACTCTGTGTAAAATCGGGCTGGAGCGTCAGAAGATAGCCGTCATATCACAGGCCGACCTGCTGACATTGCAGTTGGACAGGGTGAATGCACAAAACACGCTGGAGAACGCGCAGATGGCCTTGAAACGTGCCAGATTTGCCTTGGCCCTGTTCTTGAATATGGACAAGGATACGGAAATAGAAATTGACCTGCCTGGACGTCCACACGATATATCCATACCCTTGGAAGTGGCGTTGGACATGGCAAAGAGAAACAATCCGCAATATCTGCATCAAAGGCAGAACATACTGGAGGCGGAAAGGAATGTGAACAAGACCAGAGTAGAGTCGCGCATGAATGCCAGTGTGAATGCCAGCATAGGTTTCAATCAGGTGGCAGAAACATTCAAGGGTGCCTATTCCAATCCATTGCAACAGGAACTCGTGAGCGTAAGCATATCCATTCCATTGGTAGATTGGGGGGTAAACAAGGGTAAGTTCAATATGGCTATTAACAATCTGAATGTGGCGAAGATTACAGCCAGACAGGAAGAGATAAATCTGGAAGAAGAGGTTAGTATGACTGTTAACGACTTCACCATACAACAGCATCTGATTGCCAGCGCCGCAGAGGCTTTGGAACTGGCAGAAATTGCCTACGAGCAGACCAAGAAGCGCTTTATAATAGGCAAAGCAGATGTCAATAGTCTCACCCTCTCGCTTGCCCGTCAGCAGGAGGCACACAAAAACTATATCTCAGCACTACAGAACTACTGGCTGAACTACTACAAGATACGCCAACTGACCTTACACGACTTTGCCACCGGCATATCGCTTGCAGACAGATTCGACTTTGATAATGGAAAATACAGATGAGAACGGAAAGGGGAAATCTGAAAACGGAGAACGGACTTGCGAGCTTCACCATAATAATTATATTCCTTTGCCTGTCATTAGTGGGATTGGCATTGATGCCTATGCTTTCGGTGAAGCTATCTCCTTCGCGCACATTACAGTCTTTGACTGTTTCGTACGGTATGCCTGGCAATTCGTCGCGCATCATCGAGGCTGAGGTGACAAGCAGGCTGGAGGCTATGCTAAGCCGTGTGGAGGGTGTGAAAAGAATATATTCCACTTCCGATAACGGTAGCGGAAGCATCACTCTGGACATGGACAAACACGCCGATATGGATGCCGTGCGCTTTGAGGTGTCGACAATCGTGCGCCAGATATGGCCACAGTTGCCAAAGGGGGTGAGTTATCCGCAGATATGGACAAGCCGTTCAAACGATAAGGCTTCGCGTCCCTTTATGTCCTACACACTTAATGCACCAGCCTCGCCCATACTGATAATGCGATATGCCGAGGACCACATCAAACCGGTGCTTGGACAATTGAAGGGTGTGAAAAAAATAGAACTTTCAGGTGCAACACCTATGCAATGGCAACTGGAGTATGACAATACGCAATTGGCAAGCCTTGGCATCGGTATGAGCGACATTCTTACGGCCATCCGAGAGCATTACGGGAAAGAGTTCCTGGGAATGTGCCCTATGGAAAAAGGGACAGATGGCAGAGAGTGGATACGGTTGCTTCGCACATCTGTGGAAGGGGAAACGGGGTTCCATGCAGAAAGGATTCTACTGAAGACAGCAGACGGAAGTATAATTGGTCTGGACAAGCTCATCAAGGTAAGGCATATAGAGGCAGAGGCCACGGGGTATTATCGCATTAACGGCTTGAATTCCATATACCTTAACATTACCGCCCAGGAAAGTGCAAACCAGTTGGAACTTGGCAAAGAAGTAAGGCAGAAGATGGCAGAGTTGGAACATAATATGCCGAAGGGATATGAGGTGCATTGCGGTTATGACGCTACTGAGTACATCAGTCAGGAACTGGACAAGATATATTTCCGCACAGGGTTGACGATACTGATATTGCTGGCATTTGTATTACTGGTAACGAGGAGCATGCGCTATCTGATGCTGATAACGGCAAGTCTGTCGGTCAACCTGGCCATAGCATTCATCATCTATTATGCCTTGGAAGTGGAGATGCAGCTTTATTCCTTAGCTGGCATTACAATTTCGCTGAATCTGGTTATAGACAACATCATTGTGATGGCAGACCACGTCAGGCATCGCCACAATCTGAAGGCTTTCCTTGCAATACTGGCTGCCACGCTGACAACGGCAGGTGCACTGGGGATTGTCTTCTTTCTGGAAGAAAGGATGAGGATGGATCTTCAGGACTTTGCCGCGGTGGTCATCATAAATCTGCTGGTGTCCTTGCTGGTGGCACTATTCTTTGTCCCTGCCCTGATGGAGAAAAGCGGTATGCTGATGCTTAAGCAGAAGACATCTGCATATAGGTTCAGGCGCATCCTCTGTGTATGCAATCATCTGTATTTAGGTATTATTGTATGGCTTGGCAGGTATCGTGTAGTGGCTTGCGGCATGTTGATATTGGCCTTCGGACTGCCAGTGTTCCTTATGCCAGAAAGAATGAACGAGGAAGACGGCATGCTTGCCATATATTATAATAAGGTGTTTGACAATGCCGTCTACCAAGAGAAGATAAGACCCATTGTGGACAAGGCTTTGGGAGGCACCCTGCGCTTGTTTGTAGAGGATGTGTACACTGGCAGTTACTTCAATCGCGAGGAAGGAGAACCAGTTCTTTCCGTATATGCCTCTCTTCCCAACGGCAATACTTTAGAACAGATGAATACGCTGATAAAGAAGATGGAGTCGTATCTGAGCAAGTTCAGCGAAATCAGGCAATTCCAGACTTCCATCTATAATGCCCGCCACGCTACCATACAAATCTATTTTGAGAAGGAGTATCAAACAGGTACCTTTCCTTACACACTGAAGTCCGAGATAATAAGCAAAGCCTTGCAACTGGGTGGTGGCAGTTGGAGTGTATACGGCTTGAAGGAGCAGGGGTTCAGCAACGAAGTGCACGAAACGGCAGGAACATTCCGTGTGAAGATGAACGGTTACAACTACGACGAACTCTCCTACTGGGGAGAAAGGCTAAAGGAAAGACTGCTTGAACATAGACGAATAAAGGAGGTAACTATGGGTTCGGAATTTTCCTTTTGGAAGGATGATTACAGCGAGTTCTATCTTGACATGAACAAGGAGCTGTTGGCAAGGCAGAATATCAGCAGCATACAACTATTTACTGCCCTTAACTCTGTCTTCGGAAAAGACATTTCGTGTGGCAACATCATTTATGAGAATCATCTGGAAGCACTGACATTGAACTCGCATCAAGAAAAGGAATACGATGTATGGAGTCTGGCCAATGTTCCTGTCCACATCAATGGCAACCCCTATAAACTTGCAGATTTTGCATCTATCAAAAAAGGGGCGTCTGCACAGAAAATTGTTAAGGAAGACCAGCAGTATCAACTTTGTCTGCAATACAACTACATCGGTTCTGCCAGTGCAGGTCAGCGCCTGCTGAAAAAGGACCTGGAAGAACTACAACAGGAAATGCCCATGGGATACACGGCAGAAATAGAACAGGCCAACTATTCCTGGGGGAGGAAGGAAAACAAGCAATACGGACTTCTGCTGATAGTCATAGTTATAATATTCTTCATAACATGTATCCTGTTCAATTCGCTGAAACAACCCTTGGCTATAATCTTCGTTATACCCATATCCTATATCGGCGTATTCCTTACCTTCTATCTATTCGGTTTGAATTTCGACCAAGGTGGATTTGCATCCTTCGTACTTCTGTGCGGCATCACCGTGAATGCCAGTATCTACATACTGAATGAATACAACAATCTCCGCCAACGCCTTCAAAGGCAGACACCCGTGCGTTGCTATGTCAAGGCATGCAACGCCAAGATTATCCCCATCCTGCTTACAGTCTTGTCCACCATCCTTGGTTTCATCCCCTTTATGGTAGGTACAGACAAGACCGCATTCTGGTTTCCCTTGGCAGCAGGCACAATAGGCGGATTGATAATGTCATTGCTCGGAGTCTTCCTCTTCCTGCCTCTGCTTTCCGTACCTGATACCAAAAACATATGACGACTATCTTAAAACCATAAAGATTCAGCCAACTATCTGTCTGTTTTGGTAAGATATGATGTAAGCAAGGTAAAAAGAACCACACAATCAATTTGAGTGAACAGGTAGAGGATTTGAGGATTGTGATATTGGAGAATTAATATGAAGGCATGCCTATGCAACAGCATTAAGAATGCGTCATAAAAGCAAAAAGAACACTATATACGTCAGTTCGGGATAATATTAGAACAATGTTAGTTGTTTGTTGTCCTCAACACAATATCCTTTGATTGCCTCAGGTTTGTTGTCAAAGAAGCAATATGCACTGATAGCCGCAATGAGGTTCATCAGGAAATTGTTA
>JAZNYM010000040.1:0-4067 GCA_045594385.1 Bacteroidaceae bacterium
CCAAAAAGATATGGGGGGGCGCGGGGTGCGGCGACCGCTTGCCCCAGTTATCGGACGGTGCACGCGGTGTCCCTACCATGCTCTTACTCACAGTTTTCCGTTTTCACCTTTCCGTTTTCACCTTTCCGTTTTTACCCCCCATGGAACCCCTCTCCCTCCACATCCTGGGTTGCGGCTCAGCAAAGCCAACCCTACGCCACCAACCCTCCTCGCAAATCCTGGAATTGCGGGGCAAGTACTACATGATAGATTGCGGCGAAGGCGTGCAGACAACCATGCAGAGACTTGGCCTCGGCATGCTGAAGATAGGACACATCTTCATCAGCCACAACCATGGTGACCACGTCTTCGGATTGCCGGGGCTGATAAGCACCATGGCCCTGCTGGGCAGAACAGCCCAACTGCACATACACGCACCTGAGGAGGTGGAGGACTTCCTGAACGTGGTACTGAAGACCTACTGCGAGGGCATAGATTACGAAGTGCTCTTTCATCCCGTACGCACGCGCGAACATTATCTTATATATGAGGACCGGAGCACGGAAGTGTGGAGCATACCGCTGAACCACCGCGTGCCATGCGCAGGCTTCCTCTTCCGCGAAAAACAGGCCCTGCCACACATCCGGCGCGAAATGATAGAGGCTTTTAACATACCCGTAAGCCAGATCAACAACATCAAGGCCGGAGCATCCTGGCAGACAGAAGACGGCACCGTCATACCCCACAAGAAACTGACCACCCCGGCCACCCCGGCACGCTCATACGCCTACTGTTCGGATACAAGATACTGCCCCAAGGTGGCCAAAATGGTGCAGGGTGTGAACCTTCTCTACCACGAAGCCACCTTCCCGCACGACATGCTCATGCAAGCACAGAAGACCATGCACACCACGGCCCTTGAGGCCGCCAACGTGGCCAAGGAGGCCAACGTGGGCAAACTCGTCATCGGACACTACTCGGCACGCATAAAGGACGAGCAAAGTATGCTAAAAGAAGCAAAAAGCGTGTTTACAAACGTTATTTTAGCACAGGAAGGGCTTAAAATCGACATTATTTGAGAAAAATCCTTGTGTATATAAAATAAAAAGACTACTTTTGCGTTAGCGAAAACCTAAAACACAAGGATGAAAAGACTTTGGATTATAGCACTCTCAATGCTTCTCCTCGGAGTTGCCCCCTCCATTGCACACGTGCAGATGGACGAGCCGATAGAGGCGGAGATGGAGGCCGTAACCCTGACCATCCAAGAAGGCAAGGCGCACATCACCAACGCCGAAGGCAAGACGCTGGAGATATACAACCTTACCGGAGTCCGCGTGGCACGCATACGCATAGACAGCAACGACAAGCAGATCACGCTGAACCTGACGCGCGGATGCTACATCATGAAGGTTGACAAGGTGGTACGCAAGGTCACGATACTGTAAACAGACAAGCACAAACATAAAACCGCTCCCATACGCATGGGTAGCGGTTCTTTGTTTTTTAGATAGAAACTTTCCCGTCCCCGGGATTAAACCATTCTGCAAAGCAGATGTCCAACAAGTAAAATGCACAACGAACAACAACTGATCCAAAGACTACAAACGCCGGCCACACGCGAGCAGGCCTTTGAAACCCTGGTAAAGGAGTTTCAGGAGCAGTTGTATTGGCAAATAAGAAGAATGGTGCTCGACCACGACGACACGGACGACATCCTGCAGAACGTGTTCCTGAAAGCATGGCAGGGTCTGGACAACTTCCGAGGAGACGCACGCCTCTCCACATGGCTCTACCGCATAGCGAACAACGAAACCATCAATTTCCTGCAAAGGCAGAGGCGCACCACAATAAGCCTCTCCAACACGGAAGACACCGACACAGAACGCATTGGACAACAACTGGAGAGCGACCCCTACTTCGACGGAGACGAAACAGAGATACAACTCCAGCAAGCCGTACAAAGTCTGCCGCCCAAGCAACGCCAGGTCTTCAACATGAAGTACTTTCAGGAAATGAAATACGAGGACATCAGCGAAGCACTGGGAACAAGCATCGGAGCACTGAAGGCCTCATACCACCACGCCGTACAAAAGATAACGGCATTCTTCGAACATCTGGAATAACACTAACACCATCACTCATAAAATGAACACTACGAACCACATAGACGACAAGACCCTGCGCGAGATGACATCATCCGCCAACGGCAAGAACCCCTTCCGCGTACCGGAGGGATACTTCGACACCCTGCCCCAAAGGGTAATGGAGCGCATCAGGGAGGAAGGACAGGCCGAGCAACCGAAGCGCCGTCGCAAAAGCCGCTTCTTCATACGCCTGACCGCAGCCGCCGTACTCACAGGCTTCTTCTCCCTGGCAGGCCTCATGATGTACGAACAGAGCCATCCGCTCACCCCCTATCAGGAAAACGCATCCATCGCATCGGCATCGGAAATGGAATATGGCGACGAACTTCTTGACTATGCCATGCTGGACAATAGCGACATTGAATACTACCTCACCGTAGCAGAATAAAACAAAAGACACTAATATGAAAAAAGCAACACTCCTATTAGTGCTATTTGCACTAATCTCCTCTGTAACATTTGCACAAAACAAGGGAGACATCACTTTATCCGGCGGTGCCAGGGGATTCAACAAGCAGGAATTCCGCCAGCGCGTGGAAAACTACATTACCAAGGAAGCCAACCTCACAGAGGAAGAGGCAAAGGCATTCTTCCCCATCTACAATGAATATAAGGACAAGCAGCGCAAGATACACATGAGCATCCACCGCCTCAAGAAGGATGTTCCTGCACAGGGCAACGAGGAGGCGCACGAAGAACGACTTCTGGAGATTGCCCGCCTCAATGCAGAAGTGGCAGGCCTCGACTCCGTCTACTACAAGAAGATATGCAAGGCCATCTCTGCTGAGAAGTTCTTCAAGATCCTCACCATCGAAGACCGCATGCACCGCAAGATGCTGCAGAACTACAACCGCGAACGCGGACAGAGACAAGGACAAAGAAAAAAGTAGGCTAACTTCACGGGGCCTATGCCCCAATCCATATTTCACGGGAAAGGATTCATGCACTCAAGCATGTCCTTTCCCGTGATTTGTTTGTAGGGGAAGCCTGTTTCCTTGGCTTACTCAACACTTACCTGCACCAGTCCTCCTACTATGAGGACTGCAATCCTCTTACTACGAGGACTGGAGTACTCCTACTATGAGGACTCATCAGGCTTTATAGGGCAAAGGCCACCGCAGAGGTGGCCAAGGCACAATTCAAGACACAACCCAATTCAAGACATAGGCAGACAAAAAGATGGTATCACTTGCGCATACGAAAGTTTTTTGTTACCTTTGCATCAATCAAAGGACAAATGTTCTATATATATCCAACGGCATTAAGCCAAGTATTAACACAAACATATTTGCCTATGAAGCATAGCGTATAGCAAGATACGTACACTTTAAACATATTGGAAAAGCGTTTTTAGTTTATTCTACGACCCCTAAAGTTTGGCGACTGATATGGTTCAACAAGAATATAACGAAAAAATGCTCACGCTTAAGGCGTGGGCTTTTGATTGTTCTGTTGAATCGGGTTACGCCAAACACCCAGGGGACGTGGACATATCAAAAAGTTCCACGCTTTTTTGTGTGCGCATCCTCGACTAGCAAGGAACAACGGAGTAACCGAAAAACCGTAAAGTGAGTAGGAATATCAATCAAAAACAATGAAAATGAAGAAGTTTATTATTGGCCTTATCGGTGTAATATTTGCATCAGTAATGGCCGTTAGCATATCTTCATGTGGAGAAGATCCCATAGAAGAAATAGATAAAGAACAAGTAGATGACGAGAAGGAAGAGAAAGAAGAGGAAACAAGCCAAATTGTTGGCGTATGGAAAAAAGGTAGTGGAAAAACTATTAAGTTCAAAGTCGACGGAACTGGATATACCGAACATAATGGCGACTTCGAATGGTTTGCATATACATTCAATAGCAAAACCAATGTTGTCACTATAACAGACGGAACTGCTTTTGAAGACGACATTGACCAATTCAAGATTAGATTCATTGA
>JAZNYM010000041.1:0-8290 GCA_045594385.1 Bacteroidaceae bacterium
ACTCCGCTGGCTATGCCAAAAGCGATTGCCAGAGGCAGGGCCACGATGCCGACGATAATACCGGCCATCAGGTCCTTCATGAAACTTTCCTTGTTGTAACCTTTCAACGAGTCAAGCAGACGTGGCTTCAAGACAAAACTCTTCATAAATGTGTCCTGTTCTGAACCTTGCAGAGGGCCTGTGCCTCCGGCAAGGTAATGATGAAATGGTAATAAATGTTATAATTGTGTTGCAAAGGTACGATTATTTGGTCAAGTAGTATATACATTGGTTTATTTTTGTTAACTTTGCCACGCTATTATTAACATATATCAATCCGAAACTAATAATTAATCAATAATCTAAACAAAATCTATCTATGTTTGAAGGACAACCTAAAGGTCTTTGGGCTCTCGCTTTGGCCAACACGGGCGAGCGCTTTGGTTACTACACGATGTTGGCGGTGTTCACCCTGTTCTTGCAGGCTAATTTCGGCTTTGATGCGAAGTTGACAAGTTCAATCTTCTCCGTATTCCTGGGCTTGGTTTATTTCCTGCCTTTGATTGGCGGTATCTTGGCAGACAAGTTCGGCTATCACAAGATGGTTACCATCGGTATCTTCATCATGTTTGCCGGTTATGTGTTGCTTTCTTTGCCTCTTGGCAAGGACTCAGTCGCTTTGATAGCCATGGCAGGTGCGCTGGTTGCTATCAGCCTTGGCACAGGCTTGTTCAAGGGTAACTTGCAGGTAATGGTGGGCGACCTCTACAATGAGCCCAAGTATGCCCAGAAGCGCGACTCTGGTTTCCAGTTGTTCTATATGGCTATCAACATCGGTGCCATGTTCGCTCCCACCGCGGCTATCAGCCTGATGGATTATGCACAGAACACCCTTGGTGTGTCAGAGGCAGATTCCTATCACTATGCCTTTGCCGTAGCATGCGCTTCTCTTATCTTCTCCATTGCCATTTATTATGCCGGTATGTTCACATTCCGTCATGTTATCGGTAGTAAGAAGAAGGATGACAAGAAGGCTGATGCACAGGAAGTTGCCGCTGTAGACGAACTTACTCCTGCCGAGACAAAGGAGCGTATCGTATGCCTCTGCCTGGTAATGGTCGTGGTTGTGTTCTTCTGGATGGCATTCCACCAGAATGGTCTTACCCTGACATTCTTTGCGCGTGACTATACAGCAACATCTTCTTCTGGCGTAGAGTCAATGATGTTCAACGTATGGAATCTGGTTGCTGCCATCTTCATTGTGTTCGGTGGCTTCTCTATCTTCCAGAGCAAGACCGGCAAGGGTAAGGGTATTGGTCTTGGCCTCGTTGCCGCCGCCGCTGCCTTCCTTTATTGGCAGTACACCCAGTTGCCCGAATCCATTTCCATCAGCGCTCCAATCTTCCAGCAGTTCAATGCTTGCTTCGTGGTAATGCTCACTCCTGTCAGCATTGCTTTCTTCGGATGGTTGGCCAAGTTGGGCAAGGAACCCAAGGCTCCCGTTAAGATTGGTTTGGGTATGCTTGTAGCGGCCGCCGCTTATGTGTTGATGATTGCAGGTAGCATCGGTTTGCCAGCCCCAATAAATGATGCTAACGGTTCTCCCTTGCACATGGCAGATGTTACCCCCAACCTCCTTGTAGGCACTTACCTCGTGCTCACCTTTGCAGAATTGCTGCTTTCTCCCATCGGTATCTCATTCGTGTCCAAGGTTGCTCCTCCAAAGTACAAGGGCATGATGATGGGTGCATGGTTCGTGTCTACCGCTTTGGGTAACATGTTGGTGGCAATCCCCGGTTTCCTGTGGGGTTTGGATCTCACCATCGTATGGGGTACCCTGATGGTTATCTGTATCGTTGCAGCCCTGTTCATCTTCTCTATCATCAAGAAACTGAACAAGGTTAGTTGATAGCGGCTTTTGCACCTCCCAAGGTCTTCCCTAAGACCTCCGAGTGTTAAAATAATGTTAAACGGGCACATTCCTTTGGGAGTGTGCCCGTCTTGCTTTACCTTTGCGGTGTACTATTAAACTATGACACTATGATAACTATTAAGGACCTAACCTTTGCCTATGGGAAGAAGAATCCTGTCCTGCAGGATTTCTCGCTTGATTTCCAGCAAGGAAACATCTATGGACTTCTGGGTAAGAATGGCACTGGCAAGAGTACTTTGCTCTACCTGATTATGGGATTGTTGCATGCCCAGAAGGGCGAGGTGCTGGTGGATGGCATGTCTGGCAAGGACAGAAACCCCGAGTTGATGAGGGAAATGTTCCTCCTGCCTGAGGAATACGACCTGCCTGCCGTACACCTTTCTGACTATGTCAGTGCCATTGCGCCGTTTTACCCCAACTTCAGCATGGAGTTGATGGAGAAATGTCTCTCCTGTTTCGACATGTCGGCCGACGTGAACCTCGGTTCGCTTTCCATGGGACAGAAGAAGAAGGTGTACATGTGCATAGCGCTGGCCGCCAATACACCTTATCTATTTATGGACGAGCCCACCAACGGACTTGACATTCTTTCCAAGAGCCAGTTCCGCAAGGCTATCGTAACGGCCATGTCGCCCGAGAAGACCATCATCGTGAGCACGCATCAGGTTCACGATGTGGAACGTGTGCTGGATCATGTGGTCATCATCGACCGCAACAGGGTATTGCTCAACCAGTCCCTTGTGGAGAATGAAGAACCTGTGGATTTGGAGAAACTGTTTGTTGATACATTAACCCATAACTCTTTGCAACAATGAAAAACTTCGATATAAGACGTTTCTGTGCCGTGGCACGTTGGGACCTCACCATCAACCGTGCCTTTTACAACAAGATGGCTATGGCAATAGCAGCATGCTCCATTTTGCCGGTGCTGTTTTATCATGCCATAGAACTTCTGGAAAAGGTTATGGATTCCGATGGAGTGGGCAAACCCTATTCTTCGTTCCTGGGTGACCTGGAGATCATATCTGTATTCATCTCTGTCTTTTCCAGCATTGCTCTAACGGTGGTCCTCGGTTTTATGTTTCATAATCTCAGGAGCCGTCAGGGCAGGATTGCAGAACTCACTCTGCCAGCCTCTAATATCGAGCGTTTTCTGTGGCATGCCTTCGTGGTGCTGGTGGGAGCGCATGTGTGGTTTCTGATGTCGGTGGCACTGGCCGAGATATTGAATGCCATACTTGTGGCGGTAACATTCAATTTTGGCGACTATGAATACGTGTCCCTGACGTCAAAGGTGTGCAATAACTTCTATAGGACCTTGCCAACGTCCATGGTGTTTGACGAGAGTTTCCATCTTGGGGCTTATGTGGCAATAATACTGTCTTCATTATTGGGCATGTCTGTCTATCCGCTTTTCAATGCCTGGAAATACCGACATAACATTGCCTATACCATTTTGTTCTACATCTTGGCATGGTTGTTGCTGATAGTGCTCATATCAGCATGTGCTGCTTTTGCTGCTATCTGCTCATGGGATGTGGCAGGCTTTTTCTATAGAACTTACGGTTTCTTTGAGAATGTTCCCTCCTGGTGCCTCGTTCTTATCCTTAATGTGTTCCTTGCTGGACTTTTGTTCCTCATGTGGCGTTGCACCTATCGCATGTATTGCAAGGCACAGATTACCACCCGTCGCAACCCCTAATACCTGCGCTTATGGAATTCAAGAATCAGAAACCGATATATCTGCAAATTGCCGACCATATCTGCAACAGGATACTCCTTGGGGAATATGGTGAGGACGAGCGTCTCCCCTCGGTTCGCGAGTTTGCGGCAGAGGTGGAGGTAAACGTAAATACCGTCACCCGCACCTTTGAATACCTGCAACAGAACGAGGTGGTGGCTTCCCGTCGCGGACTTGGCGTATTTGTTATGCCAGGAGCACGCGAAAGGGTTTATGCCATGCGCCGTACAGAGTTCTTCAAGGAGCAGTTGCCCGAGGTCTTTGCCCTAATGGATACTCTTGGTATCTCCATGGAGGAGGTGGCAACACAATACGACGCATCAAGGCACGCAACGTGAGGCGAGGCCCATCGCATCACGAGGCATTGTCCATCACAACGTGAGGCGATAGCCCTCGCAACACGAGGCGTTGCTCATAGGAATATATTTCATTTTTAAACACTCTAAGCAATATGATTATCACAACAACACCCAACATCGAGGGAAAGCAGGTTTCACGCTACCTGGGCGTGGTGACCGGAGAAACTATTTTCGGCATGAACGTGGTGCGCGACTTCTTCGCCTCCATCCGCGACATAGTGGGCGGACGTGCCAAGTCCTATGAAGAAGTCCTCGCCCGCGCCAAGGACGAGGCCCTGGCGGAAATGACCGAGCGTGCCAAGGCTCTTGGTGCCAACGCCATACTCAGTGTCTCACTGGATTACGAATCCATCGGCGGAAGCGGTTCCATGCTCATGGTCACCTGTAGTGGCACTGCCGTGTGGGTGGAATGACATGAAGATGCAATTTTTCCGGCCGCTTGTGTACGATTTAGCAAAATAATCAATACCTTTGCATCATATATCCAGATATGGCAGAATAACAATCTAACCATAAGATAACTTAATTATGATTAACTCAGCATCAGAAATCCGTTCTGCAGCCCGTAACGCTTTGAGCGGTCGTTGGGCGGAAGCCGCAATGTTTACCTTTGTTTATTGTTTAGTTGTGTGGGCGTTCTCTGCTATCGTAGGAGGACTTGAGTATGTCCAGGAAGGTTTGGGGACACTTGCTTCCTTGCTTCTCCTTCCTTTGGGATGGGGATATGCCGTTGCATTCCTTGCCAACTCCCGTGGAGCAGAAGATCCATTCAATGTTTCCCGTATGTTCGATGGTTACAAGGACTTCTCCCGCATCTTCACCACCATTCTGCTCATGCAGGTGTATACATTCCTTTGGACCTTGCTGCTCATTGTTCCCGGTATCATCAAGGCTCTTTCCTATTCCATGACCAGCTTCGTCCTGTACGATAATCCCGAGATGAAGAACAACGAGGCTATCGAACTCAGCATGAAGATGATGGATGGCCACAAGATGGACCTGCTGTGGCTTTACCTCACCTTTATTGGCTGGGGCATCTTGTGCATCTTCACTCTTGGAATAGGCTATTTCTGGCTCGCTCCGTATGTGCAGACTTCTTTGGCCCGGTTCTATGAGGAAGTGAAGGAAGACTATACCAAGAGATGCGCATTGGCATAATACTGCATTTTTAAGAATAACAGGAAGATAGGAGAGCGAGTCCGACAGAGGGTTCGCTCTCCTTGCTTTTAACGGCCCCGATGCATCTTCCTGAACACACATTTTCGTCCTTAGTATTGTCACACCCTTGACTATAGTATTGTCACGCCCTCGTCCTCGGTAGGAGCAAAAGCCCTCTCCTCTCTTCCTTTCTTTTTTCTAGCCTTTAAGGATAGCAATCCACATTGCGACGTTTTTTTAGGGGTGGGACGGCGTGCCGCATCCGTAGCATCCGCTTTGTAGTGCCGTTTCCAATAATTTTTAGGAAATGGTTGTGTTTTAGGTGAAATATTATTAACTTTGCATCGCTTCACTCATGCTGAAAGCCCCCAATGGGCAGATGGTGGGTTGGGCACATAAATATAAAAAGGCGTTACTGTACGCTTTGGTTTTGACGTTCTGAGAATCTCGCAAGTTCTAAAATCCGTCGAAAACAAAGCAACGGGAAACGCTCTACGTGATGTTTATATGCATCGTATGTGCTGTGTGCTATAATGGCGTCGCAGGCATCGGTAATTAATATACATCGGTGTGGGGCTTTCAGCGTTGCTCGTTTCAGACGGATTGGGCAATGCGAGAGCCTTCAGAACGTGGAACGGGCAGCAGGACTGGCTCCACGCTTTTTGTTTTATGTCATTACCTTACGGAATTAATTGCTTGCAGGAGCCAAAAGCGAGGTATATGTATTCGCCTATGAGAACCCCATTGTGTAGAAGCGGAAGGCTCTGATAATTGTGTTGTGGATGTTTGACTTAACAACCACCTTGCTGAAGTAGAACCGTATTTGAGTGAACAGAATTAAGCATAGAGTTTTTAGTTTAGTTTATAAAGAAACACGGGTAGTCTATGGAGTAACACCAAATGGATTAGATACATGCATTTTAGGTCTATGGGAAAAGCGTTATTTGTTATTCAAGCCTAAGAAAAGGAATGTAGATGTTGCATTTCACTTGTGAATTAGATGGTTATGGGTATCAGTGTTGTCCGCGTTTTTTTTATGTGTGTATTATGAACTATGGTAATTGGACAACGGAGTAAACCGAAAATCCGCTAATAGAGTAGGGAACTGAAAAAAATAAGTATATGAAAAAGTATGTTAACTTGGCCGCAGTTTTGATGTCGTTTGTGGTTGTCATGACCCTGTCTTCATGCTTCGGCAAAAAAGCATTGGTGTTGCCGATGGCTGTAAATACTGTTAATACTGTAGGCCTCTCAGAATTAAATTTGGAAAGAAAGGATTACGAAGTCCTTGACAGGATTACCGCAGAGGCATCCATCATTTACAAAGAGACGTCTGGTGGAGTTAAGATTATAGATGAAAATGGAGAATGTGAGGTTAGTTATAAAAAAACTAAAAAGGGACAAATCATGACTAAGTTCAAAGGTATCTTTAAAGTTGGATATTTGCATAACGACCATGCAAATGCCGGTTTTAGTAATCCGGAGGACTTCGCACGTAAATTGGCGGTATATCGTCTAATCAATATCTCTAACGAGATGGGAGCAGATGGTATTATAGAACCGGTAGTTTCTACTAATGTGGCTCAGCAAGACAATAACACGGTAATCTTCAAAACCACGGTGAGTGGAAAGGCCATAAGGTTGAAGACAAATGATTAAGATATAAAGGATAGGTAGATTACACATTTAATAGATATTCATATGAAAAAGTTAATTGCGTTATTTTATTGTTCGTTGATTCTTTTCGCCATGATGTCTTGTGGGACATCAATGGTAAGTGTACCGGTGTCTCCCAAGACGGTTAATTTGGCCATGGTTTCGGTGCCTCAAAGTAACAAGTATGTTAATTTGGAGTATGGCATTCGCCTGAATGTGAGAGATGGTAGGGAAAATCCTCAAATCCTCCAGAAATACGATGCAAATCCTATCTATTTGCCGAGCGTTTCGGTTGAGCCTGAAATAAAGTCTTTCGTATCAGAAAGTATGCGTAGGTACATGAGAACAATGGGCTTTAACCTTGATGCAGATGTTTCTACCGACTATATGATGCAGGTGAGGATAGATAATTATGTTGTAAATTGGCTCTCAGGCATAGGATGGTCTGCAACGGTCAAAATGAGTATAGAAGTATATGATAATAATAGAAACCTGGTTTATCCAAACACTGTTGTTATCGGTAGGGCCAATAGAAATGCTTCTGCAACAAAATTCACTGTAGCCTCGGAAGTTATCAATGCCGCATACGCAAATGCATTGGAAGATGTAGACTGGGACAGAATTGCTTTCTTCTTGAATAAGGCCGATTCTCCCGCATTAGAGGGTAATAAGCAAGTTGCAGGTGCAGGTAACACGGCTTTGGAAAGCACTGTTATCAGATGGTATGTTGAATCAAATCCCAAGGGAGCAGATATCTATTGGAGAGTCGTGTCTTCTACTCCTGCCGTAAAGAACACAAACCAGACATTCTTGGGATCAACTCCTTATGAGTCAACAGAGACATTTGACATAAAGGGTCTTACATATAATAATTCTGGAAATGTCCAGATTGAGATCTCGTGTGAGAAAGGCGGTTATATAACCCAAAAGAAACGTTTTAATCTGAGACAGGTTATTGACCAAAAAGAGATTTCCACCAAGATGAATCTGATTAAAGACGAATAAAGATTGTAAAATAAGAACGAGGGCGCCAGGCGGTGCCCTCGTTCTTTATGTAAGAGGATTGTTTGGTAAGTTGAAGACTCCAAATTTATGTGTCAGATGTGTGTTTGTGTGTATACATGTTCTCCTTCCTATATATAATAAATAAGGTATATCCTTCCTCCTTCCCCATTTTCGTTGCCCTCCCTGCGCTTTTTTCGTCATTTTCTTAAAAAATCTTTCCCAACCCTTTGCCGGTTTGTAGAAAAGTCTTACCTTTGCACTCGCAAAACAGGAACACCTCCTACGAGTCATCATGGAGGATGTTTTTTTGCGCTAAGGAAGAAAGAGTTCTTTGACAGATTTTCATAGACAGAAATTGTAGTACAGGCTCCGTGCATGTTCGTATTAAGGATATGTATGGAGGGTAAAAGAGAAAAACTTGTCGATTCCCTTTGCCGAGGTATCACACTTGAAAAGATT